>DATCKU010000017.1:0-95508 GCA_036564245.1 Actinopolymorphaceae bacterium
AGCTCCTGCCACATCGGGTCGAAGATGGGACGGCCTTCGCTGGCTTCCTCCCCATCGACCGTCCGGCCTTCCTCGGCCGCGACCAGGTAGTCAAGCACCTCGAACCCGGCCGGCCCGCCGCCGCCTGACCCGTCACCACCGGCTCCATCACCCTGAGCGCGGTCACCAACCCGATCCGACACCCGGGTGAGCAACGCGACCTCGGACGCCACGGGCTCGGTGGCCCATGCCATGCCCTGGGCGAAGAGGGCAGTCGTCGGGTCGAGGTCGATCCGAATCCGTCGCAGATACAGGGGATACAGCCGGCGCAGCTCCGACTCGGTGATCGGACGTTTCAGCCCCGCCCGGCGCGCGTCGATCGCCGCCTGCACGATCGCATATCCGGCCGGCTCGGCCTCGCGCCCCATACGGAGCCGCTCCGTCAGCTGCTCGCCACCGACCAGCGCCTCGCCGATGCTGCCGGTCACCCGCTCCTGCGGGTACAGCTGCGCCGCCTCGGCTCGTTCCGACGCGGTGAGGTGGAACTCCAACGGAACCTTGGTCGCTCGGTGCAGCACCGCCCGCGCGTTCTCCGCAATCTCACTTCCGCTGTGGATCTCGTCCCAGCGTTCCCGCGTCATCGTCCCGATCAGCACGGCGTGCTGGGTCGTGCGGTCCACGATCTCCGGTGAGAGATGGGCGAGGTCCGCGGCGGTGAGGTCGTCGAGCCAGAGCACCCAGGGATGCCGATCCGGGGCGGCGGGCGGCTCGGGCGTGAGCAGGTTCGCCAGGTCCTGACCGTCCTCGGGGATCACCACCATCGGATCCCGCTGGCCGTAGACCGACCGCACGGCTTCGACGACCGTGCGCGACTTCCCGGCCTTCGCCTCACCGACGACCACGACGAACGGGTGTGGTGCCCGATCTGGCTTGAGCAGAGAGGCGAGTCGACCGTCAGCCGCCGGCCGGCGAACGTACGGCGCGCGACCACGCAACATGTACCGGGTCGCGGTCGGTCCTAGCTCGGCGTCCTTGATCTGGGAGAGCCTTCGCACGTCACCGTTGAGCGTGCCTTCGGACAGCCGGCGCTGCGGCCCCACGTCCTCTTCGTCGGCCGGCTCCTCCTGACGTCGCATGCGTCCGCGGTGCCGACGCGCGACCGCTCTCGGTCGTACCTCTTCGGCCTCCTCGTCCACGATGTCCGGCTCGACCTCGACGTCCGGCTCGGCTTCGTCGACCGGCTCTTCGGCCTCCTCGACCGCCTCGTCCCCGTCGGCCCGTGCCCGGCGCCGTACCGGCCGACCGAGGACGTCATCGTCTTCCTCAGCACTCTCGGTCTCGGATTCACCGACTCCGAGCACCCAGCCGAGTGCCGCGACGATCAGGGCGATAAGTCCGAGACCACCCAGAACTCCGACGATGGGTCGCATGGAACCCCGCGTCAGGGTTTCGACCACGGCGGACAGCGCGACGAGGATCACGCCTGCCGTCGCCAGCGTGCGTACCCAGCTCCGCATGGCTCGGAAAACCGGCATTCTCGCGTCATCGTCGTGCCGTTGACTGGCCACGATCCAACCCCCCTTTGGCGACGCTCACGACGCCGACGGAGCCTCCCCCGGGCAGGCTCTTAGCACCAGTCTCCACAGTCCGCGGCCTGGACGGGCCGGAAATTGTGGACAGCCCTCCGATGACCGCGCGTCGCTGCGGCACAGCCGCCATAGCGGGCGCTGGCGCCAGGCGAGGCAACGACGCACCCGGCGAGGCGGGATCTTCCGAAAGTGGCGCCCATCACATGTGACAACCACATCGGTACGTAACGGCTCTTGATGGGCAGATGTCACCTCGCGCGCGATCCGCTCGTATGGGCACGGAAGGGGAGGGCATGCGGACGATCTGGCTCCGAGTTCTTGCGTCCTTGGCGATCTGGACGGCCGGCGTGGCTACCGCTGTGCCGGTCGCCGCGGCCACCACAGCGGGGCCGGTGGGGATGGCCGCCGGGGCCGGACCTGCATCGACCGGAGCACCACCTGGCCGGTCGGCCCCAGCCGCAGCCGAGCGGACTCTCACGCTCATCACCGGCGACCGCGTGGTGGTCTCCCAGGACCGGTCGGGCAGACCCCGCGTGCGCTTCGAGCCCGGGCCGGGTCGACGGCATGTGCCGTTCGTCGAGAGCCGCACGCCCGACGGCCACATCCGTGTCGTCCCTGCGGACGCGCAGCCACTGATCGCCTCCGGCCGGCTGGACGGTCGGCTCTTCGACGTCACGGCACTCATCGAGCAGGGCTACGCCGACGACGAACGCAGCGACCTGCCGCTCATCGTGGCCCACCAGGGGCTCTCCGACGCAGCCAGTGATCTCAGGGCGCAGATGAGCGCGGCAGGTGTCCACGTGGAGAAGGAGCTGCCGAGCATCGACGCGATGAGCGTGGCCGCCCCGAAAGCGACCGTCGCGGCGTTGTGGGAGGACATCACCTCAGGGCCGGTGTCGGCTCGCGAGCTTCGGCCCGGTCTCGACACGATCTGGCTCGACGGGCGTGTGCACGCCTCGCTGGACGAGAGCGTGCCGCAGATCGGCGCGCCGACCGCCTGGAAGGCTGGCCTCACCGGCAAGAACGTCCGGGTCGCCGTCCTCGACACCGGCATCGACGCGAGCCACCCCGACCTCGCGGACGCGGTGGTCGCGGCACGGGACTTCACCGAGTCCGGTTCCACCGTCGATGGCAACGGTCATGGCACGCACGTGGCATCGATCATCACCGGCAGCGGCGCGGCGTCGGACGGACGGTACGCCGGTGTCGCACCAGACGCCCGACTCCTCGTGGGCAAGGTGCTCGACGACTCCGGTAGCGGCTACGAGTCGTGGATCATCGCCGGCATGGAATGGGCGACCACCACCCGGAAGGCCCGTGTCGTGAACATGAGCCTCGGGGGGTGCCCGACGGATGGGACGGATCCGCTCGCGCGGGCGGTCAATCGGCTGACCCGCGAAACCGGAGCGCTGTTCACCATCGCCGCCGGAAACCATCCCATTCCCGTCGAATGCCGTGAGCCCGACCACCTGGTGGCGTCCCCGGCGTCAGCCAACCAGGCGCTGGCGGTGGGCAGCGTGACGAAGCAGGGTGCACTGAGCGAGTTCTCCAACGTGGGTCCGCGGGCGGGCGACGGCGCGGTCAAGCCGGAGCTCACCGCACCCGGTCAGGACATCGTGGCCGCGCGCGCAGACCAGACCTCGCTCGGAGAGCCGGTGGGCGACCACTACACGAGGCTCTCGGGCACCTCCATGGCTGCACCGCATGTCGCCGGCGCAGCGGCCATCCTGGCCCAGAAGCATCCGGCCTGGCGGGCCAAACGGCTACGCGCCGCACTCCTGGCAAGTGCCACGCCGAACTCCACACTCGGCGTCTTCGCCCAGGGTGCCGGACGGGTCGACGTGGCCCGTGCCGTACGACAGCGGATCCTCGTGACACCGAGCTCGGTCAGCCTGGGCATCGCCCGCTGGCCGCACGACGACGACAAGCCGATCGCGAAGGTCGTGTCGTACGAAACCATCGGCAGGAAGGCCGTCACCCTCCACCTGACCCTGAGGACGCTGGGCCCGACCGGCCGACCGGCACCACGCGGAATGTTCACGCTCTCCCGGGACAGCATCCGCGTCGCTCCTGGCACGACCGCGAAGGTCACCGTGCGGGCGGACCCGAAGCGCGGTCGCCTCGACGGGACGTACTCCGCCTGGCTGGTCGCACGCGCCGGTGGTCGGATCCTGAGCAGCACGCCGATCGGCCTGGTGCGAGAGGTCGAGTCGTACGACCTCACCCTCGACGCCCGGGACCGCTCCGGCAACCGGGTCGAGACGCTGGTCGAGGTGGTGGACGTCACCGACGCCGACACCGAGTACCGCACCGTGCCCCTCGCCGGCGAACCCGTGACGCTCCGCCTGCCCAAGGGGCGTTACGACCTGTCCGCGGCCATCTTCGAGGCTTCCACGGTCGGCGACGGCGGTGACACACCGGTCACGCCGGCAACGCTGGCAGCGCGCCCCGACTTGGTGCTCGACCGGGACATGACGGTCCGGCTCGACGCCCGTAAGGCCAAGCGGGTGCAGGCGATCGTCGACAGCCCGACGGCCGAGCCCCATGGCTACCAGGCGGCGTGGGTGCAGAGCGCGGTCTTCGGACACCGACTCTGGGGCGGCAACGACCCCAACGTCGGGAACACCCCGCTGTATGCCACTCCGACCGTCGAGGTGCGCGACCGTGCCTACCTGTTCGGGCACTACACCACGCTGAGCGAGCCCGAGCCGATGACGACCGACGAGCCCGCCCGGGCGTACCACCTCTACCTCACCACGCAGGGACGGGTGCCGGACCCGCCGACCTTCACCGTGCACGATGCCGATCTCGCCAGGGTGGACCTGCGGCTGCACAGCCAAGGCGTGACCCAACCCCAGACCGGGAGCTTCGTCACGTCGGCGTACGACGACTTCTGGTCGAACACGAACCCGAACCGCTACGACGTCATCCAGCCCAGCCGGCGGATCGCGTACTTCTCGGCCGGGCCCGACCTGATGTGGGAGCGGTCGCTCGAGACCGACATCGGCGGCGAGACCGCGCAGCCGCGGAGCTTCACCGCCGGCGCACGCTACGTCGAGCACTGGAACGCAGCGGCGATCGGCCCGATCGCGCACCCGTTCTACTACCGCCCCCAGCAGCGGCTCTTCCTCGGTGTGAACCACTTCTCGCCAGCAACCGAGGACCACACCGCCTTCCCCGGTTGGCTGGGGACCACCGCCACGACGACGTTGCGCCGAGATGGTGAAGTCGTCGGGACGAGTGACGAACCCGACGGCGGGTCCTTCGAGGTGCCGACCGACCGTGCCCGGTTCGAGGTCACCACGGAGGCCACACGAGAGGTCGACTGGTCGAGGCTCGCGACGCGGGTGAGCGCGACGTGGACGTTCGACGCTGGGCCGTTCGACAGCGACTTCAACCAGGTGACCACGCTCGGCCTGCACGTCGGCGGCAGCTTCGACCTGCTCGACCGGGCGCCCGCCGGCGAGACGTTCCAGCTCGACGTCTCAGCGACGCGGGCCGATCCGGACGCCGCGATCAGCGAGATCACGCTGGACGTGTCGTTCGACGACGGCGCGACGTGGCACCCGCTCACGCTGCACAGCTCCGGAACCGACCGGTGGCAGGCCGAGGTGTCGCACCCGGCCGACGCGGAGTTCGTGTCGCTGCGGGCGAGCGCTCGCGACACGTCCGGCAACCGGGTCGAGCAGACCGTGATCCGGGCGTACGGCCTGCGCAGCTGACAGGTAGCGGACGCCTACTCCGCCGGGACCAGTTGCGGCTGGGTGCGTCTGTCGAACCGGCCGGTCCCGCCGCGCTGCCATGGTCGCGGCCCGTCGAGCGGGCGGTAGTTGACGCCGAACGCATCCAGCCGGCGCAGGTGGATGTCGAGCCGCTGCAGGAAGTCGTCGTACGAGCGGTCAGGGCGCGCCCGCCACACCGCTTCGGCGAACGCACACGTGCGCGGAAATGCCATGTACTCCACGTGCTGCGGCGTCGGGAGGAACTCGGTCCACACCTGGAACTGCGCACCGAGCACGTGGGCCGCCTCGGCCTGCGTGAGCTCCGCCGGCACCGGGTCGTAGCGGAACACCGCCTCCAGCGGGTTCAACCCACCGATCGCCAACGGCTCCTCGCCGCTCGTCGACTGGTAGTAGTCGAAGTACGTCGGCGAGGTCGGCGCCATCACGACGTCGTGCCCGGCCCGGGCGGCCGCGATGCCGCCGCTCTCACCACGCCACGACATGACCGTCGCACCGGGCGCCAAGCCACCTTCCAGGATCTCGTCCCACCCGACCAGCCGCCGGCCGTGTTCGGCGAGCCACCGATCCATCTGCGTGATGAACCAACTCTGCAAGGCGTCCTCGTCGGGCAGCCCGAGCTCGCGCATCCGCTCCTGCGCGCGCGGACTGTTCCGCCACGGCTCCTTCGGGCACTCGTCACCACCGATGTGGATGTACGTGCTGGGGAAGATGTCGAGCACCTCGGCCAGCACGTTCTGGAAGAACTCCAGCGTCGAGTCCTCCACGTTGAGCACGTCGCCCTCGCCCAGCGGAATCGACGTGCGCGGCGTAACGTCCGGATGATGTCCGAGCTCCGGATACGCCGCGATGGCGGCAAAGCTGTGTGCCGGCATCTCGATCTCGGGGACGACGGTGACGAACCGCCTACCCGCGTACGCCACGATCTCGCGCAGGTCCTCCTGCGTGTAGTAACCGCCGTGTGGTGTCCCGTCCCCGCGCTCTTCCCAGGGCCACCGGGTCTCCTCGCGCCATGAACCGACCTCGGTGAGCCGCGGGTACCGCTTCGACTCGACGCGCCACCCGTCGTTGTCGGTCAGGTGGAGCTGCAGCACGTTGAGCTTGTGCATCGCCAGCAGGTCGATGAGCTTGCAGACGAAGTCCTTCGGCATGAAGTGGCGCGAGACGTCGAGCAGGCAGCCACGCCAGCGATGCCGCGGCGAGTCGCTGATCTCGCACACGGGAAGCGACCACGTGACGCCGCCAGGATGCGCCCGGCGATAGACGTCGGGCGGGAGCAGCTGCTTCAGTGTCTGGAGGGCGTAGAAGACACCGGCGGCGTCGCCGCCACGAATCCGTATGCCGTCCTCCGCGACACGCAGCTCGTACCCTTCGGCCGCGACCGTGTCGTCGGTCTCGACGCGCATCCGGCTTCCCTCGACCGCACCACCAGCTGGCAGCACGCGCACTCCCCAGCCCCAGATCTCACGTGCTGTGAGGTCGAAGAGCACGTCGGGAGCCTCGACCACCAGTGCGTCGGTGACCTGAAACCGACCCGGGCCAACCGAGAACGACCGTGGCCACGGAATCAGCGGACCCGAGCTGTCTGCGAGGGAGGTCTGGTCCGACGTCATGAGCTCACGCCTCCTCGAAGAAGTACTGGCAGGGCTCGGTAGGTCCGGGCGTGGGGTACAGCCAGCTCTGGCACATCGGCTCGGGAACGTTGCGTACGTTGTTGCGGACGAGGAAGTACTTCTGGGTTTCCCGCACCGTGCCGATGACGTAGAACTGCTCGCGCGCGATGTCGATGATCTCCTTCAGGTACTGCGCCTGCTTGTCGGCGTCCGTCGTTCCGGAGACCAGGTCGTAGAGCTCCATCTGCCGCCGTGTCGCAGGAGGTGGCTCCTCTCCGGAGGCGCCTTTCGAGGTGTACCACTCGCCCCAGGCGTTGGCGAAGATGCTGCCCGTGCTCATGGGGAAGTACGACCCGGGGAACAGCGGAATCTCCAACCCGCCGTCACCGTGCCACACCGTCGCGTCGTGCCGGTTGGCATCCAGGCGCTCCTGGAAGAGCGTGCGGTCCTCGGGCTCCAGCACGAGCTCGATGCCGACCGCCTTCCAGTAGCCGCGAATGAGCTGGAGCATGTCGGCCCATTCGGCCCGAAAGCCAGGAACGTACTCCAGGATGATCTCGATCGGCTTGCCGTCGGGCCCGAGACGACGACCCGACGAGTCCTTTCGGGCAAAGCCTGCCCGGTCGAGATGCTCGTTCGCCTTCGCGACGTCGTACTCGGTGTACTGTGTAGCGAACTTCTCGTCGTAGAAGGGTGATTCGGGCAACGGCGCCACCTGGTACGGCTCGCCTTGTCGCTGCAGCGTCGCGTCGATGAGCTCTTGGCGGTTGATGGCGTACGACAGTCCGATCCGAAAGTCACGGTTTCGGAAGATCTCGCGCTTGACCGGATCGCGGTGCGTCAGGTTGAGATAGATGATCATCACGTTCATCCGCGAGTCCGTGACGTCGAGGAAGCGGTAGTCGCCCTTCTTTCGGTTGCGCGCGAGCACCGGCTTGTTGCGGAGGCTGGTGAAGCGGGTGTCAGGTCCGACCTCGAGGTCGAGCTCGCCGTTGATGGCCCGCAGCAGCATGGTCTCGGTGTCGCTCACGATGTCGAAGACCACGCGGTCGAGGTACGGCAGCTGGCTGCCGCCCGGATCGACCTTCCAGTAGTACGGGTTCCGCTCCAACACCACGCGTGAGCCTTTGCCGAACGGTGTCACGAGCTTCCACGGCGTGAGGGTGGGCAGGTCCGGGTTGTCACCGAAGCTCCACGGCGCGGCCTTGGAGCCGAACAACGCCACCCAGTCGTCCATTCCGGCTTCCTCGACCAGCGTGTCGACGTCCGGGTTGTACTTCGCGTGGAACTGCTCGAGATAGTGGCGTGGGTATTTCGTGAGCACGAAGCCGTCGGGACCGGCCAGCCGCTGCAGGAAGAGCCCGCTCGGCGCAGGGAAGACGATGGAGACGGTGTAGTCGTCGTGCTCCTCCACTCTCGCCGGCCTGCCGTCAGGCGCCTTGAGCAACGTCGTCCCTTGGGGCGAGATGTCCTTGTCGAGCAGGACGTCTTCCACGGCGAAGACGATGTCGTCGGCGGTGAACGGCCTGCCGTCGGACCACTTCATGCCTTTGCGCAGCCAGAAGGTGTAGCGCGCACCGTCGTCGCTCACCTCGAACCGCTCGGCGACGTTCGGCTCCACCTCGACGATGCCGGCAGCGCCACGAAAGTCGGGCTTCCACCGGACGAGGTGTTCGTACGCCGTGATCGTGTAGATGTAGGCCGCCTCGCCGCTGCCGGTCAGCACGTTCCGCCACTCGCCGCCGTACCGACCGCGCTGTGCGACCGGCTGGACGACCATCGGCCGGTCCGGAAGCCGCTCGGCCAGCGGTGGCAGCTCACCCTTGCCGACCAGCTCGGCGAACGCCGGCGCCTCCTTCGGCATCGGCCCGATGGCGCTCTGCGACCTCTGGCTCGTGCCGCTCGGATCGGTCGAGAGGAACTCGCATCCGGACAGGGCTCCGGCCAGCAGCAGGCCGCTGCCTGCGACCAGGATGTCACGACGGGTTGTCCTGCGTACGCGGGGATCGTGTGGTGCATCAGGTGTGGGTTCGACGGCCATCTCAAAGCCTCCCAAGGCACGGTCGTGCACGACGGCCAACCGAACCGGCAAGCTACCAGTTAGACCATTCACGCACTAGAGGTCTACCTGGTCTGGCCAAGCTGGTCACGTGGTCCCGTCGGTCCTGGTAACGTTCTGCGGCCATGGCCCGGGTCCTTCGTTCCGTCCGTCATCTGCCGGTCGCCGAGCTCGGCCCGCTGAACCCGCTCCCACCCTTCGCCGACACCCGGACGTTTCCGGTCGACCTTCCGCTCGAGACGTTCCCCGAGCACATGGCGGCCGGGATGCGCTACGGCCTGCCGCGCAGCATCTATCCGTACCTCGTGCAAGACGGTTACACCAGGCGTCGCACGCCCGGCACGTTGCGTACGGCCGTCCTCCAGAACGCCATGCTCCGCGCCGAGTTCGCCCTCGACCTCGGCGGCCGGCTGTGGTCGTTGCGCGACGTACGAAGCGGTCGCGAGCTGCTCTTGCGCAACCCGGTCTTCCAACCAGCGAACCTCGCCCTACGCAACGCGTGGTTCTCCGGTGGCACGGAATGGAACATCGGCACGAGAGGCCACTCGCCCACCACGTGTGCGCCACTGCATGCCGCCGTGGTGGAGAGCCCGGACGGCGGCGAGGCACTGCGCATGTGGGAATGGGAGCGGCTGCGTGGCGTGGTCTTCCAGATCGACGCCTGGTTGAGCGCGCAGGAGCCCGCGCTCTTCGTCCACGTCCGGATCACGAATCCGCAGACCTGCGACGTGCCGATGTACTGGTGGTCCAACACCGCGGTGCCCGAGCGCCCGGACCTGCGAGTCCTCACGCCGGCGAGCCAGGCGTACGACATCGGGTACGACGGCACGGTCCGGGTCATCCCCACGGCAACCGCGCCATGGTCCTACCCCGCGACCTGCCCGCAGGCCGCCGACTACTTCTTCGACCTTGCGGATCTCCCGGCCGGTGGCAGACCGTGGATCGCGGCAGTGACAGGCGACGGGCACGGGCTCGTTCAGACGTCCACGAACCGGTTGTGCGGACGGAAGCTCTTCGTCTGGGGCCAGCACCGCGGCGGCCGGCGCTGGATCGACTGGCTCAGCCCATCGTCAGCGGTCGGCGCACCGACAGAGCACCCGGGGGCGTACGTGGAGATCCAGGCCGGGCTGGCCGCGACGCAGTACGAGCACCAGCGCATGCCGGCGAACACCCAGTGGCGATGGGTCGAGGCGTACGCCCCGATCGACGTGGACCCAGGGGTGACGCACACGGCCGGCTACCACGAGGCGGCAGCCCATGTCCAACGCAGGCTTGACGATCTGGTACCTCGAGCCCGACTCGAGGACGTCCTGCAGAAAGCCACGCAGGCCATCGACGCACCGCCGCGGAGGTTCCTGCACACCGGTTCCGGGTGGGGTGCGCTCGAGCGGCTCCGCGCCGCCGACGACGGCGAACCACTCCCCGACATGCCCGGAACGCCTTTCCCCGTTGTGGATTCGGCGGAGTGTCGGCCTTGGCTGGACCTCCTCGACTCCGGCGAGTTGCCCGCATCGGATCCCGCCGTCGCTCCACCGTCCTACGTAACCGGGTCTGCTTGGGAACGCCGCCTTGCGTCGGCCACCCCCAACTGGCTCACGGCGTACCACCTCGCCACCATGGCGCACGCCCGCGGCGATTTGCCCATTGCCAGGCAGCACTACGAGACGTCGCTGGAGCGCACGCGGTCGGCCTGGGCCCTGCGCGGGCTGGCATTGCTCGAGGCCGAGGCAGGCGACAGGGAGGCGGCCGCCGACCGACTGCGCGACGCCCACAGCCTGGCACCGCACGTCTGGCAGCTCACAGTGGAGACCGTGACGGCGCTGCGGCGCGCGGACCGCGCCGCCGAAGCCCTCGCCATCCTGGATGCCCTACCTCAGCCGCAGCGACAGCACGGACGGGTACGACTGAGCGAGGCGCAGACCGCGGTGGCCGCTGGCGATCGGGACCGGGCGGCTCGCCTGCTCGCCGACGGCATCGAGGTCGCCGACATCCGTGAGGGCGAGAACGCCCTGGCGGAGCTGTGGAAACAGGTCTATCCGGATCGACCCCTGCCAGCCGAGTACGACTTCGGCATGGGACCATGGTCGCCGTGACAGCGACAGCAACTCCTGCCAGTCCGACAGCTTCTGCACTGCCCAGCATCGAGGCCCGCATCGCCGCCGAGCTTGGCGTGACCGAACGTCAGGTGCGCGCTGCGATCGACCTGCTCGACGGCGGGGCGACCGTCCCGTTCATCGCCCGCTACCGCAAGGAGCTCACTGGCGCACTGGACGATGCGCAACTGCGCACGCTCGAGGAACGCCTGCGCTACCTGCGCGAGCTCGAGGAGCGCCGGGCCACGATCCTGGACTCGATCCGCGCGCAAGGCAAGCTTGACGCCGAGCTGGAAGCGCGGATCATGGCAGCGGACACAAAGGCGCGCCTGGAGGACATCTACCTTCCGTACAAGCCGAAACGGCGAACGAAGGCACAGATCGCCCGGGAAGCAGGACTGGAGCCGCTGGCTGACGCGCTGCTCACCGACCCGACGTGCGAGCCGCACCGCGCTGCCCGCGCCTACGTCGATCCCGACAAGGGAGTCGCCGACGTCGCCGCCGCACTCGACGGAGCCCGGGCGATTCTCGTCGAACGCTTCGCCGAAGATGCCGACCTCGTGGGAGAGCTCCGCGAGTTCGTGTGGGAACGCGGCAGGCTGACGTCCAAGGTACGCGAAGGACGCGAGGAGGCCGGGGCGAAGTTCTCCGACTACTTCGATGCCACCGAGCCCCTGAGCTCACTGCCGTCCCACCGAATCCTCGCGATGTTCCGCGGTGAGAAGGAGGAGGTCCTCGACCTCGCCGTCGACCTGGACGAGACGTCCGAGGCCGAGGCTCGCATCGCCCGGCGGTTCGGCATCGCGGGCTCGCTGGCCGCCGCGCAGGATTCGCCCGCAACGGCGACCGAACGAGACCGCTGGCTTGCCGAGACCGTGCAGTGGGCATGGCGGACGAGGATCTTCGTCCACCTCACGATCGATCTTCGCATGCGGTTGCGACAGAACGCAGAGGACGAGGCCGTCCGCATCTTCGCTGCCAACCTGCGTGACCTCCTGCTTGCCGCGCCCGCGGGCGCCCGTCCCACGATGGGCCTCGACCCTGGATATCGCACGGGCGTCAAGGTCGCCGTGGTCGACGGGACCGGCAAGGTGGTGGCGACGGACGCGATCTACCCGCATCCACCGCAACGGCAATGGGATGCCGCACTCGCCACGCTCGCCCGGCTCGCCGCCCAGCACAAGGTCGAGCTCGTCGCGATCGGCAACGGCACGGCCTCGCGGGAGACCGACAAGCTCGTGGGCGAGCTGATCGCGAAGTTCCCACAACTCAAGCTCACCAAGGTCGTGGTGTCCGAGGCGGGAGCGTCGGTCTACTCAGCCTCGGCCTACGCCTCGCAGGAGCTGCCAGATCTCGACGTGTCGCTGCGCGGCGCGGTTTCGATCGCCCGCCGGTTGCAGGATCCGTTGGCCGAGCTCGTGAAGATCGACCCCAAGTCGATCGGCGTCGGGCAGTACCAGCACGACGTGTCGGAGACCAAGCTGTCGCGCTCTCTCGACGCCGTGGTCGAGGACTGCGTCAACGCCGTGGGCGTCGACGTCAACACCGCGTCGGCACCGCTGCTCAGTCGGGTCTCGGGAATCACCTCCACGCTGGCTACGAACCTCGTGGCCTATCGCGATGCCAACGGTCCCTTCCGGTCACGCCAGGAGCTCACCAAGGTGCCGCGCCTTGGCGCGAAGGCCTTCGAGCAATGCGCAGGATTCCTGCGCATCCGCGACGGGGACGACCCACTGGACGCCTCCAGCGTGCATCCGGAGGCCTACCCCGTCGTCCGTCGCATCCTCACCGAGACTGGTTGCGACATCCGCGAGCTCATCGGCAACACGAAGGTGTTGCGCACGCTCCAACCGGAGAAGTTCGTCGACGAGACGTTCGGTCTGCCCACGGTCACCGACATCCTGAAAGAGCTCGAGAAACCGGGCCGCGACCCGCGTCCTGCCTTCACCACCGCGAAGTTCGCCGAAGGCGTGGAGGAGCTCGAGGACCTGCGGCCTGGCATGGTGCTCGAGGGAGTGGTGACGAACGTCGCGGCGTTCGGGGCGTTCGTCGACATCGGTGTGCACCAGGACGGTCTCGTCCACGTCTCGGCGATGTCGCATTCCTACGTACGCGATCCTCGCGACGTCGTGAAGCCCGGCGAGATCGTACGCGTGAAGGTGTTGGACGTCGACGTCGCACGCAAGCGGATCTCGTTGAGTCTTCGGCTGGACGACGAGACCAACGCGCACGGCAACGGGGCTCAGGAACGCGGGGCGAAGCGTGGCCGGACCAGCGGGTCCGGTGGCGAGCGCCGGGGAACGCGGGACCGTCGTCCTCGCCCGCAAGCCGCTCCCGACAGTGCGATGGCAGACGCCCTGCGCCGCGCCGGTTTGATCACATGACCACGTGCACGACGCCGGCCGGAGGTGCACGGCGTGCCGGCGCGTATCACAGGTCCGACTGGCCTGCAGCGTGCGTACGGGTAGCTCGATCGGCGAGCACACCCAGCCCGCTCACCCGGTGAGCCGACGCCACAGGAACTCCAGGGCCAGAGCGTTCTTGTACGCAAGCTGCGCGTTGTCGGCCGCGGCCCCGTGTCCGCCCTCGATGTTCTCGTAGTACGTCACGTCGTAGCCGTACTCGAGCAGACGCGCCGCCATCTTGCGCGCGTGACCGGGATGCACCCGGTCGTCGCGGGTCGACGTGATGAAGAGCACCGGCGGGTAGTCCGCATTCGGCGCACGTTGTGGTAGGGCGAGTACGTCCGAATGAAGGCCCAGTCGGCCTCGTCGTCCGGGTTGCCGTACTCCGCCATCCACGATGCGCCCGCGAGCATCAGGTGGTACCGACGCATGTCGAGCAAGGGCACCTGGCAGACGATCGCGCCGAAGAGCTCGGGATACCGGGTCAGCATGACGCCCATCAACAGGCCGCCGTTGCTCCCGCCCTGGATGCCGAGTCGCCGCCGCGTGGTGATGCCTTGGTCGATGAGGTCTCGTGCCACGGCCGCGAAGTCCTCGTACGCCTTGATGCGGTTCTCGCGAAGCGCCGAGCGATGCCAGCGCGGCCCGTACTCTCCTCCGCCACGTAGGTTGGCCACGACGTACGTGCCGCCGCGCGCGAGCCACCCGCGACCGATGACGCCGTTGTAGCTCGGCGTGAGCGAGACCTCGAACCCGCCGTAGCCGGTCAGCAACGTCGGGGCGTCCTCGCTCGGGTTCTCCGGCCCGACGATGAAGTACGGAATCTTGGTGCCGTCGCGCGATGTTGCAAAGCGCTGCCGTACCGAGAGGTTCGACGCGTCGAAGAAGTGCGGCGCCTGCTTCACGACCTCGATCGAGCCGCCGACGTGGCCGTACCACAACGTCGCCGGCTGGGTGAAACCGCTGGACGCCAGGAAGTACTCGTCGCTTGCGTCGGGGTCGGTGTCCACGATGTCGGTGTGCCCGAGCTCGGGTACGCCTTCGAGCGTCGACTGCGTCCACCCGCCGGTTGAATCAGTGTCACTCGACGGTGGCGTCCAGACCACGAGGCGACTCGTGACATCCCGCAACGTGTTGAGGATCAGGTGGTTGCGGGTCCACGCGTAGTAGGTCAGCGACGTGTGGTCGTCTGGAGCGAAGAGCAGCTCGAACGACCGCTCCCCGGCAAGGTAGGCGTCGAACGGTGTCGCCAGCAGGGCTCCATCGGGGTACGTGACGCCGTTCACCGTCCACGGTGTCCGCGGACGAATGAGCAGCCATTCCCGGTGGACGCCGATGGTGGCGTCGCGGGGTACGTCGACGAGCTCCAGCTGGCCGTCGCGGTAGAGGTACCGCTCGCTCGTGTAGAAGTCGATGGCACGCCGCACGAAGTCCCGTTCGAACCCTTCCGTGTGATCCCGGAACGCACTGACCGCAACGTCGTCCGGCTTGCCCTCGAAGACCGTCACCGCCTCCGCGAGTGGCGTCCCACGCCGCCACTTCTTCACGATGCGCGGATAGCCCGACGACGTGAGCGAGCCCGGGCCGAAGTCCGTACCGACGTAGATGTGGTCGGCGTCGATCCAGGCGACGCTGGTCTTCGCCTCCGGCAGCACGAAACCGTCCGTGACGAACGTCTTCGTCTTAAGGTCGAACTCGCGGACCACCGTCGCATCGGCACCACCGCGGGACAGCTGCACCAGGCAGAGCCGGTAGTCCGGGCGTAGCACCGCGGCGCCCTTCCACACCCAGTTCTCGGACTCGGCCGCACCCAGTGCGTCGACGTCGAGCAGGATCTCCCAGTCCGGATCCGCGGTGCGGTAGCTCTCGAGAGTCGTACGCCGCCACAGTCCGCGCGGGTGCTCGGCGTCCTGCCAGAAGTTGTAGAGGTAGTCGCCACGCCTGCGGACGTACGGGATCTTCTCGTCGGAGTCGAGCACCTCCCGCGCCTGCGCGCGGATGTGCTCGAACCGCTCACCGACCGCCAGTCGCGCCTCGGTCTCCGCGTTACGCTGGCGCACCCACTGCAGCGCGGACTCGCCGGTCACCTCCTCGAGCCAGAGGTAGGGATCATGCTCGGCGTTCGGGGCGGTCGGGGTCGTGGCATCGCTCATCGCACCATTGTGACCTGAGACCGACGACTCCGGCCGTGGCCAGGGTCACCGGCCGAGATCGCTGTGATCCGCGCGGGCCACGCACGGGTCCGTCGCGCACGGCAGTACCACCTGGCCCACCCCACCTGATCCACGTCACCTGATCGACTCGAGCCGGCCCTACCCCTAGGGTGGGGAGGTCGATCGAGTCGAGGAGGACCCCGTGCTGACGGTCGCGATGGCGTTTGCGGCGGTGTACGGCGCGGTTCAGTTGGCGGCGTTGGCCTGGCCCACGAGATCCGTCGGTCTTGGGACGCTGCTGCTGTCGGTGGGTGTCGGCGTGTACGGCGCGGGTGTGGTCGGCGTACTGCTCCAGCTCGCCTACACGCGCAGCGTGGCCGCGATCTCCGGCGAGCCGCTCTCCGACGTGGTGCGGACCGCCAGCTACACGGTCGACCCGTTCATCGAGGAACTCATCAAGATCGTGCCGTTGCTGGTGCTCGGCATGTACGCCCGCTCGCGACTGCAGTGGTGTCTCACCGACTACCTGGTGGTCGGTGCTGGCATCGGTGCGGGGTTCGGACTGCTCGAAGCCGTGCTGCGGTTCAGCCATCGGGTGGAGAACGCGCTCGCGACCGGCTCCGGATGGATCCTGCCGACCAGCATCGCACCGCCGTACATCCCGGGGTTCGGCACCACGCTGACGTCCTGGCTACCGGCGCCAGTCACTGCGGAGTTCCTCACCGCCTTTCCCGAGCCCGAGACATCCGTCCACCTGGTGTGGAGCGCCCTGGCAGGGTTCGGCGTCGGAATCCTCTTCCGGATGCGCGGGTCGATCCGTCTGCTCGGCCTCCTTCCGTTCCTGCTGGTGAGCGTCGACCATGCAGCACACAACTACGACCTCGCGCTCACCGGCAAGAACCTGTTCGGCACGATCGTCGCCGCTCCCTTCGTCGCGGCACAGCCGCTGCGGTGGCTCTGGCCGCTCGTCGCACTCGGGATCGCCCTGTGGATCGACCTGCGCACCCTCCAACGGGGCTTGACCGCCCGTCCGGAGCTGCTGCTCGCAGCCGAGCGGGGTCGAGACTGGCTGGGTCGGCTGGTGGCGATCCCGCGGTACGCCGCGTACGGACTTCCGTGGACCGGGTTGGTGGCAGTTCGTTTCGTCCGGATGCGTCGAGCGGCGCTCTATGACGCGGCAGGACGCAGTGACCCGAGCGATCCCATGATCCGCCTGGTGGCAGACGTACGAGCCAAGCTCGACGTCACGAGCTCGGCGGCCGCGTGGAAGGGACGCGGGATCCGTGAGCTCGTGCGGCTCGCGCATCCACCCGGGAAGCCCGGCTGGCTCAAGCGCTACTGGCCGCTGCTCGCGTGGGGTGTGCTCATGCTGCCGGCGCTCGTGTACTTCGGCCTCGGCTCGACACCCGGCCTCACGGTGATGCAGGACCTCATCGGCTCGACCGTGATCTTCCCGTTGGTCGCGGTCCTCTCCGTCGCCGGGCTGCTCTGGGTCGGCTGGAACCTGCTGGTCGCCATCCGGGCGGTCCCCGCGGCGCTCAAGTCACCGGAAGGCTCCGTCTTCGCCAGAGTCCAGATGCAGCTGGGCATGGCCGCAGGCGCCGCCGCGCTCGGAGCCGTCTGCCTCGTCTCGTGGGTGGGCGGCACCAGACCGGACGACCAGCTGATCTCCAACTTCCACGTGCTCGACGCGTTGTCGGACGCGCTGCTCGCGGTCGGCATCGCGCTCCTGCTCGGTGCGTTCATCTTCTTCCCGCCGTTCGGCGCGGTCGCGCTCGCCACCGGTGGCGTGGTCATCGTTCCGACGATCACCACGGGCTTCGTCACGATGGGGACGCTGGGGGTGGCCAGCATCCTGCTCTCGCAGGCGGCCGGATCGGTCCCCACGCCCTCGTCTGGTGGCAGAGGCGGTGGTGGCGGCGGTGGCCAATCCAGCCAGGGCATCCCGCAGGCACCGCCCAGGCCGAAGCCCCAGGTGCGGCACTGGCGGCTGCGCCGGATCGTGGACGATCTGTGGAAGGGCACGACGAACCCGAACCGCGTGGGCGACGGCACTACGATGGACGCGGTACGAAACGAGATCCGCACGAACGTGCCGACGCATGGCCGGTTCCACAGCAACAAGGCTCGTGAGGCGATCAACGCACTGGACAACTGGCTCCGGCGATACGGGCCGGAAGCGACCCGGACAGACCGGCTGTGGGCGCGTCAGCTGCGCCAGGAACTGCAGAGAGCACTGGAGGGCCGATGACGGCGGCGACCGAGGCTCTCGTCGAGCGCATCGTCGATATCGTTCCCGACTTCCGGCCGCTCCTGGAGGAGTTTCGGGCCGAGCAGCTCGGCGAGATGTGGGAAGCCGTGTTCCTGGACGAAGCGACGCGCGGGCTGGTGAGCCGAGCGATGTCCGGCGAGCAGGCTGCGACCTCCCAGCTGCAGGCGCTCGCGAGCTTCCTCGAAGGCGAGTGCGGGAAGGCGGAGGAGATCGACGCCGCGATCGACGGCTTCCTCACGCCGTTCCCGTCTCCCGGCGAGCCTGGCCATGACCTCGTCCAGATGCTCGGCGGGAAGCTCAAGGAACGCCTGGACCGGCAACGACAATGGCGCACCCGGCCGGAGGAGGCAGCGTTCGTCGACCGGCTTGTCCAAGCCGTTCCGGCGCTTGCGTCCGTGGCAGACGAGAACCGCGCCGGCGACCACGACGACGTACTCCCCAACCGGTTTCTTGCCGACGTGGCGTTCCGGCAGGTGGAGAACCACCTCTCCGGCAACGAAGCGGCCCAGTCGGAAGTCAGGGCAGTCCTGGCTGCCTTGGAGGCCGAGTTCGGCTCCGACGACGGCGTCGACACCGCGATCGCGACCTCGTTCCTGGAGAACCTGCCCTATCCGGGCGAACCCGGCGCCGACATCGTGAACCTGCTCGGCCCGAAGCTGCGTGAAGAGCTGCTCCGGCAACGTTCGCCCTGATCCGGCTGCGGGGCGATCTCGAGTCCCGACCGACGGTCGAGTGCCCACGAGCCCGCATCGCTGGGTGAGTCATCGCGCCGTGCGTGGCGTACGCGCCTGCCGAAGCCGTCATCTCCCCACGACGAATGGCCAGCGAGGTGCGGATGGCCAGCGTCGTACGGATGACGGTTGCCTATCCACCAATCGGTCGATGTCAGAATCCACCGGCGTGCTGACCGGACGGGCGATCCGCGAACGCGCGTGGCTCGGGATGCTCGAGCCATGCCAATCATCGAGGTCACCCATCTGCACAAGCGGTACGGCACCACCGTGGCGGTCGACGACATCTCGTTCACCGTCGACGAGGGCGAGATCTTCGGAATCCTGGGTCCCAACGGGGCAGGAAAGACCACCACTGTCGAGTGCATCGAGGGACTGCGCACGCCCGACCGCGGCTCGATCAGCGTGCTCGGACTCGACCCGAAACGCGACCGGGCCGAGCTCGCGCAGCGGGTCGGCGTCCAGCTGCAGGAGTCGAGGCTGCCCGACAAACTCCGGGTCGGCGAGGCGCTCGATCTCTACGCGTCGTACTACCGCCGCCCGGCGAACTGGCAGCAGCTGCTCGAGACCCTCGGGCTTGCGGACAAGCGCGACACGCCCTACCGCAAGCTGTCCGGCGGCCAGAAGCAGCGGCTGTCGATCGCGCTGGCACTGGTCGGCAGTCCGACCGTCGCCGTGCTCGACGAGCTCACGACCGGCCTGGACCCGCAGGCCCGGCGCGACACGTGGGACTTGATCGAGCAGGTGCGCGACTCTGGCGTCACGATCCTGCTGGTCACCCACTTCATGGACGAGGCGGAGCGACTCTGCGACCGCCTGGCGCTGATCGACTCCGGTCGGATCGTCGCGCTGGACACGCCAGCCGGCCTGGTCGCCCGCGCCGCCCAGGAGCAGCGGGTGCGGTTCCGGCCCTCCGCTCCCCTCGACGACGAGCTCCTCGCCGCATTGCCCGAGGTCACCGACGTTCGTCGGACGGGCGACCGGGTGGTCGTCACCGGTACCGGCAACTTGCTGCACGCCCTGACGTCCGTGCTCGCGCGCCACCACGTCATCGCGCACGACCTGCGAGTCGAGCAGACCACCCTCGACGACGCCTTCGTCACGCTCACCGGCCGCAGCCTCGAGCACTGACGCTCACCCGACAACCACGACCTTCGAGGAGACTCCGGACATGTCCGCACTTGTCAAGACCACCGTCGTCGAAGCCAAGCTGCTCCTGCGGGAGCCCATCGCGCTGTGGTTCGGGATCTTGTTCCCCACGGTCCTGCTGCTCGGGATGGGCGCGATCCCGGCGTTGCGGGAGCCGTCCGCGGCGTTCGGCGGCGCACGTTTCGTCGACTTCTGGACCCCCACCGCCCTGGTGATGAGCCTCGCCGTGCTCGGCCTGCAACACATCCCGACCGTCGTGTCGACCTATCGGGAGAACGGCGTGCTGCGCAGGATGGCCACGACCCCGGTACACCCGGCGACCTTGCTCGCCGCCCAGCTCCTCGTGGTCCTGGCGGCGTCCGTCGTCTCGGCCGGGCTGCTCATGGTCTCTTCCTGGCTGCTGTTGGACGTGCCGCTGCCCCGCGACGGCCTGTGGTTCGCCCTCGCCTTCGTCGTCGGCTTCACCGCCCTCCTGGCGATCGGGCTGCTCGTCGCTGCGACCGCGCCCAATCCCCGCGCCGCGGGCGGCCTCGCGGTCGTGGCGTTCATGCTGGTGATGCTGGTGGGCGGGGTGTACGTGCCACGGTTCCTGCTGCCGGACTTCCTGGTGAGCCTCGGCAACTACGCGCCGCCAGGCGTGCAGGCGCTGCTGGACGCCTGGCTCGGCAGCGACAGCCCTGCGGCCGCCATCGACCCGGCCGGCCCGCCCATGCTCGTCCGCCTGGGGATAATGGCCCTGATCGCGGTGACAGCCGGCCTGGTGGCTGCCCGCCTCTTCCGTTGGAAGTGAGATCGACGTGAGCGGCCAGCAGGCGACGACGGCCAACCGACCAGCCACAGGCGACCAGCCCGGCTCGGTCGAGCGGCCGACCGACGGCCGGCGGTGCAATCCCGACTGGGGAGAGCGGTACGACCAGCTCATGGTTCTCGTACCGTGGGTGCTCCTCGCCGTACCCACGGTAGTCAGCCAGATCCAGGCCCAGAGTGGCCGCGACCGCGCGATCACGCTCGGCCTGGTCGGTGTCGCGGCGGCGTGGATCTACGCCTGCCACACCCGGGTGCCGCCAGAGCAGCGCAGGCGGACCGTGCCCACGCTCGTGTACTTCGCCGGCCTGTTGGTGCTCTTCGGGTTGCTGATGGGCCGCGACGGGATCTTCGTCCTCTTCGCGATCACCGGGTTCTTCCACGCCTACTACCTGAAACCGCTACCGCTCAGCGTGGTGGGAGTGTTCGGCACGTCGGTCGTGCTCAACACCATGACCATGGGGCTTCCCGACCTCACACCGACGTCGATCGCCGTCTACGCCGGTGTCATCGCGATCCAGACGGTCTCGATCGGCGCCGGGGTCGTCTTCGGCGAGAAGGGCATGGAGCAGCACCGGCAACGCGAGGAGATGCTGTCCAGGCTGGAGGCCGCCCTCGAGGAGAACGCCGGGTTGCACGCTCAGCTGCTGACCCAGGCCCGGGAGGCCGGAGTCCTCGACGAGCGGCAGCGGATGACCCGCGAGATCCATGACACCCTCGCGCAGGGCCTGGCCGGCATCATCACCCAGATCCAGGCGGCACAACGGGCCTGGCACACACCGGAGGACGCGCGGTCCCATCTGGATCGGGCGCTCGCGCTGGCTCGCGACAGCCTGACCGAGGCACGCCGCTCGGTGCAGGCCCTGCGCCCGCGTGAGCTGGAGGACGCCCACCTGCCCGAAGCGCTCGAGAGCCTGGCGCGCAAGTGGGCGGAGGGCTCGGACGTCGAGCTGCGGGTCGAGGTCACCGGGGACCCGGTTCCGCTGAGCCCTGCGTTGGAGGTCGCGCTGTTCCGGGTCACCCAAGAGGCCTTGACCAACGTGGGCAAGCATGCCGACGCCTCGACGGTCGGTCTCACGCTGTCGTACCTGGGCGACGTGGTGCTGCTCGACGTCCGCGACGACGGGAAGGGCATGCCCGACGGGTCGCAGAGCGCGGGATTCGGCCTGCGCAGCATGCGCCAGCGGGTGCGGAGCGTGGGCGGAACGCTGGAGATCGAAAGTACGCCTGGGGACGGCACGGCGATCAGCGTGAGCGTCCCCGCGATCACAGTGGGTGCCGCATGATCCGGGTGCTGATCGCCGACGACCACCCGATCGTGCGCAACGGTCTGCGCGGAGCGTTCGCCGCCGAGGCCGACGTCGAAGTGGCCGGCGAAGCCGCGACCGGCCGAGAGGCGGTGGAGCGGGCCGCACGTGGCGATGTGGACGTGGTGCTCATGGATCTGCGCATGCCCGAGATGGACGGCGTGCAGGCCATCTCCGCGCTTCGGGAACGGACGCCCGATGTCCGCGTGCTCGTCCTGACCACGTTCGACAACGAAAGTGACGTGCTGGCGGCGATCGAGGCCGGTGCGACGGGCTACCTGCTCAAGGACGCTCCTACCGAGGAGCTGCTCCGGGCCGTGCGCTCCGCCTACCGTGGTGAGGCGGTGCTCTCCCCATCGGTCGCGAGCCACCTGATGGGTCAGGTACGCCGGCCGGCTGGTCAGGTCCTGAGCGACCGGGAGCTCCAGGTGCTCCGGCTGGTGGCCGACGGCGCGTCCAACCGTGAGGCGGCCAAGCGGCTGTTCATCAGCGAGGCGAGCATCAAGACCCACCTGCAGCACATCTTCGACAAGCTCGGCGTCCGCGATCGTGCGGCCGCAGTCGGTGAGGCCTATCGTCGCGGCCTGCTCAGCTGACATTCCGTCGTGCCGGGCGTGGGTGGGGCCAACGCGTTCCAGCCTGCCAAGCTGATCGTCAGGGAGCTACCTGCCGTCGCTCGCACCTGTCGTCCGTACGGGATCGCCGACGAGACTCTGGCCAATTCGTCATGCGCTTGGCGAACGATCGTCGATCGGACCGATCACGGAGAACGGCACCCCGAACGGGTCGGCAAGGCTTGCCATCCGGCCATAGGGCGTGTCCCAGGGCTCACGCTCGATCCGCCCACCCAGCTGGGACACTCGTTTGAGTGCGGCGGCGGTGTCCTCCACGGTGAAGAACGTCACCCACTGCGGTGCGAGCTCCGTGGTCTGCCAGCGCCCGCACACCCGTTGCCCTCCGGTCTTCCAGACCGAGTAGTCGTAGTCCCCGCCGCCGATCTGGCGCTGCTCGTCGTACCCGAAGACAACCTGATAGAACCCGTCGGCCGTCCCACCGTCGGGCGTCACGAGCTCACTCCACCCGACCGCGCCCGGCTCGTCCCACAACCCGAAACCCAGGTGCCGGCGCCCCTGCCAGAAACCGACCGCCGCACCCGTCGGGTCGACGATCGACGCCGTGCGGGCCAGGCTGCCGAGGTCGGTCGGATTGGTGACGACCTTTCCGCCGTGCTGGCCGGCGATCCGTGCGGCCAGGTCGACGTCACGCGTGGCAAGGTACGTCGTCCACAGCGGGGGGCCGGTCTCGAGGACCTGCCGGCCCGCCGTGAGGGCCGCGACTGGCACGCCGTTGGTGAGGCACATGACGTATCGCCCGGCTTCGCGACCCGGCTCGACGAAACTCCATCCGAACACTCCGCTGTAGAAGCGGCGAGCCTCGTCGAGGTCCGGCACGCGCAGATCAACCCAACAGGGTGCGCCATCGGGGAATTCGGTCCGCTCCGCCATGGGATCGCCCTTTCGTTAGGGGACAGCTCTCCCATACCCCGTACGGCGAAGATGACCACGGCCGAAGCGCCTTCACCGGTTGGCGAAAGTCGCAGCCGGGGAGGGTGTGGTCAAGCTTTCGCAACCGCCTGGACGCCCCGGCCAGGCACGTCATCGGCGTACCGTACGCGCGGCGTACACCAGCAGCGCCGCCGTGACCAGTGCCAGCACGACCCCGGCCACCGGCACCACCACCGTCGGCAAGGGCCCGACCCGGCTCCTCGCGAGCAGCGCGGGAACACCGACCACGACGGTCGCCAACGCCGGCACAGCGAGTCGCATCAGCCAGCGCCGCACGACCCCGGGCACGAGCCGGGCATCGAGCGGCATGGCGGCGGCCAGCCCGCTGACGCTGTGGTGCAGGTAGAGCAGGAGCGCGAGGACGAGGACACCGGCCACGGCCAGGAAACCGGGCGGGAACCCGAGAAATGTCGTACGAATGATCCAGCCCACGACCACCAGCACCTGGAAGCCGAGCACCACCTTCGAGCCCGGGAGCACCGCGGGCAGCAGGGACAGTACGCCGACCACGACGGCCACGAGGACAGGTGACAGACCGTACGCCTGGTGGTAGGTGCCGTCGTACATCTGGCTGGGAAGCATCACCGCGATCGAACCGACGCCGAGCGCCCAGACGAGCACCCGCACCAGCAGGGCGTCCAGGCTGATCCGCCGCACCGCCGCGGCACCGCTGCCGAGCGTCTCGCGGGACTGGTGCAGTGCGCTCATCCGGTCGCCGCCGCAATCCGTGAGATGTCGCGTAGCACTTGGTCGAGGCTTCCCGCACCGGCCCACCGCACCGTCGGAACACCGTGCTCGAGCAGCTGGGCGATCGTGTTCTGGCGCTCCAGCCGCCACAGTCGAAACGCCACGTCCGACCACGGGCTGGGGCGCAGCGTCGCCGGCCGGGCCGCCTCGGGCAGGGTGTCGACCGCCACGACCGAGCGGCCGCTGCGGGCGAGCTGCGCCAGCATCGCCACACTGCGCCGGTCGAGGAACGGAGTGAGCACGATCAGCAGGGCCGCCGTCGGGATGACGTGGCGCCGGAACGGCCAACCAGTCGACCCGGTGAGCCCGCCCGGTATCAGGTGGTACGGACCTTCGCCCGCCTCCACGCCGAGCAGCCACTCGAGTGCGACGAGGTGGTGCCGTCGGCTGGTTCCGGCGCGAAGCGCCCGGTTCCGTCCGCCGTACTCCAAAAGGCGCACCCGGTCACCACGGCTCGTGTAGTGCTCGACGATGCCGGCGGCTGCGCGCACCGTGATGTCGGTGACGGTCGTGACGTCCGGTGGGCGAGTCGCGGCGTCGTGGAGGACGTCGAGGACGATGACGAGCTCGGCGTCGCGGTCCGACAGCGTCTGCGCGACGTGGAGCTCCCGAGCGCGAAGCGACGCTCGCCAGTCGATTCGGCGCAGCCGGTCGCCCGGGGTGAACCGCCGAATGCCGGCGAGCTCACCGCCGTCGCCCGGGCGGCGCGAACGGTGGACGCCCACGAGCCCGGCGGCCTTGGGCATCGCGTCGTCCGCCTCGAACGCATCGGTGCGCGGGAACACCTTGACCGCAAGCGGTTCCGACCTCACCTCACGTCCGCGCAGGAGCCCGTCGGCAGTCCACGCCATGGCGACGACGGGCGGAAAGGTATGGCGACCCCAGCGCCGGGTCGTGCCGTGCAGCGCGACGGTCGTGCGCGGCGCGGTGCCGGCTTCGGCGCCCGGCACGCTGACGGCGAGAGGCCGGTCTCGGTCGCTGTCGGCGAACCATTCCGTCTCCGCCCGCCGGACGACGATCATGTCGTACGCATGACCGTCCGGGTTGTCGATCATCAGGTCGATCGGCAGTTCGTCGTGCTCGACGCGGTACGGCTGCCGCGTGGCGAGCTCGACCCGGTAGCGCCGCTGCGGGCGCGTGTGAAGCGCGAACGCCGTACCCACGACGAACGGCACCGCCACCACGGCGAGGTCGGCCCGCCCGAGCACGACCGCCAGCACCAGAAGCAGGAGTGTCATCGCGATCGCCCGGGTCAAGGCAGGTGTCGCGATCCACTCCGCGTTGTCGGCCGCGCTGGGGATCTCCGGCTCGCGCCCGGGCTGGGATCCCGGACCGGGCGGGTTGGGGGACTCCGGCTCGCGCCCAGGTTGGGTTCCCGGCCTGGTCAGCCGCGCAGGCCCACCTTGCGTGGTCATTTCTGCAAGACCTCGGAGGACTCCGCCGCGTAGCTCGGCAGTGCTCCGCTCGCCGGTGCCGGCACACCGGCCAGCACCTCACGGACGATCCGCTCCGGCTCGATGCGCTGCAGCCACATCTCCGGCCTTAGCGTGAGGCGGTGCGCAAGTGTCGGGACGGCGAGCTCCTTCACGTCCTCGGGGACGACGAAGTTCCGCCCGGCGAGCACCGCCTTCGCGCGCGCCAGCAGGAGCAGCGCGAGGGACCCGCGGGGCGAGGCACCGACCAGCACCCGTTCGTCTGCCCGGGTCGCGCGGACGATCTCGATGAGGTAGCGGCTCACCGAGTCCTCGACCACGACGTCCTCGAGCGTCGCCTGCATCGCGATCAGCGTCTCGGCGTCGACGACCGGTTCCACGACCGCTTCCTCGCGCCGTCGGCTCATCCGCCGCCGGAGGACGTCGAACTCCTCGTCGGCGTCCGGGTACCCGAACGACACCCGGACGAGGAACCGGTCGAGCTGGGCCTCGGGCAAGGGGTACGTGCCTTCGTACTCGATCGGGTTGGCGGTCGCGAGCACGTGGAAGGGGTGCGGCAACGCATGCGCCTCCCCCTCCACCGAGACCTGCCGTTCCTGCATCGCTTCCAGCAGCGCCGCCTGAGTCTTCGGTGGCGTGCGGTTGATCTCGTCCGCGAGCAGCAGGTTCGTAAAGACCGGGCCACGCCGGAACGTGAAGTCGTGCGTGCGTTGGTCGTAGAGCAGCGACCCGGTGACGTCGGCCGGGAGCAGGTCGGGCGTGAACTGGATCCGTCGGAACCCGAGACCGAGTGCCGCGGCCATCGACCGCGCCGTCAACGTCTTGCCGAGCCCGGGGAGGTCCTCGAGCAGGATGTGCCCGCCGGCCAGGATTCCTGCCAGCACGAGTTCCAAGGCGTCCCGCTTCCCGACGATGACCTCACCGACGGCATCCAGGACCTGCCGGCAGCGCTCGGACGCTTCGGCGACAGTCAGGCTCGTGGCTCCCACAGATCCTCCAAACGGTCGATGACGAGGGTGAGCTCCGCCGGCGTCGGCGCCCTTGCGGGAGCTTTGCCTCCGCGCACCTCTGGAACCTGCCTCGTCGCGGTCCTGCCCGTCCGCGCATCCACACTGCCGGTCTCGAGGAATTCCCACAAGCGGGTGCCGAGCAGCTCGCGGGCGCGTTCCGGATGAGTCGTCCGGTTGATCCCATACCTCAGGCGCAGCCGTTCGTCGACCATCGCCGCGATCGCCGGAAGCACGTGGCGACGGAAGTGCTCGAGATCACCGTGAGCCAGCTCCAGCCGGTCCTCCCACTTGCGGACGTCGACGAAGGGCCGGTCGGGAATCCCGAACGCCCGCACGTCGACGTCCTCGCGGATCGGCGTCTGCAGCTTCCGCGGCGGTGCCGTGCTCATGACGATCCGGCGTCCAGCCACGACGGCCAGGGCGAGGACGACGTAGAGCGCGAACGGAATCCGCCAGCCTCCGAGCGCGCGCCCGAGCAGGTACAGGCCGCCCGCCAGGAGCAGGGACGGGACGACGAGCTCGAGAGCCAGTCCTGTCGCGCGCCTCATGTGTCTCCATCCGCGGCCGAGCGAGCGGAAGCAGCTGTTGCCAGCTCCGCGCGCAGCCGGGCCAGGATCTCGTACGCTGTTGACCGCATCGACTCGTCCGGCACCTCCGGCGAGTAGCGTGCCTGGCGGTAGATGTCGCCCAGCTCCTGCAACGGACGCTCCGCGAGACGATGCACACCGAGCATCCTCGCGATGAAGTCTGCGGGAGTGTCGTCCGGATGCCGCGGCGTGCCCGCGGCCGCGGCGGCCGCCTCGAGCCGCAGCCAGCACACGATGACCGCGTGCCGCGGATCGGCCGACTCGTCGGCGAGCTCGTCCATGCCCGCCGCGACCGCCTCGAGCGCCGCCTCGTGGTGGTCCGCGTCAGGTGGCCGCTCGTCGACCGCGACCTCGGGACGCTCACGGGATCGCGTCGGCAGGTGAGGGAGCCGTCGTACCAGCTTTCGGACGAGCAACGCGAGGCCGGCGAGCGCGGCGATGCCGAGCAGCAACCCGACGACCAACGCGACGTCTCCCAGCCAGCCGGGAGGCTCACCGCGCTCGGTCAACTCCGGCGGAAGCGTGGGCGGCGAGAACTCCGGCGCTGGCGGGGTCGCGGGCGCCTGTGGCGGGTCCGGGGCGAATCCAGGCGTCGGAAGGCGGGTCGCCTGTGGCCCGGACATCAAGGCCAGAGCCACGATCGCGACGAGGATCGCGAGCACGGTGGCGAGCAGCAGGGCGCTGCCCCCTGGCCGCCCCGACCGCGCCCCGGCCGCCCTGGTGGCGGCCGGCGGAGCCGAGGCTGGCGGGGACGACCTGGTCGCGGATCTGCCGGCTCGGTCCATCATCCACGACCATAGGCCAAGCTGGGCCCGGGGCCGACAGCGTAGGAGGAGGGGCCATGATCACGGTGGCCGGAGAGGCACTGATCGATCTCGTCGGGGATGGCGTCACGTTCGACGCCAAGCTAGGCGGCAGTCCGTTCAACGTCGCCGTCGGACTCGCCCGGCTCGGCGCCTCCTGCGAGTTCCTCGGCCGGCTGTCGCGAGACTCGTTCGGCGTCCGGCTGCGGCGACACCTCAAGCAGCACGGCGTCTCGTTGCGCGCGGCCGTGGAGGCGGACGAGCCGACCACGCTCGCCATCGCCACGCTCGACGAGCACGGTGCGGCGAGCTACGAGTTCTACGTCACGGGCACCGCCGACTGGCAGTGGCGTCACGCAGAGATTCCGGAACGACTGCCGGACGACGTGGCGGCCCTCCACACGGGATCCCTTGCTCTCCTCGTCGAGCCAGGAGCATCGCTCCTGGAGCACCTGCTGCGCCGAGAACATGCCCGCGGTGCCGTGACGATCAGCATCGATCCCAACCTGCGTCCGTTGCTGGAGCGGGACGCCAGGTCCGCTCGCCACCGCGTGGAACGTCAGATTCGCTACGCCCACCTGGTCAAGGCGAGCGCAGAGGACCTCGCGTGGCTCTACCCGGGCGAGGAGCCCGAACGAGTGGCACGGAAGTGGCGGGAGCTCGGGCCGTCGGTCGTGGTCGTGACACTCGGCGCCGACGGCGCGCTGGCGGTCGGCCCGCGAAACGCTCCCATGACGGTCGCCGCACCACGGGTCGCCGTCGTCGACACCGTGGGGGCGGGCGACGCGTTCACGGCAGCACTGCTCTCGGGGCTGGCAGAACGCGATCTGCTCGTGACAGTACGCGGCGTGCCGGGTTCGTCCGAGGCCGGGCAGGGTGCCATGACCGAGGATGCAGCCGAGCTGCTGGACGACGCGTTGCCTGACCTGCTGGGTCGCGCATGTGCCGCGGCGGCGATCACCTGTCAGCGAGCAGGCGCGGATCCGCCCACCGCCGCCGAGCTTGCCCGCTGAAGCGCCGGCTGACCTTGCTTCCCGCGAGAGGACGCTCTGCGGAACCCCGGGCTTTCCGCATCTCGACTATCTGCAGGATGACGAGTGTTCTCGACCATCTGCTGGGTGACGAACATGCTGCCGTCTGCTTGTGCCGCATCGCAGACACGCAATCGACCGATAACCGAGCTGACGAGTCGGCTCGTTCCGGTTTCGTGACGGATTTGCGGCAAGGGGGCCCGGCGGTTTCCGTGCCACAAAAACTGCGCCTCGTAATGAGATAGACGCAATACGTAGTAACGTCGTCGACCGCCTGCCTGCAATCGAGTCGAATTCGCTGCTTTTTGCACGATTCCCTGCGGAATCGAGTCGCCGCTGGCATTCTGTTTGAAAAGTACGGATCGCTGCGTTGCCGACGGCTCGACAGCCCGAAACAACCGCTCGAGGGTCGCAGCCATTGAGCTCGCTGCTTCCCGCCCGATCCACCACATCGATCCACTCACGACGTGCCACGGACCCGACCGGGAAGCATCACCGGTGCGATGGCCAGCGACTCGTACGGAGATGCCATGGACTGGAAGCTCATTGTGGCGATCATCGCCGCTGGATCCATCGGTATCATGATCGTCTCGATGATCGTGGGGTCGGTGCGCAGCACCCGCGGCGGCCTGGACTGGGATCACACCACCGACCGGAACTTTCGGCCGTGGGATGACGACGACCATTGAGCGGTGAGAAAGACAGCCCCAATTTCCAGCCCCAAATGACCATGTGCACTACGCCCCCCGGGGGTGTGACACGTGCCGGCACGTGTTGCACCTCCGACTGGCCGTCGGGTCACAGCTAGATGGCGACGGTTTCACGCCACTTCTGCAGCACGCTCGCGTCACCGCGAATTTCGAGATCTTCCGGCCGGAGCCGATTCCACAGCATCAGATAGACCGCTGACGCCGGTCCGCTCACGATGCAGTCGGCGACGTCCGGGACCTCATCCACGTACGGTGGGTCGGCGCCGATGCGTACCCGCCACCCTGCATCGACGTCCGTGCACCGGATCCCGAGCGACCACGACGGCTCAGCGCGCAGCTCGACGAAGCGGGTTCGTACGATCGCGAGGACCTCGTCGATCCCGTCGACTGCGAAGTCAGCCGCCCACTCGACCTGATCGAGCGGCGCCGATCCGGCCGCGAGCTCGGCATCCACCCAGTGGATCGCCGTCTCGTGCGCTTGTCGGCGGCACCAGAACGCAAGGCCAGAAGGCGCCGGCAGGAAGGTCCAGCACGCGAGGTCTGGCTCGGCGGATTCGAGGGTACGCAGCAGAGCCTCCAGGCCGTCCTCGTACCACGCCAGCAGACCATCGTCATCTGCCGGCCAGCTGCCGCGAATCCGGCGCGCCTCCTCCCGATCGGGGCGCTGCGCCCTGCGTTCGGCGACCACGACCCGCGCCCAGCGGTGGACACCACCAACGTGCCGGAGAAGATCCCGCACGGACCACTCTGGACAGGTGGGCACCGTGGCATCAAGTCCCGACCGCACTGCTGCCGCCTTCAACCCGTCCCCCGCCCGAGCAAGCTGGTCGAGAAACTCTCCCTGCGAGACCACCACGACCTCAGCCTGCCAGAGGCCACCCACATCCCTGCTGACGTGCGGAACGGTTCGCTCACCGACGCTCGAACCTGGACCACCCGAGAGCTTCCGGCGACCGACTTCGGCCTATGTGGCGCCAGCAGCGCGCATCAGGCGACCTGGCACTGGTGCAATGGCGCCATGGATGCTGACTTTCGAGGCAAGGTCGCGCTGGTGACCGGTGGCGGCTCCGGAATCGGCCGAGCCGTGGTGGAACGGCTCGCGTCCGGCGGCGCGACGGTGAGGTTCTGTGGAAACGTCCCTGACCAGATCCGTACCACCGAAGCAGAGATCAAGGCAGCGCTCGCCGAGAAGGAGGGCGTGACCGGTGAGGTGATCGGTGTCGTCGCGGACGTGTCGCGCTCGCAGGACGTCAGCCGCTTCGTCGAGGACGCGGTGGCCGCGCACGGTGGAGTCGACGTCCTCGTGAACTGCGCGGGAATCCAGCGGTACGGCACCGTGGACGAGACCAGCGAGGAGCTCTGGGACGAGGTGCTCGCGGTCAACCTCAAGTCGATGTACCTCACCGCCCACTTCACCGTGCCTCACATGCGCGCCCGGGGCGGCGGCGCGATCGTGAACGTCGCGTCCGTCCAGGCGTTCGTCGCCCAGGACCGGGTCGCGGCGTACGCGGCGTCGAAGGCCGGGATCGTCGGGCTCACCAAGGCGATGGCGGTGGACCACGCCAAGGACAACATCCGGGTCAACACCGTCTGCCCGGGCTCGGTGGACACCCCGATGCTGCGGTGGGCGGCCGACCTCTACAAAGGCGACCGCACCGCCGACGACCTGGTGGCCGAATGGGGTCGCTCGCACCCGCTCGGCCGGGTCGCGCGCCCGTCGGAGGTCGCGGAGCTCGTGGCGTTCCTCGCCAGCGACCGCGCATCCTTCATCACCGGTGGTGAGCACCTCGTCGACGGTGGACTCCTCGCCACGGTGCCTGTCGTGCTCCCGCAGCAGTGACGGGGCAACCGCTCGCGCGAGCACCCTCTCGCAGGCAGGCCGGCATTCGCCGAGCCGCGATGCGAGACGGCAGCCTGAGCTGCATGCCGGCCGCGGCCATGTGAGGTTCCACCCGATGCCAACTGGCCAGGCCGTGCGGTAGCTTGTCGGAAAGCGTATTCCCAACCCGAGGAAAGAGGGTTGCATGCAGCGGCTACGTGCCGGGATCGTCGGGACCGGTGGAATCGCCCGGGCGCACGCCAGGGCTCTCAAGGCCTTCGCCGACGAGGTGGAGCTCGTCGCCGCGACCGACATCGATGCCCGACGGTTGAAGACCTTCGCCGAGGAATGGTCGGTGTCTCGTGGCTATCCGAGCCTCTCGGACATGCTCGAAGGCGAGAAGCTCGACCTCGTGCACATCTGCACACCGCCCGGCGCACACGCCCGTGACGCCATCGCCGCACTCGATGCCGGCGCCACCGTCGTCTGTGAAAAGCCACCCTGTCTCTCGCTCGCAGAGTTCGACCAGATCGCCGAAGCGGAGCGACGGAGTTCCGGTCACTTCGTGGGCATCTTCCAACACCGTTTCGGCACCGCGGCCGAGAAGGCGTACGAGATCATCCGCACCGGTCGGCTCGGCCGGCCGCTGGTCGCAGTCTGCAACACGTTGTGGTATCGCGACGACGCCTACTACGAGGTCGAATGGCGGGGACGCTGGGACACCGAAGGCGGCGGACCCACCATGGGACACGGGATCCACCAGCTCGACCTGCTCGGCCACTTGATGGGCGACTGGGAGGAGATCTCGGCCCACGCTCCCCGACTGGCACGGAAGGTGGAGACCGAGGACATCTCGGTCGGCTACCTGACGTTCGCCAACGGCGCCGTCGCGACCATGGTGAACAGCATCCTGTCGCCGCGAGAGGAAAGCTACATCCGCCTCGACTTCGTCCGCGGCACGCTCGAGGTGCGACACCTCTACGGGCACGGCATCGACTCCTGGACCTACACGCCCGCGCCCGGCGTCCACGAGGATCCACCGCCGTGGCCGCCCTCGGGTCCGGACGTCCGCAGCTCGCACCAAGCGCAACTGCGCAACGTCCTCGACAGCCTGCGGCACGAACGGCGACCGGCGTCGACCGGTGCCAGTCTGCGGCGAACCCTGGAAATCGTCACCGGCATCTACGCGTCCGCTTTCACCGGTAAGCGGGTACGGCGGTCCGACCTCACACCCGACAACCCGTTCTACCACCGCTTGAACGGAGAGCCACGTTCATGACAGCGAGCCGCGCACTCGACATCTCCGACACCGGTCAGGCTTTGCAGGTCACGGTTGGCGACGTGGAGATCTGCAGATATGTGTACGACTCCGCCGTCGCGCAGGTCGAGTCGCCGCGGCCGTACCTTCACCCCGTACGCCGGCTCGACGGGGCGCTCGTCTCCCTCTACCGCCCGCACGACCACGTGTGGCACAAGGGAATCTCGCTGGCGTTGCCGAACGTGGGGCCGGAGAACTTCTGGGGTGGGCCGACGTTCGTCCGCGGCAAGGGCTACGTCAGCCTGCCGAACAACGGAACCCAACAGCACAAGGAGTTCGCTGCGGTCGAGGTCCGCGACGGCGTCGGCCAGGTCGAGGAGCGGCTCACCTGGGTCACGCAGGATGGAGCCGCCTGGCTCGACGAGCAGCGCACGCTGCAGATGTCGGTCCTCCCCGAGGACGACGCCTGGATGCTGGGGTTCCGGACGTCGCTCACGAACATCCGCGGTGAGCCCATCGAGTTCGGCAGTCCCACCACCGAAGGACGCCACAACGCGGGATATGCCGGGCTCTTCTGGCGCGGACCACGATCGTTCAACAAGGGAACGATTCTCGCCTCCGATGCGCAGGGCGGTCCGGAGATGATGGGACGCCGCGCCCGCTGGCTCGCCTACGTGGGCAAGCACGACGAGATTGACGGCACGTCCACCATCGTGTTCGTCGACAAGCCCGACAACATCCGCTATCCGACGAAGTGGTTCGTACGAGACGATCCGTACGCCTGCGTGTGCCCGGCGCCGTTCTTCGACGAGGTCTACGAGCTTGCTGCCGAGGCGACCCTCACGCTCACCTACTCCGTGGTGATCGCCGCAGGCTCCTGGGACGCCGAACGCATCGAGCGGTTGGTCGCCTCCTAGACCCCGGGCGCCGCATCGACTCCCGCACGACCACGTCCGATTCCCGCTGGAGTACGTCCCACCCGGCTGGCAGGCTCGGTGGTGTGCTACCACCGTTCGACCAGTGCTACCGAGCCGTCGAGTCACGTGATCCCCGGTTCGACGGGTGGATCTACGTCGGCGTGACCTCGACCGGGATCTACTGCCGGCCGAGTTGCCCTGCGACGACTCCCAAGCCGAGCAACACGACGTTCTTCCCTACCGCCGCGGCCGCGCAGCAGGCCGGGTTTCGTGCCTGTCGGCGCTGCCGACCCGACGCGGTGCCCGGATCGCCCGAATGGGACCTGCGCGCCGACGTCACCGCTCGTGCCGTACGCCTCGTCGAGGACGGGGTGGTGGAACGTGAAGGAGTCGCGGGTCTCGCCGCCCGCCTCGGGTACACGACGCGCCACCTCAACCGGATCATGGTCGCCGAGCTGGGCGCCGGACCGCTCGCGCTCGCGCGCGCTCGGCGGGCGCACATCGCCCGTCTGCTGCTCGAGACCACGACCCTGCCGATCACCGACGTCGCGTTCGCCGCGGGCTTCGGAAGCGTCCGCCAGTTCAACGACACGGTTCGCTCGGTGTTCGGAGTGACGCCCAGCGACCTGCGCGCGGCGGCTCGCCGGTCTCGTTCGGGGCGCGCAGCCGAACCGGCACGCAGCAACGGCACGATCGTGCTCCGGCTGCCGTACCGCGCTCCGTACGACGCGGAGTCGGTGTGGAGCTTCCTCGCCAAGCGCACGGTGCCAGGGCTGGAGTCGATCGAACCGGTCGCCGAGTCCCATGGCGAACGCACCGGCAAGTCCGGCATCACATCCAGCGCCGCATCCAACGGTCGGGCGGACGTCGAATCCCAGGCCGTCACCGGCTGCTACCGCCGGGCGGTGCGGCTGCACCATGGCGCCGGTGTGCTCGAGTTCAGCCCGGCGGATGGATTCATCCGGTGCGCCTTGCACCTGGACGACCTGCGCGACCTCGGCGTCGCGGCGGCGCGGGCTCGCCGCCTCCTGCACCTCGACGCCGATCCGAGCGGGATGAACGACGTGCTCGGCCAGGACGAGCTCATCGGTCCGCTGGTGCATGCCCGCCCCGGCCTGCGCGTGCCCGGCAGTGTCGACCCGTTCGAGACCGCGGTCCGTGCCATCATCGGGCAGCAGGTGTCGGTCGCTGCCGCCCGTACGGTCGCCGGCCGGCTCGTCCGTGACCTCGGAGAACCCCTCGCCAAACCCATGGGCAGCATCACCCACACATTCCCCACCGCCGACGCGCTCGCCGGTGCGGGCGCGCTCCCGATGCCGAAGGCGCGGGTCCGAACGCTCAAGGCGCTGGCCGCTGCGGTCGCGGCCGGTGAGCTCGTGCTCGAGCCCGGGAGCGATCGCCAGGAGACGCAACGACAGCTGCGCGCCATACCCGGGATCGGTGACTGGACGGCGTCGTACATCGCGCTGCGTGGTCTCGGCGACCCGGACGCGTTTCCCGGAACGGATCTCGGGATCCGACGGGCCCTCGTCGCGCTTGGCGTACCCGACAACCCAGCCACGATCACAGCCGTGTCGCAACGCTGGCGACCGCTGCGAAGCTATGCGGCTCAGTACCTCTGGTCGGCAACCGGAAACGGTACGCGGGAGCAGGTCCCGGCATCGACGACCAGCGGAGGAACCCCATGAAGGCCCGGCCGACCGCCACCATGACGACGGGAGGAACCATGTCGACCCACGCCGTGACCATCGACAGTCCGGTGGGTGCGCTCGAACTTCGTGCCGACGACGACGCTTTGGTGACCATCGCGTTCACCACCGCACAGCCCGATGCGGATGGCGTAGCAGCCAACCGTCAAGCAGAGCTTGACGTGAACCCGGTCCTCGCCAAGACCATCGAGCAGCTCCGCGAGTACTTCGCCGGAGAGCGCACGACGTTCGACCTCCCGCTGCGCACCGGTGGCACACCTTTCCAGCGGAAGGTGTGGGAGGCGCTCGCCGAGATCCCGTACGGTGAAACCTGGACGTACGCCGAGCTCGCCCGGCGGATCGGGTCCCCCACCGCTGTACGCGCGGTCGGTGCTGCGAACGGGCAGAACCCGTTGCCGATCGTGCTCCCCTGCCACCGTGTCATCGGGAGCAACGGCAAGCTGGTGGGATACGGCGGTGGCATGGACCGCAAGCGGTTCTTGCTCGAGCTCGAGGCCCGGACCCGGATGCAGCTTGACTTCGCGGCATCCGGTGCAAGCCTGCACGACACGACTTCGTACGAACCCGCGTGACATCAGCCCTTGCGGGCCTCCGTGACATCACGTCGTACGAGCGCGTGGCCTCACGTCGTACGCATCCAGGTGGCACGTCCTCACTCACGCCGGATGAGTGGTGAGCCGGTAGGGGTCAATCGGACACAGTGGGCAGCTTCGAGGGCGCCACACCCATGAAGCATGGCAGCATGAAGCCATGCGCATGGTCTACATCGGATCGTTCACGGTCGGCGCCGGAGGCGAAGGAGCTGGGATCAGCCTGGCGAGGCAGGATCCCCGATCGGGAGCACTCGAGCTCGTCGGGCTGGTCGCCGAGACCACGTCACCGGCTTTCCTCGCCTGGCATCCGAGTGGGCGCTACCTGTACAGCATCAACGAGACCGCGGAGGCCTCCGTTGTCGCGTACGCCGTCGGTGACACGGGTGACCTGCGACAGCTCGGGTCACCGCAACCCACCGGTGGCGGCGGTGCCTGCCACCTCACCGTGCATCCGTCGGGGCAGTACCTCCTCACCGCCAACTACGGCAGCGGGCACATCTCGGTGCACCGGCTCCAACCTGACGGCTCGATCGGCGAGCGGACCGACCTGATCCGGCATCAAGGCTCCGGCCCCAACCCGGACCGACAGGAAGGCCCCCATGCGCATCAAGTACGCGTCGACCCGTCCGGACGGTACGTGTACGCGGTCGACCTCGGGATCGACGCGATCCTCTCGTACACCTTGGACCTGCAGACCGGTCGGCTGAATCCGGGACCGGTCGCGAAGACCGCACCCGGCGCTGGCCCGCGGCATCTCGCGTTCGCTCCGGACGGGTTCGTCCACGTGGCCGGTGAGCTCGACTCCACCGTCACGACGTACTCCCTCGACCCGCAGACCGGCGAGCTGCAGCAGCAGGGTGTGGCGCCGTCCACCGTGCAGCCGGCACCCAGTGACAACTACCCATCGGAGATCGCGATCAGCGAGGACGGACGACATCTCTACGTCGCCAACCGCGGCCTCGACGTGATCGGGACGCTGGAGGTCTCCGGTGCGCGGGTGCGTCCGGTCGCCGACACCCCGACCGGCGGCGCTTGGCCGCGGCACCTCGCGGTCTTCGGCGGTCACCTCTACGTCGCGAACGAGCGGTCGCACGAGGTCACGCACTTCGTCCTCGACCCGGCGACCGGCGTACCGACGCAGGCCGGTGACGTCCTCGTCATCCCCAGCCCCGCCTGCATCCTCCCCGCCCCACACTGATTTCGCCCCGACAATGACCACGTAAGGCGACTGCGCACTCGCCACAGCAGGGCTTGGCACCCAGCGAGGCGAGGTGTCACCCAGCGAGGCGGCGCATCGCGAGGTGTGGGTCACGCACCATCCAGTGAAGCGCAGCCCCGTGCTGCCGCTTCTCACTCGGGGAAGACCAGGACCTTGCTCGAGCCGTCCGTGCCGTTCGCCAACGCCTCGAAAGCGGCCGGAGCCGCGGCGAGCTCCACCCGCCCTTCGATCAGGCGAGCCAGCTCCGGCGGAGCGGTTGCCACCCAGGCAGCGGTCTCGCGGAAATGGGCGGCGGTGTAGCAGTAGCTCCCGATCAGGGTGCGCTCCTCGATGCTCACGGCGTACGCCGGTATGCGTACCTCCGGCTCGTGCATCCCCACCAGGACCACCCGCTCGCTGGCCGCGCACACCGTGAGCGCATCGGTGAGAGAGCTCGACGAGCCGACCGCGTCGACCACCAGGTTGGGCGGCTCGCCACCGAGCGCCGCCGCAACCTTCTCGGCAAGGGATCCGCTGCCCGGATCGACCACCGCGATGCCGACGTCGGTGAGCAACTCTCGTCGACCGGGATGCGGCTCCGACACGACGAGCTGGGTGACACCAGCGCGCCGGGCGGCGAGGGCACACGCCTGCCCGATCGGTCCCCCTCCCACGACCAGCACGCGATCGTCCGGCGAGCAGCCGCCGCGCTTCATCGCGTGGTGGCCGACCGCGAGCGGCTCCACCAGCGCGCCATACTCGGCCGGCATGCCTTCGGGCAGGCGGACGAGATTGCCGGCCGGCGCCACCATCAGATCGGCGAAAGCGGAGCTGATCTGGGGGTCCACGCCGATGATCCGCTTGTCCGGGCAGCGGTAGTCCAGACCGGCGCGGCAGGTCTCGCACGTACCGCACGCGAGCACCGGGTGGACGGTGACCAACGCACCGACCGGCAGGCTCTCGGGATCGACGCCGGCGCCGTGCCTTGCGACCCGGCCCACGGTCTCGTGGCCCATCACCTGTCCGGGGAACCGGCGACCGTTCTCACCCGTGAAGCCATGGATGTCCGAGCCGCAGATGCCCGTGGACACGATGCGTATCAGCACCTCGCCAGGGCCGGGCTCGGGATCCGGCCGCTCTTCGACCGCGATCTGCCACGGACCGTGAAAGACGAGTGCACGCACGATTCGCACCATACCCACGGAGTCGCGGTTGGCCAGAAATGCTTCAGCCAGCTGAACTCCTGGGGCAGGCGCTCACTTATCGAGTTGGCGGACGCTCTCCGTACCCACGCCTGGGGGTGGCCGCCCCATCGAGTCGGCAGACGCTGTCTGGCAGCCCCGCCAGGTGCCGGCTCCCGCCATGGGTGGTGCGGACCCGCCGCGCGTGGTCATTCAGCTCGGGGCAGGGGTGGCGTACGCCCGCCGTGCGTGGTCATTTAGGTGCGGGGCTCGTAGCGCGTGAGCTCCTGCGTACGGCGGACCAGGGCGCGCCCGGCCTCGCGGTCGGCCAGGACGCCCGCCGCACGCGCCTGCACGACGAGGTTCCCCAGCGAGGTCGCCTCCACCGGACCCGCCACCACCGGCCGGCCACACGCGTCCGCCGTGAGCTGGCACAGTAGCCGGTTCCGGACACCGCCGCCCACCAGATGCACGACGTCGACCCGCCGTCCGGAGAGCCGCTCGGCCGCCTCGATGTTGCGGGCGTGCGCCTGGGCCAGGCTGTCGAGGATGCATCGCGTGATCGCAGCCGGCGTCGTGGGCTCAGGTTGTCCGGTACGTACGCATGCCGTACGAATGCGCGCGGGCATGTCCCCGGGTGCCAGGAACTCCTCCGACTCGGGGTCGATGAGACACCGCTGGCCCGGCTCTCGGGCGGCACCCTCCAGCAGCTCCTCGAGCGTCACCGCCACCCCCGTCTCCCGCCAATGGCGCTGGCATTCCTGCAGCAGCCACAGCCCCATGACGTTGCGCAGGTAGCGGATCGTGCCGTCGACACCGACCTCGTTGGTGAAGTTGGCCATCCGGCTCTCCTCCGACAGCACCGGATGGTCCAGCTCCACACCCACCAACGACCAGGTCCCACAGGAGATGTAGGCGAAGTTCTCGGTCTCGGCTGGCACCGCAGCCACCGCTGAGGCGGTGTCGTGCGAGGCGACGGTCACCACAGTGGTGGAGGCATCGACACCGCAGCGGTCACGCAGATCGGACACGACCGGACCGAGTGGAGTACCAGGATCGCGCAGTGGCGCGAAGATCCGGGCAGGCAGCCCGAGCTTGGTGATGAGGTCGCGGGACCACGCTCTCGCCGTCGGGTCGTAGAGCTGCGTAGTGGAGGCGTTGGTGCGTTCGGCTCCGACGCTGCCGGTGAGCTTGTAGCACACGAGATCCGGCACCATCAGCATGGTCGCCGCACGCTCGAGGACCTCGGCCGGCTCGGCGAGCAGCTGGTACAGCGTGTTGATCTGCAGGAACTGCACGCCCGTCGCCTCGTAGAGCGCCGCGTCACCCAGCTGGGACCGCACCCGCTCCACCAGACCGTCGGTCCGGCTGTCCCGGTAGTGCACCGGCGGACCGAGCAGCCTGCCCGCCGAGTCCAGCAGGCCGTAGTCGACCCCCCAGGAGTCGATGCCGATCGACTGCAACGGCGTCGCCTCCGCGCTCGCCTGCTCGGCCGCCCGCCGGATGCCGGTCAGGATCCCGTCCCACAACGCGTCGAAGTTCCACACCAGTCGCCCGTCGACCGTGACCGGCTCGTTGGGGAACCTGTGGACCTCCTCGGCCGTGAGCTCTGAGGCACCGATCCTGCCCAGCAGCACGCGACCACTCGAGGCGCCCAGGTCGACCGCCGCGGCGACGAGCCGCTGACCCGACATCGCTACCCCCTCACCCGCTGTCCTTCCGGCCTGCCGTGAGGCTCATCCGGCTCATCGCAGGAACGCCGCCGCCACACCACCGTCGACGGGCACGATCAGTCCGGTCGTACGGGAAAGCTCCCCGGACGTCAGCACGAAGACCGCCGCCGCCACGTGTTCGGGCAGGACCTCCAGCTTCAGCAGCGTGCGCTGCGCGTAGTACTCGCCCAGCTTCTCTTCCGGTACGCCATAGACCGCGGCCCGCTTGGCGCCCCATCCTGACGCGAAGATCCCGGAACCACGGACGACCGCATCGGGATTCACGCCGTTGACCCGGATCCCGTGCTCACCGAGCTCGGCGGCGAGCAGCCGCACCTGATGTGCCTGGTCGGCCTTGGCTGCGCCGTAGGCGATGTTGTGCGGCCCGGCGAAGACGGCGTTCTTGCTGCAGATGTAGACGATGTCGCCGCCCATGTCCTGCTCGATCATCACCTTCGCGGCGGCTTTGGCCACGAGGAACGACCCACGCGACATGACCTTGTGCTGCAGGTCCCAGTCGTCGGCGGTCGTCTCGATGAGCGGCTTCGAGATCGACAGTCCTGCGTTGTTCACGACCAGGTCGACGCCGCCGAAGGCCCGGATCGCGGTCTCCAGCGCGCCCTGGATCTGGTCCTCGTCCGTGACGTCGACCGTCACAGGCACTGCCACGTCGGTGCTTCCGATGCCTTCGGCGACCTTGGCGGCGTTCTCGCCGTTGATGTCGGCCACGACCACGCAGGCGCCCTCAGCGGCAAGACGTTCGGCGGTCGCCTTGCCGATTCCCGAACCAGCCCCCGTCACGAACGCCACCCGGGTCGCCAGGGGCTTCGGCGGCGGCATGCGTCGAAGCTTGGCCTCTTCGAGCGCCCAGTACTCGATCCGGAACTTCTCCCGCTCCTCGATCGGCTGGTAGGTCGACAGGGCTTCGGCACCGCGCATCACGTTGATGGCGTTGACGTAGAACTCACCCGCCACCCGCGCGGTCTGCTTGTCCTTGCCGAAGCTGAACATCCCGACGCCCGGCACGAGCACGATCGCGGGATCCGCCCCACGCATCGGCGGGCTGTCGGCGTCGGCGTAGCGCTCGTAGTACGCGCGATAGTCCTCGCGGTACTCCGCGTGCAGCTCACGCAGCCGCGCGACCATCTCCTCAAGCGATGCGGTCCCCGGCAGGTCCAGCACCAGGGGGCGTACCTTCGTCCGCAGGAAATGGTCCGGACAGGACGTCCCGAGCGCGGCAAGGCTCGGATGCTTCTCGCGGGAGAGGAAGTCCAGCACGACGTCCGAGCCTGTGTAGTGACCGACCTGCCGCCGGTCGGTCGATGCGAGGCCACGAATCACCGGGAACAGCTCCGCGGCGCGCTTGAGGCGTTCGGGTTCCGGGAGCGGCTCGTAGCCGTCGAGCACGGGGCCGAACGGTTCCGGCTTGCCGTGCTCGTCGATGTAGCGCTGGCAGGTCCGGATGATCTCGAGCGAGTTCGCCTCGCACTCCTCCGACGTGGCACCCCATGCGGTGATGCCGTGCCCGCCCAGGATCACCCCGATCGCGTCTGGGTTCTCCTTCTGGATCGCCGCGATGTCCAAGCCCAGTTGGAATCCTGGGCGCCGCCACGGCACCCAGGCCACCCGCGAGCCGAAGCACCGCCTCGTGAGCTCCTCGCCGTCGACCGCGGTGGCGAACGCGATTCCCGCGTCCGGATGCAGGTGGTCGACGTGCGCAGCCTCGACCAGTCCGTGCATGGCGGTGTCGATGGATGGCGCGGCTCCGCCCCTGCCGTGCAGGCAGTAGTCGAACGCCGCCACCATCTCGTCCTCGCGTTCCACACCGGGATAGACGTCGACGAGGGCGCGAAGCCGGTCCAGCCGCAAGACGGCGAGCCCGTCTTCGGTAAGCGTGCCGAGGTCGCCACCGGAGCCCTTGACCCACAGCAGCTCCACGTCGCGGTTCGTCACCGGATCGGTCGTCACCGCCTTGCAGGAGGCGTTTCCTCCTGCATAGTTGGTGTTTTTCGGGTCCGAGCCCAGTCGGTGGCTCCGATCGAGCAGCTTGGCGACCTCGGGATGGGTCGTCTTCTCTCCCATGTCGCTACGCATCCCAGCCTGCTGCCTTGCCGCCCTGCCGCTCGGCGCGCACCCGCTCGGCATGACCGGAGCGCCGGTAGGCCTCCAGCGGGTCGGGGTCGATCCCCATCTCCTCGCGCACCTCGGCGAGCAAGGGGCGTACGTCGGTGTTGTAGGCGTCCATCAGGATGCCGTTGGCGGTGAGGACGTCCCCCTCGGCCTGGGCCTTGGCCAACGCGTCCTGGTCGACCAACAGAGCCTTGGCGGTGGCCTCCTGGACGTTCATCACCGAACGGATCATCGCGGGGACCTTCGGCTCGATGTTGTGGCACTGGTCGAGCATGAACGCGACCGGCCACGGGGTGTTGGCAGGGCTCCCCGGACCCAATGCCCCGGCCTGCACGATCTCATGCATGATCCGGAAGAGCTGGAACGGATCTGCCGCACCCACCATGAGGTCGTCATCGGCGTAGAACCTGCTGTTGAAGTGGAAGCCGCCGAGCTTCCCCTGACGCAGCAGGAACGCCACGATGAACTCGATGTTCGTCCCCGGCGCGTGGTGCCCGGTGTCGACCAGCACCTGGGCCTTCTCCCCGAGCGTCACGCAGTGGGCGTACGACGTCCCCCAGTCGGGAATGTCCGTGGCATAGAAGGCCGGCTCGAAGAACTTGTACTCCAGCAGCATCCGCTGACCGTCGCCCAGCCGGTCGTAGACCGTGGCGAGTGCCTCGGCGAGCCGGTCCTGCCGGGCCCGCAGCGAGTCCTGGCCGGGATAGTTGAGGCCGTCGGCGAACCACAGGCTCAAGATGGTGGAGCCCGTCACATCCATGATGTCGACGCACTCGAGCAGGTGATCCAACGCCTTCCTGCGCACGGCCGGATCAGGATTGCAGACGCTTCCCAGCTTGTAGTCGTCTTCCTGGAAGACGTTGGGATTGATCGCGCCAATGGCGATGCCGGCGTCCTTGGCGTGCCGCGCGAGATCGGCGTAGTCGTCCACCCGGTCCCAGGGGATGTGGAGTGCGATGCTCGGCGCCACACCGGTCAGCCGATGGACCAGTGCCGCGTCGTCGATCTTCTCGTACGCATTTCGCGGTACGCCAGGCTGAGCGAAGACCTTGAATCGCGTACCCGAGTTGCCGTACGCCCAGGATGGGGTCTCGATGTGCTGCGCGCGTAGTGCTGCCTTGACGCTCGCGAGGCGATCGGCAGTCATGGTCATCTCCCGTCCGGTACGGCTCAGTCGAGGTGAAAGACCTCCTCGAGCGGTTTCATGTCACTGTCGGCGCTCCCCGACTCCAGGCCCTCGAAGAACTCCGCCATCTCGGCCTGCCAGCGGCGGTTCACCTCCCGCTCGGCCATGCCAGCCCGCGCGGCCTCGAAGTCGTCGGTCTCGAGATACCCGACCAGCAGCCCGTCGTCGGTGCAGAAGAGCGAATAGTTGCGCCAACCGGTTTCGCGCAGCGCCGCAAGCATCTCCGGCCAGACGTGACGGTGCCGCTCGCGGTATTCAGCAAGACGATCACGTTTGACCCGCAGGAGAAAGCACACCCGCTGCATGCGCAACCTCGGCTCGTCTGAATCGTTTCACAGGATCGTAGGGAGCAGCCCTACCACGGTCAACCGCACGGTCCCGGAGAGGCCAGACCAGATCCGGCAGCCTCGAGCAATGACCACGTTCGGTGGGCGATCGACACCCCAGAGATGCCTGCATGCCGTTCTTCGATATGAAGGGCCGGGGCAAGCGCTCACCCGTGCGAGAATCTTCGCGTGGACTCGACGCCAAATCGCCCGTCCCAACGACCGGTGACCATCGCGCTTCTCGGCGCGGGCAGCCGCGGCTCGACCTATGCGGGCTGGGTCGCCCGGCACCCCGAACGGGCCCGCATCGTCGCCGTCGCGGAGCCTCGCGACTACCAGCGGAAGACACTCGCCGAGCAGCACGACGTGTCACCCGATCAGACGTTCCTCTCGTGGCAGGACTTCGTGGCGGCGGGCGACGCACATCCCGACGGGCGGCTGGCTGACGCTGCCATCGTCGCAACCCAGGACCACGACCACGTCGAGCCGGCGGTCGAGCTGGCCCGGCAGGGATACCACCTCCTGGTCGAGAAGCCCATGGCGCCAGACGAGGAGGGATGCCGGAAGCTGGTCGACGCCGTCCAGCGGGCGGGCGTCCTGTTCGCCGTCTGCCACGTGCTCCGCTACACGCCCTACACGCGGCAGCTGAAACAGATCATCGACTCCGGCCGGATCGGCGACATCATGAGCGTGCAGCACCTCGAGCCGGTCGGCTACTGGCACCACGCGCATTCGTACGTACGAGGGAACTGGCGCCGCGCGGACCAGTCCTCACCGATGCTGCTCGCGAAGTCCTGCCACGACATCGACTGGCTCCGCTACATCGTCGGCGCACCCATCGAGCGGGTGTCGAGCTTCGGCTCGCTGCGACACTTCACCCCGGAGAACCGTCCGGCCGGTGCCGCCGACCGCTGCCTCGACTGCGCCGTCGAGCCCGAGTGTGCGTACTCCGCCAAGAAGATCTACCTCGGCATGATCCGACGCGGGCACAGGGGCTGGCCACTGCACGTCGTCACCAACGACCTCACCGAGGAGGGCGTGACCCGCGCACTGCGCGAAGGGCCGTACGGCCGCTGCGTCTACGCCTGCGACAACGACGTCGTCGACCATCAGGTCGTCGCGATGGAGTTCGCCGGCGGTGTGACGGCGACGTTCACGATGACCGGATTCAGCCAGCTCGGCCACCGCCGTACCCAGATTTTTGGTACCAAGGGGAGCGTGGACGGAGACGGCGAACGGATCAAGGTGTACGACTACCTCACCGACCGCACCGAGGAGATCACCGTCTACGCCGGCGGCGCCGACGCCGACTCCGGACACGGCGGTGGCGATGCCGGCCTGATGGACGCCTTCACTGCGGCGGTCTCGAGCGGTGATGCGTCCCGCATCAGCTCCGGTGCCCTCGAGTCGCTCGAGACCCACGTCGCCGTCTTCGCCGCGGAGAAGGCCCGACACAACAACACGGTCGAGCTCGTCAGCCAATGACTGCTTCGCCGTTCATCGAAAACCCTGGACCCGCCGCCTGTGGCGCGGGGCGAGCCCGGAACCCATAGGAGCAGCCGATCATGTCCGAAGCCACCCAGCCTCCCCGGCCCGAGTACCCGCGCCCGCAGTTCGTCCGATCCGAGTGGCTGAACCTCAACGGACATTGGGAGTTCGAGATCGACCACGCCGACACCGGCCTGGAGCGGGGCCTCCTGGAGCGACCGTTGTCCGGCGAGATCCTCGTGCCCTTCTGTCCGGAGTCGCCGCTCTCCGGCATCGGTGAGGTCGACTTCCTCAACGCGGTCTGGTATCGACGACGGGTTCAGGTCCCCTCCGCCTGGGAGGGTCGACGGGTGCTCGCCCACTTCCAGGCCGTCGACCATGACGCGACGGTCTGGTGCGACGGCGTCGAGGTGGCTCGGCACCGGGGCGGCTGGACGCCGTTCACTGCCGACCTCGGTGAGGTCGCCGGCCAGGAGATCACGCTCGTCGTACGGGCACGCGATCCGCGTGACGGTGCGCAGGCGCGCGGAAAGCAGTCCGACCGCTACGAGAACTACGGATGCCTGTACACGCGTACGACGGGAATCTGGCAGACGGTCTGGCTGGAGCCGGTGCCCGAGTCGCGCCTGGAGCGGCCTCGCATCACCCCGCAAGTCGCCGACGGGTCCTTCGTGATCGAGGTTCCACTCACCGGCCCGCGGCGTGGGCTTTCTGTCAAGGCACGCTTGACAGACGACGCCGGCGAGGTCGCACACGCAGTGGCACGGGCCGACCTGGACTTCTCCGTACGCCTGACGCTTACGGTGCCCGAGGACCGACGCCGGCTCTGGTCCCCTGACGACCCCTTCTTGTACGACATCGCGCTCGAGCTCGTCGACGAGAGCGGGAACGTCGTCGACGCTGCCACGAGCTACGCCGGCCTGCGGTCGGTGACGATCGACGGAAAGGCGATCCTGCTCAACGGTCGCCCGGTCTTCCAGCGGCTGGTGCTCGACCAGGGCTACTACCCCGACGGCATCCTCACCGCGCCGAGCGACGAGGCGCTCGTCCGCGACATCGAGCTCGCCAAGGCCGCGGGGTTCAACGGCGCACGGCTGCACCAGAAGGTGTTCGAGGAGCGGTTCCTGTATCACGCTGACCGGATGGGCTATCTGTGCTGGGGCGAGTTCGGCGACTGGGGCTGCAACGTCGGCAAGGACGGTGACAACCAGCAGCCCGGCGCTACGTACATCACGCAATGGCTCGAGGCAGTGGAACGCGACTACTCGCACCCTTGCATCGTGGGGTGGTGCCCGCTCAACGAGACGACCCAGCGACTCCACGATCGGATCACTGTTCTCGACGACGTGACGCGCGGCATGTTCCTTGCCACCAAGGCGGCCGACCAGACTCGTCCGGTACTCGACGCGTCGGGCTACTCCCACCGGGTTCGCGAGTCGGACGTCTACGACTCCCACAACTACGAGCAGGACCCGCAGAAGTTCGCCGAGGCCATGGCCGGATTGGCACACGGCAAGCCGTTCGTCAACCGCGGCTCGGGTGATGCCGAGATCTCCCTGCCGTATGGCGGACAGCCCTACTTCTGCAGTGAGTTCGGCGGCATATGGTGGAATCCCGATGCCGGTCCGGACGAGTACTCCTGGGGTTACGGCGAACGACCGCGTTCTGTCGAGGAGTTCTACAGCCGCTTCGAGGGCCTGGTTGCTGCGTTGCTCGACGATCCCAACATGTTCGGCTACTGCTACACCCAGCTCACGGACGTCTACCAGGAGCAGAACGGCATCTACCGGTTCGACCGCAGCGAGAAGTTCGACATGGAACGCATTCGTGCGGCGCAGTGTCGGCCTGCTGCGATCGAGAAGACCGAGAGCTGACCCACCAGGCTGCCGGTTGTGGCCTGCACCGGCAGCCTGGACGACATTCCCTTCCGACGACGTAGCCTGGGATCATGACCGATGATCCACTTGCCGTCCTGGCTACTGCCGTCGAGAGCTTGCTGCCCTACCTTCAGGAGTCCGGCGAGCTTCACGACCCGGTCTTCGAACAACCCACGCAGTACGGCACGGCGTACTTCGCCCTGTGCAATGCCGTCCTCGCGACCCTGGGACCGCCGAAGCGGCGCAGCTTCCATCGTGACTGCGCACTCCGTGGGCTCGATGCAGCGCTCACACACACGGCCGACCCCTCGCTACCGCCGACCGCATCGGGTTTTGATCGCGTGACCGGAGCGGTGAGCCGGATCAACCACCGCGACTTCACCTGGCCGCCGATTCTCAAGACCTATCGGCTCGTCGCCAAGGACGACCCGGCCGTCGGCCGCCAGTTCGCGTCGCGGATTCGCGACGTCGACATCGAGGCCTCCTTCCGGTCGAGGCCTCCGTCGAACTGGGCCGCGGTGTGGCTTTCCGGTGAGTGGATCCGAATCCGTGAAGGGCTGTCACCGAAGACCGTCGACGACGTCGACGCATGGCTGGACGTCTTCCTCGAGGACCTGCTTCGACCAGACGACGGCTTCTACTTCGAGCCAGGAAAGCCCAACTCCTACGACCTCTTCACGAGGTTCCACATGGCTGACCTGCTCGCCGAGGGCTACGACGGACGACACCGCGACGCGCTCGAACGCCTCCTGAGTACGGGTCTGGAGCGTAGCCTGGCGGTACAGCTTTCCGATGGCTCCCTGGCATCGGCCCATCGCAGCACAGGCCAGACCTGGACGCTCGGCGCCCAGGTCGCGTTCTTCACTCACGCGTCCAACCTCCTCGCCGACCATGACGGCGAGCTCGCTGGTCGGTCGAAGCAGGCAGTCGGCGCCGCATGGCGAGCGTTCCTCTCGCTGCGGCGATGGCAACGCGAGCGCGGCCCGTTCAGCCCGGTCGAGAACGTGCTCCCGCCGCCCTACCGCGTGGGCTATGAGGGCTACACCGCAGACGCCCACTACTCCAGCCTCGCGCTGGGCTTTTTGTCCGTGGCGCTCTCGGCCGGTTTCGACGCTCGTGCCGAGGACGGCTTCCAGGCCGAACGCCCGCCATCCGTACGTGCCGAACACGACCCGATCTTTCGTGCCGTTGCCCATGCCGGCCGATACAGCGTTGCGGTCAATGCGGATCCGGCGCCGCAGTACGACGGGTTCGGCATCACCGACCTCACCGTCGGGCCGAACCGCGTGCTGCAGTTCGCCTCGAGCGTTCGCCACCTGCAAGCCGGCACCTTCTTCAACCTCGGCATGGCGCGGCGCACGGCGCCGGGGCGAACCGAACTCGACGTCATGGCCCAGCGAAAGCTCACCCTCGAGTCACCCTTGGAGGGATCGGTATCCCGCCGGGCGGAGGTTCGGCTCCGTGCCGTCTCCACCGACGGCGAGGCCCTTGCCTACTGGATGGACGTGACCGTGGATCGCGACGGTGTCACGGTCGAGGAGTCCACGCCTGGCACCGCGGACTACCGGACGCTCCTCGTGCCGTACGTGCGTGATCCCGGCACCGGCACCGAGACGAGAGTGGAGCGTCTGCCGCACGGCATTCGACTGGTCCACGGCGAGGAGAAGGTCGTCATCACCGCGGACCAGACCATCGAGTCGCTCACGGACCTGCCGTACGGCTACGAGAATCGCCGTGGGCTCTGTGGGCTGGTACGGCTCGACTTCGCCGAGACCACCGACCGCATCAGGTATCGCGTCACCACCGGCTGACCAGGCTTCGCCCGGGATCGACGACGCGTCACGGGGGCCGTCACAAGACCGCTGCCCCCACGCGAGGGTCCTCGAGGATCGGTGGTCGCAGACGCCCATGCCGTGCGGGAGGCCGCCTCGTCGACCTCCCGCACGACGTGCCGAACCCGTGCGACGGCGGCTACTCGCGCAGGTCGAGCCAGCGCACCTCTTCAGGCGTGAGCTCGACACTCAGCGCCTCGAAGGAGCTCCTCGTCTCCGCCAAGGCCCGCGGACCGATCAGCGGGAACGTCGGGAAGTCCTGATGCAGCACGTAGGCCAGGGCGATCGCCGTGGTCGCGACTCCCCGCTCCTGCGCCAGCTGGGTAGCTCGAGCAAGCCGTTCGAAGTTGTCGTCGCTGTACCAGCACCGCACCATGTCGGGGTTCGACCGGTCGTCCGGCGCCGCGCGGCCGGCGAAGAAGCCTTGTGCCTGACTGGACCACGGCATGAGCGCCAGCTGGTTCGTCTCCAACCACTTCCGGGACTCGTCGTCCGATGACGAGACACATCCGGCCCACGGGACCTCGAGACAACGCGCCAAGCTGAAGTTGTTGCTGACCGCGACGAACGGCGCGCGACCCGCCGCCTCGGCGTAGGCGTTCGCCTCGTCGATGCGTGCGGGAGTCCAGTTCGATCCACCGTAGGCCTTGATCCGACCAGCCCGCAGGTGCTCGTCGAGCACGTCGACGAACTCCGACACCGGGATCTCGAGGTTGTCCCGGTGCATGAAGTAGATGTCGACGTAGTCGGTCTGCAAGCGCTCGAGGCTTTCGTACAGCTGCCGGGTTATCGACTCCGGATCGCAGTGCGGTGTGTGTGCTCCCTTGCCGATGATGACGACCTCGGATCGGATCCCACGGTTGCGGATCCACTGACCAAGGACCCGCTCGCACAGCCCACGGCCGTAGATGTAGGCCGTGTCGAACGTCGTGCCACCGCGCTCGAAGAAGTCGTCGAACATCACCGTCGCATGCGGCAACGTGATCTGGTTGTCGACGCCCATCACCAAGCGCGACACCGGCTTGCCGACCCCGGGGATCTCGCCGTACCGCATCGTGTGATCCGACCGACGCGCCAAGGGCCGCCGATGTACGGTCGGGATCGCGGCGTCGAGGCGCTCCATCGGGTACTCGAGGCCAATGGCGCGACGCCACTGGTCCAACGTGCGCATCGTGCCGAGCGTGTCGTCCCAGCTCATGGCTGGCGCCTGCCGGTCCGCCAGGTGCCGGGCCACCATGTCGGCTTCGGCCGCGTACAGAGGAGTCGGCTCGACGTCGATGGTCTCCGGATCACGGCCGATCCGTCGCAGCGTGATGCCGCATTCGCTTCCATCCCGTCCTGGCAGCCACGGGTTCGAGACCTCGAGGTACCCCTCGCTGCCGATGACCCGGACGACGTTCTCGGCGGTCAGGCGGACGCCGGTGGTCACGTGTGCAGTGATCCCCTCAGGGAAGTGCAAGGTGGCTGTCGTCCACTCGTCGACACCCGTCTCGCCGACCGTGCCGACGGCGGTCAACGAGGTCGGTTCCACGAACGGCTTTCCCAGCGCGCAGCCAGCAAGCAGCCGCGCCATCGAGACCGGGTACCCCCCGACGTCGAGAATGCCGCCGCCGGCGTACTCGGCTTCCCAGAGCCGGCTTCCGGGCGTCGGGGAGGACCGGAACGCGAAGGACGCCTGGATCTGGTGGACCTTGCCGATCGCGCCATCGCGGACGAGCTCGACAAGCCGCTGCGTCTGCGGCACGCAGCGGTACATGTATGCCTCCATCAAGAAGACGTCGTGCTCACGTGCCGCCTCGATCACCGCCATCGCCTCGGCGTGGTTGATCGTCAGTGGCTTCTCGCAGAGCACGTGCTTGCCGGCCTCGGCCGCCTTGATCGCCCATTCGGCGTGCATCGGATGCGGTGTGGCGATGTAGACCGCATCCACCTCGTCATCTGCCAGAAGCTCTTCGTGACGTCCGTACGCGCGTGGAGCGCCGTGCGCGTCAGCGAACGCCCGCGCCCGCTCCAGACTCCGGCCTGCGACCGCCACCAGCCTTCCCGTGCGAGAGGCCGGCAGATCGCCAGCGAATCGGTGCGCGATGTTGCCCGGGCCCAAGATCCCCCAGCGGAGGAGAGTCGACTCTTCTTCCATGCCTCAAGGACAGCCGCCGCCTCGTCGTTTCCCAACTGACCAGCCGAGATCGGCCGTAGGCTTGGCCGACTTCGGACACGGTGAGAGCACAGGAGCGCTCGCACTGCCCGATCCGGCAGTTCAACACTGTGATCAGAGCTTGCCAGAAGGGGCCAAGAGTGCCATCTTCTCAGGTCCTCCAGGCAGTGCCGATACCCCGGTCATCTCATCCGGCGGACCTGCAATGCCTACGACGTGACCGGTGATCCCACGAGTCCCGGGACCACCTGCGGGACCCGCAACCTGCGACCAGAAACGCACGGAGGAGGTCGATGGCCTTGCCGACATCAGCGGAAAGCGCCGGTCGGGGCATCGCGCCCGGCATGGCCGCCAAGATCTCGCGACGCCAGGCGCTACGGGGCGCCGCGGGCTTGGGCATCGCGGCGATGGGCCTGCTCCCTGCCAGCTGCACGATCACCAAGGGGACGCCACCGATCTCCACCGTCGGCCTCGACAAGAAGCCGGCACCCGGCCGCAAGGTGAACATCGAGGTCTACAGCGTCTGGGGATCGACGGTCGGCCAAGGGATGGTGAAGCTCGCCGAGGAGTTCGAGAAGGTTCAAGAAGACATCGGCGTCCGTGTGGTCTACGCGCCGATCGGCATCGGCGGCGGCAGCGTCCAGACCAAGCTCTTCGCCGCACTCGCCGGCGACAACGCGCCCGACGTCGCGCAGTTGGTCCCGTCCCAGGCGCCCCAGTGGTCAGAGCTCGGGATCATGACCGACCTGACCGACCGGTTCAAGGCGGCCGGCCTCACCCAGGACGACTTCTTCCCGCCGATCTGGGAGAGCATGGTCTACAAGGACCGGGTCTGGCAGATGCAGTGGGACGCCGACCCCAACTTCCCGTTCTTCTGGAACAAGCAGCTCTTCGAAGAGTCCGGCCTGGATCCGGAGCGACCGCCGGCCACGATCGAGGAGGTCGACGAGTACTCCGCCAAGATCCTGCGCAAGCACGGGGCCAACGTCGTGAAGATCGGCATGATCCCCTGGGACGCGTACGGCCGATCCAACTCGATGTTCACCTGGGGCTGGGCGTTCGGCGGGAGCTTCTACGACCCGGAGCGCGAGGAGGTCACACCAGACCACGAGCTGGTCGTCAAGGCCCTCGAGTGGATGGTGAGGTACGCCAAGTCCGTCGGCGGGTTCGAACGGGTCACGGTGGTACCTCCCGGACTGCAGCTTCACTTCTTCGGCTCCGGGAACGTCGGCATGGCACCACTCGTCGCACCGAACTTCCGCGACATCAAGACGAACGTCAAAGACATGCCGATCGGCGCCACCCAGTTGCCGTACCAGCCGCCCGGCGCCGACCGGCCCGGCGCCGGGGCGTGGATCGGCGGCTGGGGCATGTTCGTCCCGTCCGGGGCGCGGCACAAGGACGAGGCGTTCGAGTTCATCCGCTGGGTGAGCGCCACGGACGAAGGGACGAAGGCGCAGTGGGAGCACATCGGATTTCCTCCTGCGTACCGAAAGGCCGCTGTGTTGGAGGAAATCAAGAACGACCCGATCATGGCGCCGTACTACGACGTGCTGGTCACGGCGACGAACATCCGACCTCCCATTCCGGTCGCTGACTACTTCACGACACAGCTCGAGCAGAACGTCGACCGCGCGATCCTCGGGCAGGTCAGTCCGATCGAGGCACTGCGCACCGTCAAGCGGGTCACCATGGAGGAATGGAATCGGTTCCGGAAGGCGGTCCAGGCATGACGACCACGGCTACGACGAACGCCTCCACCGCGCAACGTACCGGGAGACGAACCCGCGTCACGACGCAAGAGCGACGAAACCTCTTCTGGGGCTTGGTTTTCACCTCACCTGCCATCATCGGCCTGCTGTGGTTCACCGCCTACCCGGTGGTCATGTCGCTCTACTACAGCTTCACCTCGTCCACCATGATGTCGGGAATGGAGGGCGTGGCCGAGGCGGAGTTCACCGGACTGGCCAACTACCAGGCGCTGGCGACCGACGAGGCGTGGTGGACCTCGTTGTGGAACACGTTCTACTACATCGTGTTGAGCGTGCCGTTCGGCATCGTCGTCGCGCTTGCGCTCGCGCTGCTGCTGAACCTCAAGGTGCGCGGGCAGTCCATCTATCGGGTGATCTTCTACCTTCCGGCGATCGTGCCGCTGGTCGCCTCGGCGGTCGTGTGGTTGTACGTCTTCAACCCGCAGTACGGCGCGATCAACAACATCCTGAGCTGGTTCGGCATCACCGGACCGGGATGGCTACAGGATGCTCGGTGGGCGATGATCGCCATCATCCTGTTCACGATCTGGGGATCAGGCAACCTGATGATCATCATGCTGGCTGGTCTGCAAGAGGTACCGAAAGACCTGCAGGACCAGGCGATGGTCGACGGCGCTGACGTCTTCCGTCGGTTCCGGCACGTGACGATCCCCTTCCTCAGCCCGCACCTTTTGTTCGCGCTGGTCACGGGACTGATCGCCGGCTTCCAGTTCTTCACTCCGGTGTACGTCCTGACCAACGGCGTCGGTGGGCCGGGAACCAGCACGCTGTTGTCGAGCCTGTACCTGTACCAGAACGCGTTCCAGTTCTTCAAGCTGGGCTACGCAAGCGCGATCGCGTGGGTGCTTTTCGTCATCGTCGCCTTGGCGACGGCGCTCATCTTCCGGTTGGTCGGGCGTCGCGTGTACTACGGCGGAGCGTAGGAGGTTTCAGAGAATGGCTGAAGTGGCGCGAGTCGGGAGGACTACCTCTACGACGTCGAGAACGGCGGCGACGCCGTGGACGAGGCTTGCTGAAACCATCGCTACCCACGCCGTCTTGATCGTGCTCAGCATCGTCTTCCTGGTGCCGTTCTTCTGGATGCTGTCCGGATCACTCAAGACGGCAGCCGACCTCAACGCGGTGCCAGTCGTGTGGTTCCCCGACGTCTTGACCTTGGAGAACTACATCGCCGGCGTGCAGGTCTTCCCGTTCCTGCGCTACCTGTTCAACACCCTTGTGATCTGTGTCTTCTCGATGATCGGGGCGGTGCTGTCCAGCTCCTTCGTTGCCTACGGCCTCTCCCGGATCGAGTGGCGATGGCGTACTCCACTCTTCGTCATCATCCTGTCCACGATGATGGTGCCGTTCTACGTCACGATGTTGCCGCTCTTCACGCTCTTCCGTGGCATGGGCTGGATCGACACCTACCTGCCGCTCATCGTGCCGCACTTCTTCGGCGTCCCGTTCTTCATCTTCCTGCTGCGGCAGTTCTTCATGGGGATTCCGAAGGAGCTGTCCGAGTCCGCCCGCATCGACGGCGCCAACGAGCTCCGCATCTACTGGCAGATCATCCTGCCATTGGCTAAGCCGGCGCTCGCCGCCGTCGCGCTGTTCCAGTTCCTCACCTCGTGGAACGACTTGCTGGGCCCGCTGATCTACCTGAGCGACGCCGACAAGTACACGCTCTCGCTCGGACTCACGTTCTTCCGCGGTGAGTACTCCTCACAGTTCGGTCCGTTGATGGCCGCGAGCACGATCGTCGTGCTCCCCGTGATCGTGGTGTTCTTCCTCGCGCAGCGGACGTTCATCCAGGGCATCACGCTCACCGGGATGAAAGGCTGAGCGGCCGCACAAAGGCCTTGATTCCTTGGTCGTCGGCCACCCGCCATGTATTCCAAGGTCGGCGGGTGGCCGACGGCTCAGGCCGAAAGAAATAGCACGTGGCCCCGCGCAGTACACCCTTTCGGTGTTGTACTGCACAGGACCACGTGCTGCGGAAAAACTGTGGTCGTCTGTCGAAACGACGGGAAATGGTGTGCCGGCGCGCTCCTTTGGGCGCCGGCGGCGACGATTTTCAGCAGCGGATCAAATCAATCCGTTCCTGGCCGCCCAGGCGACGACCTGGATAGGTGCCCGTGCACCCAGACGGTCGCACAACGCCCGCGAACGCCGACGGACCGTGCGGTCGGAAAGCGCTAACCGACGCGCAATAGCTTCCACGGGAAGCCCGTCGGCCAGCAGGGCCAGGAGCCGAATCTCGTCATCAGTCACGCGGCGCCGCAGGTCACTGGTCGTTGTGACGTGAGCGGAACCATTCGCCGCTGTGTGACTTGTCATGTTGGGGGCTGGCGTGCTGTTGTACGAGTCGTTGTTTGCTACGCCGGCCGGTCGGAGTGCCCTTACTACGCCATGGCTGAGATCTGACATGCCCATCCGCCTTCGCGTTGACCCCGTACCCTTCGCGTTAACCCCGTGTAAAAGATGCGGCCTGAGTCGTTTCAATATGCACCTACCGTACGTGGATCAACACCAACAAGTCAACGGTCCGGAGTGCACAGGTTCGTACTCTGAAACATGGCGGATATACCGCAGTAACACCGCCTTCCGCGGACTCCGCGGTTCGTGATCGCAGCGCACAACCGCCCGAGGACCGGATGGGCTCGTTACGCGTGGTCATCACTGCAGCTAGGCGACGTCGGGTGTCGCGTCGAGCGGCACGGCTTCCGGCCGCTCCACCGAGCTCTCGACCTCGACCGGTACGCCGCCCTGCGCTCCGGACTCGAGCAGCGACTCCATGACGTCGAGCACGTGGTATGCAAGCTCGCCGCTGGCCCGGTGGGCGCCGCCTTCCCGAATGGCCCGCGCCATGTCGGCCACGCCGTACCCTCGCCCGGAGTTCGCGTAGCCGCCGGAGACCGGCGCGACCGTCCACTCACGCTCGCCGGCGCGCCACACCTCGACATCGCCACCGAACGTGTTCGGATCGGGCACGGACAGTGTCCCCTCGCTGCCGTAGATCTCGATCCGCGGCAGCTTGGCGCCCCACACGTCGAAGCTCGTCACGAGCGTGGTCAGGACACCGGACTCGTGCTCGAGCACACCGGTGACGTGGGTGTCGACCTCGACCGAGAACGTCGTGCCCTGCTTCGGACCGCTCCCGACCGTACGCTCCTGCCGCGCCCGGCTCACCCGGCCGGTCACGCGCTTGATCGGGCCGATCAACGTGACCAGAGCAGACAGGTAGTAGGGGCCCATGTCGAGCAGGGGACCGCCGCCGGGCTTGTAGTAGAACTCCGGATCCGGGTGCCACGGCTCCGGTCCGGGGCTTGTGAAGAACGCCGCCGCGGCCACGGGAGCGCCGATGTCGCCGCGGTCCAGCAGCACGCGTGCCGTCTGCGTCCCCGTGCCCAGCACCGTGTCTGGCGCACAGCCCACCCGCAGCCCGGCCTGGGCTGCGGCCTCGAGGATCGGGCGGGCCTCCTGGCGCGTCACCGCGAGCGGCTTCTCTCCGTACACGTGCTTGCCCGCGCCGAGTGCCGCCAGCGCCACCGAGGCGTGGGCGGCCGGGATCGTGAGGTTGAGGACGGCCTCGACCTCGGCGTCGTCGTACAGCTCGTCGGGGGTCATCGCGCGGATGCCGTCGTACTTCTCCGCGACGGCCTTGGCGCGTGCGAGATCGAGATCGGCGGCAGCAACGACATCGGTGTTCGGCAACTTCGTGAGGACCTCGAGATATGCCCTGCTGATCGTGCCGGTACCAACGACGCCAACCTTTAGCGGCTCGCCCATAGGAGTCCTCTCTCGATGATCGTGCGGACCTCGGGGGTGTCGAGGTCGTCCAGCTTGTGACCGACGGTGCACACGAATACCCGGCCCTTCCCCCACTGGCGAGTCCAGACAGCCGGCATCGTGACGCCTTCGATCCAGGGGTAGTTCTCGTGTGCCGGGAACGTCGTTGTCGCCAGCACGGTGTTGCTGGGGTCGGCGTGGATGTAGTACTGCTCGGTATGGACCGAGAAGCGCTCGATCCCCTTGACAATGGGGTGGTCGGCCATCTCGGGCACGACCTCGACATCGTAGTCAACGAATCCGTGCGGGTGCGAGATGAACTGCCCGCCCACCATGAAGTTGTATTCCAGGTCGGCCCGGAACGCGTCGCAGATGCCGCCATGCCAGCCGGCGAACCCGGTGCCCGCCCGAACCGCGTTGTCCAGTCCCTCGCGCTGCTCCTTGGTGATCTCACCCATGGTCCAGATCTGCAAGATGAGATCGGTTGCGGCGAGGTTGTCGGCGTCGAGGTACGCATCGAGCGTGTCGGAGACCGTCACCTCGAAGTTGTTCTTCTCAAGGTACGGAATGAACCGGTCGGTGGCCTCCACCGGGACGTGGCCTTCCCAGCCCCCACGGACCACCAACGCCCGCTTGGGATTTCCTTGGTCTGCGCTCACAGGCCTCACGCCTTTCTCGAAGCAGGCAACAGATCTGTGATCAACCACCGATCAGTCTCGCACGAGGCGTGACCGATCGAACGGTCTCGCTGCCCAGATGCGGACCGCCACGACCTTCGAAACTTTCGACGACTACACGCCGTCGCGGCAGTTTCTGCGGGTCATGTGGTTGAGGCCACGTCGTTGTGGTGCCACCAGCGCGCACGTCAGCAGAACCGATCGTGCCAGCGCCGCGAATGACGGTAACAGTGCTGTCACGCGGGTGCTAGCGAGCGCACCAACCTGGTCTGCAGCGGTCCAGGATGCGGACACGCAGCGTCGTCACATTCTGTGATGAGGCGTTGGCTCGCGCGTCTCCTAGGCGCGGTAGTCGGCGACGACGAGATCGGTGAGCTCCTGGAGGGAAGTTTCGGAAGCCACCAGGTCATGCGAGATCTCGCCGTGCGCCAGGAGGTTGACCCGATCGCACACGTCGAGGATCTGGGCGTAGTTGTGCGCGATGATGATGATCGCCATGTCGCCGCGAGCTCTCAGCCGGCGGATGAGCCCGAGGATCAGGCTGCCCTCCTTGGCGCCCATGGCGGCGAGCGGCTCGTCGAGCAGCAGGATCCGCGCGTCGGAGTAGACCGAGCGAGCCACCGCGATCGCCTGGCGCTGACCGCCGGAGAGCTTCGCCACCTCGACGTCGACCGACTCGATCCCCACCCCCATGTCGTCCAGGTGCTGCCGGGCGAGCCTTCGCATCTCCCGCTTGCGCAGCAACCTGCCGCGTACCAGCTCACGCCCCAGGAACATGTTGTGGTAAACGGTGAGCTCGCCTACGAGGGCGAGGTCCTGGTACACCGTGTCGATCCCCAAGGATCGCGCGTGTTCGACGGACCGGAGCGTGACCGGCTTCCCATCCAGGTAGATCGCACCGGAGTCCGGTTGATGGAACCCACACAGGATCTTGATCAGGGTCGACTTTCCTGCCCCGTTGTCGCCGATCAGGCCGAGGACCTCGCCCTTCTCCAAGCGGAGGTTGACGTCTCGCAACGCGGTGATCGCGCCGAACCGCTTGGACACGTGCTCTACACGCAGGATCTCGTCTGGCATCAGGTACGACCAGCCCTTCGTAGCGTGGCGAGGCGAACGTTCGACACCATCGCGATCAGGATGGCCACCCCGATGATCAGGTCGAACGTGTAGGCGCTGACACCGATCAGGTTGAACCCGTCGCGCAGGACGCCGAGCACGATCGCACCGAGGAGGGCGCCGATGATCGTGCCCGACCCACCGGCGAGCGCCGTCCCACCGATCACGGCGGCGGCGACCGCAGCAAACATGATGGTCGTGCCGCCGGCGCTCGGGTCGATCGAGTCGATCCGGAACGCCTCGATGATGCCCGCGAACCCGCCGAGCGTGCTGCAGATCATGAAGTTCCCGATCTTGATCCGGCCGACCCGGATGCCGGCCTCCCGCGCGCCGAGCAGGTTTCCGCCGACGGCGATCGTGTGCACTCCCCACCGGGTCTGGGTCAGGACGACGTGGAAGAACGCGACGATGAGCAGCGCCCACGTGATCTCCGACCACCCTGCCGCACCCAGCCAGGGCTGAACACCCGTAGCCGGCTCCGGGATCGGCACGGGGTAGGCACCGGACGTCGTCAGCGTGATTCCGCTGACCACGAACAGCATGCCGAGCGTGGTCACGAACGACGGCACCCGAAGCACCACGGTGATAAGACCGTTGGCCAGTCCGATGCAAGCGCACAGCACCAGTGCGATCGCGATCGCGGGAAGGACCGGCACGCCGTAGAGGTCGATCGCGAAGTGCATGAGGAACGGCGCGAGCGTATAGACGTTGCCGACCGAGAGGTCGATCTCACCGCTCACCAACAGGAGTACCTGACCAACGGCGATGATCGCCGTCGCCGCGACATACTGCGAAACGGTGATCAGGTTGCCTTCGGTGAAAAAGATCCCGGTCGTCGCCTGAAAGTAGAGCATGAGCAAGACGGCGACCGCGACGATGCTCGCCTCCCGCCAGCGCAGGAAGACGTCCGCCACACGACGCGCGACGAGACCGACTCGTCGCGGTGCCGCCTCGACACTGCCAGCTTGCTGCGAATCCAGGCTAGTCATGCGGAATCGGCCCCGAGCGTTCGATGTACTGCTGCTTCTTGTCCGATCCTTCGTACCTGGTCTTCGTCGTGAGGTACGGATCGACGTTGTCCTTGGTCACGAAAAGCAAACCTGTGTTGGTCTCCGGCGGTGCGACCAGCCCACCGGACAGCTTGTAGAGGTAGAGGCCCAGTACCGGCAGGAACCCTTGCAGGTAAGGCTGCTGGTCGATGGTGAAGTCCAGGTCGCCGTTCTTGATGGCCTCGAGCGTGCCCGGCACGAGGTCGAACCCACCGGCTGCCACGCCCTTGTCCTTGAGCTTGTACTTCGCCATGACCTTGCCGACCGCCTCGGTCGAGCCGGCGTCCACCGCGAACATGCCGGTCAGGTCCGGATGGCCCTGCACGTAGGCGTCGATCGTGCTGAGCTCCTGCGGCAGCTCCGCACCGCTCGCCACCTGATGGAACCGGATCGGTTTGCCGGACTCTTCGATCGCCTGCTTGGCCCCATCGATCCGCGGTTGGATGTTGAGCTGGCCAGGTGTGGCGATGAAGCCGACCACGTCGCCTTCGTCCACGAGCGACACGATGCGCTTGCCCAGCTCGACGCCGGACGTGAACAGGTCCTGGCCGATGTACGCCAGTCGGTTCGTGCCCGGATCGTCTGCCGATCCGTCCGCGTTGTAGGAAACCACGGGAATCCCGGCATCGAGCGCTCGGTCGACCGGGGCGGAGAACGCATTGACGTCAACCACCGAGACCGCGATTCCGTCGGCCTTCGCCGAGATCGCGGCGTTCATGGCGTTGACCATTTCTCCCACGACCGAGGTCTTCGAACCGGTCCACTGGTAGCGGCATCCCAGAAGTGCGCACGCATCGGCCGCGCCGTACTGCGTGGGCACGAAGAACGGGTTCGTGGTGACGTGGTTGACGAAGACGAACCGCCACTCCGGCGTCTTCGGGAAGTCGCCCGGCCCACCGGCCGAAGGCTGGTTCTGCTGTTGCGGTGCACACGCGGTCAGCAGAGCGGATGCGGCCAGCGAGGCGCTGGCGAGGCCTGCACCGCTCAGCAGCCGGCGGCGTGTGGTCTCGGGGAGGTCAAGCGTGTCGAGCGCTTCCTCGACCCTGGGATCGATCTGCTTCCTTCTCATCGGCTGGGCTCCCTTGCCTTTCCCGTACGGCATGCCGGAACGAAGCAGACGGCGGGCTTGTGGTGCCACGGAGCCTGAGGAGCAGCGACGGAGGCCTACGACCCTCCGCCATTCCGCTGGCCGTCGAGAGAGCCCGTTCGTCCGCCCCCGGACGGTCGACTAGCAACGTAGATGCGTTTCGGACATTCGGGGCGCTGAAACGCTAGATCGCCAGTGTGAACACTGTCAATGCTCCGGCTTCTCCCAGCTGGCCGACACTGGCTCACCCGCAGTCTGACGTCGGGTGTTGTCAGGCTGCGTTGTCACGTTGCGATGGTCTGCAACGCCAGCGTGCGCAGTGGTGTGAGCCGGCCGCGGGACGGTCCGTAGTAGACGGCGTTGGTGCAGATCGCGATGTAGCGGCCGGTGTGCGGGGCGAGGTAGAGGCTGGTGCCGGTCCAGCCGTGATGGTAGGCGACACGGCCGGCGTCGGCGAGGATCCACGACAGGCCGCGGTCCAGACCCGGTTCGATCGCGGTGTGCGGGACCATGCTGGTGCGCAGCCAGTGACCGAGCACGGAGCGGTCGTCGCTGTGGACGGTCAGCAGGTGCTCGGCGTAGCGCGCGAGATCGTACGGCGTGGCGAACACGCCCGCGTGACCTGCGACACCGCCGAGCAGTGCGGCGTTGTCGTCAGGCGCGCTGCCCCAGATGCGGGGCGCGCCGACGATGCGTTGCTCGGTGGGGGCGACGCCGGGCCCGCGGTCCACCGGCCCATAGCGAGTGGACCTCATGCCGATCTCGCCCCACAGGTCGTTGGCGAGTTCGTCCAAAGCTCTGCCGGTCACGTACGAAAGCGCAAGGCCAAGCAGGATGTAGCCCCGGTTGATGTAGCGGTGTGCTCCGGAGGTGTCGTCACGAGGCTCCCGACACAACAGCTCGTGCAAGGGAGCGTCCGCGCCGCGGTACTGATCGAGTCTCGTGGCCGCACGCAGCCCTGAGGTGTGGGTGAGCAGTTCTTCGATGGTGGCCTGCCCGCTTGGCGCCTCACCGCTGATGGGCGGCAGGAAATCGCGAACGGGAGCGTCGAGCTCGAGCAGGCGGTCACGGAGTGCTCGGCCAACGAGCGGCCAGGTGGCCACGACCTTGGTCAGCGAGGCGACGTCGAACAAGGTCCCCTCGCTCGGGGGCGTGTCACCGAGTTCGACGGCGACGGTGCCGGCGGTGACGACATGCCGTTCGCCACCGATGGTGCCGGACACGATGACTCCGCCAGGCGTGACGGCCTTGTCGACCGCGTCGTGGAGCGCTTCGGTCAGGCGGTCGACGCCGTGACGAGGAAATGGTGTGGGCATCCGGCAGCCTCCGTCTCGGTGACGATGATGTCGGCTCCCAGCATGGCGGTACGGTCCAGTAGCTAGGCTGACGCGCATGTCGCGCCCGTTCGAGCTGCTGTGCGAGGTCGAGCCGTCCACCCGACCGGATCTCGACCGGGTACGCCGTCAGATCGAGGTGCTTCGTCGCTGTTCGGACAAGTTTCTCGTACCGGACAACCACCTCGGGCGGGCGACGGTCTCGAGCATCGCAGTCGCACATGAGGTGCAGCAGTCCGGCGGCCAGGCGATCGCCTGTCTCAACGCCCGCGACCGCAACCTGCTCGGCTTTCGACGCGACCTGCTCACCGCGGCCGCATACGGCGTACGGGATCTCGTGTTCGTCTACGGCGACAAGCCGACGGTCGGCGACCGCGTGAGTGACGTCGCAGCAGGCGCGACCCCACGACACGGTGCTCGCTCCAGCCGGAATCTCACCGTGCGCTCCATGCTCGAGGAGACCCGGCGGCTTGCACGCGACGAGGCGTTCGCCGACGTTCCGGCGTTCCGCGTCGGTGTGACGAGCTCGCTCGCCCCCCTTCCTGCCTGGAAGGCCGATGCCGAGTTCCTTCTGGCGCAGGTCTCGTTCTCCGTCCCCGATCTCGTGCGCTGGCGGGAGCAGCTCGCGTTCGACGGAAAGGTCTACGCGGGCGTGATCGTGCTCGCGAGCGTCGACATGGCGCGGCGCCTGCGGGCCGCCGTCCCCGACATCACCGTCCCCGATGACGTGCTCTCCCGGCTGGCTTCCGACCGGACCGCTGGCGTCGAGGTCGCTTGTGAGCTTGTACGCGAGCTGCGGGAGACGGAGGCCTTCGACGGGGTCCACCTCGTCGGTGGGGTGCGTTACCGACAAATGGCACATCGCCTCGCCGAGATGGGGTTCCAGCGCTGAACTTTCGCCAGCCCGAGGCTCGTCGTGGGTCGAAACTTTCGCACTCCTTGGCGAACTCACAGCTTGCTCTCAGGATCGGCCGGCAGGCTGCCCTGCATCACCGGACGCGCGACACACGGAGAATTCGGATGCCATGCTGAGGTACGCGGATCTCGAACTTGACGAACACGCTCACGTCGTACGCCGTAACGGTGAGCCGGTACGCCTCTCGCCGACCGAGTTCGACCTGCTGCACTACCTCCTGCTCAACGCCGAGCGCGTGGTCAGCAAGTCGCAGATCCTCGACCGGGTGTGGGATTACCAGGCGGGTGGCGATGGCCGGATCGTCGAGTCCTACATCAGCTACCTACGGCGCAAGATCGACGTCCACGATCCGCCACTGATCCACACCATCCGTGGAGTCGGCTACACACTGCGCGCCGCACCGGCAGGTCGCCGCTGACCGTCGGAAGGTTGTCGCGAAAAGGCGGCGCGGAAGCTGTAGGAGCCCGAGCCGGTACGCACGACCACCTCGTCGCCTGCACCCGTCACGACGTCGACGTGCTCGACGTCACCGAGCTTCCTCCCGCCTTCGGTGACCGTCTCGACGCCCACGGTGGGTAGCCAGACGTCGGCCGTGACGTTGGGAGGAACCACCACGTCGAGTTCGAACCCGTCGTCCTCGGTTCGCCAGTGGGTCGACACGGTCCCGTGCACGGTCTCGAGCACGCACCGAGCGGACGTGATTCCACCACCCACGCGGGGCCGGATCCTCACCGTGGAATAGCCGAACTCCGCCGGCGCGATCCCACCGATGTTCTGGTACATCCACTCGCCGACCGCACCGTAGGCGTAGTGGTTGAACGACGTCATGCGCGCGTCCTGAAAGCCTCGCGAGTCGCTCCAGGAGTCCCAGCGCTCCCACATCGTCGTCGCGTCTCCGGCCACCACGGGATAGAGCCACGACGGGTAGGTCTCCTGGGTCAGCAGCCGGAACGCCACGTCGTCATATCCGAAACGGGACAGAACCGGCAGCAGGTAGGGCGTCCCGAGGAACCCGGTGGCGAGATGCCAGTTGCGACTTTCGATCTCGTCCACCAACCGGCGCGCCGCCAGTGGCTCCTCGTCCGGTTCCAGCAAGCCGATGTGCAAGGCGAGGACGTAAGCGGTCTGCGTACCCGAGACGAGCTGTCCGCCACCTCGGACGAACCGATCCCGAAAAGCTTGACGCACCCGGGCGAAGAGGTCCCGGTACGCAGTGGCGTCGGATGTCTCACCGAGCACGTCGGCCAACTGGGCGGCGAGCTTGGCGACGTAGGCGAAGAACGCCGTCGAGACGAGATCTTTCGGTGTCTCGATCGGCGCCAGCCAGTCGGCGAATCCGGCGTTCGGCCGGACGAAGTCACTGCTGTTGTGCCGCAAGTAGTCCAGCCAGAGCCGGATCGCGTCGAACGACTCCCGTGCTGCACGTTTGTCGTCGTAGGCACGCAGCAGCTCCCATGGCACGATCACGATCGCGTCGCCCCACCCGGCGGCACCCGTCTCCTGCCGTCCGTCGCCATGGCGCTTGGAGTACCTCGTCATGATGTCCGGTGCCACGTGCGGCACACCGCCGTCGGGCTGCTGACCATCGCGGAGGTCGCGCAACCACTTCCGAAGGAACGAACGCACGTCGTAGTTGAACGCCGCGGTGGCCGCGAACACCTGCGCATCGCCCGTCCACCCCAGGCGCTCGTCACGTTGCGGGCAGTCCGTGGGCACCGCGAGGAAGTTGCCACGCTGGCCCCACACGATGTTCTGCTGGAGCTTGTTGATCCGCGGATCGGAGCACTCGAGTTCGCCGATCTGCTCCATCGCGGCGTACGCCACGCATGCCGTGATGTCGTCCGGGCGCAACTCCCCTGGATAACCGCTGACCTCGACGTAGCGGAACCCGTGCACGGTGAATCGCGGTTCGAACACCTCGCCCGCTTCGGCACCGCTCAGGATGAACTCGTCGGTGGCCCGGGCGCCACGCAGCGCCTCGACGTAGAGCTCGCGCTTGTGGTCGAGCACTTCGGCGTGCCGCACCAGCACTCGCGACCCGGCCTCTCCGGCCACGCGCAGCCGGACCCACCCGACGAGGTTCTGACCGAAGTCGACGATCCACCGACCAGAGCCGCGGTTCTCGATGCTCACCGGGGAGAGCTCGTGCTGAACCGTGATGGGCGGAGCGACTCGTGCCTCCAACCGGCCATGTGTCGGTGTCGCGACGACCACCTCGGGCCAGGAGGAGTCGTCGAATCCCGAGGCATCCCATCCCTGCGGCTCGGCACGGGCGTCCACCACTTCGCCGTTTTGCAGGTCGGCGTACCGAATGGCGCCAGACCCCACCCGCCACGAGTGATCCGTCGCCACGATGGTGCGCGTGCCGTCGGCGTGCTCGAGCTCCAGCCGTGCCAAGAACAACCGCTGCTTGCCCCACTGGAACTGGCCCAACCAGCCGACGTTCCCGGCGTACCACCCGTCGGCGAGGACAGCACCGAGCACGTTCCGGCCTTCGACGACGTGCTCGGTGACGTCGTAGGTCTGGTAGGGAACACGATGGTCGTAGTCGGTCCACCCCGGCGAGAGGCGCTCGTTCCCGATCCGGGCGCCGTTGAGGCGCGCCTCGTAGAGGCCCAGTGCGGTCGCGTAGAGGCGGGCCTTGACGACCGGCGTGGAGACGACGAACTCCTTGCGGAGGTACGGACTCGGCCGATAGGTGAGCGGGCTTCGCCCGTGAGGAGCCGTACCATGCAACGAAATCTTTTCGGCGAGCGCCCAGTGCCCGTCGTCATGGTCGACCCGAGTCCACGACTCTTCCTCGGCCGCCGCACATCGCCAGGTGCCGTCTGTTCCGACCATCAGCGCGGGGTGGTCGGCGAATTCCAGCCGAAGCCCGGCAGCGAGTCCTGGTGGCTCCGAACCGTCCGGATAGCTGACCCGGATGGCCACGACATGCCGACCCGCTCCGCCGTCGACCGACCGTCGTGACCCGTCGGTCGGAATCGGTTCGTCGTCGAAGTACGCCTGAAGCTCGGCATTTCCCGCGTCGGCGGCAAGTCGTACCGCGACAGGCACTTGGTCGCCCGGAACGTCGATCCGAGAACGGAAGTAGGCGAGTCGTGCCGGCGCGGCCCCATCGTGCTGCCGGGTGGACGGCAGCCAGATGCGCTCCACGTGACGGTGTGGGCTCACGTAGTCCAACGAGACGGCATCGGCCAACGTCGCGTCCTCGGCCGAACCGATCCAATCGGCTCGAATGCCATCGGACCAGTCCTTTTCGGACGTGAGGCCCATCTCGAATTCCGCCGGTGGGCTCCACGCGGATTCCCGTCCAGATTCGTCGACGACGCGAACCGACCATGCGTAACGGGTGCGGGATCGCAACGGGGGACCGGCATAGCGGATGTCGTGGGTCTCACCGGAATGGACAAGACCCGAATCCCACGCCACGTCGTGGTCGTCGTCGGCGGGGTCCCACGCCTCGAGTGCTGCGTGGTCGGTGACCTCGATCAGCCTGATCTGGTAGCCGGTCTGGCGACGCGCCCGACCAGAACCGGTCAGCTTCCAGGCCAAGAGCGGCGCCGATTCGTCTATACCCAAGGGATTGTGAGCTCGTTCAGTACGAAGGTCGTGAGGCTGAAGCGGCACATGAGTTGGACTGGTTACAGGTGCTGGCTGCACGAACGCCACCCCGCCCTGGCACGTTGGCTGCGAAAACAGGTGAACAGTCGAGGATCTGAAACCTTTCAACAGGCTCGCTTTGACGCTATTGTCGGCTCAACGACCATGTCAAGAGACGAGTCCTCGACTCGCCACGTCGTTGACGCCCACGCCCGAAGCGCCAACCTTTACAGCATGTGCCCATCACGATTTGCCGGAGGTGCACCGTGTCCCCAGCGGCCCGCGCGTCGGGTACACCGACGTCCGGTCAGGTCGTCCCGAGCGGGCTGACATCCAAGCGCTTGGCGTCGAAACAGGTTTCCGGCAAGTCGCACCGTCGGTGGAGCATCAAGGACGTCGCGCAGCGAGCCGGGGTCTCGGTCGGAACGGTGTCGAACGTCCTCAACCGCCCGTCGTTGGTCGCAGCCGGTACCCGAGCCCGGGTCGAGGCCGCCATCACCGAGCTGGGATTCGTGCGGCACGGCGCCGCTCGCCAGTTGCGCGCGGGAACCAGTCGAGCTGTCGGCGCGATCGTCCTCGACATCTCGAACCCCTTCTTCACAGACGTGGCGCGAGGTATCGAGGATCGGCTGGCCGAGGACGACTACATCCTCGTGCTCGCAAGCTCGGACGAGCGGGTGGACAAGGAGCGCCGTTACCTGCACCTGTTGGAGGAGCAGGGCGTGCAGGGCGTCCTGCTGAGCCCTGCGGACGCTGACCTCAGCTGGCTGGAGCCGACCCGCGAGCGGGGCACGTCGATCGTGCTCCTCGACCGTCCGGCCCCAGACGACACCTTGTGCTCGGTCGCCGTCAACGACGTCACCGGTGGCGAGCTCGCCGCCACCCACCTGATCGAGCTCGGTCACAAGCGGATCGGCTTCGTCAACGGGTCGACGAAGATTCGTCAGTGTGCCGATCGCCGCAAGGGAGTACGCAACGCACTGAAGAAGGCCAAGCTTCCGATCACGACGTCCCTGGTCGAGGTCACCGTCAACGCACTCAACGCGAGCGGCGGTGAGGAAGCGCTGGAACGCCTCCTCTCGTTGGCCGATCCCGTCACGGCCATCCTGTGCGCGAACGACCTCACGGCCCTCGGAGTGCTTCGTGGTCTGCGCAGGAACAACATCGAGGTCCCGGACCAGATGGCCGTCGTGGGCTACGACGACGTCGAGTTCGCCTCGGTCCTCACCACACCGCTGACCTCCGTACGGCAACCTCGGTACCAGATCGGACGTGCCGCTGCAGACCTGTTGCTCGACGAGGCGTCGTCAGCAGGGCATGTCCACAAGCAGATCTGGTTCGAGCCGGAGCTCGTGGTGCGCGAGTCGAGCGGGCCACACCGCCGCCCGCTCTAGACGGCGGCAGTGGGCACGCCGTCAGCCCGAGGCCCATGGCACATGGCCGGTAGCAGGCTCGTGCTACTGCCGCTTCACGAAGATGTGGCTTGCCGCCTTCAGGGGCAGCTCGGCGGTTTCGCCGCCGTCTCCTCCCGTGATCCGCACGCCGTCAGGTGCTGGCGTCACCGTGAGGGTGTTGCCTGGCCGCACCGAGGCGCGACGAAGCACCTCCAGAAGACCCGGCTCTGTCTGGACCAGCTCACCGATGCGGCGGACCAGGACCTTGGCCTCGCTGGGCTCCCCGTCCGCTCCTCGGGAGCGCAGGTCCGCCACGACATCGTGCAAGGCCTCGACGCCATCCAGGAACTCTTCGTCTGACGGTTTCCCGCCGAGCTCGTCCAGCCCTGGGATCGGGTTGCCGTAGGGAGAAACCATGGGCTGGCCGAGGATGTCGAGGAGCCGTCGCTCGACCTCCTCGGAGATGACGTGCTCCCAGCGGCAGGCCTCGACGTGCGCGAGCTCCCAGTCGAGTCCGATCACGTCCACCAGCAGGCGTTCGGCCAGCCGGTGCTTGCGCATCACGCGGGTGGCGAGCTTGCGCCCGGTCGAGGTGAACTCCAGGTGCCGATCTCCTTCCACGGTCACGAGGCCGTCCCGCTCCATCCGCGCGACGGTCTGGCTCACCGTGGGACCGGACTGGTGCAGTCGCTCAGCGATCCGGGCACGCAGGGGAACGATGCCCTCCTCCTCGAGCTCGAAGATCGTCTTGAGGTACATCTCCGTGGTGTCGATGAGCTCGCTGTGGCTCACGGCAACATCCCCTCTTGTGCCTGACCAGCACGAACACCCTGGTCACCCTTGTGTCACCTAGAATACGCGGCGACGACCGGAGCCGGTCACGACCGAAACAGGCAGCCCTCTGGCGCGGCGCTCCCATGGGTCGTACGCACGACGCGAGACGCCACGACCCGATCGGGCGGTGACCTTCGGACCCGTGGGGTCCTGCGTGAGCTACTCCGACCCCGGGCGCGGGTTGTACGCGGAGAGTCGTCCGCACATGCCGTACCGCTCAGACGGTGCGTTCCGTACGAAAACCCCACCTCGACGCAGCTCGGAGACATCACCCTGGCGCAGGGCGGCGAACTGGTGTCCGGTCTGTTCGGCCACCGCCAGCGGCCCCTCACGCCAGCGTCGCTCCCAACCGTCGAGGCGGGACTTGATCAGTTCGTACGCCAACGCGTGAAACTCCGCGAGACCTTCCGGCCCCTCGGCCTCGACGCGCTCCCGGAGCTGGAGGAAGCCCTCCACCGCGAGATCCCGTCGGCGCCGCGCGGCTTGCTCGTCGGCAGCCTCCACCCGCTCCGGCGACGTGAGCGCCGCGGCCGCGGCGTAGCGCTCGGGATCGGCAAGCACCTCACGTGGAAAGGTGAGAACGGCGTCCCCGGCCTCGGGGAGCCCGGCGTTCTGCATCACGATCACGACTTCGAGCCCGCCGTCGTTGACCGCGCGATGAATGACGCCGGGAGTGAACCACACGACGTCGCCGACCTGCAGCGGCACCTCGACGAAGCCGTCCGGACCCAGAGTCTGCAGCCGTCCGGTCCCCGCGGTGACGACGTAGCCCTCGGTGCACAACAGGTGCACATGGGGTGAGCCACCGCGGAGCCCGTCACGCGTCGGCCAATCGTAGATTCGCACCCGTGACACCGCCGTGCCACCGGGGAAGTGGCAGCGCGCCGTCGCCGTCGCGCCCCACGTCTCGGTGGCCGTCACGAGGCCGACGCCCCCTTGCGGGCCTCGGCCTTCGCTTGTGCCTTCCGCCGCTCACGCTCGCGCTTGCGACGGATCCGGTCCTTCACCCAACGAACCTTTGGTCGATCACCTCGTCCCATGAGCCGAAAGCCTATCCGGGACGACCATGCCCGAGAAGTCCGGCCAGGCAGGGCGCTCGTGTCCCGAGCACGTCACGGAACGAATGGCGCCCGACCCGTCGGCTCGCTCGACCGAGTTTCACCGACGAGTTGAGACTTCTCAGGTCAGTCGACTGTGTGCACACGGAGATCTCGAAGAAAGTCTCCAGCTGATACTCAATGAGACACTAAGGTTCGGGCGATGGTGTCGGAGGTCGGCCGTAACGTACGGCGCCCAGAACCGACACGAGCCCGCCGGGCCGGCCCTGCACACCGGTGCCGATCTGCCCAGCTCACACGCTGTCGCGCCGCACAGAAGGAGTCACCGTGGCTGCCATCGAGGTCGACGGGCTGTCCATGACCTATCGGGCCCCGTTGCGCGACGCCGGCTTGAAGGCCGCGCTCGCCTCTGTCGTACGCCGGCGGTACAAGGACGTGCACGCGGTTTCCGACGTGTCGTTCCAGCTCGAGGCCGGCGAAGTGGTCGGGTTCATCGGTCCGAACGGTGCCGGCAAGACGACGACGCTGAAGGTCCTCGCCGGCATCCTGCACCCGACCGGTGGCCGCGTCCGGGTCCTGGGCTTCACGCCGTGGCAACGACGCACCGCGTTCCTGAAGCGGATCGCCTTGATCCGAGGCAGCCAACCCGTCGGCGGCCCGCTCGAGCTCACCGTGCTGGATTCCTTCCGGTACCAGCAGCTGCTCTACGAAGTGCCGGAGCACGACTTTCGGGCCAACCTGGCCGAGCTCACCGAACTGCTCGAGCTCGGGCCGATCCTGCAACGTCAGGTCCGTGCGTTGAGTCTCGGCGAGCGCATGCGCGCCGGACTCGCTCTGGCGCTGCTCTACCGACCTGACGTGATGTTCCTCGACGAACCCACGATCGGGCTCGACGTGACGGCCGCGACGCTCACCCGTCGGTTCATCGCGGGGTACGCCGAACGCACCGGCGCGACCGTGCTTCTCACAAGCCACTACATGGCCGACGTGCAGTCCCTCTGCCCACGGCTCATCCTGATCGACAAGGGCCAGGTGGCCTACGACGGACCGCTGGAAAAGCTCGCCGCCGACATCTCGCCGTACAAGCTCATCCGCGTCACGGCACCGCAGGCCAGCACGGACGACTTCGCCGGAGTCGGCGAGATCGTCGAGCGGGCCGACGACACCTGGGTGTTGCGAGTCCACCGGGACGACGCCGCGCAGGCCACCGCGCGGTTGCTCGGCACACTCGACGTCACCGACCTGGCTGTCGAGGAGCCGCCGCTGGAGAACGTCATCGACCAGGCGTACCGCGGGCTCGCGACTCCCGCCGGGAGCCGATCGTGAGGCGGCTCGCACGACTCGTCGTCCTGCACGTGTGGCGCCAGGTCCTCGCCTGGTCGGGCAGCTGGTGGTTCCTGCTGACACTCGTCGCCGGCCAGGCGATCGCGCCGCTCATCGGCCTCTTCGTCTGGTCGGAGGTCTTCCCCGGCGACCCGCGGGTCGCGAGCTACTACGTCGCCCTGCTCGGTGTGCAGATCATGACCGCGTCGTATGAGAACCACACGTTCTCAGAGGCGATCTACGACGGGAACGTGACCCACGACTTCGTGAAGCCGAAGCCTGTGGTGATCGGGCCGATCGGGGAGAACCTCGCGATCCGTGCCTGGATGACGCTGATCGGGCTCCCCTTACTGCTGGTCGTCGGTTTCGCGATGCGCACGACGTACGCGGGGGGTGCGGTGGTGGCGGCGCTCCCCGCACTGGTCGGTGCGGCCATCCTGCGCTTCCTCTTCACCTGGGTGCTCGCCCTGGCGGCGTTCTGGACCGAACGGGTCCATGCGGTCGTGGGTCTCGGCAACGTTCTCGTCTTCCTCCTCGGCGGATCCGCTGCACCCGTCGTGTTCCTGCCGGAGCCGATTCGTACCTTCGCCGAGGCTTCGCCCTTCCGGGCGATGCTCGGACTGCCGGCCGAGATCGCGACCGGCAGCCTCACCGCGACCCAGGCAGTCGAGGGCTACGCATGGCAGCTCGGATGGATCGCGCTGTTCGCAATGGCGGCCGTGGTGGTCTGGCAGGCGGGAGTACGCAGGTACACGGCGGTCGGCGCATGAGCTGCGTCGCGCGTCTGCGCAGTGGGACGAGGACGGGAGGATGCGAAAGGAGTGCGGCATGCTCGTCCGGATGCTTCGCCTGTTCGGGTTGACGTTCTCGATGTCGATTCGGCGGGTCGTGGCGCATCGCACGAACCTCGTCTTCGACATCCTGCTGGCGACCTTCTCGCTCGCCGGAGCCGTCGCCGCGATCCAGCTGGTCTACACCCAGACCGAGAGCCTCGCCGGCTGGTCCAAGTCGGCGATGTTCGTCCTCGTGGGGACCTTCCAGCTGATGACCGGGTTGCGGGCGACCTTCATCGATCCCAACTTGAGCTGGTTCCCCGACCGGATCCGGGACGGCCGGATGGACCTCTACCTGTTGCAGCCGGCGCCCAGCTTGTTCCTTGCAAGCCTGGGAACGCATGCGCCGCTCGGACTGATCCAGGTCGGTCTCGGGCTCGGTGTCGTGGGGCTCGGCCTGTTCGAGCGCGGCACGATGCCGTCTGCCGTGGGCTTCCTCTCGTGGCTCGTGTTGCTCGCCGTCGGGGTCGGTGTCACGTGGGCACTTGGCGTCTTCCTTGCCTGCTTGGCGTTCTGGGCGCCGCGCCTGCAGCTGCAGGTCTTGTACGGAGCGGCGTGGGAGCTTGCCCGGTACCCCGTCGACGTCTACCGCCGACCGCTGCGGCTGTTCCTGACGTGCCTCTTCCCGATGGCGGTGATCACGACGGTGCCGACCGCCGCGCTCATGCACGAGCCGAACCTCGGTGGCGTCGCCGCGACCGCCATCGCAGGCGTGGCGATCATCCTGCTCGCGATCGGCGCCTGGACGCTAGGCGTGCGCCGCTACACCGGCGCCACGAGCTGATCTCGCCGACCTGACGGCGAACCATGGCCAGTTCCCGCGAGATGACCACGCTTCGGGGGGCTGCAGGACCTGAGAACGGCATGCACGCCTCTGGTGGGTGCGAGCCGCCTCGGGTGGGGCCAGCATGTACCTCGCGGCGCCACCCCGGCCCGCCACCCTCCTCTCGACGTACGCCCGGTGTCGACCCGAGCGACCAATGGTGGCGATCGGTACGACCGGGGCGTCGGTCCGGTAGCGTGAAGGCGTGCTCGCCCGTGACCTGGTTGAGGAGTATCCCGCAGTCCCCGTCGACGCCAACGCGTTGGAGGCGGCCCAGCTCCTAGGTCGTCACCGTCTCCCCGGGCTGGTCGTCACCGACCCGAACGGCAAGCCGATCGCCATCCTCCCGGCATCACAGGTGGTGCGATTCGTCGTGCCGGGCTACGTCCAGGACGATCCGTCGCTGGCACGGGTGATCGACGAGAAGGCAGCGGAGCAGATCGTCAACCAGCTCAGCCCGCTCACGGTGGGCGACCTCCTACCGGAACGGCCTCGGGAGCTTCCGGTCCTGCACGGCAACGACACGGTCCTGGAGCTCGCCGCGCTGATGGCCCGGCTGCGCTGTCCGCTGGTCGCGATCGTCGACGACGACCGCCTGCTGGGAGTCGTCACCGCCTCGCGCCTGCTGTCCCTCGCCCTCCACAGGTCATGAGCGTCTGGATCGCACTCGCCGTCTTCATCGCGGCATACGCTCTCATCGCCACCGAACGCATCCCACGGGTCGTCGCCGCGCTGTCCGGCGCGGGGATCGTGCTCGCGCTCGGCATCGTGGGCGCGCACGACATCTTCTACTCCGAAGAGCGCGGTATCGACTGGAACGTCATCTTCCTGCTCTTCGGCATGATGGTGATCGTCAGCGTGCTGCGGCAGACGGGCATCTTCGAGTTCCTCGCGATCTGGGCAGCCAAACGGGCGCGCGGAAAGCCGTTCCGGGTCATGGCCCTGCTCTGTCTTCTGACCGCTGGCGCGTCGGCACTGCTCGACAACGTCACGACCGTGCTCCTCGTCGCGCCGGTGACGTTGCTCGTGTGTCAGCGGATCGGCGTTCGCCCCGAGCCGTACCTCATCGCCGAGGTCCTCGCGTCCAACATCGGGGGCACGTCGACCCTCGTCGGCGACCCGCCCAACATCATCATCGCGAGTCGCGCCGGCCTTTCGTTCAACGACTTCTTGATCCACCTGGCGCCCTTCATCGTCGTCGTGCTCATCGTGTTCGTCGGGTTGTGTCGGGTGCTGTTCCGTCGGGCGTTCGTCGCCGATCCGGCGAAGGCAGCCGACGTGATGACGCTCTCGGAGCGAGAGGCGATCACCGACATGCGCCTCTTGCGGCGATGCTTGATCGTGGCCGGCGGCGTGCTGGCCGGTTTCGTCCTCCACACAGTGATCCACGTCGAGCCGTCGATCGTCGCCCTGCTCGGCGCCGGATTGCTCGTCCTCGTGAGCCGGCTCGGCCCGGATTCCTTCCTGCAGGAAGTCGAATGGGAGACCCTGGTCTTCTTCATGGGGTTGTTCATCCTGGTCGGTTCCCTCGTGAAGGTGGGCGTGATCGACCAGATCGCGGAGTGGCTCGCCGGTGCCGTACGCGGTAACGTCGAGCTCGCCATCGTGCTCCTGCTCTTCGGCTCGGCAGTGCTGTCGGCGTTCGTCGACAACATCCCGTTCGTCGCGACCATGAGTCCTGTCGTCGCCCAGCTCGTGGGGCCCGACGGTGCGCTCGCCGGCGAGACCGTGTTGTGGTGGGCGCTCGCGCTCGGCGCAGACCTCGGCGGCAACGCGACCGCCGTCGGAGCCAGCGCCAACGTCGTGACCATCGGGATCGCCCGGCGCAGCGGGTTTCCGATCAGCTTCTGGGAGTTCACGAAGTACGGCGCGGTCGTCGCGGCGATCACGATCGTGCTCTCGGTGCCCTACCTTCTGCTGAGGTACGTGTGGTGAACGAAGGAACAGCAGGGGTCATCTGCGACCTCGACGGCACGGTGTACCTGTCCGGCAAACCGTTGCCGGGCGCCGTCGACGCCGTCGCCGCACTGCGGCGTGCCGGCGTTCGTGTGGTGTTCGTGTCGAACAATCCCTTACGTGACGCGACGTCGTACGCGAAACGCCTGACCGGACTGGGAATTCCCACCACGCCCCGGGATGTGGTGACCTCAGGTGCGGTGACCGCCTCGTGGGTCCGTCGGCACATGCCGGGAGCCCGCACCCTCCTGCTCGGTGAGGAGAGTCTGCGCGCCGAGCTGCGCACGGCAGGAGCGAAGCTCGTCGAGAAAGGTCTCGACGCCGAGCTGGTCATCGCGTCGTTCGACCGGACCTTCGCCTACGCCGCGTGGCTGGAGGCGTTTCAGGCACTGCGCGCCGGAGCGCGATTCATCGCCACGAATCCCGACCGCACCTGCCCAGTCGATGGCGGCGAGATTCCGGACGCCGGCGGTGTGATCGCCGCACTGGAGGTGAGCAGCGGCCGGAAGGTGGAGGCCGTGATGGGAAAGCCCTCCGGCGAGATGCTCACGGCCGCGCTCGACCGGCTCGGCCTGCCACCCGAGCAGGTCGTCGTGGTGGGCGATCGAGTCGAGACCGACATCGAGCTAGGCGCACGAGCAGGTGTCACGACCGTGCTCGTGCTCACCGGCGTGACGAGCAGGGATGCGGCAGCACACGTCGAGCCGCGTCCCACGTACGTTCTGGACTCGATAGCCGACCTCCCGGCTCTGCTGACCTGACGGACCGATCGGTCGCTGGCCCTGCATCCCCGCACCACGACGCCGTATCGGCAAGCCGACTGGGTCGCCCCTGCCCTCCTAGTCTCGCGCGAGCTCCGACACAACCGGCCACGGATTGGGACTGCACTTGCCCACGCCCTCGAGCTGCTCCATCATCACCGGCGCCGGGTTGGCAAGTCCCGTGCACGACGCGTGCTTCTTGCCGAAGTAGTGGCCGAGCTCATGATTGAGCTGGTACGCGCGATAGGCGCTGACGCTCTTCCCGAACGTCTCGTCCCCGCCTTTGTCCCATTGCTCGGCATTGAGGACAAGCATGTTGTCGCCACGGCACGACGAGTCCCCGTCGGAGTCCAACGACTTGCAGAGTTCCTCGGTGGTCTCCGCAGTGGCGAACAGGATGCGTAGGTCCACCGGTCCACGATCGACTCGCTCGAAGGTCCCCCATCCAGCCGACGCCCAGCCCCGCTTGTTACCGATCAACGTATGCACGATCTTGCCGACGTCGTTTGCTCCGTACGGAAGACTCTTCTCGACCTCCACCTGGTAGCGAATCAGCGGGCCCTTGCCAACCCGCCGCGGGCTTCCCACAGCCGTGACGAACGCGGCAAGATCCTCGGGCGCGGCCTGGCTGGGGGTCGGTGTGGGACTGCCCTGGCTGGGACTCGGGGTAGCACTGGCCTGGCTGGGACTAGGGGCGGGACTCTCTGCGGTGCCGCCGGGTTGGCTCGCCGGCGGTACCGCGACCGGAAACTCGCTCCGGTCCTTGGCGCGCAGTTTCGACTTCTGGCCGGCGCCGTCCGAGCCTCGATGCGCGGACGTCTGCTCCGGTGCCGCGTCCTGCGGCGACCCCGCCACCTCACGTTCCTCGGTGGTCGGCGTGCCAATGAACACCTCGCCAGGCATTGCAAGACCGAACCAGTCGATCAGCACGACGCTCAGTGTGATGCCGGAGAACAGCGCCGCCGCGGCGATCCAGAACTTGCGCTTCCGCAAGTCGGGCGGGCGGATCTGCGGTAGGAATTTTGGAACGCGAATGCTGGACGTCTTCCGGGCAAGCACTTTGGTAGTCCCGGACCCAAAGCGTTGCCGCGACGGCTTCGGCTTTCCGGCGGTCATCGTCGGCCAGTCCCTCCCCTGGACGGTCCCATGGACGGGGACCCCGCGCACACAAGCTGCGCCTGCACGACATTGCCAGCAACGTGGAGCGTGCAATCCCCGCAGCTCACTGCTTGACCGGAGCGGCACCGGTGATGCGGTGTAGGGCGAAGGTTCGCACTTCTCCTGCCGCGTGGTCGTACGCCGTGAGCCACCCTCCGTCGATCCGTACTGGATCGACGATGCGCTCGCGGGCACCCCCTTGCTGGTCTACATACCCCACCCACACCGACGAGCTATCAGCAAGCGCGGCACGCAAAACGTCAATCGCCTGCGCAGATTGGCTGTTCCTGAGGCGGGCGATGTCGACACCTGGCGGACGATTGGCGCGGGCTCGATCGCCTGCGCGCACTGCACGGACGGCCGCGGCCACGAGGCCCGGGTCGATGTCGGCGACGACACCGCGCCATCTGCCCATTTGCGACTCCGTGGAGTCCGTGGCGCGACGGCCTCGACTCGGCGCCACGAGGAGCGCGCCGTCAGCCGTTTCCGGCACCGGTGGATAGCCGAGCTCGCGCAACGTGTCCACGATCGTCCGTACCGGCTGTTTGGCAATGGCGACGGTCGGCGCGAGCCGCCGCAGCCCCAGACCGGCCGCCCTGCGGTCGGCGAGAACGGCGTCCAACAAGGTGGGATCATCGCAACGCAAGTACGCCGTCGCGGCACCCGCGCGAAGCTGGCCGTGTTTTCGTGCCACGTCGTCGATGAGATAGGTCAGTGGTTGCGGCACCGATGTCGCTGCGTACTTGGCCAACGTGTCATGAAGCTCCGCAGCCGTACGTCCTGCGTCGAGCGCACGACGAATCGACGCGGCACTGAACCGGTAGACCGTGGCGGCACCTTGTGACTCCGGATCGGCCATGCTCGCAAGCTCCCGAGCGAGCTCGACCGGCAGCGGCCCAGGTGCGATCGCCGTGAGGTCTCCTTGCAGGAGTACGTGGTGGACGGGCTCGGGTAGTGACGGCCGCAGAGCGCTGACGACGGCCGATTCGATGGCCTTCTCGGTGCCGTCGTCGGCATCCGCATCCTGATGCTCACCCGGCGTCAGGCCCTCACGTGAGAGCGCAGCACCGTGGGACGCCAGGGCGCCGAGGCCTGTGACACCCAGGGCCGCCGCCTCGTCCAGCGTCGCATCGATGAGCTCCCGGACGAACCGGGTCATGCGCCGCGGGCGCCGCCACCGCATCATCTCGACCACACACGCGCGGTCGGGCGCCAGCACCTGCTGCTCGTGGTCACCGGCGACATCGAGAATGTCCAGCACGAGGCGACGGATCTCCGGTGCCGATACGCGGACGATCTCCGCGGACAAGGCGGTGCGCGGCCGGTCCCGCTCGTCGCGAGTTCCCACCAGCTGGGCCACGCGCGGGGAGGTGAGCCACGCGACCGCGAGCTGCGCCCAACGCTCGGCCGGCTCCCGGACGAGCCACGTGTCGTACGCCGACGTCGGGAGCCACTCCCCGTCACTCGGCGCGAGCAGGCCGGCCGCGTAGGCCACTTCGATGTGCAGGGCTGCGCCCGCCTCGTCGATGTCGAGTGCCACCGCCGTACGGCGTAGGTCGCGTACGCCGAGCCCGCCGGCACGCAACACGGCCGGTGGCTCGGATGCCCACCGCTCGAGGAGTTGCTCGACGCGACGGATCACCTCGAGCGTCGTGCCGGCCGCGGTGCGGTCGACGAGCGTACGGTCCCGGCTCGGGCCGGTGAGCGAAGGCGCAGTGAGCACGCCGACGTCGTAGAGCCGACCGCCGCGAAGATGCAGGCCAACCTGTCGCGGGAGCACGACAGTGCGGTCGTCACGCGGGATCAGCAGGCCGCGAGCCAGCAGACGCTCGATCGGGCTCCGGGCCGTGGCGACCGTGACGTCGCGGCGGACCTGGGCGACCAGCCCGATCGGTGAGTCCCCCGCCAAGCGCTTGGCGGCCTCCCGCGCATCCGGCCCTGCCTCCTCGAGCAGACGCTCGATGCTCGCAGGCTCGGCGAGGGCGGCATCGTCGGAGACCGGGCCCAGACCTGCCGGGTGCGGACCCAGCAGCTCCGGCAGAGCGGCAGGTGTGATCAGGTCGTCGGGTGGCCCCCAGACCACCGCGAGATCACGCAACCGCTCGACTGCCTCGGCAAGCTCCCGCTGCCGATCGTGGGTGAGCCCGAGCATCCGGCCCAGCCCTTCGACCGAGCAGGTCCCTGCGAGCTGCGTTCCCGCACCGGCATGGCGCATGGTCGCCGAGACGACCAAGGCCTCCACGATTGCGAGCTGAAGCCGGTCGAGCCGATCAAGGACCCGCGCCAGCGAGCTCGGCGCGGCGGCGCGGGTCGCCACCTGTGCCATGTCGGACGGCAAGGGTGTCACGAGGTCGGGTCGTGCGGCGAAGAGTCGAGCCAGCTGATCGTCGGAGAACCCGCGTAACGTCTCAGTCAGAGTGTGGCGCTGCGCACCCCGCGGCGTGTTCTCAGACATTCCTCCACGGTAGAGGCTGCGCGCAAGTGGACTCGTCCCCACCACGGCTCTCTACGCAGGCGCTCCGCGAAAGCTCCCCATCACGGCGCTCATTGCTTGAGGTCGCGTACGACTTTCGTCGCCAGCCGACCCTGACGATTCTCCGGGGACCGTGCGGGACCGCCTGGGGTCGCTCCCGGATGTGGCGAAGGGGCCAGCGATCGCAGCCTGGGTCCTATGAGTGCTACCTGCATACGGCAACACGTCGCCAGTCCACCACACGCGCAGACCGGGTCGTATCCGTCCAGCACGACGCGTAATTCCGGCGACGGCGCATTGTCCCGCTCCCGTTGGGCAATAAACGTCCAGTGGGCGCAGTACCTCACGTGATGAACCGCACCGGTGAGCCGGCGGACGGCATGGTCCCGGCCCGCACCGGGCTGCCGGGTGCGGCGACGCGACCACCTCGGCAGCAGTCTCGGCCGACCCGGGTGACACCCCAGGTGACCACTCCGGTGTGGGCCAGGCAGGCGGTTCGGTCCGGCCGAGAGACGTGGTGGCGGCGCCGCCGGCGACTCGTCCTCGCGCTCCTCGTGGTCGCCGGAATCGCAGGATGGCTGGGATACGACGTCACCTCGGGCGGCTCCACCACGCGTGACGTGCTCGACGTCCACCAGTGGACCGCACGGTTGCACGAGGGGTGGGCGCTGCTTGCGGTCGCCGGAGTGGTCGTCACGCTTGCCGGTAATGCCTGGAACCTCTGTGGCGCAAGTCCGGTTCGGCTGCGATTCTGGCCCACACTCGTCGCGCAGATCGCGGGCACACCGCTTCGCATGGTGTCACCGCAAGGAGTCGGGGCGGCCGCGCTGAACGTGCAGTTCCTGCGGCGGGCAGGCGTCGGCGGGGTGGCGTCCGTGGGAACGGTCTCGGTGGCGCAGGCGGTGCAGGTCCTGCTCACCCTGTGCTTGTTGCCGTTCGCGCTGGTAGCTGCCGGCATGGACGTCGAGCTGCCAGGCGTCAACGGTGTGTGGGTCGCGGGTGCCCTGGGCGCTGTCCTTGCTGTGGTGGTCACAGTTCTTCTGTGGTACGTACGACGAGGCCGCGCCGCCCGGGCACGGCTCACCCGGCTGCTTCGGGAGCTCACCCACTCTCTGCGGGTCATCGCAGCCGACCGGACCCGCGCAGTGGTCAGCATCGCCGGCGCACTGCTCGTGACCGTGGGAATGGTGCTGGCCTTGTGGTCGTCGATTCACGCGTTCGGCGGATCGGTCGCGCTGTTGACGGCGACCGGTGTGCTGCTCGTCGCCGCAACGGCCGGGAACGTGGTTCCCGTGCCGGGCGGTGTCGGATCGGTCGAAGCCGCGCTGGTGGCTGGGCTCACCGCAACGGGCACGCCGCTTCAGGTCGCGGTTCCAGCCGTCGGGCTTTACCGCCTTGTCACGCTGTGGCTGCTCATTCCCGTTGGTGTGGTGAGTCTCGGCCTGCTTCGTCGCAGCGGCCGGCTCTAGCGAGTCAGCTCGGGCACGTCGCACGCAGCCGAGCTGGCTCCCTCCGAGCGGTCACGACACGTCGTCACCCCTCATCACCACCGACCAACGGAACTGGCATGAACGTCGCCTCACTGGTAGGGAGGTAGCAAGGAGCACGCGTTCACGAAGGGGGACCCATGGCCAAGGTCGCATTTCTCGTAGACGACATCTTCGAGGACTCTGAGTTCCAGGTCCCGTATGACGAGGTACGGAAGGCCGGCCACGAGGCGGTGGTCGTCGGCATGGAGGCCGGCAAGGTCGTCTCCGGCAAGAAGGGCAACAAGGTCACCATCGAGAAGGGCTCCCGTGACGTGCGTGCGGAAGAGCTCGATGCCGTCGTCGTGCCGGGCGGCTACTCGCCCGACAAAGTGCGGACGGATCCCGATCTGGTGGCGCTCGTACGGAAGACGTACGAAGCCGGCAAACCGGTCGCGGCCATCTGCCACGCGGGGTGGGTGCTCGCGGAGGCCGACATCGTGCGCGGGAAGACCGTCACGTCGTACCACTCCATCAAGACCGACCTGGTCAACGCGGGTGCGAACTGGGTGGACCAGGAGGTCGTCGCGGACGGCAACCTGATCACCTCGCGCAAGCCGGACGACCTGCCAGCGTTCTGCCGGACACTGCTCGAGCAGCTCGGTGGCTGAGGGCTGAGCACTCCTCGGGCAGTCCCCCAGTCGACGACTCCGATGGGCAACCTCCCAGGACGCTCAGCCGTCCCAGCAGCATGAGCACGTTACGGCACGGGTCGGCTGCCAGGGCCGGACTCGCGGGACGCCTCGCGGGGGTGCTCCTGGGAGGAGCGGCGCTGGTGACGGGGTGTGGCCAGGATGCGACGACCATCTCCCCCGGCGACCAACCGAGCAACCCTGACCTGCGGGGCTCGACCTACCTCTCCACCGCCGTCACCCGATCGGGCGAGCCCCACAAGCTGGTCCCCGGCACGCGAATCTCGTTGCAGTTCACCGACGACGGCAGGCTGCTGGTGAACGCGGGCTGCAACACGATGCAGGGCCCGGTCGACACGTCGGACGGGGTGATCCGCCTCGACGGTGCGCTCGCCGTCACCGAGATGGGCTGCGATCCCCCTCGTCACGAGCAAGATCAGTGGATAGCCGACCTGCTCCAGGCCGAGCCGACGTGGCAGCTGCGAGGGCAGCAGCTCGTCATCGCCTCCGACGAGACGACGATCACCCTGCTGGACCGCAAGGCTGCCGAGCCGGACCGGGAGCTCACCAAGACTCGCTGGACGCTCGACACGATCATCGAGGGCGACGTGGCCTCATCCGTGCCGGCGGGTGTGCGGACCCCTGAGGTCAGGTTCACCGACGGTGAGGTGGGCGGCTTCAACGGGTGCAACCAGTTCGGCGGCAAGGCACGTGTGACGAACGACACGATCCGGTTCGGCTCGATCATCTCGACCCAGATCGCCTGTGAACAGCCCGCAGCCGACGTCGAGCGCAGTGTGATGGGTGTGCTCGACGGGGAGGTGTCGTACCGCATCGAGGGCAGACGCCTCACGCTCGAGCATCCGAGTGGTCGCGGTCTGGTCTTCACCGCCCAACCGAACCGATCAGGTCGTTAGTACCGATCCGGTCGTTAGTAAGGCCGTCAAGGACTTGCGCACCTCGGCAACCGCCAACTCGAGACCTTCTCAGCGTCGGGTGACCCAGATCGCCGGTTGACCTTCTCAGCGTCAGGTGACCCGGATCGCTGGTGGGTCTTCCCGCCCTCCCACGTGCTGGCCAGGCCTCGTCAGCCCTCGTGGAGAGGGACCGCGTCGTGAGCGTCGGTGCCAGCGCGCCACTGCCAAGAGCGGGCCAACTCCTGGCAGGTCGGCGCACCAGCAGCCAACCCAACGTAAGGTCGATGCCGTGATGTCACCTGCACTTACCGGACCACCCGACCTGACCGTGGGCTTCGACCTCGACATGACCTTGATCGACGCGCGTCCCGGCATCGCCGCGACGTGGGACGAGGTGTCACAGCGTACGGGCGTACGAGTGGACAGCGCGGAAGCGGTGACCCGACTCGGGCCGCCACTTGTCACCGAGGCCGCCCGCTGGTTCCCGCCCGAGCAGGTGCCGGCGGCGGTCGAGCTCTACCGCAGCCTCTACCCCGACATCGCGATCGACAAGACGAAACCGACAGCGGGAGCGGTGGACGCGTTGGCGTCCGTTCGCCGACACAACGGACGTTCGCTGGTCGTCACGGCCAAGGAAAGCTCCCTCGCCCAGATGCACGTCGACCACCTTGGCCTGGACGTTGACGCGGTCATCGGTGACGCATGGGCCGAGGCGAAGGGGGCTGTGCTTCGCGAGCACGCCGCGACGGTGTACGTCGGCGACCACCTGGGGGACATCGTCGCCGCGCGCTCGGCGGGTATCACGTCGGTGGGTGTCGCCACCGGGCCGATCTCGGCTGAGCAGCTCACCGCGGCCGGTGCCGACGTCGTCCTGAACGACCTCACCGAGTTCCCGTCCTGGCTGGACGAGCACGTCCTGACCAGTCGGCTCAACGCGCTCGAGGCGCAGCTGCAAAGCTTCGGCTCGCTTCTCGTCGCCTTCTCCGGCGGTGCCGACTCGGCGTTCCTGCTGGCCGCTGCCGTCCGCGCCCTCGGCGCGAGCAAGGTGGTCGCCGCGACCGCTGTCTCGCCGTCGCTTCCCGATGCCGAGCTGGCGCCGGCACGTGAGTTCGCCGCGTCGCTCGGCGTCCGGCACCTCACCCCGCGTACCAACGAGATGGCACGCGACGGCTACCGCGCCAACAACGGCGACCGCTGCTACTTCTGCAAGGCTGAGCTGCTCGACGTCTTGACACCTCTCGCCCGCGAGCTCGGCATCGCCCGCATCGCGACCGGCACGAACGCCGACGACGCACGGGCGGGCTTTCGCCCCGGCATCCGGGCGGCCGCCGAGCGGGGTGCCGTGACCCCGCTGAAGGACGCCGGTTTCACCAAGCAGCAGGTCCGCGAGGCCTCGAGACGGTGGGGGTTGCCGACCTGGAACAAGCCGGCGGCGGCCTGCCTCTCCAGCCGCATCGCGTACGGCATCAGCATCACCCCCTCCCGGCTGGCCCGCGTCAACCGCGCAGAGGTGGCCTTGCGCGGCGTGCTCGCCGAAGCCGGCGTCCCGGTGCGCAACCTGCGGGTTCGCGATCTCGGCGACACGGCCCGGGTCGAGGTGGACGCCGAGCACGTCGCCACCGTGTCCGGGCTGCCGGAGGTCAAGGAGGCGGTGCTTCGTGCAGGCTTCGGTACGGTGGAAATTGATCCACGTGGGTTCCGGTCAGGCTCGATGAACGAGCTCCTGCCCGATCCATCCCGTTTCCGCTAGTTGAGGCGGAACGTCGCAGCCAGGAGGATGGCGCCGAGGATGCCGAGTATGCAGTAGAGCTCGGGGAGTGGGGCGTCTACGCTGTACGCCGAGCCCCCGACCCACCGGGGGCTCTCGTCATGAGCTTCCGGGGTGACTACGTGTCACCCCGTTCGTCTGGAGATCGTTGCGAGTGAGGTCGATGTGCCGGTAGGCAAGGTGAAGTGGTACGACGCGGAAAAGGGCTTTGGCTTCCTCACCAAGGATGACGGAGGCGATGTCTACGTCCGGGCGTCCGCACTACCGGCCGGGCTGGCCACACTCAAGGCCGGCCAGCGGGTGGAGTTCGGCATCGTCGCCGGACGCAAGGGCGATCAGGCGTTGTCCGTACGTCTGCTCGATCCGCCCCCCAGCGTCTCCAAGGCGATGCGCAAGTCCCCGGAACAGATGGTGATCATCGTCGAGGACCTGATCAAGCTCCTCGACGGTCTCGAGTCCACCTACCGGCGGGGGCGGCACCCTGACAACCGCACGGCCAAGAAGGTCTCAGCGGTGCTCCGGGCGTTAGCTGACGAGCTCGAGCTGTAGCAATGACCAGGCGTGGCGGGGCTGCACCCGCCACGGCACGTACTGGCGCCCGCGGAGGCTATGGCTCGCTCCGCGCCGGCACGGCGGCCGCCTCACTGATCATCGGCAAACACCGAAGATCAGACGTACGGTAATGAGCGTGGACAGCAGACGGTACGCAGACGTCGGCGCCATGTACGTCGACAATCTCACCGATGCTGATCTCGCACTGCTCGTAGAGGCATCGGGCACCACGATGACGCCCGCCGAGTTGCGCCGCAATCCGGCGAGCGTCCCCGCGCTGTTCGATCGTCCCGAGGTGTTCGACGCGATCTTCGGACGAGGGCCGGCGGAGATCGGAGCCACGACTCTCGGCTCGAGCCGGCAGCTGCACGTCGGGCAGCCGCAGGGCCGGGATCGATGGCTGGTCGGGGTGTCACCGTTCCTCGCGTTCGCCACCGCCGTGCACCGGACCGCTGCCGAGCTCGGCCACACGAGCTATCTCACCGAACGCGCCGACCAGGGGAAGGTCCCGGTCTTCGACGGTCCGGAGCTCGCGGAGTTCCTCGAGCCGCCGCCGCGTCGGCTGTTCCTGGCCGAGCTGTTGGCGTCGTTCGCCAAGGTGGCGAGCGGTCGCTACGTCGTACGCACGAGGCGAGGTCTGCGGTTTCGTCGCTACAGCGAGCTCGACCTGGTGCGCCTCGCCGGTGTCCTGGAGTCGCTGCCACCGGCCGAACGACCTGGGGCGCTGCGCCGCCTGGGCGACGTCGCCCTCTTCCTGGCCGGGGTGTTCCCCGACTACACGCGCACGTACGCGCTGGGGCCGATCGATGCGGCCCGGCTGCTGCGCGCCGCCGGTCTCAGCCGAGAAGAGCACGACACCTGGGCGACCGCGCCGGCAATCGACCTGTTCGAGCATCTCGGCGCACGGTGGTACCGGCACGCCTGCGAGCTGGCACCGCTGCGGACGGCACGCCTCGACCTCGTAGCGGAGGTGGCCGAACGTTTCCGGCAGGCTCGGCGGGTGCTGAACTTCATGGCCGACAGGTACCTCTTCCCGACCGAAGGCGGTTGGTTCTCCCCACCAGGTCGGTAGGCGCCGAAGCTCGTGTGCGGACATGCGATCGGCTGGTCATCCGAACGCTCACCGCACCGTGCTCGGGTGTGCAGCGCCCGCGCGTCGCGCGTCGCGTCGCGACGGTATGCGTCCGGAATCGGCTACTCAGTGATCCGAGGACGCATGTGCATGCCCCTGCCCGGTACCGTCATGGGTCACGATGTCGTGCCCTGACCGACGAACACCCGTCAGTCAGAACAGCGCCGTGGCGGGAGGACGGAGATGGTGAACCCATCCGGTTCGGACACCCCGTTGCTGCGGCTCAACAAGATCGTCAAGGTCTTCCCTGGTGTACGCGCCCTCGACGGCGTCGACCTCGAGGTCCAGGCCGGAGAAGTGCACTGCCTGCTCGGCCAGAACGGTGCCGGTAAGTCCACGCTGATCAAGGTGCTGTCAGGCGCACATCAGCCAGATTCCGGAGAGATCGTCTGGCGGGGCGAGCACGTCACGATGCCGACACCGCAAGCGGCCATGCGGCGCGGCATCGCGGCGATCTACCAGGAGCTCGATCTGGTGGATGGCCTGTCGGTCGCCGAGAACATCTACCTCGGCCACGAGCCGCGCCGGCTGGGTTTCCCACGACGCGGCACCATGCACGACTGGACCAGCGCGCTGCTCAAGCGACTCGGCCATCCGGAGATTCCCCCGAGCCGTGAGGTCGGCGAGCTCTCCGCTGCGGGCAAGCAGATCGTGTCGATCGCGCGGGCGCTCTCCCACGATGCGCAGCTTCTCATCATGGACGAGCCGTCCGCCGTCCTCGCCGGGAACGAGGTGCGCAACCTGTTCCGGCTCATCCGCGACCTCGTACGCAGTGGCGTCGCCATCATCTACATCTCGCACCGGCTCGAGGAGATCCGCGAGATCGGTGACCGGATCACCGTGCTGAAGGACGGGCGCACGGCCGCGCAGAACCTCCCGGCACGCAGCACGCCCACGACTGAACTCATCCAGCTGATGACCGGTCGCAGCGTGCCGACCGCAGCAACTGGCGATGCGGCAGAGGCGTCTGAGGCCGAACCTGCCACCGCGAGCGAGGCTGAGTTCGCTGCGGTCGACCAGCAGTCCGCCGACCAATCGGCTCGGCATCGCCAGCTCGGCAAGGAGATCCTGCGCGTCGAGAACCTCACCCGGTTCGGCGAGTTCACCGACGTCTCGTTCTCGGTTCACGAGGGTGAGATCGTCGGGATCGCGGGTTTGGTCGGTGCGGGCCGTTCGGAGCTGCTGGAGACCATCTACGGTCGGCGCCGCGCCGACGCGGGTCGAGTATTGGTCGACGGCAGACCCGTGCGTCGCGGCTCGGTGCTCGCAGCGGTCAAGGCCGGCATGGGATTCGCACCAGAAGAACGCAAGAGCCAGGCGCTGGTGCTCGACCAACCCGTCGTCCACAACGTCACGCTCGCCACGCTGCCGCGCTTTTCTTCGTACGGGCTCTTGCAACGCGCGCACGAACACACCGCGGCGGCCCGCGTCACCGCGTCGCTGGACGTGCGACCGAAAGATGTGCGGCGGGTCGTCAGCACGCTCTCGGGCGGCAACCAGCAGAAGGTCGTGCTCAGCCGATGGCTGCTCGGCGGCAGCCGGTTGCTGTTGCTGGACGAGCCGACCCGGGGCGTCGACGTCGGCGCTCGCGCGGAGTTGTACGCCGTGATCCGCCGCCTCGCCGCCGAAGGTGCCGGAGTGCTGCTCGTCTCGAGCGAGCTGCCGGAGGTCCTGGGGCTCGCCGACCGCGTACTCCTCCTCAGCCGTGGCCGGCTGGTCGGCGAGGCTCGGGCCGACGAGCTCGACGTGCACGACGTGCTCGACCGCCTGATGGAGGGGACATGAGCAACATCGTGAGCCAGCAACCAGGCGAGGACAGCGCCTGGGATTCCCGCAACGGCTCGGAACTTGCAGACCAGACCGGCAGGACGACGCTGGTGGAGGTCCCCAGAAGCGCCTTGCGCATGAGCCTCGGCGCATTCCTGCGCCGGCACGCCGGGCTGCTCATCGTCTTGGCGGTGCTCACGATCGTCGGCATCGTGACCTCGCCTGAAACCTTCGCGACCACCTCCAACCTCAACACGATCCTCACCAACGCGTCGGTGATCGGTGTCGTCACGGTCGGCATGACGTTCGTCATCATCGGTGGCGGCATCGACCTCTCGGTCGGAGCGATCATGGCGCTGGCCTCGGTGTGGTGTACGACCTTGGCCACCCAGTCGTACGGGCCCGGCGTGATGATCATGTGTGCCCTGCTGGTCGGTACCGGCACCGGGCTGGTCAACGGGATCCTCATCGCGTACGGACGGGTCGTCCCCTTCATCACGACGCTCGCGATGATGGCGAGCGCACGCGGTCTCGCCGAGCAGATCTCAGGCAAGCAGACCCAGGTGAGCCGGGTGGAGTTCATCAATGCGATCGCGCGCACCGACGTGCTGGGCGTTCCCGTTCTCGTGTTGATGCTTGCCGCCGTCGTGGCGGGCGGCTGGCTGTTACTGGAACGCACGACGTTCGGCCGGCGTACGGTCGCGATCGGCGGCAACGCGGAGGCTGCGCGGCTCGCCGGCATCAACGTACGACTGCACACCGTTCTGCTCTATGCGTTGTCAGGCCTGTGCTGTGGCATTGCGGCCATCATGATCGTCTCGCAGACCACCGCCGGCTCCAGCACGCACGGCACTCTGTACGAGCTCGACGCGATCGCCGCCGCGATCATCGGCGGGACGCTGCTCACCGGCGGTCGAGGCACCATCATCGGCTCGCTGCTCGGCGTGCTGGTGTTCACGGTGATCACGAACCTGTTCATTCACAACAATCTGCCGACCGAGATCCAGAACATCGCCAAGGGCGCGATCATCGTCGGCGCGGCATTGACCCAGGTCGTACGAAATCGTCGATCATTCACCTGATCGCGATCATCACCTGACCAAGGAGGCTCGGATGACCCGTGGACACGAGGGATTACGCCGGCGGCAGATGCTCTTCGGGACTGCGCTGGTCGCAGGCGGAATCGTGGCCGCTGGATGCACGTCGAACGACCCGACCGAAGTGAGCGACGACGACTCCAACCGCCAGCAGGCCGCGCCGGAGCAGAACCCGCAAAAGCCCGGCCCCCATGTGACGATCGGCTTCTCGGCGCCTGCGGCTGACCACGGCTGGATCGGCGCGATCACTCGCAACGCCCAGAACCAGGCGAAGCGCTACTCCGACGTGACATTGGAGATGGTCGAGGCGACCAACGACGTCGCCAAGCAGATCGCCTCGATCGAGACCCTGATCAACAAGAAGGTCGACTCGCTGGTCATCCTTCCGTACGACGGCAAGCAGCTCACCGCGGTCGCACAGAAGGCCACCGACGCGGGGATCCCGGTCATCAACCTCGACCGGATCTTCGACACGCCGCTTGCGTACCGCTGCTGGATCGGCGGTGACAACTACGGCATGGGAGTGGCGGCCGCCAACTTCATCATCGAGCGGCTGAAGGCGGAAGGTAAGTCGGATCCCGTGATCGCGGAGATCGCCGGGTTGGACGAGCTGGCCCTCACACAGGAACGCTCGCAGGGGTTCAAGGACGCGCTCGCCAAGGCCGGCCTCTCGGTTCGCCACCGGGTGGCGGCGGACTTCACCGTGCCGGGTGGTCAGCGGGCGGCGTCGAACCTGCTGCAGGCGGCACCACGACTCGACGCCGTGTGGAACCACGACGACGACCAGGGCATCGGCGTGCTGGCCGCGATCGAGCAGGCGGGGCGCGACGAGTTCTTCATGGTCGGCGGCGCGGGCTCGCGCGACATGATGGAGCGCATCAAGGCCGACGACTCGGTCATCAAGTGCACGGTGACCTACAACCCGTCCATGGCGTCGTCTGCCGTGTCGCTCGCCCGGTTGGTTGCCCAGGGGCGGGGAATGGCCGACCTGGTGGAGAGGGAGATCCCGAAGTCGATAACTCTCGCCTCGGAGACCGTGACCAAGGAGAACGTCGACGACTACATGCCGTTCGGCTTTGCCTCCTAAATGACCATGTGCACTACGCGAGTTGGGGGTGTGACACGCGTCGGCACGTGTCACACCCCCAACTCGCCGGAGGGGTCATTGTTGTCCACAGTCTGACGCTGCGGCTGCATCGTCCACAGATCTTCGGCTCGCCCGTTCCCAGGGATGACGGCAGGCCACGCTGATGGCCATGTCCGAACTCGTACCCCTTGACCTCACTCGCATCTTCGACCGGCAGCAGGCGCTGGCCGCGGGCTACAACGACGACGAGATACGAAACCGGGTGCGCACGGGCGTATGGCGGCGAGTTCGCCGAGGCATCTACGTCGACGGCAAGCTCTACGACTCACTCGACGAGGCAGGTGCGCACAAGCTCGAGGTCGAGGCGGCTCTGCGGAAGGTCGCTCCACCTGCGGTGGCAAGCCATTGGTCGGCAGCGGTCGTCCACGGCTTGGAGATGTACGACCCCGACCTCTCCGTCGTCCACCTGACCCGGCCCGGACGGCATGCACCCCGGGTCGAGGCAGGTATCCATCACCACGTCGGCACCTTCGACTTCGGGAATGTTCCGACGGTCGGCGGGATACCCGTGACGCCGCTTCCGCGTACGGTTGTGGACATCGCTCTCCACGCGCCCTTCGAGGCCGCGGTCGTCGTGGCGGACAGCGCGCTGCGCCGAGGAGCAAGCCGGGAGGAGCTCCTGGCCGAGTTGGAGTCCTGTCGTACGTGGGTTGGCTCGCGGGACGCCTCGAGAGTTGTGGCGTTCGCTGACGGCCGGGCAGAAAGCGTCGCAGAGTCCCGGGCACGGGTCGCCTTCTTCGAACTCCAGCTACCACCACCGGAGTTGCAGGCCGAGTTTCACGACTCGAACGGAAAGCTCCTCGCTCGTACCGACTTCTACTTCCCCGACCAGCGCACGGTCGTGGAGTTCGACGGGAAGGTCAAGTATGTCGGGACGGCCGGTACGGATACCGGTGACGTTCTCTGGCGCGAAAAGCAACGCGAAGACCTGCTGCGGGAGATGTTCGCCGTCGAGTTCGTACGCATGGACTGGCAGGACCTGCAACCCGACCGTCGTCCAGCGTTGGCGAAGCGCATACGCGCCGCCTTCCGCCGTGGCGAGAAGCTTCGGCGCGCCGCGTAGTGTCACCTCGAACCGAGGGCACGGCGCGGTCGTTCCAACCCAAGGTGCAGGCTCGGCAGCGCCGGTGCAGCCGGGCCTACGGTACGGCGCGTCACAACCGCACTGCTGAATTGACGCCATCAGCCCGACCGGTCTGCGGTACGGCGCCATCAGTTCACCCGGCCTGCTGGTTCAACACCTTCGATTCATTCAGTCCGTGGACTTAGCACCGTCGTTCTCATCCGGCCTCCACGCTCGGCGCCAGGTTGTCATGCTCAAGCGGACTGCGGGCACGTCGCTGTCGTGGTTTTGGAGGTGTGACACGTGCCGACACGTGTCACACCTCCGGCAGGCGTAGTGCACATGGTCATTTGGGGCCTACAGGCGTAGTGCACATGGTCATTTGGGGAGCAGGGAGCGGTGGAACGTGAGGGCGAGGCCGAGGGCAAGGCCTGCCGCACCCAGGGCAAGGCCGAGCTCCGGGATGAGTGGCAAGGCGATGCCCACGCCACCGCCGATCACCCAGGAAAGCTGCAGCAGGGTCTCCGAACGGGCGAACACGCTCGTGCGTACGTCTTCCACCACCTCGGCCTGGATCAGCGCGTCGAGCGACAGCTTGCCGAGCTGCTGCGCAAGACCGGCCACGACGCCCAGAGCGACCAAGGTCACGAACCCGTACATGGCAGCAGTGACCGCCGCCGTGAGCGCAGCGACCCCGAGCAGCACCCGGATGACGACCTCAGCACGTCTCGCCCGCGCCAAGGCACCGAGGGCCGTACCCATGAAGTTGCCGGCACCGGCCGCAACGACCACGGCGCCGACCTGGATCGTCACGGGATAGCCCTCCAACGGATGCTCACGCAGGAGGAACGCCACGAAGATCAGCAGGAATCCGCTGAAGGCGCGTAACGCGGCATTCGCCCGCATGGCCAACACCACGGCGCCCGGCACTCGCCGCGGGGCGCGCGCGATCTCGACGAACGGGAGCTGATCCTCGCCCTCGGCGGAGTCCACCCGCGGCGGCAAGGTGATCGCCATCACGGTGCCGATCGTGAAGATCACGAAGGCGAGACGCAGCGGCCAGGCCGGACCGAAGTACGAAAGTCCACCGGCGACCACCGCGACCAGGCCAGCCACGATCGTGCCGGCCAAGGAGATCCGCGAGTTCGCCGTCACCAGCGCGATGTTCTGCGGCAGAAGCCGCGGCACCGCGGCAGCACGACACACGTTGTGCGCCTTGGACGCCACCAGGCAACCGAAAACCAGCGGATAAAGCCACAGTTCGCCCGTAGCCACCCCGCCTGCCATCACCCAGCAGAAGAAGGCGCGAATCGCCATCGTCGACCCGAGGGCCCATCGGCGACCATGCCGGACACGGTCGAGCAACGGTCCGATGAGCGGCGCGACGAGAACGAAGGGCGCCATGGTGATGAGCAGGTAGAGCGCAACTCGGTCGCGGGCCTCACCGGTGGGGACGGCGAAGAACAGCGTGCCCGCCAACCCGATCGCCATGGCCATGTCGCCGCCGGCATGCACGCCATTCAGCTCGATCAGCTTGGACAGGCCGGACTCCCCCATGCCCTGGGCGTGGGTGACCCGCCGAATGCCACGAATGGCTGCGCCAGCTGCGCGACGAATGCGCGACCCGCTCGACACATGATCGGGTCGACGCGGTGGTTGTGGCGTGGGTGGGAGATCGTAACGTCGGGTCGTGAGATAGCTACTCGTACGTTGTAATCCAGGGGAATTCGTACGCGTCGATCTCACCCGCGTCTCGCTTGCGACCCCCCGCCGCCGTTCGGCTGCTCGGCGACCGGGCGGGCCAAGCGGACCTGCGCCGTGGTACCGCTCCCGACCGCCTCGCTCCACATCACCTATCCTGCATGGGCGTTTGCCTCAGCGTCAGCAGTGCGTGGGAGAATCACCAACGTGACGGCAACTACCCAGCCCGCACCCGAGATCCACGTCGACGCCATCTGCGCCGCGGCGGTCGAGACTGCCCGAGCGGCTGCAGAAGAAGTCGCCGGGGACGAGCAGCTCGGCGCGTACCTCGGGTGCGACGCCGACGACGAACGTGTGGTCACGCACTACTTCGCGTCCGGCAATCCCGGGTACATCGGCTGGCGTTGGGCCGTCACGGTCGCCCGTGCGCCACACAGTCGTAAGGTCACGATCAACGAAGTCGCCCTCCTTCCGGGGCCAGACGCCCTCCTCGCACCACCGTGGGTGCCGTGGTCGGATCGCGTACGAGCAGACGATCTCGGGCCGGGCGACCTGCTCCCGACCGCGCCCGACGACCCGAGGCTGGTGCCGGGCTATGCCGACACGACCGACGGTGATCGTGCAGGTGGCGCCGGCGACGAGGCGATGGCTCCGGTACTCCGCTCTCTCAGCGAGGAGCTCGGCCTCGGCCGGGCACGAGTCCTCTCGCAGGAAGGCCGGGACGCGGCGGCCGAGCGCTGGTACAACGGGCCGCACGGACCAAACGATCCGGTGGCACGAGCCGCGCCGGCCCAGTGCGCGACGTGCGGATTCCTGGTCCGCCTCGCCGGACCGCTCGGCAACGTGTTCGGCGTGTGTGCGAACGAGTTCTCACCGAGCGACGGCAAGGTCGTCTCGTTCGATCACGGGTGCGGCGCTCACTCCGAGGCGGTGCCCCGTCCGGCACCACATCCCACGGCTGAGCCGCCGGAGCACGTGATCGACACCTTGGGGTACGAGGACGATCTCATCTTCGACAGCACCGATTCGGCCAGTGAGCCCTCGGCCAATGAGTCATCGTCAAGTGACTCCTCAACCAGTGACTCCTCCAACACCGGCCAGCCCGAACCGAACGCCTGATCCGCCGGCCCTCACAGAAATAGCCGACTGCTTTTTCGTCGGCTGACGCTTCTCGGCACCTGCCCGTCCTGCGCATCCTCGGCCCGGCCCGGTGGCCGTGACCCGCAGGCTCATGTCGACGAGTGGCTTCGTGTTTCCCTCTGTCATCGATTACCTGCGGGCTGCGGGTTCGACCGGCGAAGCCGCGATCTGCGGTGGACGCAGTAGGCGATGCCGAGCAAGCCGAGCACGACTCCCGTCGCGCAGGTCCACAGCCACCAGCGGGCGTCGGCCTCGCCAAGCCGATCCGCGAACGGCAGCAGCCCGACGAACGCAATCGCCCACAAGACAGTGCCCACGGTGATCGTGCGCACCCCATCCACGTCGAGTGGCTCGACCGGCGCCTGCCGGAGCACAAGGCGGTGCCGCAGTTTCCGGACCGTTGGCAGGGGCGTCTTGCGATCCCGAGCCGCTCCCTCCTGGGCCGATCCCTCGTCCACCGGCTCCCTTGGGGCAGGCGTCGGGACGGCCTGGATCACGGCGCGGTCGGACGCTGCGTTGCGGCCCGTGCGTTTTCGGCTCACGTTCTCGACATTACGCCGCCCATGATGACCGTGAACGATCGGTCATGGGATGATCCGACCCGCGGACGTGGCGGCCGACGCCCGAGCCGTCTCGACGGATGCACCGAAAGGGGTCCCGATGGCCAAGTCCAAAGCCAAGCCCACAGGACAGTCGTCCCCGACTGGCGCGGCGTCGAACCGGCGAACGCCGCAGGCACTGGACAGGTTCTTCCAGATCAGCGCACGCGGATCGACGCTAGGCCGGGAGATCCGCGGTGGGCTGGTGACGTTCTTCGCAATGGCGTACATCATTGCGCTGAACCCCTTGATCATCGGGACGGTGCAGGACGCCGACGGTCAGTACCTCGGTGGAGGGAACGAGCCAAACCTCGCGTTGGTGGCGGCCGCGACGGCGCTCGTCGCCGGTGTCATGACCATCCTCATGGGCGTGGTCGCGAACTTCCCGCTGGCCCTCGCCACCGGCCTGGGACTCAACGCGTTCGTCGCCTTCGGCATCGCGAGCCAGATGACCTGGGCCGACGCCATGGGCCTCGTGGTGATCGAGGGACTGGTGATCCTAGTCCTGGTGCTCACGGGCTTTCGCCGCGCGGTCTTCAACGCCGTCCCACCCGAGCTCAAGACCGCGATCAGCGTGGGCATCGGATTGTTCATCGCCCTGATCGGCTTCGTGGACGCCGGCGTGGTCCGGCGTACTGCCAGTCCGCCCGTCCCGGTCCAGTTCGGTGTCGACGGGTTCCTCGACGGATGGCCGATCCTCGTCTTCTGCCTGGGCCTCATCGCGACGATCGTGCTCGTCGTGAAGCAGGTCAGGGGCGCGATCCTCTGGGGCATCGTCGGGACGACAATCCTCGCGATCATCGTCGAGGCCGTGTTCAAGATCGGTCCGGCCGGGCCGGGATATCAGGACAACCCGACAGGGTGGGGCCTCAACGTCCCGCGGATTCCGGACGACTGGGTGCAAACCCCGAACTTCTCCCTGCTCGGATCGTTCAGCCTGCTGGGATCCTTCGAGCGGGTCGGCATCGTCGCGGCGCTGCTGTTCATCTTCACGCTGATGCTCGCCGACTTCTTCGACACGATGGGCACGATGACGGCGATCGGCGCCGAGGCCGGACTGCTCGACAAGACGGGCACTCCGCCCAATACCCAGCGAATCCTCGTCGTCGACTCGCTGGCCGCCGCCGCTGGTGGCGCCGCGAGCGTCTCGTCCAACACGTCGTACATCGAGTCCGCCGCCGGTGTCGGTGAGGGCGCACGCACCGGCCTGGCAAGCGTGGTGACCGGCCTGTGCTTCCTGGCCGCGACCGTGCTGGCGCCGCTCGTCGAGATCATTCCGTACGAAGCAGCCACTCCCGCCTTGGTCGTCGTGGGCTTTTTGATGATGATGCAGGTCACGTCGATTCGGTGGGATCGCCTGGAGATCGC
>DATCKU010000018.1:0-25411 GCA_036564245.1 Actinopolymorphaceae bacterium
GGCAGCGCGGCTGGCTTCTCCACAGAAGCGAACGACGACGACCGCGGCCGTCCCTCGCGTCGCCATCGTGGTGGGCATGACACAACGACCTGCTCCGCACCCTTCGCCGGCATCAAGACCAGCGCTGGACGAGTCGGACATCGTCGAGCGACAGCAGGCTCTTGCGGCCGGCTACAACGACAACGAGATCCAGAGGCTGATTGCCAACGGTGTGTGGCGCCGCCTACGCCGTGGCCGGTACATCCGGGCCCAGGCTCTCGTCGGCCTTGACCAGTTCGACGTGCATCGACTCGAAGTTCGCGCCGCGCTGTCCCAAGTGCCGAACGCGGTGGCAAGCCACTGGTCTGCCGGCGTCATGCACCGACTGAACATGTACCAGCCCGAGCTCTCCCTGGTGCATCTCACCAGGCCGCATGGACAGTCGTCTCGAGTCGAAGGTGGCGTGCACCATCACGTCGGCGCCTTCGACTTCAGCACGGCTGTCGAGATCGACGGCGTTCCGGTCACGCCCCTGCACCGCACCGTGCTCGACATCGCTCGACACTCGTCCTTCGAAGCAGGTGTCGTGGTGGCCGACAGTGCGCTGCGCCGAGGAATGAGCCGAGAAGCGTTGCGTGCCGAGCTCGACGCCTGCCGCAACTGGCCTGGCGCTCGAACCGCTGCCCGCGTGGTCTGCTTTGCCGATGGTCGAGCCGAGAGCGTCGCCGAGTCGCTGGCACGGATCGTGCTCGACGAGCTCGGCCTGCCCAAGCCTGAGCTGCAGACCGAATGGCGCGCACCGGACGGCACCGTGCTCGCCCGCACCGACTTCTACTTCCCAGACCATCACACCGTTGTCGAGTTCGACGGCAAGCTGAAGTACGACCAGTCGGTCGACGACGCCGAGCCCGCCGACGACGAGCCGACCAACACGCTGTGGCTGGAGAAGAAGCGAGAGGACATGCTGCGGCGACGCTTTGGTGTCGAGGTCGTCCGCATGACGTGGACTGACCTGAAGCCTGAGCGTCGTGGGGCGCTTGCCGCACGCATCCGAGACGCCTTCGAGTGGGCTGAGGTACGCAGAGCCCGACCCGTTGCCGGCTAGCCAGCCGATGCGAGGGAACTCCCACCCAACCGGGGCAAACATGCACCTGTCAGGTCGCCATGACCCACGTAACGTGGTCATTTTCGGGCAGGGTGGGCGTGCCGGGTTAGACGAGTGGGGTTAGGCGTGTGGGGTTACGGCAGGGCGAGCTGGGCAACGCCGTATATCCCCGCCGCGACGGCGGCCGCCATCGGGATGGTCAGCACCCACGCGGTCACGATGTTGCCGGCGATCCCCCAGCGCACCGCTGAGAGACGTTCGGTCGCACCGACGCCCATGATCGCCGAGCTGATGGTGTGCGTCGTCGAGACGGGAGCATGCAGGCCGATCGCCATCACGTACAGCACGCTCGAGGAGGTCAGGTCCGCCGCAACACCGCGCGCCGGATCAAGCTTGATCACTCGACGCCCCAGCGTCCGCATGATCCGCCAGCCGCCCGCATACGTCCCCAGGGCAATCGCACCGGCGGCGGCAAGCTTCACCCACAAGGGAACACCGTCCCCTTCGTGCAGATCGGCGGTGACGAGTGCGAGCACGATCACACCCATCGTCTTCTGGGCGTCCTGCAGGCCATGACCGAACGCGATGGCGGCGGCCGACACCGACTGGCCAGCGCGGAAGCCGCGATTGACCTTCGCCGGACTCGCCTTCCGAAAGATCCACAGCAGTCCGACCATGACGAAGTAGGCGAGCAGGAAGCCGAGCAACGGGGACAGCACCATGGGGATCGCCACCTTGTCCAGGATGATCTCCCAGTGCACCGTCACCGAAGCCGCGAGACCGGCTCCGATCAGACCACCGATCAGCGCGTGCGAGGAGGAGGACGGCAGCCCGAGCCTCCACGTGATCAGGTTCCAGGTGATGGCACCCAGAAGTCCGGACAACACCACGGTCATCCCGTGGGAATCGACCGGTGGCGTGATGATCCCGCTGCCGATCGTGTTCGCCACGCCCTCGGAGACCAGGGCGCCGGCGAGGTTCATCACGGAGGCGAGGATGAGCGCGACACGCGGCGTGAGCGCACGGGTCGACACCGAGGTCGCAATCGCGTTGGCAGCGTCGTGAAACCCGTTGGTGTAGTCGAAGATGAGCGCGATGACGACAACGGTCACGACGAGGGCGAGCTCCATGGTCAACTAGTCCCGGTCGATCCCTTGAAGGCTCACGAGTCCTTGACGGCGATCTGCTCGACGGTGTTCGCGACGTTCTCGAACGCGTCCACCGCAAGCTCGAGCTGCTCGACGACATCCTTCAGCTTGATCACAGTCAGCGCGTCGTAGGAACCGCTGAACAACTTGGCCACCATCTGGCGATACACCTGGTCACCGAGGTTCTCCAGGCGGTTGATCTCGATCCAGTACTCCTCGAGGTGGCGCATGGTCCGCAGTCGCGGCATCGCGGCAGCGGTGAGCTCGGCAGCGCGCTGCAGCACGTCGACCTGTTCCTCCATCCCCTCGGGAAGGATGTCCAGCTCGTACACGCTCACGAAGTCGACCGCCGCCTCCATGTAGTCCATGACGTCGTCCAGGCCGGCCGCGAGGCGGTAGATGTCCTCGCGATCAAACGGCGTCACGAAGGTGGAGTTCACCCTCCGGATGATCTCGTGGGTGGCCTCGTCACAGCGGTGCTCGGCGTCCTTCATCTGGCGCGCGATCGCCGTGTTGTCGCTGTCGTCAGCCAACAGCTCCGCGAGGAGCCTCGCACCGTCGACCAGGTTGGAGGCCGACTTGGCGAACAGGTCGTAGAACGTCGTGTCGACCGGTGTGAGTCGGAAGCGCACCGCGAACTCCTGTCGACGTCTTCGGGGTTGGCCCGGTAGAGCCCTCGTCCCGGCCTGGCTCCGGTGCCGGCCAGGGCCATGCTAGGCCGCCGGTCAACGATGCATCACAACGGCCAGCAGGTCGAGGACACCGATGACCAGGACAAGACCGGCGGCAGCGACAGTGAACCGTCTCCGGCCGAGCAAGACATCAGCCGGACCCGCTCTGACTGCACGATATACACGGCTGGTAACCGCCCAAGCCGGCACGGTGAGTACGAGTACCGCGAATCCGGCGATAGCCGTCCATGTGACCTCATCCTTGGCGATCCGGACCAGCAGCGCACCGTTGACCGCCATCGCCAGGAGCGTCCGGTTCCAGGCCAGAGCGGTGCGCTCGAGCTGGGCACCCCGGTCGACCTGTCGGCCGGTGCCGGGCGGTGTGCCCGCCCCGGCGTCACCTCGCTTTCCGGACATCCTCAGGCCTCCAGGTCCCTACGGCGTGCCACCTTCCACCATGGCAGACAGCCTCGTCAGGCGAAGATGACCAGGTAGATCGCCGCGATCGAGACGAGGAAGGCGGCGCCGGCCAGGCCGAGCGGCATGAGCGTCTGCGGGAGCGGCTCCTGCCGACGCATCGCCGCGACATTGGCCCGCCATCGCACGTACGCACCAATCGACGTCGCGATGCCGGCCACGGCGAGAACCACGCCGATGAGGCGGCGCAGCCACAGCTCCTCCACGGCGGTGAGGAACTGCACCGTGGCGACACCTGCGGCGTCGAGCGCTAGAGCCGTACGCAGGTACGCGAGGAAGGTGCGCTCATTGGCGAGCGTGAACCGGTAGTCCGGCTCGGATTCCGCGCCATCCTTGGCACGTTCCGGCGCGAGTCCTTCCTCCGACGGGCTGCTCGCTGACACGGCTCCATCCTGACATGCACACTAGGGATGATCAGCCCTGCCTTGGCGACGAGACTACGGACCGTAGCGAGCGAGGAGTCACTTCATGCATGCCGGCTTGACGCCCGACGAGCTCGACCTGATGCGAAAGAACTTCGCCGACAATCCCTTCTATCAGATCGCTCAGAACGCATTGACCCAGACCAGCGTCGATGATCTCACGCTGAGTCGGGACATTGTGGTACGAACCGACCGGTCGGTTTCTCACCTGCTCGACGACTGGACCGTGACCAACCAGAAGCAGAGCGGTCGGTGCTGGCTCTTCGCCGGGCTCAACCTGCTGCGGGTCGGCGCGATGAAGGCGATGAACCTCAAGTCGTTCGAGTTCTCCCAGAACTACGTCGCGTTCTGGGACAAGCTCGAGCGGGCGAACTACTTCCTCGAGGCGATCATCGACACAGCCGATCGCGACATCGACGATCGTACGGTGGCCCATCTCCTGCGCGACGTCGCCAACGACGGTGGTCAGTGGAACATGTTCGTCGCGCTGGTACGAAAGCACGGGCTGGTTCCGAAGTCGGTGATGCCGGAAACCCAGAGCTCGTCTGCCACCGGCCGGATGAACGACATCCTGCGCCGGCTCCTGCGCCAGGGCGCCCGAGACCTGCGTGCCCTGCTGGCACGTGGCGAGGGAGTCGACGCCGCACGGGATCGCAAACGCGAGATCCTCGACGTCGTCCACCGGGTCCTCTGCATGCATCTCGGCACACCGCCCAAGCAGTTCTTCTGGCAGTGGACCGACAAGGACCGCAAGTTCCACCGCGACGGTGAGCTCACGCCACTCGAGTTCGCCGAGCGCTACGTCACCCTCCCGCTCGACGATTACGTCTGCCTGGTCGACGATCCACGGGAGTCGAGCCCGCGCCACCGTACGTTCACCGTCGATCGGTTGGGCAACGTCGTCGGCGCGCCGCCGGTCATCTACCTCAACGTCGAGATCGAGCTCATGAAGCACCTCGCCATGCAGACGATCATCGGCGGCGAGCCGGTCTGGTTCGGCTGTGATGTCGGCAAGATGTTCCGCAGGGATCTGGGCATCTGGGACGCGCAGCTCTACGAGCTCGAAGCCCTGTACGACACCAGGTTCGACCTCACCAAAGCGGAGCGGCTTCTCTACAGCGAAAGCGCGATGACCCACGCAATGCTGTTCACCGGTGTAGACGTGCAAGACGACCGACCGCGACGGTGGCGGGTCGAGAACAGCTGGGGCGAGAAGGACGGCGACAAGGGCTTCTACACGATGAACGACTCGTGGTTCGACGAATACGTCTTCGAGGTCGCGATACGCAAGGAGCTCTTGCCGCCGAAGCTGCAGGATGCGTTGACCGAGGAGCCCATCGTGCTGCCCGCGTGGGACCCGATGGGCGCCCTGGCGGGTTGAGCCGCTCGAAGAAGCTCGACCAAGACCAAAGGTCCCCCCGTCCAAGCCGAGCAAGGACCCCAGTCCGGACGGACTTTCGGCAGAGCACACCGCCCATGCTGCCGAGGTGTGCTGAGGGTCAGATGGAAGCTTCGGCTGGGATGGGAGTACACGATGCCCGGAAACAAAGCAGTCGAGTACATTGGCCCGGGAAAGGTCGAAGTTCGTACGATCGACTATCCCACGCTTGAATTGCGCGCCGGTCCTGGCGTACCCCAAGCGAGCGCCGGTCGACCATGCCCCCACGGCGTGATCCTCAAGGTCATCGCGACGAACATCTGCGGTTCCGACCAGCACATGGTCCGCGGCCGCACCATGGCACCATCCGGACTCGTGCTCGGTCACGAGATCACCGGAGAGGTGGTGGAAAAGGGCCGCGACGTCGAGTTCATCGAGGTTGGCGACTTGTGCTCCGTTCCGTTCAACGTCTCATGTGGTCGGTGCCGAAACTGCAAGGAACGGAACACCGGTGTCTGCCTGAACGTCAACCCCGAGCACCCCGGTGCCGCCTATGGGTACGTCGACATGGGCGGATGGGTCGGCGGGCAGGCCGAGTACGTCATGGTTCCGTACGCCGACTGGAACCTGCTCAAGTTCCCCGACAAGGACCAGGCGATGGAGAAGATCCTCGACCTGGCCATGCTCGCGGATATCTTCCCCACGGGCTATCACGGCGCATACACCGCCGGCGTGACCTCCGGTTCGACGGTCTACGTCGCTGGTGCCGGACCGGTCGGACTGGCCGCCGCTCACTCGGCACAGTTCCTCGGTGCCTCGGTCGTGATCGTCGGGGACCTCAACCAACGCCGGCTCGAGCAGGCACGCAGCTTTGGCTGCGAGACGGTGGATCTCACGCTCGAGGCCAGCCTGCCGGAACAGATCGAGCAGATCCTCGGAGTGCCGGAGGTGGACGCAGCCGTCGACGCCGTGGGTTTCGAGGCCCGTGGACACGGACCACATGCGCAGACCGAGCAGCCCGCCGCCGTCCTGAACGCGCTCATGGAAGTCACGCGAGCCGCAGGAAAGATCGGAATCCCGGGTCTTTACGTCACCGGAGACCCAGGCGGCGTCGACGACGCTGCGAAAATGGGCAGCTTGTCGATCAAGATCGGACTCGGCTGGGCGAAGTCGCATTCGTTCACGACGGGCCAGTGTCCGGTCATGCGCTACAACTACGGTCTGATGCAGGCGATCCTGCATGACCGGGTGCAGATCGCGAAGGCAGTCAACGCTCGGGTGATTCCGCTCGACGAGGCTCCGAACGGGTACGAGGACTTCGACAAGGGCGAGGCCTGCAAGTTCGTCCTCGACCCCCACGGGATCCTGCGCGAGCGCGCGGCGGCATGAGTTTGCCTGCCCTGACCGCACCGATGCCTGACGGGATCAGGCCGGCCTGATCACCCGCTGCTCGGTGACGATGGCGGTCACCAGCTCTGCTGGCGTGATGTCGAAGGCGGGGTTGAAGGCCTGTGCCCCCGCAGGAGCTATGCGGTGCCCGGCGACATGGGTGACCTCGTCGCTGCGCCGGTCCTCCACCAGGATCGCGTCACCACGCGGGGTGTCTGGGTCGACGGTGGACTCGGGGGCGACGACGATGAAGGGGATCCCGTGTCGGTTCGCCGCGAGTGCTAGCGGGTAGGTACCCACCTTGTTGGCGACATCGCCGTTGGCCGCCACCCGATCCGCTCCTACGAGGACACAGTCGACCAGTCCACGCGCGAGGGCGCTCGCCGCCGCAGAATCGACGCACAGCTGGTACCGAACTCCCATCTCGGTCAGTTCGTACGCGGTCAGGCGGGCGCCCTGCAGCAACGGCCGTGTCTCGCTCGCGATGACGTTCTCGACCAGTCCGGCCTCTGCCAGATGCTTGACCGTACCCAGCGCGGTGCCCCAGGCCACGCATGCGAAGCGACCGGTGTTGCAGTGCGTGAGGAGCCGAAGTTTGCGTTCGGCACAGAGCTCCTTGACCAGTTCAGCAGCACGCGCGGATGCGGCACGGTTGACCCGCTCATCCTCGTCCAGCAGGGCACGGGCGTACGCGAGGACGGCGTCCGGTCCGTCGTCCAGGCGCTCGAGTGCACGCTCGACACCCCACGCCAGGTTCACAGCGGTCGGTCGAGCCGCCGCGATGCGGGCGGCTTCGGCTCGTACCTTCTGCGCATCCTTCGGATGCTGCCGGGCCGCGAGCGCCACACCGAGGGCGCCCGCAGCGCCGAGCGCGGGTGCTCCACGCACCGCCAGCCGTTGAATCGCCGCGATCAGGTCGTCGACCGTCGTGATCGTGAGAGTACGCAGCTCGTCTGGCAGCGCGCATTGGTCCACGATGACGATCGCGTCGTCGTCCCAGTCGATCGTGCGTCTCATGACACCGTTCCTCGGTCGCCCCTGTCCCGTCGCCTCCCTATAGTTCATCGTGATCGCCTGCCGCTCCACGGCAGGGTACGCCTCCAGCAGGCCATGCGGTCAGGAGAAGAGAGGAGCGACGGTGGTGTGCCGAGCCGCCACGCACGCGGCTGGGTGTGCTTGTGACAGCCCGGTTCGATAGTCGCTTTTGGATCACGTCAGCAGGGTCTATGGAGAATGTCCTGCGGGCAATCTCACACGGAGAAGACGGTCGTATGAAAGCCACGATGCTTTGCGGAATCGTCGCAGGCCCCTTGTTCGTCCTCGCGTTCCTCCTCGAGGGGGCGACCCGCGCCGACTACGATCCGTTGCGCCACCCGGTGAGCTCACTCGCCCTCGGACCTGCCGGATGGACTCAGACGGCGAACTTTCTCATCGCCGGACTTCTCACCACCGGGTTCGCATGCGGCCTTGCCCGTTTCCAGGGCGTCCGCCACAAGGCAGTGGCGATCCTCGTGGGTCTCTGGGGCATCGGCCTGCTGGGGGCAGGCGCCTTCGTGACCGATCCGGTGAGCGGCTATCCACCCGGTACACCTCCAGTTCCGGACCCCATGACGACGCACGGCTTCCTGCACGACTTGTTCTCCGTACCGGCCTTCTTCGCCTTGGCCATCGCGTGCTTCGTCGGCGCGGGCGGGGCCGGCTGGCGCTGGCTCGTCTACTCACTGCTCAGTGGACTGGTGGTCCTGATCGCGTTCTTCGTGTCCGGCATGGGGTTCGAGCAGACCGAGCCGTTCGTGAACATCGCCGGCCTCTCGCAACGCATCTCGGTGACGGTCGGCTGGGCATGGGTCACTCTGCTCGCCTTACGCCGCTATCGCCGCCTGCCACAGACGCGTCACGAGCTGATCCCCCGCGGCACAGGGTGATACTCGGTCAAGAACTCCACCAGACGTGCGTTGAACGCCTTGGGGTTGTCGAGCTGGGCCAGGTGACCAGCCTTCCGAACGACTTCGTACCGGCAACGCGGGTCGCGTTCCGCCCACGCTGTCGAGCTACGACGAATCCCAGGGGTGACGTCGTGCTCCCCATGCATGACGAGCACAGGAGCGTATATCCGGTATGCCGGTTCGGTTCGGATCGTCTCCCACTGTGCCCGCAGCGTTGCGAGGATGCCCCTCTTGTCCAGCAGCTGCGCGCAGTCGAACGCAGCGCTCTGGACCCAGGGTGTGACCGCGCTCTCCCGGCCGATCCGGTCGTGCAGCTCGCGAACTGGCCGCAGCATCCATGCACCACGGACGGCTGTCGAGACGAGAGAACGCCACACGACGGGACCGGGTCGGGTGATGCACAGCGAGCCCACGACGACCAACGCCGCCACTCGGTCAGGTCGGTCGAGCACCACCTGCTGTGCCACGTGTCCGCCCAGTCCTTGTCCGACGAGGCACGCATGTCGGCCGAGCAGGAAGCCGTCCAGCAGCGCATGCAGGTCGTCTGCAAGGTCGCGCAAGGTGAGGGGCGACTTCCCCATGGGCTGGGATCGGCCATGCCCCCTCATGTCCCACCGCAACGTGCGATAGCCCGCCGCCCACAACTCGGCAAGCTGCGGCTCGAAAACCCTGTGGCTCATGGCCATTCCGTGGGTGAACGCCACGACCGGGCCACGCCGGGGGCCTCCGATCCAGTAGCGGATCGTCGATCCCGACCGCTGAAGGGTGCCGGACACTTCGGGCGATTCGCGACCAGAGCCTTGAGCCGGCAACGCCCCCACGATCGCCCCCCTGGCACTAACGTCCGACCGAGCCGATCGGCCTTCACGTGCGCCGTACGGCCCGCCCGTTCCATCAGCGTAGGCGAGCCGAGGGTGAGGAATCCTCAATAATAGAAAGGAAATCGCGACCAGTCGGGGCGACGTTTCTGCAGAAATGCGTCACGCCCTTCCATAGCCTCGTCGGTCATGTAGGCCAACCGTGTGGCCTCACCGGCGAAGAGCTGTTGGCCGACCAGGCCGTCGTCGATCAGGTTGAACGCATACTTCAGCATCCGCAGAGCGGTCGGACTCTTCCCGTTGATGCGCTCTGCCCACTCCAGTGCCACCCGCTCGAGATCAGCGTGGGGTACGACCGCATTGACCATGCCGAGCCGATGCGCTTCCTCCGCGTCGTACTCCCTGCCCAGGAAGAAGATCTCCCGGGCGAACTTCTGCCCGACCTGACGTGCGAGGTAGGCCGAGCCGAAGCCGCCGTCGAAGCTCGCGACGTCGGCATCGGTCTGCTTGAACCGCGCATGCTCCTTGCTGGCCAGCGTGAGGTCGCACACGACGTGCAGGCTGTGCCCACCGCCCGCGGCCCACCCGGGAACCACGCAGATCACGACTTTGGGCATGAAGCGGATCAAACGTTGGCATTCCAGGATGTGCAGCCTGCCGAGCCGGGCGCGATCGACGGTCTGCTCCGTCTCGCCGGACGCGTACTGGTATCCGTCCCGTCCTCGGATCCGCTGGTCCCCACCGGAGCAGAATGCCCATCCCCCGTCCTTCGGTGACGGACCGTTACCGGTGAGCAGGACACATCCGACATCCGGCGTCATCCGCGCATGGTCGAGTGCGCGATACAGCTCGTCGACCGTGTGAGGGCGGAACGCGTTGCGCACCTCTGGGCGATTGAACGCGATGCGTACGGTCTTCTGCCCTACTGCCCGGTGATAGGTGATGTCGGTGAACTCGAAGCCCTCGACCGGCGTCCACGCGTCAGGATCGAAAATCGCCGACACTTGCTCCGTTCCCACGCCACTCCTTCGGTAGTGTGCTGTCGGCCGCAACACAGGCCATGGGGTACGTTCGACACGGTGCCGACGCGTGCCGAAGGTACGTCAGGCCGTACTGTACGTCGTTATTGCAGGCGAAGGTGCCCGTCGAGGGCCAGCCCGGCCGCCTGAGGTGGCCTCGTCCGGGGCGGCACCGGAGCTCGGAGGTAGAAGACAGCCGGAGGCGTAGTGTCCCGCGCACCACTGGTCCGCGCCATCGTGACGTTTGGCATCTTGGCGGCCGCGCTCTACTTCGCGATCAGTACGCCGATCAAGCTCGGCCTGGACCTGCGCGGCGGTACGCAGATCGTGCTGGAGACCCAGGACAGTCCGACCACGAAGGCCGACCGGGAGGCGACCGCCCGCGCCCTCGAGGTGCTGCGGCGACGGGTCGACGCGCTCGGCGTCGCCGAGCCGGGGCTCACCCAGTCGGGCGACCGGAGGATCATCGTCGAGTTGCCCGGCCTGCAGGATCCGCGCGAGGCGGAGAGGGTGATCGGCCGCACCGCGCAGCTGAGCTTCCACCCGGTGCTCGGCATCGCTCAGCCGAACGAGAAGCCGAAGAAGGGGGAGCAGATCCTGGCCGACGAGGACGGTCAACGGATCAAGCTCGGACCAGCGGCGCTCACCGGTGAGGGTGTCACGGACGCGCAAGCTCGCACCGATCCCCAGCGGGGCGTCGCGTGGTTCGTGGTCGTCGACTTCAACGGCAAGGGTGGGGGCGCCTGGACCAAGCTCACCGCGGACGCAGCGTGCGCGCCACCCGGCGACCCGCAGCGTCGGGTGGCGATCGTGCTCGACAACCGGGTGATCTCCTCACCACAGGTGGATCCGAGCGTGGGCTGTCGGGTCGGGATCACGGGTGGCTCCACCGAGATCACCGGTAACTTCACGATGGAGTCGGCACAGCAGCTCGCGGTCCTGATCAAGGGTGGCGCGTTGCCGGTGCCGGTGAAGGTCATCGAGCAGCGCACTGTCGGCCCGACCCTGGGCAAGGAAGCGATCGAGGCGAGCGCCAAGGCCTGTGTCGTCGGTATCGCGTTGACCGGCCTTTTCATCCTGCTCGTCTACCGTCTGATGGGCCTGCTCGCGACGATCGCGCTCGCGTGCTACGCGCTGATCTCCTACGCCACCTTGATCGTGCTCGGCGCCACGTTGACGTTGCCGGGCCTGGCTGGCTTCGTGCTCGCCGTCGGTATGGCGATCGACGCCAACGTCTTGGTGTTCGAACGCGCCCGGGAGGAGTACGCCAGTGCCTCCCAGCGAGGTCTTCCGGGAGCCCTGACCCGTGGCTACTCCGGCGCCTGGACCGCGATCATCGACTCGAACGTCACGACGTTGCTCGCCGCCGGGTTGCTGTTCTTCCTGGCGTCCGGGCCGGTGCGAGGCTTCGGCGTCACGCTCTCGGTCGGTGTCCTGGCCTCCATGATCTCGGCCCTGGTGATCGCTCGCCTGCTCACTGACTGGGCCGTGAAGCGCCGCTTCGTACGAAAGCATCCAGCGATCAGCGGCATCGCGAAGCTTGGACGGGTGCGCACCTGGCTGAACGAACACGGACCCGACCTGATGCGCCACCGGAAGCTCTGGGTCGCGATCACGGCCCTGGTGACCGTCGTCGCCATTACCGGCATCGTGACCCGCGGGCTGAACCTGGGCCTGGAGTTCACCGGCGGACGGCTGGTCGAGTACTCCACGTCCCGCCCGGTCGACATCGACCAGGCACGCGAGGTGGTCGCGGACGCGGGCTTCCCGCGCGCGGTGGTCCAGGAGTCAGGGGACGGCAACATCTCGGTGCGCACCGGTCAGATGACCACCGAGCAGTCCCTCGAGATCCAGCGTGAGCTCGGTGAGCTCGGCGGCAAGGTCACCAAGGAACGTGACGAGCTGATCGGACCGAGCCTCGGCAACGAGCTGCGGATCAAGGCACTGATCGCGCTCGGCGTCGCGCTGCTCGCGCAGATGCTCTATCTCGCCGTGCGGTTCCGCTGGACGTTCGCGTTGTCGGCGGTCCTGGCGATGTTCCACGACATCATCTTCGTGACCGGTGTCTTCGCCTGGCTGGGCAAGCCGATCGACGGGGTGTATCTCGCCGCGGCCCTCACCATCATCGGTCTCTCGGTCAACGACACCGTGGTGATCTTCGACCGGGTACGCGAATTGTGGGCGGCGAACCCGCGTGCGCCGTTCGCGTCGACAGCGAACGCCGCAGCCCTGCAGACCGTACCTCGAACCGTGAACACCGGCCTGGGCGCGATGTTCATCCTCGGCGCACTGGCCGTGTTGGGCGGGGAGTCGCTCACCGACTTCGCGATCGCCCTGCTGCTCGGCCTCGTCGTCGGGACGTACTCGTCGGTCTTCGCCGCGACACCGCTCGCGATCCTCTTCCAGGAGAAGAGCCCGAGTCCACCGCCACGGGTCAAGTCGCGGGCGCCCGAGGCCGTCGCGCGTCGCCGCGCTCGTCGGGCCGGCACCGGCGCCGTCGTCTAGCCTCCACGCACCGCGCGGTAGGCCGCTGCACCGCCGGCAGGCACCGACGACGCTGCGCATGTCCACGATCGGCGGCTGCAGCAGTCGTCCGCCCGCCACGCCTGGTCAGTGCCGAGCGGAGGCGAGCAGCAGAGCCACGTCGTCGTCGTAGCCCGTCGGTGGCCGCAGGGCATCGATGACCTGGTCACACATGCCCTCGAGCGTTCCCCTGGCAAGGCCCAGGGCTTCCACCAGCTGGTCGATGCCGGCGTCGACGTCGCGATGCCGGTTCTCCACCAAGCCGTCGGTGTAGAACGCCACGACCATGTCCTCGGTCACCGACACGGCGTGTTCGGGAGCCGCACCCGCGCCGACACCTAGGGGCAGCCCGGTCTCGTGGTCGAGCCGACGCGCGCGTCCCCGGCCGTCGACGACGAGCAGCGGCAGATGACCGGCCGAGGCGTACGACAGGCTGCACTCCAGGGAGTCGAACACCGCGTAGACACACGTCACGATCTCGGCTTCCCCCAGATCGGCGACGATCCCGTCGAGGAGCGCGAGGATCTCCTTCGGCCGCAGGTCCTGACGGCCGTACGCCCGCACAGCCGTCCGCACCTGACCCATGAGCGTCGCCGCCCGCAGCCCGCGGCCCATCACGTCGCCGATGACCAACGCGGTGCGGCCGGTCGTGAGCGGGATCACGTCATACCAGTCACCGCCCACCTCGGTCTCCGCCGTTCCGGGGAAGTAGCGCGTCGCCACCTCGAGGTCGCCAGGCCGGTAGGGCACCGCCGGCAGCAGGCTGCGCTGCAGGGTGAGGGCGGCTCTGCGTTGTCGGCGCTCGCTCTCCTGCAGGTGACGTGCCAGGCGCCGTTCGGCGTTGAACAGCCTCGCGTTCTCGATGCTCTGCGCCGCGCGACTCGCCACCTGCTCCAGCAGAGGGAGATCCTCGCCGGCGGCGAGTTCCCGACCATACGCACAGCCCGGACCGAAGAGGCTCAAGACACCGAGCACGCGGCCGCGTGTGATCAGCGGAATCGCGACAAGACCCCGGCCACGTGTCGCCCGGGCCACGACCTCGCACGCGTCGGGGTGGTACATCGCGGCGAGCCGCTCCGCCGTGGCGCGCTCGACGACGACCGGCCGCGCGGTGAGTGCCGCCCTGACAGCGGGGTCCTCGTCGGTCTGCTTCCCACCCAGCGCGCGGATCTGCTCGACCAACTCCTGATGCGTCGGGTCGTCTGCAGCCTCGCTGTCATGGACGTACGCACGGTCCAGCGAACGGCCGTCCCACAGATCGATGACGCAGAGCTGACCGAACCGCGGTACGACGAGCGTCCCCACCGTTTCGTACGTCATGGACACGTCCAGCGACGACGCAAGCCGGCCACCGGCATTGGCGACGAACGCCAACCGGTCACGGGCGTGCTCGAGCTCCGAGCGGACCGCCCGCTCGGCACGCAGGAGCGCAGGGTCCGGTGCCGCGTCGAGGGGGGTGAACACCACGAGGAACTCCTGAGGCTCCGGATCGGCCCGGTCGTCCTCACTCACGGGCGCAGCCTCACCGCGATGCGCGCCACGAGACAGACCCGTCCCACCAGCCGGAACTACCTCAGCGCCGGCGCCCGAAAGAGCAGCGTCGCCTGGACTGGGTGCGAGGGCCCGGGCCCTGATGACACACCGGACGGTCGTGTCGTCCCCCCGGACGATCGGCCCGATTCCTTCCCAGGTCTGCTGGTGCGTCCGCAGGGTTGCGAAACGTTCCCGGACCACCTGCCGGAGGCGCTCGGGCACGAGCAGATCGATGGCATCCCGGCCACAGATCGCAGCGACCGGTCGTCGCACGATGGTCTCGGCAGCCGGGTTGCACGCGGTGACGACGGCCTGGCGATCGAGCACGAGGACACCAGCCGTGACCAGGTCGAGCAACGCCTCGAACCTCACGGATCCCTGCCGGGTTTGCCCGTGTCGGATGACGTCCGTTCCCGGCCCGACCGGTCGTATCACTCTCCGTGCCCCTTCTACCTCGGAGAATCATCTTGCCTGGTCCAGCTGGGGCGCGTGGACGTAATCGAGCACTTCGCCGTCCACTCGTCGTTGCCGAGACCCGCAGGGATCAGGAGTGCACCGACGGGGACCGGCCGTCCGCACACGTTGTGAATCGTCAAGGATGTTGCAGTTTTCGAGGCGGCACGGTCGGGTCGCGGAACCTACCGACCAGCTGCTCGTCGAAGACCGCACGGAGCGCTGCGTAACGCTTTCGCACGACCACCATGCGTTCCACGTCCTCAACCGTCGGCTCCACCCGTGCCTGCGGTGGCGGAAGCTCCCGTCTTAACGCCAGGGCCGCGGCACCGCGAGCCCCGACCTCGGGATCGTCGGCGAGACGCAATGGCCGGCCCAGCGTCGCCGCCAAGGCCGCTCGCCACCACGCCGAGGCGTGCACGGCACCGCCTCCGACCACGACCTCGAGCCGGGTACGAAACGACGTCTCCAAGACCTCCAGGGCGCGCGCCACCTCCAGCGCCACACCCTCGAGCGTCGCGGCGAGCAGCTCGTCGGGCGACGTGTCGAGGGAAAGCCCCACGATCAGGCCGGACCCGGCGGGGGCGGTGCCCGGCGGTCGGCTTCCGGCGTGGAGCGGGATCGAGAGCAGACCGGACGTACCAGGTCGGCAGGTCGGCTCGGCGTCGGCGGGCAGCCGGAAAGCCCGAGTCGCCCACGCGTGCAACACGCCGCCACCGGAGAACGCGATGCCGCTCACCAGGCGTTCGGCATCCACCCGGTAGCGCCAGACGGTCGCAGGGGGCGGCGGAACGTCCGGACCGTGCACGACACGAAGCGCAGCGGAGGTGCCGACGGTGACCGCGACCCGGCCGACCGCTCGATCGGACTGGTCTGTCTGGCCGGGGCTCCAGCCGCACCCGCTGCCGAGATTCGACGCGGCGCCGTCGCCGAGGACCGGATACCAGTGGGCCTCGGCGAGCGCGGGCCACCGGGCGCGCCAGGCGGGTGCGAGCCGCTGCGGCGTGTCGTCGATCGGAGGTACGTCGGACACGTCGAGCTCGGCGAGCTCCAGTGCCTCCGTATCCCACGTCCCGCGCCGCAGGTCGAGTAGACCGGTGCCGGACGCAAGCGACAACGACGTGGCGTGAGTGCCGAGCAGCACGGCACGCACGTAGTCAGGCAGGCCGATGAAGCGCGTGGTCGACGGCAGATCCAGGTACGACCGCAGGAACGGGACCTTGGCGGACCAGTAGAGCGGGTGCACCCACGAGCCGGTCCTCTCGTGGAACGCGGTCGCGTCCTCTGGCACGCCCCCATGACCGTGGGCTCGGGTGTCGAGCCAGGTGAGCACGCCTGACCGCGGTCGCAGCGTCGCCTCGTGGTCCGTGCCGGGAGCCGGCTCGACCGCCATGACGCTGTGCCACTGGGACGACGTCGCGACCCGGTCGACACCCTCGAGCGCGCCGGCGCCGGAGAGCTCGTCCAGACACTCGACCAGCTTGTCGACATACGCTCGCGGATCGAGCTCGGCGCGTCCGGACTCGTCCTGGTCGGGATCGATCCGGCGACGCGCCCGGGCGTTCGGGACCGGGTTCGCCTCCTCGTCGTAGATGGCCGCCCGGACCGAGGAGGAGCCCAGGTCGAGCGCGAGCACACGCGGTCCGGCCGACCTCCCGGCGCCTTCCGGACCGCCGCCCGCCTGCGCGGTCATGGCCGCTGCGCCCCTCTCAGCTCGCTCAGGAACGAGTTCGCCCAGCGATCCACGTCGTGCTCCACCAGGTGCCGCCGCATCGCCCGCATCTTCCGCGTCGCCTCCCGAGGCTCCAACCGGATCGCTTCGAGCAGCCGACGCTTGAGCATGTCGACGTCGTACGGGTTCACGAGGATCGCCTGTCGGAACTCGTCCGCGGCACCGGCGAACTCGCTCAGCACCAGCACCCCCGTGTGGTCGTACCGGCACGCGATGTACTCCTTCGCGACGAGGTTCATCCCGTCACGCAACGGCGTCACCACCATGACGTCCGCGGCCCGGTAGAGCGCGACGAGCTCGCTGCGTTCGTGTGACGTGTGCAGGTAGGTCACCGCCGGCCGGCCAATCCGTCCGTACGCACCATTGACCCTTCCGACCATGAGCTCCACGTCGTCTCGCAGCCGCTGGTACTGCTCGACACGTTCCCGGCTCGGCGTCGCAACCTGGATGAACGTCGCTTCCTCCGGAGTCAGCAGACCGTCGCCCAGCAGCTCGGCGAACGCATGGATCCGCTCGCCGATGCCCTTGGTGTAGTCGAGCCGGTCGATGCCGAGCAGGATCTTCGACGGCGCACCGATCTCCTCGCGGATCTCCCAGGCGCGCCGCTCGGTCTCCGGGCGTCGTGCGATCTCCTCCAGCTCCCCCACATCGATGGAGATCGGGAACGACCGGGCCCGCACCACCCGCCCGTCGGGCAGGAAGACCCGATCGCGTTGGGTCTGGTAGCCGAGCAAACGGCGGGTGAGACGCAAGAAGTTCGACGCAGCGCCTGGGCGCTGGAAACCCACCAGGTCCGCACCGAGTAGCCCGCGCAGAATCGCCTGCCGCCAGGGCAGCCGCGCGTAGAGCTCGACCGGTGGGAACGGAATGTGCAGGAAGAAGCCGATGCGAAGGTCCGGTCGGATGGCTCGCAGCATCTCCGGCACCAGCTGCAGCTGGTAGTCGTGCACCCAGACCAGGGCGCCCTGCGCCGCGACCCGTGCCGCGGCCTCGGCGAACCGCCGGTTGACCTGGCAGTACGCCTCCCACCAGTCACGGCGGTACTCGGGTGGGGCGATCACGTCGTGGTAGAGAGGCCACAGTGTCGCGTTGGAGAAGCCCTCGTAGTACTTCTCGACATCTTCGGCCGTCAGCCGGACCGGCACGAGGTGCATCCCCGCCTCGTCGAACGGCTCCGGCGCTTCGTCCGTCGTGCCGGCCCATCCAATCCAGGCGCCCTTGTTCGCCCGCATCACCGGATCGAGGGCTGTGACCAGGCCACCTGGGCTGCGGCGCCAGGTCAGGGTGCCGTCGGGCTCCTCCACTCGGTCGACTGGCAGCCGGTTGGCGACCACGACGAACGAGCTCACCCGTCCCAGACCTGATCGTCTCCCGCCGTAACTCTCGGTGGTCAAGCGGCTCTACCCCCTTGATCGTGACGAAGGGTCTCTTCGGACCCTACGTGTCCCGCATGGCAGAACTCCTGTCTCGCAATGTAGACCAGGGACACGTCAAGGGGCGTCATCGACCGGGTAACGCACGCCCACCTGCTTCCGTACGGCGTCGAGAACATCCATGACGGCCAGGCTGTCGTTCCAGGACACCAACGGGCTCTCGACCAGACCTTCCCGAAGGCACCGTGCGACCTCGATCGCTTCGTACGTGTACCCGATGCCCTTCCGCTCGACCGATACCGCCTCCGGCTCCCGGCCTTCGCGATGCACGACGAGGGTGTGGGTGTCGTGGAAGCTGCGCGGCAGCACGATCCAACCCTCCGTACCCGACACCCAGGCCTCGTTGGGCAGCGTGCTGACGAGCGAGCAGGCGAGGCTCGCCACCTGCCCAGCCTGGTATCCCAGCGCGATCGCGACGCTGGCGTCGACACCAGTGGGCGCGAGGGTACCGGTCGCCTGCACGACGTCGGGCGGTCCGAAGACGTGGTACGCAAGACTGACCGGATAGACGCCGACGTCGAGGAGCGCGCCGCCTGCAAGCTCAGGGGCGAAGAGCCGGCCGCGTGGGTCGTACTCGGCGACGAAACCCAGGCTCGCATGCAACGCCTTCGGCTCGCCGATGACGCCATCCTTCACCAGCTCCGCGAGCCGTAGGTGGAGCGGGTTGCAGCGCATCCACATGGCTTCCATGAAGAAGAGCTGCTTCTCCCTGGCCAGGTTGACGAGCTCGCGTGCCTCGCGCGCGTTGACGGTGAGCGACTTCTCGCACAGCACGGCCTTGCCGGCGTTGAGCGCGAGCCGGGAGGTGGCGAGATGGTCGGAGTGCGGAGTCGCGACGTAGACGACGTCGACCTCGAGATCGGCGACCAGCTCGGCGTAGGAGCCATAGGCCTTGCGTACCCCGTGCTCCTCGGCGAACGCCTTCGCCCGCTGCAGGTTCCGTGAACCGACCGCCACGACCTCGTGGTCGGGAAGCAACGCAAGGTCTCGTGCGAACTGTCCAGCGATGTTGCCCGTCGCGATGATGCCCCAGCGGATTCGCGGGTGCATGCGCACGCTCTCCTCTCCGTCTCGTCGAGTGACGACCCGATCCCGGTCGAGCTTCCTGACCACCCGTGCGGCCCGGTCTCGTGAGTTGGCCCTTTGACGCTACTTTGGCCGGATCGAGCGGTCTGTGGCTGGCTTCACGAGTTGGACGCAACCGTCCGGTAACGGCAAGGCCACGACGAGATCAACACCGCCAAACAGAAATAACCGGTTGCACACGGCTCGACGTAACCGGCACAATTCGTTTGCAGGTTGTTTTGATCTTGATGTGGCAGCGAGAGCCCACACACGAGCGGAGAAGATGATGTCCAACACCACCACGACCAGGCCGGTCGGCCGGCTCCAGGCGGTCGCGCTGGACTGCCCCGACCCCATGGCGTTGGCCGAGTTCTACAGCGCGCTGATCGGTGGAACGCCCGAGGGCGAGGACGACTGGGTCACGTTGAGCGACGGGGATCGGATCCTGCTCTGCTTCCAACGGGCGGACGAGTGGGCGCCGCCGATCTGGCCAGGTGCCAGCCGGCCCCAGCAGGCGCACGTCGACATCGAGGTCGACGACCTCGACGAGGCTGAGCGCCAGGTACTCGCCCTCGGAGCACGCAAGGCCGACTTCCAGCCGGGTCAGTCGTTCCGGGTCTTCTTCGACCCGGTGGGCCACCCGTTCTGCCTCTGTGGCTGAGGAGACCGACGACCGGTCCGGGGCCTCGCGGTGTGCAGGTCTGCGCACCACGAGGCTCCGGCTACACGTCGGCAGTCGCCTGCTGCACGTCGTCTGCTAGACGTCGGCAGTCGTCAAGGAACCGTTGACACGGCGCGGGATGCCCAGCACGTTCTGGTCGCGCAGCGGCTCCGGCAACAGCTCGGCCGGCATGTTCTGGTAGCACACGGGCCGCAGGAAACGCCGGATCGCCGTCGTCCCCACGGAGGTGTGGATCGACGCCGTTGTGGCGGGCCACGGTCCTCCGTGGTGCATGGCGTAGGTCACCGACACGCCGGTGGGCCAGCCATTCCACACCAACCGACCGACGCGGTCACGCAGCAGAGAGAGCAGCGGCGCGATCTGGTCGTACTCGGAATCTTCAGCGTGCAGGGTCGCGGTCAAGTTGCCGCTGAACGCCGCGGCGGCGTCGACGAGCTGCTCCAGGTCGTCGTACTCCACGATGATCGACGCTGGCCCGAAGCACTCCTCGAGCAAGGTGTCAGTGTGCTCCAGAAGCGTCGGCACCGTGGTCTTCACCAGCGTCGGGGCCACGACGAGGCCCTCCACGGCGGCGGCCTGCACGAGGACGGACACCCCGGGCACGGCGACCAACCGCTCGAGGTTCTGCGCATACCCCTCGGCGATCCGCTGGTTGAGCAACGACGCCGGACCCACCTCGCGCGTCGCTGATGTGATCAGCTCGTCGAGGCCGGAGCCGGACGGTACGAAGAGCAGACCGGGCTTGGTGCAGAACTGTCCGACGCCCAGCGTGAACGATCCCGTGAACCCGGACGCGATCTCCTCACCTCGCGCCTTCGCCGCCTGCGGGGTCACGAAGACCGGGTTCAGGCTGCCCAGCTCGCCGTAGAACGGGATCGGATCGGGCCGACCCGATGCGATGTCGAAGAGCGCCCGACCACCCGGGATCGATCCGGTGAACGACCCCGCCTTCACCCGGGGATCTTTCAGCGCCTCGACACCACGCTCGAAGCCGACGATCACGGCGAAGCTGCCGCGCGGTGCGCCGGCGTCAGCGAGCGCCTGGCTCACGATCTCGCCAGTACGCCGGGACAACGCGGGATGACCCGAATGCGCCTTGAGGATGACCGGGCATCCGGCAGCCAGCGCCGAGGCCGTGTCACCGCCGGCGACGCTGAACGCGAACGGGAAGTTGCTCGCCGCGTACACCACGACCGGACCCAGCGGCACCAGCATCCGACGCACGTCCGGACGTGGACCCATGCCCCAGTTGGGATCGGCGGTGTCGATCGTCGCCTCGAGGTACGAACCCTCCTCGAGCACCTCGCCGAAGAGCCGGAGCTGGAACGTCGTTCGGACGAGCTCAGAACGCAGCCGGGCCTCGGGCAGGTGGGTTTCCTCCATCGCCAGCGGCACGAGCTCGTCGGCTGCCGCGTCCAGAGCGTCTGCGACGGCTCGCAGCAGCCCGGCTCGCTCGGCCGGACGCATCGCCCCAAGGGGGCCGGCCGCCTCAGCAGCCGCGGACAGAATCGCCTCGAGCTCGGCTGGCTCGGTCGCGGGCACAGCAGTCACTTCTCAGCCTCCTTCGCGGGCGTAGTCGACCCTTGCCGCAGCACGGGCTTCGGACGAGCGAACGGATCACGCAACGCGTCCACCAGCCACGACAGTGGCGCCTTCCCGACCACCACATGGTTGGTCAGCGAGCCGACCTCGCTGATCGCTATCTCCACCACGTCACCCGCGGCGAGTGTGAAGGACATGTCGGGGATGATGCCGGTGCCGGTCGCGAGAACTACGCCCTCGGGGAAGACGTCTCCGGCGAAGAGGTAGCTCACGAGATCGGTGAACGTCCGGCGCATCCGAGCAGTAGACGTCTCGCCCTTGAAGGCCACCGAGCCTTCTCGCCGTACGGTGAGCGTGATGTCGAGGGCGGCCGGATCGGCCACCTCCCAGGCCGGCCGGATACCGGTCGAGAGCGCACAGCTGCCGGCGTACACCTTCGCCTGCGGCAGGTAGAGCGGGTTCTCGCCTTCGATCACCCGAGAGCTCACGTCGTTGCACACCACGTACCCGACGATCTCGCCGTGTGCGTTGACGACGAGCCCGAGCTCGGGTTCGGGTACGTCGAGTCCGGAATCGGCCCGGATTCCGATCGGTTCCGCATCGGTCACGACCCGCCAAGCCGGTGCTTTGAAGAAGAGCTCGGGCCGCTGGGCCTCGTAGACCTTCTCGTACACGGTCTTCTCCGAGCTCTCCGCGACGCGGGCGTCCTTCGAGCGTTCGTACGTCACACCGGACGCCCACACCTCCGTACGGCCATCGACCGGTGGCAGCACCAGCACGTCGTCTGCCGGCACGGTGTCACCGGCATTTCCTGCAGCCGCTATCCGCTCGCGGATTTCCTGGTACGGAAGTCGCAGCAGCTCCGCGACATGGCCGACCCCGGTCACGCGTGCGATCTGGTTACCCTGCCGAACTCCGACGCCGATCTCGACGCCTGCGTCGGCATCGTCTCGGCGTACCGCATAACGCACGATCTCCATCGGCATTCAGTCTTCCAAACGTGAGACACGGCGCAACACCCCTGGCCGATCGGCAAGACCGGCGACCAGGCGTACGCCAAGACCCGGCTCGTCGTTGAGCCGCACGACACCGTTCTCCACGATCGGCAGCCCTTCGACGAGCTCGCCATACCACGTGCGGAGAAACGCACGGACGGTTTCCTGGATCATTCCGTTCGGCTGGCTCATCACCACGTGACAGCACGCCGCGAACGTCACCGGACCCGTGCAGTCGTGAGGGGCGACCGGAACACCGAACGTGTCGGCGAGACTCGCGACCTTGCGCGCCTCGGTGATGCCACCCGTCCACTGCACGTCGACCGTCGCCACGTCGATCGCCTGTTTGTCCAGCAATGGAAGGAATCCGCGACGGCCGGTCACCGTCTCGCCGGTCGCGATCGGCACGTCGACCGAGCGACGCAGCGCGGCCAGCGCGTCGGCCGCATCCGGACGGATCGGGTCCTCCACCCACACGGGCGCGTAGGGCGCGACGGCGGCACAGATGCGCTCGGCACAGGGGCGGTTCCAGAACCCGTGGAGCTCCACCATGATCCCCATCTGGTCCGCCGAGACCTCGGAGCGGATCTGCTCGAGGACCGACGCACCACGGGCGAGGTCGCCGTCGGAGATGCTCGTGCCCCGCGTCTTTTCCGCGTACGTGTCGAAGGGCCAGATCTTCATCGCGGTGATTCCCTCGGCGCGCAGCTCCTTGGCCAACTCGGCCGGCCGGTTCAGGAAGGCGTCGAGGTCTTCGTACGGTCGGGTCTTGCTGCCCGGCCCCGCGAGCCCCCAGTTGTCGGACTCCTGCCGGACGGACGTGCTGACGTACCCGGGTCCGGCGCAGGTGTTGTACACCCTGATCTCCTCCCGGAGGGCTCCCCCCAGGAGATCGACCACACGTCTCCCGGTCGCCTTGCCGAGAAGGTCCCACAAGGCGAGGTCCAGGGCGCCGAGTGCGCGGGTCTCGATTCCGCCGGCCTGGAACCCGACGTACGGCGCGAGGCGCGTGGCGGCCTGCTCCGGTAGCAGGTCCTGGGTGCCGAGGATGGCTGGCGCAACGACGTCGTGGAGGTACGCCTCGACCGCGCTCGCCGAGAAGAACGACTCGCCGAGCCCGGTGAGCCCGTCGTCGGTGTGAACGGCGAGCAGACACACGTTGGGTTGAATCTGCGGTCGAAGCGTCTCCACGGCAGTGATCCGCACAGCTACCTCCTCGTGCTCTTCGTCCCCCACCTACGGCTGGTCGCGCCTCCTGCTCGTTGCGCCACCGCCAAGTCGAGCTGACAGCGTCGCCGCGCCCTTGCGTACCACAGTCGCCAACTCATCCGTGCGTTCCGGCGTCCAACGCAAGATTGGCACCGAAATGCTCATCGCCGCGATCGTCGACCCGGTTCGGTCGGTCACGGGAGCGGCGACGCACGCCACGGCTTCGTTCGACTCGCAGTACTCCTCCGCGAGGCCGCGGGCGCGGATCTCGGCGAGGCGCTGGCGCAGCGCTTCGCTCGACGTGATGCTGCGCTCGGTCATGGCCGGCAGCTCCTGGTCGGGCGGGAACAGCTCGTCCAGCCGGCCGGCGTCGAGGCTCGCCAGCAGCATCAGGCCCACCGCCGTGCAGTGGGCAGGAAGTCGTCGCCCGACAGCGGACACCATGCGGACCGGATGGGTGCAGTCGGCCTTTGCCACGTACACGACGTCTCGGCCATCCAGGATGGCGACGTGCACGGTCTCGTCACAGGCTGCCGCGACGTCGGCGGCCACCGCCTGGCCCTCGCGCGCCAGGTCGAGCCGCTCGGCATACGCAGAACCGAGCTGGAACACGGCGACGCCGAGCCGGTACCGGTGTGGCTGACCGGGCACCGGTGCGAGGTAGGAGCGGGCGGCCAGGGTGTTCACGAGCTCGTGGATCGACGTCCGGGGCAGGCCGAGCCGAGCGCGCATCTCGGGGATCGAGAGGTCTTCAGCCGAACCGAACAGCTCGAGGATGTCGAGCGCCCGCATGACCGCTGGGACGGATCGGCTCATGTCGTGCGACCAGCTCCGGCTTGACGCGTCAGGGTAGGTTTGCTCACGATGTTCGAGTATACGAATGGTGTTCGAAATTTCGAACACAGAACGTCGCTCGTGATGCGTTCCGATGACTGAACGCACCGATGAAGCAGCTTGGGAGAGACATCGTGAACGGCACCCGTCTGCTCGAGCACCTGGAGTTCCCGCCCCGCGACCTCGGTGAGCTGCCGTCGTCGACGAAACGGTTCCCGGATGGCGTGCGCTATCGGATCGAGATCCCGAGTACGGAAGGGCCGCGGTGCCTTGCCGCGGCACTCGAGGAGGCCGAGCGGCTGCAGGTGCCGGTCACGAGGATCTCCCAAGGCACCGGTGTCTTCCTGCTGACCGACGACGAGATCGACTCGATGGTGGAGCAGGCCGATGCGGCCGGCATCGAGATCAGCCTGTTCGCACGGCCCTGCGCCGGATGGGGGACGTCCGCGACCGCCCGTTCCGCCGCCGGAGGCGGCTTTGCGGCGACTGCGCACGGTCAGGACCAGGTGGCGGCGGTGCTCGACGACATCGTGCGAGCGGCCGAGCGGGGGGTCCGCAGCGTGCTCATCTCCGACGTAGGAGTGCTGTCCGCGTTCGGCAAGCTGCGGGCTGCCGGCTACCTGCCGAGCGACATGCAGGCGAAGGTGTCCGTCATGCTTCCGGTCACCAACGCGGTGACCGCGCGCCTTCTCGAAGACCTCGGCGCCAACACGTTGAACGTCGCGACCGACCTGACGCTCGCCGAGATCGCCGCGATCCGCGCCGCCGTGGACATTCCGCTGGACGTGTACGTCGAGGCACCGGACAACCTGGGTGGATTCGTACGCCACCACGAGATCCCCAAGCTGATCGAGGTCGCCGCCCCGGTCTACATCAAGTTCGGACTCCGCAACGCACCCGACGTCTATCCGGCGGGAACCCACCTGGAGGCCACGACAGTCGCGTTGACGAGAGAGCGGGTACGCCGCGCCCGGCTCGGCCTGGACCTGCTGCGCCGCAGTGGAGTCGACGAACCGACCTCCGAACCCCGCGCCAAGGGCCTCGCCGTTCCCCTCCGA
>DATCKU010000019.1:0-43959 GCA_036564245.1 Actinopolymorphaceae bacterium
GGTGTGGACGCTGCAACCTGCCTGTTGAAGACGTCGAAGTAGCTCACCGCTGGCCACCCCCGATGATGTTCCGCGCGAGCGGGCAGCGGCGATCATGCCGGCAGGTCTCGAGGCGTTCCCGCTCCCCGTAGCCGAAGCTCAGGCAGACGTTGCACTGCTGCTGGATCGGCCGGTGGCGTATGCAATCGGGATCGTCGTAGTGCGGTGGCTTGGACAGGCACCCGCAGGGACAGGCCGCGGCTACACTCTGTCGTGAGAGTGCGCGTCCTGTGGGGGCCGTCCGGAGCCGATCTGGGCGGCCCTGTCGCTTTCTCATGCGGATCGCCTCCCGCTCGTCAGAAGAGCGATGAGACGGTTCCGCTGCTCGTCTGTCAGCGGTGGCGCTTCATCGACGATCCGCTTGATGTGAGCTTCGAGCTTGCGAACCCGCTTCTCTTTCTCGCGGGGACCCTGCCAACGCGCGTAGGCAAGACGGCGGGCATGCTCGGATGCATCGAGGGTTTGGCGAGCCATTTTGGGCGCACTCCAGCTAGGAAGTGCGGGTAGTGCGCCAGAGCCCGCGTGGCGCCAGGCGGCTCGACGCTACGACGGCGGAGCTCTTACTACCTGGTACGGACAGCGCAGAGGATACCATGCGCGCATGGGACGTGCACGTAGGTGTATCCGTGGCTACCGACGCTTTTGGCGGGAATACAGGCAAGCCTCACGATGGGTGAGAACGCTAGGCGGCTACCTGGATGTGAAGGTGGCCGTGATCTGCGCGTGTGGGAAGCGGCTGCATCACGGCAGCTCAGCGTCTGAGATGGAGCAGGCCGTGAGGCAGTGTAAGAAGTGCGGACGGCGTTGGGATCGTCCGATCACCCGCGCGGAATGGTTGGCTGCGATCGACGCAGACAAACACGTGATCCGACTTCAGCCAACGTCACATGCCGAACGCTTGGCACGGGAACGCGAACGACTTCAATTCTTCCAGTCGATCCGTACCGTGTCGGGATCGAATGGTGCACGTCCGGGAGACGCTGTGAGGATTACCACTGTGCAGAGTGCGTCGACGACGGCGCGTTGACTGTCCACTGGCAGGCTCATCCACATCGCGCCGGGATCTGTGGAAGCTGTGACTGCTGCGAGTGCTGATCTGCGCCCTTCCCTCGCTAGCTCGTCGTCTATCTGTTGAAGACGCTGTGTGATTCGCTGTGTGGCCACCTGCACCTGTCGTGCGGTGAGCGCTCCATCCGCGTAGTCGGCCGCCAACCCATCGAGCCTCGCGCGCAGCACGTGAGCCTCGCTACGAAGCTGCCGGATGTGTTCGGCGTTCCTGCTGTCTTCGAGCAGGCTCACGACGTCCGGCCGCCGTAGCCGTTCGACGATCACGCGGGACACGTAGTCGTCGATCGGATCGGCCGAGCGGGACAGGTGAGCTCGTTCTGAGCATTGGTAGACGCGCGTCCTGTGCTGTGTGTAGTTCACCCTCACTTTCGCGCCACAGTGGCAGCGGTAGAGGCCACCGCCGAGATGCTTGCGCGCGGGACGATCCCGTAGCCGTGAAGGGTCCGTCAGAAGCACGCGAGCCGCGGACAGAACGTCTTCTGAGACGATGGCCGGCCAATCACCCTCGCCAACGATTTCTCCGGCGTAGACGCGCATTCCGGCGTAGCGAGGCGACAGCAGCAGCTTCCGGACGCTCGATCTGTCCCAGGCTTTCCCGGTGGTTGTCGTCTCACCGATGTCGTTCAGCCACCGTGTCAGGCCTGAGATGGTGGCACCGGCGAGCAGCTTCGAGAACAGCTCCCGCACGACCGGTGCCTCGTGCGGATCCGGCGTCCCATCGGCTTGGTAGCCGTAGGCGCGGCGCATGGGTGGACGTCCCTGCTCGGCGCGCTGACGAGCCGCGCGACGCTGCCTGTCGGCCTTCACCTCGACTTCATGCTGAGCGATCTCGGCGAGGATCGCGGCGATGAACCGGCCGGCCGGAGTCGACATGTCGATATCGGGACCGCGCACCAGCGAGATGAACGCCTGAGCCTGTTGACATACCTCGAAGAGTCGGAGCCTGTCCCGCGCGTTCCGGGTAAGCCTGTCCATCGTCCAGGAGAGCACAGTGTCCGCGCGGCCGGACTGTAGAGCTTCGATGACGGCATCGAACCCCTCCCTGCTCTTGCGTTTCTTCCCGGACGCCGGCATGTCGGACGCCGGAGCGTCATTGTCGATGAATTCGTCGACGACCGTCCAACCGCGCGAGCACGCCAGGGTCCGCGCGTCCTCCATCTGCCTGTCCACACCCTCACGGGTGCCTTCCGGATCCTTCGAGATCCTCGCGTAGATCACAGCTCGCCTGCTGTCAACCATAGCCGTATAGTACTGATCGGCACCAGGCGGGTGGGCGGTCGCAGCCGGGGAAGGCGCAGCCTTTGTCGCGCAGTTCGAGTAGGCGGCGGGTTTTGCCGGTGAACAGCCGTACCGGGTCGGTGAGGATCTGCTGCCCGTCTGGTGTGGTGGTGTGAAACAACACGTCGGCGTCGCAGGCGTGTATCTGGGCGGACAGGGCGGAGACTGGTGTGCCGGTGTGCAGGAGTCGGGCGGCGCCGATGCCGTTTACTAGGTCGTGGTGGTCGATGGTGATGACGAGCTGGGGTTTGATCCCGCCGTGGGCAGGTGAGGCGCCGGAGCCGAGGTAGCGGCGGAGCAGCTCGTGCAGCCCGTCGCCGAGCCGCTGCGGGTAGGGCCGGGTGTCGGGCCCGTCGGCGTCCGGCCGGGGTGCGGCCAGCGGCTCTAACGCTATCCGGAGCATTTCGGCGGTTTCGGGGTCAAGCCGCCCGGACACGTGGATGGCGCTGCTGTAGGGGTCGGGGCGGATGTGCAGCCGCCGGGCCTGCCGCAGCTCGTCTTCTTCTCGGGCGAGTTGTTTGGCCAGGATGCGGTCGGCCAGATCAGGGTCGACCCGGTGCAGGACGGCCTGGCCGAGCCGGGCCAGCTCGTGGGGGGCGAATCGGCCGGCGTACTCCAGCATCGCCTCCTCGGTTTTTGAGATTGTTTCGGGGTTACGGGCCTGGCGGGGCAGGTTGCGGATGGTGTGGGCGATCACATCCGCCGCATCCGCCGAAATCCGCCCCGCCGCCAACGCCTGGCTGGTGGCGGGCAGCTGCTGGTCCAGGTCGCGGGCCAACCTGACCGCGCGGTTGGTGTGGGCCGGGCGGGCCCGCAGCCTGCCCGCCAGCCACGCCCCGGTCGAGGTCGCCCCGTCCCTTCCAGCGAGGTCACGCCGGTCAGCCTCCCGAATCACCGCCAGCCTCAACCACTCCACCTGCGCCGCCAACGCATGCAACCCCTCAATCAACCCCACCAACTCCCCATCAGACACCGACCACAGGTAGACCGGGTGCTGGTCGGCGAACCGGGCCCGCGCCCTGTCCACCAACCGTGTCAACGGGTGGCGGGCATCCGTTCGTGCGGCGGGGATCCAGCCAGACTCGACGCTCTCCTGGGCGCCGGGTTCAGTGCTGCCCGTCGGAGATTCCGTACCGGTCCTGGTGCTGCCTTGAGGGTTGGCTGCAGAAAAGTCTGGGGCGGCACCCACACCGACCACCGAAGAGCCGACACCGCTGCCGGTGCCGGTGGTGTTGGTGTGGCTGTTCATGGTGGTAAGGCTAAACCTGACCACCGACAACTGAGTGCTCGAAAGCTCTTATGTGGCAGGGGAAACCTGCACTGTTGCTGATTTGTTACGTGTGTGGTTGTGGGTGTCTCTCCTGTGGTGTAAGGCTAACTTCGCTCGGCTAATGTGTTGGGGGTCTTGTGGCGGAATCTCTGTGCTGCAAGGTGAAATGGGGTGTTGATGGCTACGCCGCGATGGGCGTACAGCAGCCTCAACGGGTGCCGGCACCCACCATGGCGACCACACACCCGCCACACGTGGTCATTTCGGATCGGGCATGATGAGGGCTGTGGGCCGTGCCCGAGTGAGCTATCAGCAAGTGGCGTACCGGTTGGCGGTCAACAACCTCGCTGAACGACTGCCGGCGGGATCGTATGCAAATGGCAGCGAAGTTCGGCCTGCAGGACACCGGCCCCTCGAGATGCATTGCTCAGCCTGCATGCACGCGTTCAGGATTGTGAACCCTCAGCCTGGGAGCATCCCGAGCTCATCCAAACCTACAGACCCCGGGGCTGCCGTCTACGTCCTGCCGCGAGTGGACTTTGGCGTGTTCACCGTGGGCACGCTTCCTCGTGATCCAGACACCAGGCGAGAGATCGAACGAACCGCGGAGCAAATTTGCCAAGAACTGGCGGGCAAGGAGAGACGCGGTGCTCTCGAGAACCGCAACCTCCGCGGTGCCTGCGCCAGCGGCCGAATCGCCATCCGGTGGACGGCGAGCCCGCTCTACGTGCGCGAGGTTCCGCGGCCGGCGATCGATGGCGAAGAGGCGCGACTCGAGCTGTGCCGGCGCCATGTTCAAGCCTTCGGTCCGACGACCCCTGAGGCCTTTGCGTGGTGGGCGTCGGTCTCGCGACGCGATGCGCTGCGCTCATTTGAGAAGCTGGCAGACGAGCTGCGTGAGGTCGACTTCTGTGGCCGACCGGCTTGGGTTGCAGCCAACGAGGAGGAACGTCTCGTCAACGCCCAGCATGCGCGAGGTGTTCGCCTCCTCATGGCGAACGAGCTGAGACTGTTCGGCCAGGACAAGACCGGACTCTTCATCGGTCCAGGACTCACCCAGCACACCCCGGTGCACGACTCCTACCGCCCGCACGGTGTCGTCGTCGATGGCCGGATCGTGGGAGCGTGGGGCAGGAAGGCGGCAACCTCAGCATCAAGCTCGCCGAGCCGCTTACCGCCGACGCCAAGGAAGCGATCGAGGCCGAGGCGCTCACGATGCCGATTCCGAACACGACGATGCGCGTCACGATCACCGAGAACTAACGACGTGCGGGGCGCCGGGGGCACGGTGGAGGTCAGCGGCGGGACGACACGCGTCGAGCTGGTCCATGCGAATTACGGCATCAGGTGACGATTTCGAGCAGCACGTACGGCGAGCATGGCCACATCAAGCCGACTCGCGCACAACCAATGGGCAGGGCAGCACCACCGTGCGGCCAGAGCCCGTATAGACGCCTCGCATCCGGTCAAGCAGGAGCCGCCCGGCCTCTTCGCCCGTCTCGTATGCGGGATTTCGCACCGTCGTCAAAGGAGGCCGCACGATCGTGGCGGCATCAACATCGTCGAAGCCCACGACCGCCACGTCGTCCGGAACCCGCAATCCCAGCTCGTGAGCTACGTCGATGGCGCCGATCGCCATCAGGTCGTTCGCGCAGAACACCGCGTCGGGCCGAGGGCGGCGTGACATCAAGGTACGCATGGCCTCCTGGCCACCGGCTCGGGTCCAGTGACCGCGTACGATCCACTCCTCGCGCACCGGATGTCCCGCGGCGGTCAGGGCCGCCACGTAGCCCCGATCCCGGCCGGCACCCGCGTCAGGCGCACCTCGGATCATCGCGACCCGCTTCGCGCCGCGCGACAGCAGGTGAGCTGTCGCAGCCTCGGCGCCGGCCCGGTCGTCGGCGGTCACCATGTCGGCGTCGCGGTCGTCGTACTCCCCGCCGATGCACACGACCGGAGTGCCGAGCCGGCGTCGGGCGAGGTCCGGCTCGGCCGCCAGGTTGACCGACGCGACCACGATGCCGTCGACGCCACGGTCCAGCACGTCGTGGAGGTACCGGCGTTCCCGTTCGAGCGAGCCGTCCGTGTTGCAGACGTACGTTCCGTAGTCGTGACCGGCATCGGCGGCTCCGACCACGTCGGCCAGGCCGCGGGTCAGCACGCTGTAGTAGGGGTTCGTGATGTCGGGGACGATGACTGCCACCATCCGGGACCGGTTCGTACGCAGCTGGCGGGCGGCGCTGTTCGGTCGGTAGCCAAGCTCCTCGATCGCCTGCATGATCCGTTGTTTGGTGGCCGCGGCGACCAGTCGCTTGCCGGAGAGGACGTGCGAGACCGTTGTCGGGCTGACACCGACGTGCCGTGCGACGTCGCCGATGGTGACCCGCGATCGTCTCGACACCTTGACAGACCTCACTTCGTCTAGCACGCTCTGCGTCACGCCACTATGCCAAACGATTTGCATCGCTGGATAGCGAGGGCCGTGGTGGCGAGGGTCAGGCACCGGGTCGGCCGGGAGGAACTGGGATGAAAAGGACGCACAGCACACGCCGACGTCGGTCCGGTCGGCTGGTCTTCACCCTTCTCGTGGCGGGCACCCTGGTGGCGGGCATGGCCGGTTGCGGCATGGGCGGCGGTTCTGACGAGGGACCCGAGGGATCGGGTCCGGTGAAGGAGCCGACCGAGCCGGTGACGATCACCTTCTCGTCGTGGGTGGGCAACGAAGCCGGCATGAAGCGCCTGTACGCGAAGTTCCGCAAGAAGCATCCGAACATCACGGTCGAGTTCCAGAACGTTCCGGCGGAACAGTCGCAGCAGAAGCTCACCACCCAGCTCGCGGGCGGGAACCCACCGGACACCGCGTACGTCGACGCCGGGACCGTCGGTGCCTTCGCCTCCCGGAACGCACTGCTGAACCTGGACAACTACCTGGAGCGGAGCGAGCTCATCGACCCGGACGAGTACGTCGAGGCCTTCAAGAGCTTCGTGACGTACGAGAACAGCATGTACGGGCTGCCGTTCGACGGTGAGTCCACCGGACTCTTCTACCGCACGGACATGTTCGAGGCCGCGGGTATCGAGCACCCACCGACGACGTGGGAGGAGTTCGAGGCGGCGGCGAAAGCGCTCACCAAGCCGGAGAAGAAGCAGTACGGCTTCCAGCTGTTCGCCCCGGAAGCCGCCTACTACTGGTACCCGTGGCTCTGGCAGGCCGGTGGCGAGCTGTTGACGAAGGACCAGAAGGCGGTCGCGTTCGACTCGCCGGCTGGCAAGCGGGCGGCGGAGTTCTACGTCGGCCTGAAGGAGTACTCCACGCCTGACTACCTGAACTCCAACTCCTACGACGGGCGTGTGGCGTTCGCCAACGGCCAGGTCGGGATGTACGTCGCCGGCGCGTGGTTCGCGGGTGTGCTCGAGGACGAGTTCCCGAAGATCTCGGGAAAGTGGGCGTCCGCGCCGCTCCCTGAGGGCGAGGCCGGCTGCGCGACGACCATAGCCGGTGACGCGCTGGTGATCTTCGCCAACAGCGACCACCCTGACGCGGCCTGGAAGTGGATCGAGTTCCTCGGCTCTCCGGAGAACGTCGCCGAGTGGACCTACAAGAGCGAGGGCACCCTGCTCCCGCCGATTCAAAGTCAGCTGGACTCGCCTGAGCTGATCGAGGAGAAGCCGGTGCTCGAGGGCTTCGCCGAGGCCATGGCGTGTGGCCGGAGCAACATCATCACGAACGAGAAGTGGGGCCAGGTGGAGGAGGCACTGGGAGAAGAGCTGAGTCGCGCGATCTACGGAGAGAAGTCGGCAACGGAGGCGATAGAAGACGCTGCAGCCAAAGGCAATGAGATCCTCGCCGAGGACTGACGGGCGGGACGCCCCTCAAAGGGACACCCGAGAACGAGTGGAGTCGTAGGGACGTGGCAACCGTCGACGGTCGGCGCGCGCCCGCGGAGGACGCGCGACCCGTGCAGCCGCGCACGAGCGGGCACATTTCCACCGAGCCGCCGACCAGGAAACATCGCCGCGGCATCGGATGGCGGATGCGGCGCAACTGGGACGCGTACCTCTACCTCGCTCCTGGTCTGCTGCTCTTCAGCGTCTTCACGGTCTTCGCGCTCGGCTTCGCCTTCTACCTGACGTTCCACGAGTGGAACATCATCGAGCCGGATCGGCCGTTCATCGGGCTCGAAAACTACCGCGACATGCTCGAGGACGAGAGATTCCGGCGTTCGGTCTACAACACGATGTACTTCACCGGCGCGTCGGTGCCGCTCACCATGCTGATCGGCCTGGGCGTCGCGCTGCTGCTCAACCAGCCGCTGCGCGGTCGCGGCATCCTGCGGACGCTCTACTTCCTCCCGGTCGTCACGCCGTTCGTCGTCGTGGCGATCGTCTGGAAGTGGCTCTACAACGGCGACTTCGGCCTCTTCAACTACTACCTGCTCAAGACCCATCTCATCGACGAGCCTTTGCTGTGGCTCGCGGACAAGAACCTCGCCATGCCCGCGGTCATTCTCATGAGCGTGTGGGGTGGGGTCGGCTTCTCGATGGTCGTCTACCTCGCTGGTCTGCAGTCGATTCCGGAAGAGCTGTACGACGCCGCCAAGGTCGACGGTGCCGGAGCGTTCGCGCGGCTGCGATACGTGACCATCCCGATGCTGCGGCCCACCACGCTCTTCCTGCTGGTGATGGGGATCATCGGCTCGTTCCAGGTGTTCACGCAGATCTTCGTGATGACGAGCGGAGGTCCGGTCGACCGGACGACGACCATGGTGTTCTACATCTACGAGGCGGCATTCAAGTTCTACGAGATGGGGTACGCGAGCACGTTGGCGTACGTCCTCTTCGCCATGTTGTTCGTCTTCACGCTGATCCAACTTCGGCTGTATCGGAGGACGAACACGTGAACGGTGCGTTGGTCCGGGTGGGCTGGCGACATGCCGGCCGACGTCACAAGCTGGGCATGGTCCTGGCGTACGTCGTCCTGGTGCCTGGCGCACTGCTCTTCGTAGCGCCCTTCGCGTGGATGCTGAGCGCGTCGTTCCAACCGCTGGGCGACATCTTCTCGTGGCCGCCGCAGTGGATCCCGAAGGACCCGACGGTGGACGGCTACAAGACCTTCCTCGGCCTGGGTGAGACGACCGGTGCCGGCACCGAGGCGGAGAACCCGTGGCGGTGGTTCGTGAACTCCGCCTTCGTCGCGAGCTCGGTGACGGCGCTGCAGCTCTTCTTCAACTCGCTTGCCGCGTACGTCTTCGCCAAGCGGCAGTTCCCCGGGCGGGATCTCATCTTCCTGGGGTTCCTCGCGACCATGATGGTGCCCGGCCAGGTCACGCTGATCCCGAACTACATCGTGCTCAAGCACATTCCGCTCTTCGGCGGCAACGACATCTTCGGCCAGGGCGGTCACGGCTGGCTCGACTCGTACTACGGACTCATCCTGCCGGGTGCGGTGAGCGCCTTCGGCATCTTCCTGTTGCGGCAGTACATGATGTCGATCCCCGACGAGCTGCTGGACGCCGCGCGCATCGACGGTGCGTCGGAGTTCCGGATCTACTCCAGGATCGTCCTGCCGCTCACCGGACCGGCACTCGCGGCCACGGCGATCTTCACGTTCACCTACACCTGGGAGGACTTCTTCTGGCCGCTCATCATCATCTCCAGCCCTGACCACTACACCGCGCCACTCGGCTTGGCGCTGTACGTGGTGAAGAACCGTACGGCATGGGACGTGCTGTTGCCGGGTTCGGTGATCGCGACCCTGCCCATGATCATCGTCTTCCTCATCTTCCAGCGCAGGTTCATCCAGGGAATTTCGTTGTCCGGCCTCAAGGGCTGAAGGAGGTTCGTGGTCCAAGGGCCGGCTCTTGGCAAAGGAGCAAGGCAATGGGTCGATACGCCGAGGCTGGTTCCCGCCGGTTACTGGGCTCCTCTCCTGGAGCGAGCGGTCGCACGGCGGCGGGACTCACGCGACGGTCGGTGATGCTGGGAGCCACCGGGCTCGTCGGAGGGCTTGCGACGCAGGTGCTGGGCGGTACGAGCCAGGCCCTGGCGGCTGGTCGGCGGCGCCGGGTGCGGTGCACGCCCGGTGCGCTGTGGCGCGCGGCGTGGAAGCGCGGCCTGGTCTTCGGGTCCTCGGCCGCGACCTGGCAGCTGGAGGATGCCGAGTACGCGGCGCTGCACGCATCCGAGGGGGCGATGCTCTTCACCGAGGACGACCTGCTCTGGTACCGGCTCAAGCCGACACCGGAGTCGGACCTCGACTTCAGCTTCGGCGACCAGATCGTCGGCTTCGCCGAAGCGAACGACCAGCTCGTCGTGGGTGCCCACCTGGTGTGGGACGAGGGCTTCGGTGAGGGGTGGACCGAGGAGGACCTCTGGGGGCTGTCGGAGCAGGAGGCGCGAGATCTGCTGTTCGGGACGGCGACCGCGCTGGTGCAGCACTACCGCGGTCGGGTGGCTGCCTGGATCGCGGCGAACGAGGTGACGAGCCCGGAGGGCGTCGACGGATTCCGCACCGACGTTTCGTGGTACGAGACCATCGGCCCGTCGTACGTATCGGAGATCTTCCACCTGGCCCACGAGCACGATCCGGACGCCGTGCTGGTGCTCAACGAGTTCGGGTTCGAGACGGTCAACGAGTTCGGCGACCGGCCGGAGCACCGGCGCCGCGCAACGTTGCAGGTCATCGACACCCTGCTCGACGAGGGCGTGCCGGTGCACGCGCTGGGAGTGCAGGCGCACCTGCTGGCGGACCGGTTCGCGCAGCGGTTCAACACTCACACGTACCGTCGGTTCCTCGCCGACGTGGCTGCGCGTGGCTTGCACATCCTGGTCACCGAGCTCGACGTACTGGACGACGGTCTTTCGGCCGATCCGACGGTTCGCGACCAGGCAGTGGCCGACGTCTACCGGCGCTACCTGGACGTGGCACTCGACGAGCCGGCGGTCAAGGCGGTGCTGACGTTCGGCCTCTCCGATCGGTACACCTGGCTGCAGGAGGACTTCCCGCGGGAGGACGGCGCACCGCGTCGACCGCTGCCGTACGACGACCAACTGAAGCCCAAGCCGGCGTACGACGCGCTGCTCACGAGCCTGAAGAATGCCGTGCCCCGCTCTCCCCTCTGGCAACTTCGCCGCTCCACAATGACCGCGCGCGGCGGATAGTCGCCGCTTCACAATGACCGCGCGGCGGATAGTCGCCGCTTCACAATGACCAGGCGCGGCGGGTAGTCGCCACCCACGCCCGGAGTCCGCACCCAGCGAGGCGAGGGCTCACCCGCGGACGCCGTACCGAGGCGTGATAGTCCACGATGCGGTACTCACGCTCTGTTTCTGCTCGGGTACTTGACGCGACGACGATCTCGGCGGACGCTTACATCTCGGGGGATGGGCCCGGCGGCTGAGACAGGCAGCGCCGTCAAGCCAAACGGGCTAGGAGAACGGGATGACCGAGACGCCCATCTACGACCAGTTGATCGCAGAGCGGCTAGGTCGAGGGCCGGCCGAGTTCGAGGGTCACGAGACCTGGGACGAGTCCGAGGAGGCAACAGAGGCGTACGCCAGGGGCGTGGCCGAGGCGGAGCGGACGTGGGAGGAGTTCTGGGGAAAGCCTTCCTGCATCCGTCCGAGCCAGTCCAAGCAACGCCAGCGCCAGCGCAAACGCCGTGCCGCCGGCTGAACGACCTCAGCGCCTGCGGAGGGAGTCTCGATGCCCGCGCTCTGGTATCGAGGCTTCCGCGTAGATGCTGAGGTCGCCGATCAGGTCGACACCTTGACGTGCCGCGCCGGTAGCCCGTGGTTGGGATCGAGCCGGGGTGTGGTCGTGCCGAGGTGACAGCGTGGCCGACGTCCGCTCCTGTGCGCCGGGACTCATTCACCCAAGCCGGCGGGCCAGTTCCTCCGGATACTCGGGGAAGTAGCGGGTGATGACGTCGAGCGAGAACTCGCGCAAGATCGACGTTGCAGGTTCGCGCTCCAGTAGGAAGCGGAACGACTCGCGTACGACATTTTCGAGGTCGCCCTCGAGCACCACGTCACCGACTCGAGCCGGCACGCTGACCCGGTGCCGCGTATGCCGGGAGTTCTCCTTGACGTCCACGTCGAACTCGCGTCCACCGCGGCTGGTTACGGTGATCTCCGTCATGGTCTACCCCGTGGGAGGAACTGGCTGACACAAGGAATACCGGACGTGGTCATTCTGGCAGGACGGCTGGCTGCGTGTCGGTACTTGATGCGAACATGTGTTCGTGTCCGGGGCGCACATCCTGCACGCCGACCTCGACGCCTTCTACGCGTCGGTTGAGCAGCGAGACGACCCACGGTTGCGCGGACGGCCAGTGATCGTGGGTAAGGGTGTCGTGCTCGCGGCGAGCTACGAGGCGAAGGCGCACGGCGTGCGTACGGCGATGAGCGGGGTGCAGGCGCGCCAGCTCTGCCCGTCGGCGATCGTCGTCGAGCCTCGTATGTCGGCGTACGCAGAGGCGAGCAAGGCGGTGTTCGAGGTGTTCAGGAACACCACACCGCTCGTCGAAGGCATCTCGATCGACGAGGCGTTCCTCGACGTCGGCGGCCTGAGGCGGATCTCCGGCACGCCGACCGAGATCGCGCAACGGTTGCGCCGCGACGTCATGGAGCAGGTCGGGCTGCCGATCACGGTTGGCGTCGCCCGGACCAAGTTCCTCGCGAAGGTCGCGAGTGGCGTCGCCAAACCCAACGGCCTGCTTGTCGTACCGCCCGAGCGTGAGCTGGAGTTCCTCCACCCGCTACCGGTGGAGCGACTCTGGGGAGTGGGTGAGGTGACCGCGCGCAAGCTCCGGGCGCGTGGCATCGAAACGGTGGGTGAGGTGGCTGCGCTGCAACGGAGCCTGCTGGTCGCGATGGTCGGTCCGGCTGCCGGAGCGCATCTGTACGCACTGGCGCACAATCGCGATCCGCGTCCGGTGCAGGTAGGCCGGCGTCGCCGCTCGATCGGTGCCCAACGGGCGCTCGGTCGTGCCCCGAAGTCTCACGCGACGATCGATGCCGCCTTGGTGGGGCTCGTCGACCGAGTGACCCGCAGGATGCGGGCGGCAGGCCGGGTCGGCCGTACGGTCGTGCTGCGGCTGCGCTTCAACGACTTCAGCCGAGTGACGCGGTCTCACACCTTCTCTCAACCGACCGCGCAGACCGAGACGATTCTGCAGGCTGCCCGGCAGCTGTTGGCCGTGGCCAGGCCGCTCATCGAGTCCCGTGGCATCACGCTGATCGGGGTCGCCGTATCCAATCTCGACAACGACGACGCGCTTCAGCTGGAGCTGGGGTTCGACCGGCACGCGAGGAGCGCGCTGGATGCGGCAGTCGACGACGTACGCACCCGGTTCGGCAGCAAGGCGATCACACGTGGCATCTTGCTCGGCCGGGATCCTGGCCTGTCCGTGCCGCTGCTGCCCGACTGAAAACGCGACCGGCACGGCTTTGCAACCTTTCGAGGCTGTCCCCGCATCTAGGGGGCACCCCGAGCGACCGAGTGATCCAGTCCGAGGGGATGCGCCCGTGTCGAGCGTCTGAGAGGAGCTGTCGTCGGTGCTGAGCGATACCAGAGGGCAGGTGTCCGTCGCCGGACGTCGCTCATGTGTCGTGGACCGACGTGCTGGTCACGCATGTCACGTCAGTGGGTGGCAGGTCCTCGACATAGCTGTTCTGGTTGGGTGAGACATGGACGGCGTTCTCGGCTTGGGCGGGCGTTCCGCCGTTCGACCGCCCGCGCACGTGGTCGCGTCTCCAGACGAGGATGACCGATTGGAAGGAGCACGAGGGGTGGCTAAATGGACGGGGGAGTTCAGCGCATACGTCGCCGCGCGCAAGCACGCGTTGGTCCGTACGGCGTTCTTGCTCACCGGTGACCACCATGCGGCCGAAGACCTTGTTCAGTCGGCATTAGCCAAGACCTACCTGGCGTGGGGAAAGATCCGAGACAAGGGCTCGATCGACGCCTACGTACGCCGAGTCATGGTCAACGAGCACACCGCATGGTGGCGTAGGGCGTGGCGACGCAGGGAACGAAGTACCGACGTCCTGCCTGAAACCCATGCGGTGTATCAGCCACCGGAGGCTCCAGAGCGGGACGAGGTCTGGGAGCTCATCTCGACGCTCCCGCCGAAGCAGCGAGCGGCCGTGGTGCTGCGCTACTACGAGGACATGACCGAGGCGGAGACGGCACAGGTGCTCGGCTGCTCGGTCGGAACCGTGAAGAGCCAGGTGAGCCGGGCTCTCGCGACGCTGCGGGCACGGTTGGCAGATCACGGCATCGTCTCGATGACGACGTACCTCACTGCGGAGGATGGAACCCGATGATGCCCGAGCTCGAAGAGCGGATCAGCGCGTCGCTGAACAACCAGGCGAGGCGAATCAGTGCCAGTCCGGACCTCGCCAAGCAGGCGTACGCCCGGGCGCGGCGGCTGAGGCGGCGCCGTCGGGTAGCTGGCGCGGTTGCGTGCGTCGTCGCCCTGGGGATCGCCGTCCCGGTCGGCTACGACCTCGCGAACGTCGGTGACATCACCGGCAAGACGCAGATCACGCCTGTGGACACACCGGCTCCGGATGCGCCGGAACCTGAGCCGTCCGAAAGACCCGAGGGTCCGGTGACTCCTGAGATCGACCTCGACGGGCTGCCGCGAGGTGATGCTCCCTCGGTGCCGTGGTATGCCGACGGGATTCTCCACAGCGGTCAGCGGAACATCCCCGTAGAAGCACCGGACGAGGGAAGTGTGCAGTTCCTGCCGGTCGAGGACGGGTACGTGACGCAGACCTTCTGCTGCTGGGACGGTTCGGACGATACTCGCGCAACCCGGCTGATCGGCCTGGATGGCGAGCCGAAGAAGGAGTTCCCGGAGACGGCGAGTTTCCCACTCGTCTCGGCAGACGGCACGATGCTGGCCTGGCAGGAGGCCACACCAGAAGGACACGGCTACTACCAGATGGTTGCCGCCGATGCCGCGACCGGCAAGGAGAGGCAACGCTCGGAGGGCTCCGGCAAAATGGTCGGGTTCCTGGGCGACAAGGTCGTGTTGGCGGCCGAACTCGACGAACCCAACGCCCTGTGGGATCCCCAGACCGGCGCGAGAACTGAGATCGACATAAAGCAGGAGATCCTCGCAACCGACGACTCTCGTCGCCTCATTGTCGGCAACCCGAGTAGCAGCCCGGAGCCGTGCTACGAGGTCCTCGACGTGAGCGTAGATGGCAGTCGGAGCGAGCGAGTCTGGCGTACGTGCAAGGATCAGCTCCAGCGCTTCACTACCGATGGTCGGTATGTCGTAGCGCTGCGAGTCGACGTCGGCGAGGAGGATACGACCGAGACGACAGTGCTGCTCGACGCGAGCACGGGCGAGGAGGTCTTCGTCTTCGAAGGCGTGATGGCCCTCAACCCGACGGTCGAACCCGACACCGGTGCCGTGCTCGTCGAAATGAGGCAAGGTAGCAAGACGGCGCTGGTGAGGTGCGGCCTTGATGGCGAGTGCGAGCTCGCTACAGAGGTTCGACAATCCTCAGGTGACGGTCCCGCCTCTTACCTCCCTGTCAGGTCGGGATCGGGCGGACTTGGTTTCTCGTAGTCCGTCGTGACGTTGGCCGGCCGCTACCGTGTGGTGGCCGGCCTTCGCATCGGCCCAGTGTTAGAAGCCGAACGTCGTGATCGGCGCCGCCAGTCCAGCCCGTAGTGTCTCGAGAACGAAAAGCTCATGCGGCACGACCGGATCCGGCAGGGCGTCGAGCGGAAACCATTCGACGGCAGCGGTTCTGGTGGGCTCAGTGAGCCGAGGCGTACCCTGCCAGCGCCGACATTCGAAGAAGAAGTCCACCCGTTCGTCCAACGGATCGGTGCCGCCTCCGGTGCGGTGCATACCGGTCAAGGGAACCAGGTCGTGCGGCTCGATCAGCACATCGAGTTCCTCGCGTGCCTCACGACACGCCGCTTGGAGGACGGATTCACCCGCCTCGACGTGTCCTGCTGCCCCGACCGACCAGTCGGTCCATGTATCCGGTGTTCTTCCGTCGTTGCAGCAGCACCTCGTTGCCATGACTGCCACGCCTCAGCACGACGTACACGGCAGGAACGAGCCGAAACCGATCCGTCATGTCGCCCGACCCTATGTCGAGTGACTGACACCAAGCCGGCGCCGCACCCGGCTACGGCGGTTCGTTCACACCTCGACGGCGATCTCGCCGCCGAGCGCGAATCCTCGAAGCAACTCGAGGTCGTCGCCACTCCAGAACCGGCCGGGGTCGTACCAGCTGGCGTTGCGGTTGCTGGGCAGCAGGCCCATGGCTTCGTACGTCAATGCGATGACCTCGGCGCAGTATGCCGTCTCCAGGCGCCGGCTCTGGTCGCCGTCGAGGCGTGCGCCCTGGGCGGCGACGTTCGCCGAGGCAACCGATGTGGCCATCGACCGGCCAGTTGACTGGCCGGTGCTCCGAGATCGACGACCGATGGGGAGCCGGAACGGTACGCGGATCCGCGACGGCAGCTTCCCACGCATCCAGCGGGCCGCGAGCCGCATCGTCGACGGGAACGGTGTGCCGTCGAGCCGGGCGATCGTACGCAGCAAGGCGTCTTCCATCTCGCGGGTGACGTGCCCGTCGAGTTGCCGCAGCCACACGCGCTGCCCGTACCGCCGGCACCAGACGATGACCGCCGAGCGCAGATCGTGCAGCTGGACACCGCGGTGATAGCGACCAGACCACAGGTCGGGCAGGGATCGGCCGAGCTCGGCATGCCACATGAGAGGAGGGAGGTCGTCGATCGCGACCGACATCCCCACGTGGTTGACCGGGCTGTTGGTGGTGAACTGGATCGCACGGTCGGCCGGCTTCCGGCCGCGGAACAGCCAGATATCGCCGGTACGCGTCAGATCGAGGGCCTCGTCCAGGGTGATCGTCGCACCAGCCATGGTCGTAGCCTAGGCCCGTGCGCTGGTGGAAGGTGTTGGCCCGGAGGGCGACCTCCGTATCCCCGAAGTGGTTCTTCCTCGCCGCCCTGACCGGGGTCGCGGCGACCGGGGTGGTGATCGCGCGGGCCGAGCGCCGTCGCCGAGCCTATACACCTGAGGAGATTCGCGCCCGACTGCATGAACGGCTGGCCGAGGCCACGGCCGAGACCCGGCGGGATCCGGACGAGTAGCCGCGGTACGAACAAGCCGGCAGAGGAAGCGAGCAGGACCGGCACACGAGTGGACAGGACGACCTAGTGCCCCTTACCGTTGGCGGACGTCTAGACGTCTAGGAGACTCGGAGGTCGCCAGTGTCCGCCTCGCTGCAGCCATTCAAGCTCGGGGTCATCGGATGCGGTCGGGTGTTCCGCGGTCCGTATCTCTCGCTCATCCAGCAGCTCCGCCTCCGAGGTCAGCTCGACCAGATCGTCACCTGCGACGCCAACCCGGACGTCGGCGAACTCGTCCGTGACACGCCGGGTGTCGTCTCGTTCACCACCGACCACCGTGAGATCGTCGAGGACCCGAGCGTCGACATCGTGATGGTGCTGACCTCCATGCCCGAGCACGGGCCGCTCGCCAAGGACGCCCTCGAGGCCGGCAAGCACGTGCTCGTCGAAAAGCCGATGGCCATCACGCTGAGCGAGGCGGCCGAGCTGGTCGAGTTGGCCAAGCGAAGCCCTGGCCACCTGGTGTGCGCGCCGTTCGTCATCCTCAGCCCGACGTTCCAGGCGATGTGGCGCCACGTGACGGCTGGCGACATCGGCCGCCCGACGCTTGCCCGCGGCCGGTACGGGTGGGCGGGACCGGACTGGGGGCCGTGGTTCTACCAGGCCGGCGGCGGGCCGCTGTTCGACCTCGGCGTCTACAACATCACGGCGCTCACCGGCCTCCTCGGACCGGTCCGGCGGGTGTCGGCGTTCACCGGGAAGGTGCACGAGCAGCGCATGGTCGACGGGAAGCTGATCGACGTCGAGACGCCGGACAACTTCCAGATCCTGCTCGACTTCGGCAACTCCGTCTTCGCGACCGTCACCACCGGCTTCTCGATCCAGCAGTACCGCTCGCCTGCCCTGGAGATCTACGGCACCGAGGGGACCATCCAGATGCTGGGCGACGACTGGGCGCCGGAGGGGTACGAGCTCTGGCGCAACTCTGCGGGCTCGTGGCAGCTCTTCGGCGCGTACCCCTGGCCGTGGACCGCTGGCCTGCAGCACCTGGTCGAGTCGTTGCGCGCCGGCACGAAACCGCTGGTCGCACCGGAGCACGCCTACCACGTGCTCGAGGTGATGCTGGCCGCAATAGCCTCCGGTGAGGACGGCAGGCATCACGAGGTGCACAGCACGTTCCCGCCGCTGTCGTTCGGCGATGGGGAGACCTCGCGGGAGGCGGCACACCGGGTCCACGACCGTACGCATGCAAGCTGAAGGACGACCCGCCGTGCGTACCGAACGCCGCCAGGCCGCGCCCCAACCGTCCAAGGGTTCCCGACCGGGCCCGACCGAGCCCGTGCGGCGTGACCGCAACAACCCGCTCCCGCTCTATCACCAGCTCGCGGCCAGCATCCGGCAGCAGATCCGGGACGGTACGCTGCGGCCGGGCACGCAGCTTGCCTCGGAGGCGGACCTCAGCCGCCAGGCCGGGGTGAGCCGGATGACGGTACGTCAGGCGATCGGCCTGTTGGTGGCGGAAGGCCTGCTCGTCGTGCGCCACGGTGTCGGGACATTCGTCGCCGAGCCGAGGCTGACCTACGACGCGTTGCACCTCCTGGGGTTCAGCGAGACGTTGGCCTTGCAGGGCGGTACGACCACGTCCGACGTCTTGGAACAGCGGCTGGTGGAGCCTCCCCGGCTGGTGGCGAACGAGCTCGGGCTGGGTGATGCCGCAGGAGGTCGGGTCGTCAAGGTGTCGCGGCTGCGCCGGGGCCACAGCGAGGCCAACGTGGGACGTGAGGGTGGGACGTTCGCGAAAAGCACGCCCGGAGTCGGACGGCCGGGTGAGCCGTTGTTGCTGGAGACGAGCTACGTCCCGGCGGCGCTGTGTCCGGGCCTGGAGAACGTCGACCTCACGGGTCGGTCGCTCTACGCCACGCTCGAGAACGACTTCGGCCTGCGCCTGGCGAGTGCGCGACAGCACTTCTCCGCGCGGTCGGCGAGTGCCTTCGAGCAGCGATGTCTTCAGCTTGCGCCGGGTTCGTGTGTCATGGCCCTGCGTGGTGTGACGGCCGATCACGAAGGGCGACCCGTGGAGTACTTCGAGGCGGTCTACCGTGCCGACAGGTTCGAGTTCGTCGTGACCAGCAGTCGCAACGCAGCCCAGGCCACAATGACCGCGGTCAGCACGTCCGTGGAGACTGCCCCCTGAGGTGGCCGACGTTCGACTCGTCCACTGGGGGTTCAGGCCCTCGGACAAGCCCGTTCGAAAGGAGGATCGTGGCCTACGCGCCATCTCCGCGTCCTGCGTACGACGAACCCACCCACATTCCGTACAGCTCGGTGACCCGCCACCTGTGGGGCGACGACGAGGCGGGCCGGGTGTCCGACTGGATCTACGTGTCGAGCGGTGGGATTCACCAACTGGTCTTCGGCCTGCCACCGGGTGGGCGCTTCGGCCACTCCGACTCGTACCGCACGATCTTCGCCGCCGACGAGGTGCTCTACGTGCTGAGCGGCGTCATGCTGATCGCAAATCCGCAGACCGGCGAGGTGCACCGGGTGCTGCCGGGTGAGGCCGCGTTCTTCCGCCGTGACACCTGGCATCACGTCATCAACCACAGCTCGGACGAGCTGCGCGTGCTGGAGTACTTCGCTCCGCCTCCCTCGCAAGGCACGTCGGGCAGCTACGCACAGACGAAGCCGTATCTCGAGCAGTCCCGTTACACCCAGGACGAGCTGCTGGGCTCGTGGCCGGCGGCGCGTGACTCGATCCTGGCCGCCGACACGATCACGCGGATCGGGACAGCCGACCGCCGGGTACGCCTCGAGGGCCCGGACCAAGGCTTGGTCGTCGGCCTGCTCGCGTCCACGGAACACCTCACGGTCGGCGTGGCCGAGCTGCTTCCCGGAGCGCGTGGGGACGTGGAGCGGCATCCAGGGGAGGAGGCGCTGTACGTCACGCGCGGCCGGCTCAACATCCACGTGCCGGAGGGTTGCTCGAACGGTTCATGGCTCGAGCTGACGCCGGGTGACGGCTTCTTCGTGCCGGCTGGTGTCGCGCATCAGTACTACAACTGGTCCGCCGAGCCGGTGGAGTTCGTCTTCGGTGTCGCTCCGCATTACGTCGAGGGACAGCGTGACGTGTCGGGGCAGGACACGAGCGGGAGCTCCGGATGAGCGGGGCAGGGGTCGAGGTGCCCAACTGGGCCTCGTGGGTCCCTGAGGACTTTGGCTGAGTCGTCGTAGATGAGCCCTGGATGAGTACGGAACGGTTGGCGATCGGCCTCGACGTCGGCGGTACGAAGATCGCCGGCGGCCTTGTCGATCCGGCGAGCGGGGCTGTCCACGACAAGGTGGTCGTCCCGACATGTGCCGAGCACGGCTCCGATGCGGTGCTCGGCACGGCTGCTGACCTCGTTCGCTCATTGGCCGAGTCCATCGTCGACCGTCGAAGCGGTGTGGCCGTCGGTGTAGGAGTGCCCGAGCTCGTGGATCCCGACGGCCGGATCACCTCGTCGTACCTGCTGGCGTGGAGTCGCGAGCAGGTGGCGAGCACGCTGGCACGGGCTGTGCAGCCGGTCCCCTGTGTCGTCCGCATCGAGGCCGACGTCCGCGCGGCGGCGCTCGCGGAAGCTCGATTCGGCGCCGGTAGGGGTCATGAGACGTTCTGCTACGTCACCGTCGGCACAGGCATCTCGTGCTGCCTGGTCCAGCACGGTGTGCCGTACACCGGCGCGCGAGGCAACGCGCTCATCCTGGTCTCGCCCACCCACCGCACCCGACGTGACTCCGCCTCGCCGGGGGACGACGGGCCAGACCTGCTCGAGACGGTCGCGGCGGGACCCGCGCTGGTCGAGCGGTATGCGGAGCTCACCAACGTCCGGTTGCCCGACGCGCGTGCGGTGCTCAGCGCGGCGCATGCAGGTGACCAGCCGGCGATGCAGGTCGTACGGGATGCAGGTGAGGCGCTGGGCGAAGCGCTCGCGCACCTCGTCAATGCGCTCGATCCGGCGGCCGTTGTCGTGGGTGGCGGTCTGGGTAGTGCGGGAGGCCTCTACGTGCAGGCCGCGATCCAGCGAGCGCGTGATCTGATCTGGGCGCCGGCGACTCGCTCACTGCCGATCGTGCGAGCAGAGCTTGGCGCCGACGCCGGCCTGGTTGGTGCCGGACTGGTCGCGGTGGCGGGTCCGAACGACGTCACGAAATCGGGACCATGACGAGGCGCTCGCCGTCAGTCGTGCGAACCTCCACGCGAGCGAGCTCGTCACGGGAAAGGCTGGTCGCACCGTGGATCACGAGCGGGTCCGGCGAGCCTGGAACGCCGTAGCCAGCGCGCGGCACGTCCCAGCTCATCGCGACTTCCCGGGTGCCGTCGCGCGAGACCGCGATCAGCTGGCAGCGGAGGGGCCCTCGGACACCGCGCAGCTCCAACGCCACGTGCGTACCCCATTTCCGGCTCTCCAGACCGACGACGCTGGTGACTCCCGTCGTGCGGTCGGTCGAGCTGAACCGCTCCCCGGTGAGGATGAGGCCGGCGGCCGGCCCGTGGATGCTGTCGGTCCCGCTCGTACCACCGGCGATGAACGACCCGATGACGACGCCTACCACCAGCAGGACGATCGCCGCCGCGGCGGCCAGCAGCCGGTCGGGCTGCCACCATGCCCGGCTGCGCGTGGTGGTTGGTGAGTGCGACGCAGGCGCCTGACGACGGGCGCGCAGCTCGACGACGCTGCGATCGACGGGGAGCGCCGGGTCGTGGGAACCCTGCAGCACGGCGGCCAGGTCCACCTCGCTCAACGCCTCGGCCAGCCCACTGAACTCCTGCACCTCGGCCTGGCATCGAGCACATCCGGCGAGATGTCGCTCGAACGCCTGCTGGTCGGGTTCGTCCAGCAGGCCCAGTGCGTATGCGGCCACGTCGGTGTGGGCGGTCGAGGTCATGACGTCTTCACCATCAGGCTGTACGTACGGTCGGGTGGAAGAGGGTCACGGAAAGGCGTCACGACAGGGTCACCCCTCGCTCTTCCATGGTCAGCCGCAACGCGCGCAGCGCGTAGTAGACGCGGGACTTCACGGTGCCCACCGGCACACCGAGCACGTCGGCCGCCTGGCTCACCGTACGGTCCTTGAGATAGGTCTCCACGATCACTTCACGGTGGGCCGGCGACAGCTCCTGCAGCGCCTCGGTGACGGTGACGGTGCGGAGCAGGCGGTCCGTCTGGTCGTCGACTGGGACGTCCGGAACTTCCTGCGTCACTTCCGCGGGCCGCGCATCCTGTCGCCGGCGATCGTCGATCACGATGCGTCGTGCGACGGTGCCGAGCCATGGCATGAGCGAACGAGAGCTCGGGTCCAGATCCTCCACGTTCCGCCAGGCGCGCAGCAACGTCTCCTGTACCACGTCTTCGGCCCACTGCCGCTGCCCGCCGGTGAGCCGCATGACGAACGCCAGAAGCGGGGTGTAGTAGTCCTGGTAGAGGGTGTCGGCGAAGGAATGCTCACCGTCGTGCTGGGTCGCCTGACGGCGCGGTCCGCGACGGGATGAATCCCTCCTCGCGTCCTTCCTGCCACTTGCCCGCAGGGGATTCACCCGACAAAACCTAACAGCGACATGCCGAAGCGCCGGCGCCCAAACGATCATCTCGAGACGCCGAACAGCGTGGTGGGACGGTCGTGCCGCATGCGGCGGCCCTTGTGACACAGCGAAGCGGTGACTCGACTGTGCGTGCTCGTGCGTCCGGGTTGCCGGTTCGCGCTCTCACGGCTTCATGGCCTACTGTGTCCGAACGACACCGTGCATGGCTCCGCTACTCCCGAGCGGTCGGTGCGGGGGTTGGGAGACTTGAGGGGGACCTCGGGGGTCACCGACCAGAGAATTTCACAGTCATCGCAGCGCTCAAGGTGGTTTCGATGGGTATTGGTGCCAGCATCCTGCTGATTGCTGTCGGCGCCATTCTTGCCTTCGCAATCGAGTACGACGTGCAGTACGTCGACCTGAACGCCGTCGGCTGGATTCTCATGGTCGTCGGAGCGATCGGGCTCGTGATCACGATGATCATCTGGGCGCCGCGCCGCCGACAGTCCGGTGGCCCCTCGCAGATGTCGGACACCCGCCGCCTGTTCAGCCGCTGAGAACCCGTCTGACGAGCCCCGGCAGACGTGGCGTGAAACGCCGTCCCTTGAGGTGCGGAGGGTGACTGAGTGCGAGCGGCGGTGTACGCGCGGGACCGCATGATGCGGATCGTGGATCGCCCTCTGGTGCCGCCGGGTCCGGGTGAGGTGCAGATCGCGGTCGCGTACGTCGGGATCTGTGGCACCGACCTGCACATCCGCCATGGCGCCATGGACGACCGGGTCCCGCATCCCGCCGTGCTCGGACACGAGGCGTCCGGCACCGTCGCGGCGGTCGGGGACGACGTGCCTGCCGACCTGGTCGGCCAGCAGGTCACCGTGATGCCGCTGCGGTGGTGCGGCGAATGCGCCGCGTGCCGTTCCGGCCACGCGCACGTCTGTCAGAAGCTTCGGGTCGTTGGTGTCGACCTCCCGGGTGCGATGCAGGAGAGGTGGACCGTGCCGGCCGAGCTGGTGGTGCCACTCCCCGAGGACCTGCCGCTGCGCGAGGGGGCGCTCGTCGAGCCGACAGCGGTCGCGGTTCACGACGTCCGGCGGGCCGGTCTGCAGCCGGGTGAGGCGACGGTCGTCGTGGGGGCGGGACCGATCGGGCTCCTGATCGCCCGGGTCGCACAGGCAGCGGATGCCGAGGTCGTGCTGGTCGAGCCGGACCCCCACCGGCGTACGGTCGCCGAACGGATCGGACTCACGGCGCTCGACCCGTCCGCGACCGACGTCCGGTCGTTCGTCCGGGACTGGACCGGTGGCGCCGGCGTTCCGATCGCATTCGAGGTGTCAGGGGCGGAAGCTGGCATGCGTACCGCTGTCGACGTGCTCGGCGTGCGGGGTCGGCTGGTCGTGGTGGCCATCCATCCGCTTCCGATTCCCGTCGACCTCAACCAGGTCTTCCTCCGGGAGCTCACCGTGCTCGGCGCTCGCGTCTACACCCGACGTGACTTCGAGGACGCGGTCCAGATGGTCCGCGACGGTACGGTGCCCGCCGAAGCGCTCATCTCCGACGTCATGGACTTGCGTGACGTGTCGGTGGCATTCGACCGGCTGGAATCGGGCGGAAACGCCGTCAAGGTACTTATCGACTGCCAGTCCGGCTAACGTGATCGGGGATGGAACCGGTTCCCCCACCTGCATCGTCCCCGCCCGCGTCGATGGTCGCCGAGGCGTTCGACCTCGGCCGTCCGATCGTCTCACTGGTCCCACACCGCTTCGGTGCCATCAGCGAGGAGACGTGGACGCTCACGACCCTGTCGGGCGAGTTCGTCGTGATGCGCCTCTGGGCCGGACCCGATCCCCCGTGGCGGCACCGCCTCGAGCAGGCCATGGAGCTGGAGCGACGCGCGTGGGAGGCGGGGACCGCGCTGATGCGGCCGATTCCACCGCGCACGCCGGCGTTCGGCTTTGCGGCGCGGGTGCACGGTTACGGTCTGTTCCGGGTGTACGAACGACCGCGCCATCGCGTCCTGGCCCGCTCCGACGAGATCGCCGAATGGCTCGGCACGACGTTGGCCCGCCTTCATCGCCTCATGCCGCTGGCTGCGGCTCCTTCCTCGGCGCCGGAGTGGTACTCCTTCTTCCGCGAGCAGGAGTGGCGGCAGTGGCTGGAGGCTGGGGAGCTGCGTGGACTCGCGTGGGCTCCGGCGCTGCGCAAGCGGTTTCCGATGATTGCCGAGGCCTCGGCCTGGATCGCTGAGGCGTTCGCCTCGGCGGCCGGGTATGTGGTGACCCACCGCGCCGTCGAACCTCGCAATGTCTGGATGACCGCATCCGGACCGATATTGGTCGACTGGCATGGCTCGGGTCCGGACAGTGCCCCACTCGAGGCGGCTCACGCCGTGGTGAGCGTCGCGATGCTTGACCGACGTTCTCCAGAGCCGGAACGCGTGCGACGGGCCGTGGCCGCATACGTCGCCGAAGGTGGCCAGGCGCCGCCGGCCGGTCGTGCAGCGGTGGCCCGATATGTCGGCATGCGACTGTCTCACGTGGCCCGACTGATTCGTGCGACGCTCGACGTAAGCGAGGGCAACGGAACCGACTCGAGCCATGAGGAGGTTTCGGCCACGCAGGAGCTGGAACGGCTGCCGGCCATGATCGAGGAGTCGATCGCCTGGTCTGAGCTCTTCCGATGACCTCGTGTGTCGTGCCCAAGCTTCTGCTGAAGGCGCGCCAGGATCCCGCGGGCTAACGTGGGTGAACGATGAACGCGGGTCACAACCGGGGCTCCGGACACCATCACCACGGCACGGTCACGGGGGCTCACCGGTCGCGCCTGGCCGCCGTCTTCGGGTTCACGGTCTCGGTTCTGCTCGTCGAGGTCATTGGCGCCTTCTTGTCCGGATCGCTGGCGCTGCTCGCCGACGCCGGGCACATGTTGGCCGACGCGGCCGGGATCTTGATGGCCCTGATCGCAGCGACGCTTGCGCAGCGGGCGCCGACGTCGCGTCGGACGTTCGGGTGGCAGCGAGTGGAGATCCTCGCCGCCGTCGTCAACGCGGTTCTTCTGATCGGGCTGGCGCTCTACATCCTGGTGGAGGCGATCCGCCGGCTTGTGACCCCGCCCGAGGTGGCGTCGGGCCTGATGCTCGTGGTGGCGCTGATCGGCCTGGCGGCGAACTCGGCCTCGTTGGTGCTGCTGCACCGGGCACAGGCGGAGTCGCTGAACCTGCGTGGTGCCTATCTCGAGGTGCTGGGCGATCTGGTCGGTTCGCTCGCCGTGGTGGTCGCGGCCGCCGTGATCGCGGTGACGGGATGGGTGGCCGCGGACGCCGTGGCATCGCTTGCCGTCGGTCTGGTGATCCTGCCGCGGGCCTGGGTCCTGCTTCGTGACGCGATCGACGTCCTGCTCGAGGCCACACCGAAGCACGTCGACCTCGACCACGTGCGCGAGCACATCCGGTGTGTGGCCGGTGTCCTCGACGTGCACGACCTGCACGCCTGGACCATCACGTCGGGACTTCCGGTGCTCTCCGCCCACGTCGTGGTCGACGAGACGACGATCAGTGGGGGCGAGACCGGGCGAGTGCTCGATGCCCTGCGCACCTGTCTTGCAGATCACTTCGACGTCGAGCACTCGACGTTCCAGATCGAGTCGGTCGAACACCGCGGGCACGAGGGACCCGTCCACGACTAGTGCGTACTGCGCAGATGCACGTGCAGTCGACGCCCTCGAGGGTCAGTTGGAGCCGACTGCGCCCTCTCGCGAAGCCGGAATCTGCATCGAGGCCAGAAATTTGTCCCTACGGTGTTCCATTCCTGGCCCATGACGATTAAGAAAGAAGCTACGTACATCACGGATGCCGTGGTGAGTGCGCGGCACCCGATGTGCACGTGGAGCACGACGCGGTGGAGATGTTCTCCCATGGCCGGGCGCGTGGCACCACTCGCTATCGCCAGCCAGGGATCGTCCCCACGGCGTTCGTACTTCGCGCGATGAGGCAGGCGTGGCGCCCGCGTGGTTCACGACCTGCCCGCACAGCAACGTCGTGGGCCTGGACCCGCTTTCGACGTTCGAGCTTGCCGGTCGACACGCAATCTCCGGCACGGTGCCGGAGTATCTTGACGGCGAGCGACTTCTGTCGCAGTTCCGCGTAAGTGGGGGGTGTGAATTGGGCGTCGCCCACCAGACGTCATGAGGCAAGGAAGAGGTCGTCGAGTGCTGTGTCGTGCCTGCCGGGCTGGCCTCGTCGATCCATCGGTTGGTTCGGACATCGAGCGCCGTCGCTGATCAGCGAAGTTGCGCTCGCGAGCCCGCGCCGGGCCGGTCTAGATCGCCCGCCTCCGCGATCTGGACCGCCCCGACGTTGGCTCGGCATCCATGCCCGCTCGTCCTCCTCAATGCCTCCAACCAGCGCCGTCGTACGCGAGACACTCCGCTGACGCAGCCCTCACCAAGCCGGTCCTGGGTCCACTTGCACCAAACACGGGGTATATACCCGGCTGCGAAAGCTGACGTCTATGGTGAGGTATTGGAGCTTTCGCAGCGGTGCGCAGCCTGCTGATTTTCGACGGGCCTTAAATTCCCTACGATGTAAAGACGTCGAACGGCAAAGTGCCCGGTTCTGTCACCTTGCATTGAGACCGGACCTTCGGCCACTATGCGTTACCGAAATTTCCGCACGATGTCCGAAGCTGGTCACCGTTCTAGTCGGTCAAACCCGCTGCGCGTACGCTCAGCGCCACGAACCGCTGGTTCGGTGTGTTGACGTCGAAACAGACAAACAACAGTGATGGCTTGGAAGCGAAACTTTCTTCGCGTCCGGCAAAAGTATCGAGAAGTTGATCGAGGTTTGGAAGCCCGAGGAGGCCAGTGGTCATGGCGCCAGTGAGCAGGAGGACTGTCCTGAAGGGTGCCGCGGCTGCGGGTGCGACTGTTGCGGGTGGGTCGTTGCTCGCTGGCTGCGGAGGGGCACCCAATTTCAACCGCGGTGCCAAGAAGAAGTTGAGTTTCTGGGCCTTCACCGACACGCGTATCAACTGGCAGAAAAAGGCGTTCGAACTCTACAAAAAGGAGCGCAATCCGGACTTCGAGATCGAGTGGCTGATCCTGCCGTATACCCAAATGCACGACCAATTGCTCATCACGGCGCAGGCGGAGTCTGGTGGGCCCGATATCGCAGACGTGGAAATCAGCCAATTCCCCCGGTTCATCAAAGGTGACGTCCTTTTCGTCGACTTGAGGCAGAAGCTGGAGGAGATGGGTGAATGGGACAACCTCTATCACCCGTCGGCCACCGACCCGTGGTCATGGCAGAACAAGGTCTACGGCATCGGTAACGAGCTGAACGCGTGCCTTCTGAGCTACCGCTGGGACATCTGGGAGAAGGCCGGCGTGTCGACGGAGATCGAGAGCTGGGACCACTTCGTGGAGGAAGCGAAGCGGTTCCACCGGGACACCGGCAACTACCTGATCGACCAGCAGTACCTCGACTGGGGACAGTGGTGGATCATGACCCTGCAGCAGGGCGGGGGCTTCTTCGATGCCAAGGGCCAGCCCACGCTGGACAGCCCCGAAGGTGTCCGCACGCTGAGCTGGATGCAGGACGCCATCAGGGACGGTTGGTCGACGCTGCGGCCGACCGGTGTCCCCTACAACATCTCGCTGGAGCAGGGCAAGGTCGCGTCACTGCTCGGCCCGTCGTGGCAGTTCAGCGGGTTCGTTCAGCAGAACATCCCCGGCACTGCTGGGAAGTGGCATCTCATGCCGATACCCAGGTGGGAGCCGGGCGGCTCGCGCACGGGGACGCAGGGCGGCACCGGAGTGGCGGTGCTCAAGACGAGCGAGTTCATCGAAGAGGCGATGGACTTCGTGCTCTTCGAGCACACGACGACCGAGGCCCTGCTGTACGACTACGAGCTGCGACAGGTCTGGCCGACGTACCGACCAGCGTTCAGTGACCCCAAGCTCACCGAGCCGCTGGACTTCTTCGACGGCCAACGTGTCGGCGACCTGATCCGCGAGGTGTCTCCCGAGATCAACACGGCGTACATGTCGCCGTTCTGGGGAGAGACGACGAGCGCTTTCGTCCGGCTGGCGCTGACACCAGCGATGCAGAACCTCCGAATGTCGCCGCGGGAGGCGCTCCGGAGGGCGCAGCAAGAAACGCTGGACACCATCGAGTTCATGACGGCGTAGCGGCAAGTAAGAAGGGAAGTTGGGCTGGTTATGAGCACGTCGACCCTGGCGTCCCGGATCGGCCGACCGTTGTGGCCGGCCCGGGAGTGGTGGTGGCGCCGGCAACGCCGGATCGCTCCGTACATTTTCATCTCGCCGTTCTTCATCCTGTTCCTGATCTTCGGGCTGTATCCCGTGATCTATTCGTTCGTCCTGAGCTTCACCAAGGGGTTCGGCTTCGAAGAGCGGTCGTTCGCTGGCCTCACGAACTACATCCACATGTTCAGCGACGAGCGTTTCGGCATGGCGATGCGCAACACGACGATCTACGCGCTCGGGAGCATCGTCCTGATCGGTGGCGTCTCGCTGCTGCTCGCCCTCGCCATCAACTCTCGGCTGGTTCCGTGGAAGGGCTTCTTCCGTACGGCCTTCTTCTTCCCGGTGCTCACCTCCGAGGTGGTGGTCTTCGTCATCGCGGCGCGAATCCTCGACGAGCAGTACGGGTTGCTCAACTTCGCGCTCAGCAAGGTGAACCTCGGTCCGGTCGCGTGGCTCACCGATCCGAAGATCGTGATGTTGTCCATCGTCCTCATCGGGCTGTGGACGTGGACCGGGATCAACGCGCTCTACTGGATGGCCGGTCTCAATGCGATCGACAACGACTACTACGAGGCCGCCGCGATCGACGGAGCAGGACGCTGGCAGTCGTTCCGCTACATCACCTTGCCGCTGCTGCGACCGATCGCGCTGTTCGTCGTGCTCCAGGCGATCATCGGTTCGTACAACCTTTTCGCCCTACCGCTCCTCCTGACCGGCGGTGGGCCGTCGGACGCGTCCCTCACGGTGACGCTCTACATCTACAACCAGGGCTTCCAGTTCTTCAACGTCGGCTACGCCAGCGCCATCGCCTACGTCATGACGTTCTTCCTGCTGGCGGTTTCGGCGATCAACATCAAGTTCTTTGGTGGCTGGGCGTCCCCGGGCGAATGAGTCGGTGAGAGGTAGAGATGGCTGTCGTTGACAAGGTTGTCGGATCCGTACGCGACATACGGGTGAGCCTGCCGCGGCGCTGGCCGGGTGTCGTCGCCCTGGTGGTGGTGAACCTCGTGCTGCTGGTCGGCGTCTTCGTCGAGGTGACGCCGTACCTCTTCATGGCGTTCGGGGCGTTCAAGAACAACGAGGAGATCTTCTCCTCCAACCTGACGCTGTGGCCACACGAGTGGACGTTGGGGAACATGGAGGCCTTGATCACCGGGTTCCCCTTGGCGCGGTGGATGTTCAACACGGCGGTTGTGGCGGTGCTCGGTACGGCGGTGGCGGTGCTGTTGGCGTCGCTCGCCGGGTTCGCGTTCGCAAAGCACGACTTCCGGTTCAAGAATGTGCTGCTCGTCATCATGTTGGTGACGCTGCTGCTCCCAACGCAGGTGCTCCTCGTGCCGCAGTTCCAGATCATGCGCGCGTTCGACTGGTTCAACACATACCAGGGTCTGATCGTGCCGCGCGCGGTCACGGCGTTCGGCATCATCCTGATGCGGCAGTACACGCTCTCGGTGCCGAACGAGCTGCTCGATGCCGCTCGCGTCGATGGCGCAACCGAGTTCCGGATCTGGTGGCGGATCGTTCTCCCCCTGGTGCGGCCGGGTGTCGCGGTGCTGGGCATCCTCACGTTCCTCGGTCTGTGGAACGACTTCTTCTGGCCGCTCATCATCACCACAGATCCGGACATGTTCGTCATGAACCTCGGAATCGCCTCGCTGGTGGGTCCGTACGACTTCAGGTACGGAATGCTGCTGTCCGGAGCGTTGCTCGCCTCGCTCCCGGTGATCGCAGTGTTCATCTTCTTCCAGCGGCAGTTCGTCTCGGGTCTCACCCGCGGCGCGCTCAAGTGATCGACTCGAAGTGGTGATCGCCCGGCGTGGGGTCGGCCGTCCGATGCCGGTGACGGGATGTCCGGATCCCGGAGCGTCGCGCTCGCAGGTCGGCTTTACGCCGGGCGAAATTCGCCGGAAGCCGTGTCGGACGTCAGCGCGGGCATGACACACTCGAGGCCATGGCACGGCAACTGCAGGACCCTCAGCCCGAGCGAGCCGCGGCGTCTCCGGAAGCGGCAGAGTCCCCTGCCGACTTCGGCTCCGAGACGACCGAGGTGGACGAGTCCGGCACCATGGTGGTGCGGTTCCGGCCTGCACTGCGGGTCCGGATCCTCGGCATGGCGTGCGCCTGGCTTGGGATCGCCATCGTCGTGGACGTCGTACGGCGGGCGATACCCGGGCTGGACCATCCCTTCGTCACGGCAGTGGAGTGGATACTGCTCGCCGCGGTCGGTGTGGTCGTGGCTTGGGGTGCCTGGATCTTCGTGGGTCGGGGTACGCCGCTTGTCATGACTCGTGACGGTTTCCGGAACCGCACGACGTGGCGGCGCGAGAGCGTGCGCGAGGCCACGTGGAGTGAGGTGTCGAACGTACGCCGGATGGAGGCGGCTACCGGCCCATTTGTCGTACTCGAGTTGCGCGACGGTCGCCGAAGCCTGATTGCGGCCGGCGTGCTCGACATCAAGGTGGAGCGGCTCGAGTCCGAGCTGCGTACTCGTTTGGACGCCGCGCACGGTTACCGCCCGCTTGGCGCGGACTGAGGTCCGCGGCTGCGTGCGAGTAGCTGACGGGCATCGAGCCGACTCGTGCCCTGCCCATCCGGGTCGAAACTTCGTCGCAGGTGCTATCCGGTGCTTACTCTCCTCGGCTTTTCGTAGCTTCGAGGCGGATTTATACCGCGGAAAGCTGTGACAAACCGACGTAACGTGGTCATTCTGCAGAGGAAGGTTTTCAGAATTGGGTCCGCTCTGCTCAAGTCCGACTTAGTATGACGCTGTGCGTGACTGAGATGCTCCGGCGTTACGCACATGAGTGCGCCATCCCTCCAGGGCGTATCGCGGTGGCGCCGCCCCGGTCGTCGCGGCCTGCGCGTGCGCTGGGGCGGCGCCACTCTGACCCGTAGTCCGTGATTCTTGCTCTAGGAGTCCACCGCTAACCGGTCAGTGCTTCGGTGAGTAGGCGCAGGCCTCTTCGAGTGACTCACCGGCCGGGTCAGGTGTGGAGTCCTCGTCCGAGGAGGCCGCAGCCTCAGACCCGCTCGAGCTACCCTCATCCGATGTCTGGTCTGCCTCGTCGGGTGCCGACGTCTGGCCCGGGGCATCGCCGTTCTTCGATGCTTGAGGTTTGCCGTTCGGTTGCCCGTTGGTCGGTCGCGGACTCTTCGACGGCGCCGCTTGCTCGCTCGCCTTGATGGCGGCTTGCACCATCGAGTGGATCTGCTCGTAGTCAGGATCCGACGAGTCGATGATCTCGTTGGTGAACGCGATGCTCCTGACGCTTGCCTTCTGCACCTTGAGCGACAGATCGACGAAGGCGGGCAGCAGCTCGCTCGGGATGTCGGTAAAGACGATCTTCTTGGAGCTCTGGGCGATGGCTTCGTACCGGGTGAGCACCTTGGCGGGGTTGGCCTGCTCGATGATCGCCTTCATGGTGCAGCGCTGGCGCTTCATCCGGTCGTAGTCGCTGGAGCCGTAGCGGCCGCGCGCGAACCACAGCGCGTGGTAGCCGTCGAGGTGCTTGTTCGGCCCAGGTTCCAGCCAGTCATGGGGCGGGACGCCCGAGTCTTCCGAACCGCCGATCGGCACCGGCTCGTTGATGTTCACCGTGATGCCACCGAGGGCATTGATCAGCTCCGCGAAACCCTGCAGGTTGATCAGCACGTAGTAGTCGATCCTGATCCCGAGTGCGCCGCTGACGGCGAACTTGGTGGCGTCAGCGCCCGGATTGTCGCTCTTGAGCAGGCCCGGATGCTGCGCCGGGACGTTCTCGTAGATCGAGTTGAGCATCCACTCCAGCGGGTCACCCTCGCCGGCATACACCCCGTCGGGATAGGCGTCGGCCAGGGGCGAGTCGGGTGGGAACGGTATCTTCTGCAGGTTTCGCGGCAGGCTGAACAGCACGGTGTTGCCGGTGCGGGTATCGATGCTCGCCACCTGCAAGCTGTCTGGGCGAATGCCGATCCGGCCTTTACCGCCGTCGCCTCCCAGCAGCAAGACGTTGACCCGCTCCTGCCCGGCCCACGGGTCCTCTCGGGTGACGCCCTTCGGTCGGGTTTCGCTGCGGCTGTCCGAGCTCGCGAAGACGTTCTCGACGACGCTCTTCTGCACGCTGGCGTACCGCCCTCCGATCGCCAACGGCATCAAGATGGCGATGGCAAGCCCGGTGACGAGCGCGGACCCGGCGAGTCGCTGCAGAGTGTTCGCCTTGAGCGGCTGGAGCGTCCGCCAGGTGCCGAGGGTGACGCACACCCAGGCGACTCCGACGGCAGGCAGCAGGATGCTCACAAGCCGTAGCCGATCCGGTGAGACCGCGAGGTGCATCACCGAGCTGAGGTCGGTGGTCAGGGCGTAGTACCCGCAAGCGAGCAGGAGCAGGACGAAGATCGACAGGACGACCGAGCCGAGCAGTCGACGGCCTGCCGCCAGGAAGCCAGTGCCGGGGATGAGCGTGCCGATCACGGTCAGCCCGAGCGCGAGCGGGAACGACATGGACGGGCGCCGGCGCTGACTCGGCCGGGTGGGTGAACTCGGCCGGTTCGAGGAACTCATCCGACTCGGCGGGCCGGGAGGGTGCGGACGGCGGGTCGGCACGCCAAAGCCGCCGTAGTCGCTCCCGACACGTTCACCCATGGAGTGTATTCAATCTCATTTCCCCAGCATTGGTCTCTGCCCGGCAATCGGGAAAGTCCGCCAAGACCTGTCCGGCTAGGTCGTACGCGCCCCAACCCGTACGCGTCGGCCACTTGGACGTTGCGGAGATGTCGGACAGTTTGCCACCAACCACTCGCCGCACAAACCTGTGGACAAAGGTTCTCTACCCGCATGCCAAGGGGTGTCATCAGATCGTCATCGGTGTCAAGATCGGGACATGCGTAGCACGATGCTGGACACCCCGCTCACGGTCGGTGCGCTCGTGAGGCACGGCGCCATGGTTCACGGGCGGACCGGGACCGTGACCACCTTGACCGAAAGCGGGGTGCGCGCTGCCTCCTATGCGGAGGTCGCTCGCAACGCCGCCCGCCTTGCCCACGCCCTCCGGGATCTCGGTGTCACCGATGATCAGCGGGTCGGGACGTTCATGTGGAACAACCAGGAGCACCTCGAGGCGTATCTCGCGGTCCCGGCGATGGGCGCGGTGCTCCATCCGCTCAACATCCGACTGCCTGCGGACCAGATCGAATACATCGCCAACCACGCCGAAGACCTGGTGATCTTCGTCGATGCCAGCTTGCTTCCGGTCTTCGCGCGGGTGCTGCCGCAGCTCCGGACGGCCCGCCACGTCGTGGTGGTCGGCGGGGACGGAGACGCGACGTCGAGTCTCGAGGTACCGGAGGGCGTCGCAGTCCATGCGTACGACGATCTCCTTGCCGGTCGTCCGGACACTTTCGACTGGCCGGACGTCGACGAGCGGTCGGCGGCGGCCATGTGTTACTCCTCCGGTACGACTGGGTTGCCCAAGGGCGTGGCGTACTCCCACCGCTCCGTGGTTCTCCACTCCATGGGCGTCGCGCTGGGCGACGCCCTCGCCATCGGGAGCGCGGATCGCGCACTGCCGGTCGTGCCGATGTTCCATGTCCTGGCGTGGGGCATACCGCACGCGTGCTATCTCGTGGGCGCTTCGCTGGTGATGCCGGATCGGTTCCTGAGGCCGGAGCCGTTGGTGCGCCTGGTGGAGCAGGAGCGGGTGACGCTCGCGGCGGCGGTGCCCAGCGTCTGGGCTGGTGTGCTGCAGTACCTTGACGCGCATCCGGAGAGTGACTGGTCGAGCCTGCGTGACGTGATCGTGGGCGGGTCGGCGTGCCCACGTGCGCTGATGGAGGGGTTCGACCGCCATGGCGTCCGGATCTTGCACGCCTGGGGGATGACCGAGACCTCGCCGGTCGGCACGGTGGCGCATCCGCCGGCCGGTGTCGAAGGCGAGGAGCGCTGGCGCTACCGGCTGACGCAAGGGCGGCTGGTCTCGCTGGTCGAGGGCCGGATCGTCAAACCGGATGGCACGGTCGCTCCCTGGGATGGTGAGACGGTCGGCGAGTTGGAGGTACGCGGGCCGTGGGTGGCTGGGAGCTACTACCACGGCGCGGCGGAGGCGACTGGCCCGGAGCTCGCCGAGGAACCTGAGGAGAGGTTCCACGACGGCTGGCTGCGTACCGGCGATGTCGGCTACTTGGATCCGGACGGCTTTCTGACCTTGACCGATCGAGCCAAGGATGTGATCAAGTCCGGCGGAGAATGGATCTCCTCGGTGGAGCTGGAAAACCTGATCATGGCTCATCCCGCTGTGGCGGAAGCGAGTGTGATCGGCGTACCGGATGAACGATGGGGCGAGCGGCCTCTCGCCGCCGTCGTGTTGCGCTCCGACACCGGCGCAGACGGCGAAACGGAAGCTGAGCTGGCCGTCACCGCGGCGCAGTTGCGGGACTTCCTCATCGACAAGGTCCCGCGCTGGCAGCTGCCGGAGCGGTGGTCGTTCGTCGCGGAGGTGCCGAAGACGAGCGTCGGAAAGTTCGACAAGAAGCTGCTGCGGCAGCGCTACGCCGACGGGGAGCTGAAGGTCGAGGTGCTCTCGCCGCCTCCTCGCTCAGCCTGAGGCCTGTGGTCAGTGACTCAGGCGCCTGTGTCGTCGGCTGGGTGACCGTCGACTGACGTTCGGCGGGCTTTCTTCCCGCTTAGCGGGCATCCGGGTGAGCCTGTGCGTTAGTGAATGTGGCAAATGTCATTTTGGTCCTTTTCGAGGGATTAGACCGGTCTGCTCCAGGGTAGTCAGGTGAGTACTGTCCGTATAACCCATGGAAAGGACTGTGATGAGGAAGCTCCTCGCTGCCGCCGGTACCGCAGCGATCCTCGCCGTACCGACCGTCTTCGCGACGCCGGCCTCGGCTGCCGTGGCGCCTGCGCAGGTCACGACCGACGCCAACGTTCTGAACGACGTGGCTGACATTCTGAACAACGTGCTGAACCGCTCGGTCGACCACTTTCTCAACAACTCGTTGAACGACCTCGTCGACGTCGGCGACGTCGTTGTGATCGCGAACCTGCTGTCGAACCTCTGAGCAGGACTGAAGGCCGGCCGTGACCATCGGTCGGTCAGCACGGTGTAGGGGGTCGGGCCAGGGTGGTCTGGCTCGGCCCCCTTCTTCTGTGCTGTTTCTTGTGGTGGACGGTCCCAGCTGCTCGAGCGCTGTGCCGGACGAGTGATCTGCTGGGCGAGTCAGCCGGCGTCATCTTCCTTCGAGTCACGATCCGTCGATCGTGTGGCCTGGTCGCGGTCGGGAACGGCCGGGTTCGCCGACAGCAAGGCTCGGACCTCCGCGTCCGTGGTCGGGCGGAAGTCGCGATACCACCGTCCGACGGCTTCGAAGGGGACCGGCGTCAGCGGGCAGACGAGCTCGTTGACCAGATGACTGAGCTCGTGGACGGTCTGGGTAGGAGCCACCGGTACCGCCAGGATGAGTCGCGCCGGCTCGTGCGTTCGTACGGCAGCAAGGGCGGCCCGTGCCGAGGCTCCCGTGGCCATGCCGTCGTCGACCACGATCACCGTCTTGTCCCGCAACAGCAGCGGTGGTCGATCTCCCCGATAGAGGCGTTCCCGGTGCTCGAGCACGTTCCGTTCGCGCTGGACCACTCGATCGATCTCGTCCGGGTGGACCTGAAGCTGGTGGACGACCTCTTCGTTGATCACCCGGACGCCGCCGGTCGCGACGGCACCCATGGCGAGCTCGGGCTGCCAGGGAACGCCTAGCTTGCGTACGCAGAAGACATCGAGCGTGGCGCCCAGGCGCTCGGCGACCGCGGCCGCGGTGACCACGCCGCCGCGAGGCAGACCCAGGACGATGAGGTCGGCACGACTCGCATAGGACGCCAGCTCGTCAGCCAGCTGGCGACCTGCCTCGAGCCGGTCGGTGTAGCCGACCGTGCGGAGTCCAGCTCGCCTGGTCATGGCGCCACCTCCTACGCACCGTACCTCGAATCGGGCTGGAGCGACACGATCCGGGCGATCGTGAGGCCGCGAGGGTGATCGCAGTCATGGCAACCCGGCGAGGCGCCACGCCTCGGCGTGGTCGGAGCGATCAGGGGTGTGCCGGCGCCGGTACCGCGGGATCAACGGAGGGTTCTCAGGCGTCGTCATAGGGGTAGTGCTTTGCCTGGGCCGCGGGCGTACCGCTAGGCTGATCGGGCGCTTGCGAGGAGGCGTCGCCTAGTCCGGTCTATGGCGCCCGCCTGCTAAGCGGGTTGAGGAGTAAACACCTCTCGCGGGTTCAAATCCCGCCGCCTCCGCCCTGATCAGCACAAACGCCGGATCACTCCGATCAACCGAAGTGGTCCGGCTTTTGCATCTGTAGCTCGTCCCAGCTGACGCGGTTCCCCGGCGGACAGGCGACAGGTCGTTCCCCTTGCCGTAGCAGCCCACCCACCGCAGCGAGCTGGCGACGGATCGCATCAATTCATCCGTTAACGCGGGACGTCCAGCCGTCCTGCGGGGCGACGGCCGTCCTCGGGCAGGTAAAGGCGAACACACGAGGCGGACGGCACTTGCGTGTCTGGCGCGGGAGTGAACGGGATCATTCAGAACTCCCGTCGCCGGCTGCTTGCTACCCGAGGTCCGCAGATGCCTCAGCACCATGGGTTAGTCGTACCGGTCGCTGTCTCAGGGAATGGCGCAACCGCTCCCCGGTGCGGCCGACGGCGGGCGGAGCTGGAAAGGCGCATCCCACACGACAAGCGAACGCCATCAATCGACTCCTACCCCTGGTTGTTCGCCGCCACCGGGGCCTTCCACCGAGCATTGGCACGTGTCCGGCTGGCGGTACCGCGTCCAGTCATCGCCACCCACACGCCAAGCACGCTCCGGCGATGGCTGACCGCGACGAGTACTACGGTGGGGACACTCCGGATGGAGCGGAGATCGTCGACCCTAGCAACCCGAGCAGGGTTCTTCGCTGACCCAATAGCGATCATCCACAGCAGTCGTCCACTCCTCGACCTGAGCAGCCGGCTGCTCACGGACATTCAGGCACGCCTACCCCGAGCGTGGCCGCAGCGGCGGAAGGATGGCCAGGAGTTCGTCCTCCTCCGTCTAGCGACTCACAGTGGCATCGGTTGGGCTCGCCTCGCTCGTAAACCACTTGGACAAGGCGTACGGGAATGTCACGCTGCCATCATGCAGCAGCCTGCCGTTGTTCGGCCTGGAGACCTTTCGCATGTCGACGCCATCATCGCGTATGACCACATCGCACGAGCTGGCGAGGCCGGACGAGTGCGCGGGCTACGGGAAGCGGCCCAGGCGGGTTGGCTTCGAGTCGCGATACGTGACCAGCGGATCGTAGGCCACGCCATCGTCCGACGCCGGGTGTTCTTCGGTTCGGATTTCCTGGACCTCGTGTATGTGGCGGAGTTCGCTCGCCGCTCGGGAATCGGGCGGCTCTTGGTCAACTCGGTTAGAGATCAATCGTCGGGTCGGGTCTGGACGTCGACGAATCTGTCCAACGCGGCCATGCACCGCCTCGCCTGCTCCAGACGAGCGGTTGGCATCCTGCCGGCATGCTCAGTGGTCTGGACGATGGTGACCCCGAGGTCTTCTACTTCTCTGACCAAGACGGCGACGCCGACTAGGACATACGTCTCGTCGACGCGCCCGTACGACAGCGCTGAGGTCACGGCTCGTCAGGAGACCTCATCCCGGGATCTTGGGTTGTGGCTTGAATCGGCGGATCTCGTGGGGCCAGCCGCAGGCTTCGGCGATCTTGCCGGCCCACATCTTGGCAGTCTCCTCGTCAGGTACGTCCACAATGGCGAACCCGCCAAGGAACTCCTTGGTCTCGACGTACGGCCCATCAGTGATCATCGCTGTTCCGCTCGTGGGGTCGGCGCTGTAGACCGGGCCTTCTTCCTCGAGTCCTCCGGCGAAGACATAGACGCCAGCGGCTTTCATCTCGTTCAGGACACCCATGCCGAGCCGTGCGCGCTCGCGGAACCAGTCCTCTGTGTGCTCGCCCACCCACTGCTGGTTGAAGTAGATGAGGTACTCGGCCACCTTTCCTCCTTGCCTCGGCGGCTACCTTCGACAGCCTTCCACCTGGTCTACGAACGCCTCGCCCCGGATCCGACACCTGCGGGGAGGAATCTTCGGCGACTGTCGAAGACCAGATCGCTTCCCGCCGCCCGGGCACAGCCGTCTGCCGTCCACTGGCCATGATCGTCGGCGTCGATGCAGCCTGTTAGGTGAACGCCTTGCGCCATCGGAACGGATTCCGCGCGATGGGCAAGGTCCGGCGCAGTTTACCAACCAGGACTTTTGCCAGTCTGCGCGCAGACGCCCCGTCCAACCTCGTGATGTGGCCAAACGCCCACAACTGCTGACGTGCGAGTGCGGCTGGAATGGCCGCCCGCTCCTCTGGCGTCAAGGGTTGATCCAGGCCTTTGTCGTAGCTATCGACCAAGCGGCGCAGCAAGGGAACTCGCTCCGAATCAGCCGGTTCGAGCGTGAGGTCGGCGAAGAACAGCGTCAATGCGAGATCGTCCACGCGTGGCCGGTGGCCGAGGAAATCGAAATCAATCACAGCGGCGACCTGGCCGGAGCGAAACAACACGTTGTTGTCCCAGAAGTCGCCATGGACGAGTTGTCTGTGGGTGGGCGGAGTCTCAGCCTCGGCAGTCGCTACGAGATCCGCGAGATCCTCCGCTTCGTCACACATTCGCTTCACGCTCACGTCGACATCGGCCCACGAGCGGATCCGCGCGACCCCGCGCGTCGTCACTGCGCGGGCATCCGCTGCGTCGACCGCGTTGGCAAACGCAGGAAACCGGGTCTCGTACACGGCATCGATGCCGTCGAGGACGGAGTGGATCCGCCCCAGCATCGGCAGGCCGACAACCAAACGTTGCCAGGTATCCATGTTGCACCCCCCTGATCACCGTCACCATGACCCGATTCCACGTTCGGGGAAGATCGTCGAGCTGGTACGTCGCCCATACCAAGCTCAGCAGCTCACGGGTCAGGCTCATCGCTGTGCGACCTGTTGTTGGCGGCCTCGATGACGCTCTCGAGCACCCGAAGGGAGGATCGCATCTCCTCGATCTGGCGCTGGATCCTGCGGTGTTCGACCTTGAGGCTGTCGACCAGGCCAGGCGATGGCACGAGTCGCTCGCGGTTGCCACTGATACAGGGCAGCAATTCCGCTGCACAGGCCAGCGGAGTAGAGAAGCTGGATCTGATCGACTCGGTCGACCGCGCTTTCGTCGTACTCGCGGTAGCCGTTGGGGCTGCGATCGGCCGAGAGCAGTCCTTGCTCCTCGTAGTAGCGGAGGGCACGCACGCTGACACCGGTTCGCCTGGCCAACTCACCGATACGCACGCCTGAGATCGTACTTGACCCTCACGTCGACGTCAGGGTTTACGGTCAGCGCTATGACGACATCGAACGACCAGACTCAGCTGTCAGACGACGATCTTCTGCGCCGGGCCGTACGCCTGGCGATCGACAACCTCGCGGAAGGTCGAGCGCCTTTCGGCGCGCTCGTCGTTCGCGACGGGCAGATCGTGGGCACCGGCGTCAACACGACCGCGCGCGACGATGATCCGACGGCCCACGCTGAGGTGGAGGCAGTCCGCGACGCGTGCCGAAACCTGAAGACCACGGGCCTTACCGGAGCGATGGTCGTATCCAGCTGCGAGCCATGCGTGATGTGCCACGCAACCTGTGCCGTCGCGGGAGTGAGCCGGATCATCTACGCCGCGCCCAAGGAGTTCGTCCCGGGGTTCGAGTACTCGCCGCCACTCCTCACCCAGATGCAGGACGCCCTGCAGCAGCTCGCTGGCGACAGCATTCAGTACGTGCCGACACCGGGCGCTGACGAGCCGTTCGCCCGATTCCTCGAGTGGATGAAGGGCGACACCAGATGAAGCTCGGGCTGAACATCCCCAACTTCGGGCCCGGCACCGATCCGGATTCCCTGCGGGTTGGGTGCGCTTCGCCGAGAACACCGGCTTCGCGGCGGCGCTGATGTCGGACCACGTGGCGGTTACGCCGGATGTCGCCGAGCTGTATCCGCCACCGTTCTATGACTCCCTCACTACCTTGGCCTGGATGGCAGGGATCACTGAGCGCATCCAGCTCGGCACGACGGTGACGGTCCTGCCGCTCCGCAACCCGTTGTCGACAGCACGCGTCACGGCGAACATCGACCAGTTCAGCGGCGGTCGATTCATCTTCGGTGTCGGCGTTGGATGGTCGACCAAGGAGTACACCGCGCTGGGCATACCCTTCGAGCGTCGCGGAGCGATCACCGATGACTACCTGGCGGCGATCAAGAAACTGTGGACTGCCACAGCCACCTCACATGACGGGGAGTTCGTGTCGTTCCGTGACGTCCGCACCGGCCCGAATCCATCTCAGCGTCCGCATCCACCAATTTGGGTAGGCGGTTCCAGCCCGCGAGCGATTCGGCGTGCTGCCAGGTTGGGTGACGCATGGCATCCCATCAACGAGCCGATCGACTGGCTGCGTACCAAGGGACTCGATGCCCTGCAGCGCGAGGCGGACTCGGCAGGCCGGTCCGTGCCCGACCTGTGCCCACGAATCCGGTTACGTCTGACCGACACCGCGCTGGACGAATCGGACCGCAGGGTGGGTGAAGGTACCGCCGATCAGGTGCTCGGCGACCTCGAGGAGCTTGCGACGCTTGGTGCAGCCTACGTCGTGCTCGACACCAACCCGGACCATCCGTCCCAGCGCCGGCCGCCCTCCGTGGACTGGCGGATGCTCGAGACCATGGTGTCGAAGGCGAGACATCTGACCGGCTGAGCGACGCCGTGGGGCCTACCTCCAATAAGCATGATCACGTACGCGGGTACAAGACTTGTTCTTTCCCTATCCGTTCAGGAGGCTGGAGCCACGACCCAGCATGGCGTGCCCAGATCGTTTTCGGCGTCGCGCTGTCACTCGCTGGTTCGGTCCTCAGCCTTGTCCAGCCGTTGTTCGTGAAGGCCATCGTGGACGTGGCGATTCCTCGAGCTCGCACAGATCTCCTGGCGATGCTCCTTGCTGGACTCGTCATCACGCCGGTTGCGGTTACTGCCCTCACGGGTGCCCAGACCTACGTCCTCGGCGGTATCGGAAAGCGAGTAGCGCAAACGCTTCGGGTGCGGCTCTTCTCGAACGCGATTCGGTTGCCCATGCGGACCGTCAAGGAGACCAAGCCTGGAGACATGGTCTCGACCATCACGAGAGACTGCGGCGAGATGGAGGCCTACCTGTCGAACGATCTGCTGTCTGCCACCGCAGCAGTGATCCAGCTCATTGGTCTCGCTGGCGTCCTGATCTACCTGGACTGGGACTTGGCGTTGTTGGGTCTCGGCGTAAGCCCCATGTTGATGCTCGCCGTACGAGCTCTGAGGAACCGGGTTCGCGCCGTGAGCGACGAACAGGCTGAACACCGCGCACACGGAGCGAGCTCTCAGCGGCCCGGTTCGCTTCGAGAACCGTCTCCTTCTCGTACGCCGAGGGCCGGGGCAGCCTGCGAGATGTCTCGTTCGAGGCAACCTGGCGCTGCGACGAGGCGGGAAATCCGTTTGCTATGGCGAGCGCTGCGGTCAACGCCGTCAGTTTGGCCAAGTGTGGGCAACTTCTCGCCCAAGATGGAAGGTGGGAAGGTAACCAGCTGCTCGATCCGGACTGGGTGTCCACATGTCGGCGTCCGCCGATCGAGGCGGTCCGTGGAGCCGGTCTGCTGATGTTCGAACGCTGGTCTGATGACAGCGCAGGACGCGATCCCGTGGCGTTCGGCCATGACGGGTCCGGCGGTCAACACCTGTGGATCTTCCCGAAGTCGCGCCTGGTGATGGCGCACCTGCGAGACAACCGGCTCCCGGACAACCGCGGTTACGACCAAGGGACACCGGCGCAGCAGTTCAGAGACCTCGTCCGGCTCGGCGCCGCCTTGGAAGAAGCTTCTATGTTGAGCGGAGAGCACCTCAACAAGGGCACGGCCGCATGGCTCGCAGCGCCCTTTTGGTTTGCCGCTGAGTAGCTGGCGACGCACGCTGGTAGCACTAGCTCGGCACCGATCGGTGCTTTGGGGGACTCATGAGCCGTACTCAGCAGGAGAAACCGTCGTTTCTCGCCCGCCCTGGAATTCGGCGTATCGTCGGTTTCGCCGTATTAGTGGTGATCAGCCTGATATTCATCTTCGAGAACACCGCTCCGACCACGGTCCGGTTGCTCATCCCAGAGGTCACCATGCCGTTGTGGGCAGCACTCTTGATCGCGTGGGTTCTGGGACTGCTGTCGAGCCTCTTCACCCTGCGGCGACGTCACCGGACTCCGCATGCTTGATGGCGTCGCCATCCCGTGATCGCTCTCAGCCAGCAAGCCAGGGCATGGTCACAGTGCTTCGACCGCTCACGTCGACGCCGACTGTCGGATTGAGGGCGTATTGGAGGTGCACTACGTGCCGACACGTGTCACAGGTCCGGCGGGCGTAGTGCACATGGTCATTTGGGGCCGGTCACGAGCTTCCAGTGGTCGGGTAGTCCGGTCACGGTGATGGACCCGTTCTTCGCGCTGATGTGGACGACGACATCACCGAGGCGCAGATCTGTCAGCGACACCGCTCCCCACTGGTCCGGCAGGCGAGGTGCGGCGGTGAGCGCCCGGTGCGGCACGTGCGGCTCGAGACCGAGGAACGACCGCACCAACAGCAGTGGCGCCGCGCTGGCCCATGCCTGGGGCGAGCAGGAGGTCGGGTACGGAACCGGGTGTGGGAAGCGTTCCCGCGGGAATCCGCAGAAAAGCTCTGGCAACCGGCCGCCGAAGGCGGCAGCGGCATCAAGGAGCCCGGTCGTGAGCCTCTCGGCCAGCTCAACCGCACCCGGCAGGTGGGCGTAGCGGAGCAGGCCCGCAACGGCGATGGCGGTGTCGTGTGGCCAGACCGATCCGTTGTGGTAGCTCATCGGGTTGTACGCGCCCATCGTGGCGGAGAGAGTGCGCAGTCCATACCCCGAGTCCATGTCGTCGGCCGCCAGCCGCTTGATCAGCTCGGCGGCATGCTCGTCGGCTGCGATACCGGTCCAGAGACAATGGGCCACGTTGCTGGTCAAGGCGTCCACTGGACGTTTGCGGCCGTCGAGGGCGACGGCATACCAGCCGTGTTCGGGCAGCCAGTACGACTCCGCGAACTGTTGCCGCAGCCTGTCGGCACGCACCCGGAGCCGGTTTGACGTACGTGGATCGCCGAACGCCTCCGCCAGCTCGGCGCGGGCCAGCAGCGCCGCGTAGACGTACCCCTGCACCTCGCAGAGCGCGATCGGAGGCTCGGGTATCCGGCCGGTGCTGTCGTTGATCGCGTCGGCGCTGTCTTTCCAG
>DATCKU010000020.1:0-14304 GCA_036564245.1 Actinopolymorphaceae bacterium
CTGGAGGAGGAAAGCGACGCCAAACAAGCGCTGTCTGAGCTCTACGACCTCGGCGTCGACCACCCGGAGTTCGGCCCCAGGCTGCAGGAGCTGGCAGAAGAGGTCAACCGCCACGCGACGAACGAGGAGACCGAAGAGTTCGAAGCCCTCCGGCAGCACGTCGCTCCCGAGCAACTGCAGCGGATGGCCGGTGCGGTCAGGACGGCAGAGTCGATAGCTCCGACCCGACCGCACCCCGCCGCCGGCGAATCGGCCATGGCCAACCTTCTGGCCGGTCCGCCGTTGGCGATGTTCGACCGGGTGCAAGACGCGATTCGTGACTGGCAGAAACGTAACGAATAGCAGATATCGCGTGCAGAAGGTACTCACCCGTAGCTCCTGCCCGGCCGACGAGAGCTCGAGGTGCGCGTGTTCGCTGAGGTCCGTGTGTCCTCGCCGGTCAGATCGGGGCACTGCTGGGGTGCAGCCGATCGAGTAGTGCGTCGCGATGAAGCCGCGCCACCGGCCCGATCAGGTCCGGATGCCGCAGCAACATAGCCGCTCGAAGCTCGGAGGGGTTGGGCTGGGCGAGGATCCGGAAACTTCGGGGCATGTGTCGAAAATGCTCCGATGTCGTGAGCATTGCGATGGCACGCGCGGTGAGGCGGCTGTCCATGAGGAGGCAGGCGGCCCAGCTTGCGACGTCCTCATCCACCCAGCTGCGCCATTCCTGATCGGCCGGTCTTTCGGAGATGTCGCCAAATCCTGCGGTTTCGTTGAGTTCGTCCAGAACGGCCGATCCTGACGGGCCGACGAGCTCGAGCAAAGCGACGTCGGCTGCTGTCGGATACCGCAACCAGGCGGCAACTGTCGCTGCCTGCCTCGCCTGCGCCTCCGCGTACACCCGAGCCAGCGAGCCTCCTGCCGGCGGATAGGCGGAGACCAGCCAGTGTGCGGTGGCGGCGATGACCGTTGCGAAATCCACAGCCACGCGGGAGATAGTAGGCGTGGTGACGTCCGACCGCATCTGTCGGGTCCCCCCAAATGACCATGTGCACTACGCCCGTCGGAGGTGCAGGACGTGTCGGCACGTGTCACACCCCCAAATTGGCGTCATGAGAGACGAACCTTCGCTACCAGTCGGTACTCGTGTCGCGAGGTCGGTCTTCGAGGCAACAGGCGTGATGGGCATGGTGAGACAGTCCTCTTTGGGATATTCCGGCGAATTGTCTTTGATCGCCTGGCAAATGTGCGGTGAGCACACCCGCGCGAAGTCGTCGGGAGCCTCGTAGGCGCTTGCGTCGAGGGAGCGGTGCTCGCGATCGCGCAGCAGGTCGTCGCGACCGGGCAGCCGATGCTGGAGACCTACGGCATCGCGGACGACGATGCATTCACGGCCGGGCTCACGTGTGGTGGCACGATGCAGGTCTTCGTCCAGGCCGCCAACCGGCAGTCGTTCCCTGGACTTCCCGTCATCGCGAGATCCGTGGCCCATCGCAAGTCAGTCGCCCTCGCGACGGTCGTCAGCGGAACGCGGGAGCTGGGTGCGCGACTCGTGATATCTCCCGACCATGTGTCCGGCTCGCTCGGAGATCCGCAGCTCGAGGTCGCGGTGGTCGGCGATGTCCGCAATCTCTTGGTGCAGGGCAGCACATGCCTTCGTCGGTACGGTCACCGGGGCGAGGCTCACCTCGCCGAGGCCGCCATCTTCGTACAATCCTTCGTTCCATCTCTCGACTGACTGTCTTCGGTGCGACCGATTTCGCCGCCGCGATCACGCGTGTCGGACGTTTCCTCGGGTATCACGTCACGTTGTGCGACGCCAGAGCCGTCTTCGCGACGAGGAAGCATTCCCGGATGCCGACGAAATCGTCGTCGACTGGCCGCACCGCTGTCTCAGCCAGACCGACGTCGACCGACGCACGGCCATCTGCGTACTCACGCATGACGTGAGGTTCGACATCCCTGTGCTGGTGGCCGCGTTGCGCACGCCGGCCCACTACATCGGGAATAGTCCCCGTCATCCGGGTGCTGGCACCGGACGAGGACAGCCCGCCGTGATACCGGCCCGTGGCCTGACCGGTGCGGCCGATCCACGGCCAGGAGGATTGAGAGGTGGCCCATGGAGGTCAAGGAGCTCGGGCACCTGGTGCTCTACGTACGCAACGTGGCACGCTCGGCGGCGTTCTACCGTGACGTTCTCGGCTGGCGCCAGGTTCTTCCTACGCCGGACACGCAAGCCGCCTTCCCGTTCCCGATCGCGATGTTCAACGCGCCGTCGAAGCGCACCCATCACGAGCTTCTGCTCATCGAGGTCGGCGAGGACGCTGCGGCCTTGCCCGAAGGCCGCCGGGTCGGCCTCTACCACTTCGGACTGAAGATCGGCGACAGCGACGACGAGCTGCGGGAAGCGCTGCAAGGGCTTCGTGAGTCGGGCACGCCGATCCTCGGAGCCAGCGACCACGGCGTCTCCCACAGCCTCTACATCGCTGACCCTGACGGCAACGAGGTCGAGCTCTACGTCGACGTGCCTGGAGTGGACTGGGACGACCCCACCCTGCTAGCCGCGCCGGTCAAACCGCTGCACCTCTAGCGCGTCGCGCCCACAGCACGTGGCGGCCGATTCGGCTGCGCAGGACGGCCGTGGCCACCCTGGCGGGACGCGGGCGGCCGGATGCGGGCATAAATCGGCACTTACGCAGAACGGCGTTTACCGCGTCGGCTCGGACACAGCATCGTCTCGGATGGCGATCCGGCAGGCCGACGCCTTGCGCACGTCGACGCCCGAAGACAGATGCGCGAGGCGTGGGCGGCGAACCAGCCGGGGCCGTCGTACCTTTCCCGTCAAGGCGAAGGAGGCACGATGCAGACTCCGAGACGGCGCCCGCTCGGACTCTCCCGACGCAGGCTGCTCGGAACCGCAGCCGCGGCAGCTGGCGCAGGGCTCGCAGGAGGCGTGCATCCGGCGCACGCGGCGGACCAGGAGGAGCCGAGCACGATGGACGACGCCGCCGTCGAGGAGTTCGCGCGGATGCGCGCGCAGTGGCGGGCGCTCTGGGTGGCCGAGGACTACGATCCGGCCGACCCCGCGATCGCACCCGTGATCACCCGCATCACGAACGACGCGCAGACGTGGTGGTCGAGCCTGGACACGTCGCCGAACCGCAGCTTCCTGTGGAGCGACGCGCGGCTCGACGTCGATGTCTCGTTCGCCATCTCGCGGTCGTTCGACCGGTTGCGCTGGATGGCGCTGGCGTGGGCGACACCCGGAAGCTCCTTGTACGGCAACGCCGAGCTGCTCGCCGACGTGATCTCCGGTCTCGACTGGATGGTCGCCAACTACTACCGCGAGGACGGCGAGATCATCGGCAACTGGTACGAGTGGCAGATCTCCGGGCCTCAGGCGTTCAACGATGCCGTCGTCTTGACCTACGACGAGCTGACCCCGGAACAGGTAGGCAGTTACACCCGTGCCGTCGCTCACTACACGCCCGCACCGTCGGGCACCGCCGCCAACCGAGTTCTGCTGTCAGGCGTGGTCGTGGGATGGGCGACGCTGTCGAACAATCCCGATGCGGTCGCCCTCGGCGTCAGTGGTCTGGAGCCGGTGTTCCAGTACGTCACGTCAGGGGACGGCTTCTACCGTGACGGTTCGTTCATCCAGCACACCTACTACCCGTACGTCGGGGCGTATGGCGCGTCGATCCTGGACGCGCTGGTTCCCATCATGGCCACGGTGGCCGGCACACCCTGGCAGGTCGATGCGCCGATCGTCTACGACTGGATCCGCGACACGTTCGACCCCGTGATCTGGCGGGGCGCGCTCGCCGACATGGTGAGTGGTCGGACGATCGCCCGCTGGAACGAGCACGAGCACTACCACGGCCACTACGTCTTCGAGGCGGCGACGGGTCTCGCCGCCAGCGTGCCCGAATCACATCGGGCGTGGTTCTTGTCGGTGCTCAAGGAATGGCTACTGAGCGACAACTTCGACGACCCCACACCCCAGCGTGGTGTCCCCAGTGTGCTGGCCGCCAAGAAGCTTCTGAACGACGATTCGATCGAACGCCGTGGTGAGCTGCTGCTGAGCAAGGTGTTCCACCACCAGGATCGGATCGTGCACCGCCGGCCGGGTTGGATGCTCGGGATCTCGATGAACTCGACGCGGATCGCCCGCTTCGAGTCCATCAACGACGAGAACTTCAAGGCCTGGCTCACTGCAGATGGTGCGACCTATCTCTACGTCGGAAGCTCGGGTACGTACGTCGACAAGTTCTGGCCGACGATCGATCCGTACCGCATCCCCGGGACGACCGTCGACGTCCGCGAGCGCGGGCTCGGCGAGGGACGCAACACGCTCGGACTCCACCCCTGGGCTGGAGGCGCGTGCCTCGACGGACGGTTCACGGCGGGCGGCTGGCATGCCACGGTGCACGGGGGATCGCTCACGGGACGCAAGTCGTGGATGTGCTTCGACCACGAGGTGGTCGCGCTCGGCGCCGGCATCACCTCGACGGACGGGCTGCGTGTCGAGACCATCGTCGAGAACCGCCGGCTCGGTGACAGCGGAACCGAGGCGGTCCACGTCGACGGTGCCGAACCGGTGCCCTCGCTGGGCTCGTCGGCCACGGTCGAGCGCGCCCACTGGCTGCACGTGGACGGAATCGGCGGCTACGTCTTCCCGGAGCCGGTGACCCTCCAGCTGCTTCGAGAGGCACGCACCGGGAAGTGGTCGGACATCACGCACCATCCGAACTGGCAGCGCGACGATCCGATCACTGCCAACTACCTCACGGCGTGGCTGGATCACGGTGTGGACCCGACCGACCAACGCTACGCGTACGTCATGCTTCCGGCCGCCGACCTGCAGCGGACGCGGGGTTACAGTGCCCAGCCGGGCACAGCGGTCGTGGCGAACACGCCCGAGGCGCAGGCCGCTCGGGCGCTCGAGGCCGGCGTCTTGTGCGCCAACCTGTGGCAGCCAGGCTCGGTCTCGATCCTCGAGTCGAGTGGGCCCGCGTCGCTCGTCGTGTCCGAGGGCGACCGCGAGCTGGCGGTCGCGGTCGCCGACCCAACCCACCTCGCCACGACCTTCACCGTGACGGTGGCGGTCACCGCGACCGAGGTGCTGTCGGCCGACCCAGGTCTCACCGTGACGTCCTTTGATCCGTTGACGGTTGCGGTCGATCTCACCGGGTCAGCGGGAGCCACACGGACGCTTCGCGTGGCCTACCAGGCGCTCACCGTCGCCGACGTGCGTGACCGGTTGCGTGCCCTGACGGATGCGGGCGAGGTGAGTGGCCAGGTCTTCGTGGCGCTGGACCATCAGCTCGCGGCGATCCAGCGCGCGAAGCGTGGCCCCGCAGCGCGCAAGCTCGTCCGGGCTTTCCGACGCAGCATCGAGGCACGTCGCGGCCACGGTCTCACCGACACGGCCGCGACCACCCTCGACGACCTGGCCCAGCGCCTCCTCGCCCGTGTCTGACAATGACCACGTTTGGCGCCTGACAATGACCACGTTTCGTTGGCCACTCACCTCTCACAGAGGCATGAAGGCATGGCGTGGGTACGAATCGGCGCGGAGTGCGCTCGCGGACAGTACGACCGGCACGGCGTCGGTGACCAGGACCCCTCTCACCTACTCGTGGTCGGCGTCGAGTGGCACCTGCCCGGGTCTTACCAAACCGAGCTTGACGATCTGGTGTGGCGCGACAGTGTCGACGAGCCACTCGGCCGCGATCCGGCCGCGGTTGGCGGGAACTGCAAACCAGTGGTACGCGCGGGTCACGAGCTTGGCGACTGGGCCCGAGAGGCGAATCCCCAGCGGGTTCGCGGCGGACTGCCAGCCGCCGAGGTCGACGACGAAGCCCAGGTTGCGATGCCGGTAAGGCTTGCGTTCTCCGTGACCGACTGATGCAGCGACGTTCTCGGCCACCCGCTTGCCCTGCCGCATGGCGTGCTGGGCGGTCATGGGCGCGAGGGCCGGGGTGTCACCCGTGCGGGGTCGGGTGAGATCGGGTACGGCGGCCGCGTCACCGCAAGCGAAAGCGTCCGGCCGGCCTGGGATGTTCAGGTATTCGTCCACCACAATGCGGCCTTTGATCGTGGGCACTCCCAGACCGTCGACGAGCGGGTCGGGGCGAACGCCGACACACCAGATCAGGGACCGGGTGGGCACGAACTCGCCACTGGAGAGCTGCACCCCTTCGGCGGTGGCCTTCTCGACCGACGTCCCGGTGTGGATCTCGATGCCGCGCTTCTGCAGGGTACGCGTGGCGCTCTCGGACAGCTTCTCGTCGAGCTCGGGCAGGATGCGGTCGGCGATGTCGACCAGGAGCCAGCGCAGGGGTTGAGCGGCAAGACCGGGCCGATGTCTGGCCGCGTGTCGGGTCAGCAGCTCGCACTGCGCCGCCACCTCCGTCCCCGTGTAGCCCGCGCCGACCACGACGAAGGTGCACCGTGCGGTCCGCTCGGCCGGATCGGTGCTCGCGTCGGCGAGCTCGATCTGCCCGATCAGGTGGTCACGCAGGTAGAGGGCCTCGGCGATGGTACGAAAACCGTGCGCGTGCTCGGTGACGCCGGGAATCGGCAGCAGTTTGTGGACGGATCCAGGTGCGAGGACGAGTCGGTCGTACTCGATCGTGTGGTGCCGCCGCTCCGGGTCGACGTACGAGACGGATCGCGCCTCGAGATCCACCGACGTGACCTCGCCGAGCAGCAGCCGCATGCCACGCAGCGTGGTCGCCAAGGGAACGGCGACCTCGCGGGGATCGAGGATGCCGCTCGCCACTTCGGGCAGCAGTGGAAGGTAGGCGAAGTAGTCGGTCGGGTTGATCACGACGATCTGCGTTCGCTGCCGTAGGAGGCGACGGAGTCGCCGGGCAGCGTGAAAGCCCGCGAAGCCGGCACCGACGATCACGATACGCACGCGTCTCAGGTGCCCGGTTTGCTCCGAGCTAAACCGCTCACCCGCCCGAGGCGCGATCGTGAGGAGCCGAAAGACCCAGCTCCTGTGCGAGGATCGCGGCCTGCACGCGGGATCTCAACGACAGCTTGGCGAGCACACGTGAGACGTGCGTCTTGACGGTGGTCTCACCGATGTGCAGCCGGCGGCCGATCTGGTAGTTGGAAAGACCTTCGCCGAGGCAGGCCAGCACCTCGGTCTCGCGTTCGGTCAGCTCGTCCAGCCCCGCGGGCCGCTGCGGTGGCCCAGTCGGACTGGTCTGCGCGAAGGCCGTCAGCAGCCTCCGGAGTATCCCCGGTTCGAGCACGGCATCCCCGGCACCGACCTGGCGTACCGCCTCGATCAGCTTGGGGGCCTCCACGGACTTCAGCAGGAATCCCGCAGCGCCCGCACGCAACGCGCCGTAGACGTACTCGTCGACGTCGAACGTCGTCAAGACGAGGACCTCGCACACCTGGTCGCGGACCAGCTCACGGGTGGCCTCGATCCCGTCGGTGCCGGGCATCCGGATGTCCATGAGAACGACGTCGGGGCGCAACCCGCGGGCCATGCGCACGGCCGTGGCGCCATCGGCCGCCTCACCCACGACCTCGATGTCGTCGGCGCCGCCGAGGATCATCGCGAGGCCGGCACGGATCGCCGAGTGGTCGTCGGCGACCAGGACCCGGACCTTGCGCTGTGTCGCCGCCACCTCAGTCACCTCGGTCATGGTCACAAGACCTCACTCTCACGTTCGGCGACCGGAAGCACGGCACGGACCCGCCACTCACCCTCGACTTCTCCCGCGGACAGCTCGCCGCCGACGGCTTCGGCCCGGGTCCGCATGCTGGCAAGACCGGTGCCGTCCGCCTCGCCGTTCGCGCGGGGTCGGGTGAGGGAGTTCCGTACGTCGACGACAAGGCTGTCGCCTTCCCGCTCGAGCCGTATGGTGGCCCGACTGCCGGGCGCGTGCTTGGTGACATTGGTCAACGCCTCCTGGATGATCCGGTACGCCGCAAGGTCGACGGTCACCGGCAGCTGACCGTTGGTCGAGATCGTCGCCTCCACCTGCAGGCCGCTCGCCCGGGCGGATTCCATGAGCCGGTCGAGGTCGTGCAGCCGGGCTGGCGCCGTACGGTCGCCGTCCGCCCGGAGCAGGTCGATCATCTCGCGCATCTCCCGCAGCGCACGGATGCTGTTCTCCCGCACGGCTTGCAGCACCGTGGGCACCATCGACGGGTCCTTGCTGGCCAGCGAGAGCGCCGCCTCCGACTGGATGGCGATGGCCGAGAGGTGCCCTGCGATCACGTCGTGTAGATCGGCGGCGAGCCGGGAACGCTCCGCGCTCACCGCCGCTTCCCGGTCACGTGCGGCGAGCTCGGCCAGCTGCTCGGTGCGCAGGCGCTCGGCCTTCGCCGCCTCGCGGTACAGCCGCACGGTCTCGGCCCACCACACCGGCAGGAAGCCCAGCCACAGGATCACGACGAGGGCGAGGATCCCCTGCCGCCACGTCGGCATCAGGAAGGCGAGCACCCCGCCTTCCAGCGCCGCGCCGCCTACCACCACGGCTCCGACGATGCGGGAGACGCGGCGCGGTGCGTACAGCACGGCGTTGTAGATGAAGTCGCCGAGGATCAGCAGCATCGGGATGGTCAGGCCCATCACGCCGTCGACCGCCGTGAGCACGGCCCCGATCCCCAACGCGACCAGCGGCCGGGTCCGGCGCAGCAGCACGAGGGTCACGCTGGCGAGCGTGAAGCCGACCAGGTGAGCCCACAGGGGGAAGCTGCTCGGCCAGATCGCGTACTGACCGGCGAGGTAGATCACCAAGCCGAGCGTGATCACGAACAGCGGGTGACCGCCGTCGCGCCAGGTGAGGCTCGCCCGGACGCCCGACTTCACGCCTGACTTCACACGCTGCAGGACCGGCACGAAACCATGAGACCACGTGCCGGTCGCAGGTGCCGTCCTCGGAAAGTCCGACTGGGCTGGTTTGTGGTGTCCTACGAAGGTAGGACCCGGTTTCGGGCGCACGGTGGATGGTGGCGGGGCCCTCGTCCGGTGAGGCTCGGGACCATGAGCAGCTTCCTCGAGCTGATCGGCGAGAACCCGCTGCTGGCGGTGATCGCGGCCTGCGAGGTCGGTTTCTGGGTGATCCTCGCCGCCGGTCTGCTGGCGCGGTACCTGCTGCGGCTGCGCCGGACCAGCACGGTTCTCCTCATCTGCGTACCCCTGGTGGACGTCGTGCTGCTCGTGGCGACCGGGATCGACCTGCGGGGTGGTGGCGAGGCGAGTCAGGTCCACGGGCTCGCCGCTGCGTACCTCGGGTTCAGCGTCGCCTTCGGACACAGCATGGTCCGATGGGCTGATCAACGCTTCGCCCACCGCTTCGCCGGTGGTCCGCCGCCGTGGCGGCCGCCGAAGTACGGCGCGGAGCGGGTCCGCTACGAGTGGCGGGAGTGGGGCAAGTGCCTGCTGGCGTGGGCGATCGGGTGCGGGCTGATCCTGCTGTTGATGTTCGTCGTGGGTTCGCCCGAGCAGACGAAAGCCCTCGCGCGCTGGCTCGTCGGGCTGACGCAGGTGCTCGTGATCTGGCTGATCGCCTGGCCGGTCCGCGTCACGATCTTTCGTCCTATGCCGCCTGACCACGACACCGACGCGAGGCGTGACGTCCCCGCGAGCGCCGAGGAGAAGCAGTGAAGGAGGAGAAGTAGTGAAGGAACGGATCGCCGTCCTCGATGTCCTGCGTGGTCTGGCGATCATCGGGACGCTGGGTACGAACATCTGGATCTTCACCGATCCGTTGGGTCCGAGCGGCTTCCTCACCCACATGCCGGACCCGTCGACCTTCGCCGGACAGGTCGAGGCGCTGCTGCGGTCGGCGGCCAACGGCAAGTTCCTTGCCCTGTTGACGTTGCTGTTCGGCATCGGGCTGGAGCTGCAGTACCGGTCAGCGCTACGACGTGGCGCCCGGTGGCCAGGGTGGTACCTGTGGCGGGCGGCGCTGCTGTTCGTCGAGGGCCTGGTGCACTTCGTCCTGGTGTTCGAGTACGACGTGCTGATGAGCTATGCCGTGACCGCGATGGTGGTCGCGTACCTCATCGGGCGCAGCGATCGCGCGATCCGGATCTGGATGGTCGCCGCTGGGAGTCTCCACGTCGCGGTGGTCGGACTGGTGACGCTCGCCTGGGTTTCCGCACCACCGGAAGCGGCTGCTCCTGCACCGATCGGACGGCCCGACGTCTTCGCAACGGGAACGTACGCCGAACAGGTCAGCGAGCGGTTGGCGCACTGGCTCGACTACCGCATCGAGGCGATCTTCATCATTCCGTCGAGCATCGTGCTGTTCCTGTTGGGCGCGAAGCTGTTTCGAGCCGGCGTCTTCGAGCCAAACCCCGCCGGAGTCCGGCTTCGCAGAATCGTGATGGTCGCCGGTTTCGGCGTCGCGGCGCCGCTCAGCGCACTGACGTCACTGGGTGGTCCGGAGTGGTTCCTGCTCGAGCGTTACGTCCTGGCGCCGTTCGTGGCACTCGGCATCGTCGGCCTCGTGACGACGATCGTGCTGCGGATGCGACGCCCCGCTGGCCCACTGCGCACCGGGTTCACCACTGTCGGACGGACCGCCTTGAGCTGCTACGTCTTCCAGAACCTCGTCGGCAGCCTTCTCTGCTATGGTTGGGGTTTCGGACTTGCCGTGCGCTTGGAGCACCTGCGTCCATGGTGGGTCGTCGGCGGACTGGCCGGTATCACGGCGCTGTTCACACTGGGCTCGTGGTTGTGGCTGCGCACGTTCCCGCGCGGCCCGCTGGAGTGGGTCTGGCACTGGGCGTACACGAAACCGCAGCGTCACCCTGCGCCGGCGACCACACCCGACCCTGCCCTCCGACAATGACCACGTTAGGTCGGTTACTGCCTGCTCTTAGAGGCCTCCATGGCTTTCGTCGGTACGAATCGACTCGGCAGGTTACGCGTGTGACTGCGGGCAGCGCCGGGCGAAACGCCGGTGCGCCGTGGCCGGCTCCTGGGTAGCTAACCAGCGAACCGGATCTCTTCTTGAACGCGAAGTGGGTCGAATGAGCGATTCACCTGATCAACCGTCGAGGCCGAGCGCCGACGCGGGTCTCGACTTCGGCGGTTACGTCCTGATCGGCCTCTTCTTCGTGCTCGGTGTCGTCGGTTCCGTCCTGTGGGTGGCGGTCACCGCTCCGCGTCCCAGCGACCAACCCGTGACCGCGAGACCCTTCGAGGTCGCCTGCGGCTGGCCACGCCGGTACTTCCCGGACGCGGCAGAGTACTCAGGACCCGGGCCGCATCCGCTCCAAGTGGTCATCGAGGAGCACGCGGGTCGGCAGACGTACTACACCGAGTACGCGCTCGAGCCGAGCGGGTCCTGGCGGGCGGTCCCGTCGTACCTCAACAACCCGGACGAGACCCGCCACGAGCTCGTCGCCTGTCTGCACCACACCGGCGTCGGTCCTCTGGTGAAGACCTGCCAGCTCCGCGGGTACGCAACCGATGTCCCCGTGCACCGCGCAACGTACGACATCACGGTGTACGAGGCCAAGACCGGGCGCGAGGTCGGCAGGGCGATGATCGAGGGAGCGCGGCTCGCGCGCTGCCCGAAGACTCCGCATCACGCGGCCCTGCAGGACGACGTCAGGGTCTACACCAAGCCTGACCTCACGCAGATCCACAACGCGCTCTCACATTTCATCCTGAGGCCCGCGCAGTAGCTGCGCCTAGCGGCAGACGATGGTCTCCCCGGTGAGGCGGGCAGATCCCGGCCCGGCAAGGAAGAGCACGAGGGCCGCCATCTCGGCCGGTTTCGCGATCCGCTCGAGCTCGGACCGGTCGCCTTGGTCCGCCACCTCGCGAGTGGCGAGAAACCGGCCGGTATACGTCGCGCAGGGAGCAAGACAGTTGACGTTCACGTCGTAGGGCCGTAACTGTTCGGCAAGGCACCTGGTGTAGTGCGCGACCGCCGCTTTGGCTGCCGCGTAGATGATCCCGTTCCGCGTCGCCTGGTGTCCTGCGACCGAGCCGATGTTGATGATCCGTCCGGTACGCCTGGCCCGCATGTGCTGCCCTGCGTACTTGGACACGTACATCGTCGTGAGCACGTTGCGTTCCACGACCGATCGGATGTCGGCAGGGTCGATCTCGAGTGCGTCGTTTGGATCCGGGCGAGGTGTGGTGGCGCCGATGTCCCCGCCGGCGTTGTTGACGAGGATGTCGATCCGACCGAAGGACCTGACGACCTCGGACACCAGGCGCTCCGCCTGCGCCGGATCACTGAGATCAGCGGCGAAGAAGCCGGACCGTCGGCCGAGCGCGCGGATCTCGTTGGCCACCGCGTCGCCGGACTCTGCCTCTCCGAAGGCGGCTGCGGCCTTGGCGTCGATGTCGTGGATCGCCACGTCCGCGCCCGCTTCGGCGAGCGTCAGGGCGTAGTGCCGGCCGAGCCCACGGCTCGAGCCGGTGACCAGAGCCACCTTCCCGTGCAAGTCGCCGGCCGTCATGAACGGCTCGCCTGCGCTTCCTGTGCCCGAGCCTGCTGCAGTGCGCGGACGTACGCGATGCTCTGCAGGAGCTGGCGTTCCTCGTACGACACGATGGCGTCGACGGGCTCGCCACGCTCGGCGGGTGTGCGCCAGTCACCACCGGCTTTGGCGTGCGCATGGATCAGCCGCAGGGTCGCCGCCAGGTGCGCGGGTGTGCGGGAGGCCGGGTAGTCCGGCCAGAAGTCGTCGGCGAACACGCGGATCTCCCGTGCCTGCAAGGCACCCAGCTCGATCGCCATCGTGACGCCCGGCACCGACGCGGCGAGGATGTCGAACAGTGCTGGGAAGTCGATGATCCCCTGACCGAGCGGGCAGCGGACCAGGCGATAGCCGTCCTCGCTCCACCAGGTCCAGTAGTCCTTCAGATGCACGTTCTTCACGTGCGGCGCGACCCGCCTGAAGTAGTCGATCGGTTCCTCCGCTGTGCCGAGCGGGTTACCGGTGTCGAGCGTGATGCCGAACCGTGGCGAGTCGATGGTCTCGCACAACCACAGCAGCTCTTCCGACGCGAGGTCCTGATGGTTTTCGACCGCCAGGTTGACGCCGATCGACTCGGCGGATCGCGCAGCTTCACGCAGGTTGGCCGCGACGTCGTCGAGGAACGGCTGCCAGCGTCCTGCCAAGGGTCTCCGGTCACCCCCGATCTTCGCCCCACCGACGACGGTACGAACCGTTTGGGCACCGACGTCTCGCGCCAGGAGCATGACCGTGGTCAACGCCTCCGGGTCGTACCCGCCGGTGTCGAGCGTGATGAACAGGCCATGATCCCTCGCGTACGAACGAACCGTCGAGATGTCCTCACCCTCGAGCAGGGTCGCCGGAATCTCAACGCCTGAAAGCCCGTGCGTGCGGGCGAGATCCATGAGGGCACGCGGGGTGGTTCGTGGCCGATTCGAGGCAGGATGCAACCCCAGGCTGTAGGTGGTGCCGTACGCCGACAGCCCGATCCGCAGCGGCACCGTTCTCGTGGACGCGGTCATGGCCTACTGTGCCGTCCATCCTCCGTCGATCACGAGCATCGAGCCGGTCATGAAGCTCGAGGCGTCGGAGGCCAGGAAGACCGCCGCCGCACCGAGCTCCTCCGGGTTTCCCCAACGACCCAAGGGGATTCGGTCGACGAAGTACTTGTTGGTCTCGGGGTTCTCGATGACCGGGATGTTGAGGTCGGTGGCGAACGGTCCCGGGCACAAGGCGTTCACCGTGATGCCGTCTCGTGCCCACTCCAGTGCGAGCACGCGGGTGAGCTGCATGACCGCGGCCTTGCTCGTGGCGTACGCGGCGCGCTCGGGCAGCCCGGTGAGTCCCAGCATCGACCCGACGTTGATGACCCGGCCGTAGCCCCGCGCCTTCATGTGGGGCGAGACGGCCTTGGCGAAGAGGTACGGGCCCTTGAGGTTCGTCGCCTGCACCAGATCCCAGCTCTTCTCGTCGAACTCCTCGATCGGCTTGCGGATGTTGATGCCGGCGTTGTTGATCAGGATGTCGATCCGCCCGAAGGCTTCGACCACGGCGGCGACCGCGCGTTCGACATCGTCGGCCTGTGTGACGTCGGCGGCGATCCCGAGTGTCTTGGCGCCAGTCGTCTTGGCGATCTCGGTCGCCGCCTGCTCGGCCCGGCCGAGGTCGCGACTGGTCACTGCGACTGCGGCGCCGGCTTCAGCCAGGGCCTTCGCCATCACGAATCCCAGCCCTCGGTTGCCGCCGGTCACGAGCGCCACCCGGCCGTCGAGCGAGAATGCCTCGAGTCCCATGGCCCCAACGTATCCAGTCCGTTGGACGCGCGGCTCCTTCCACGACGAGGCTGGCCCATCATGGCCGCTC
>DATCKU010000021.1:0-8151 GCA_036564245.1 Actinopolymorphaceae bacterium
CGTACTCCGGGTTAGGCTCCACGCTGTCGACGCTCTTCGGTGCTGGCTGGCCACGAAGCAGACCTCCGTCGCCGACGGAGAAAAGGCTAAAGATCTCGGTCGATGAGGACCTCGAGACGAGCGCACGACAGACGTGGAAACGGTGACCTCATGACAAACGATCTTGCGATAGGTGTCGTCGGGTATGGTCTTCGTGGGAGCCTGGCCAAGTATGCGCATCAGCCGAAGCAGGGTTCACGAGTCGTCGCGCTATTCGATCCCAGCGAGGCAGCGCAAGACCGCTTCCGGTCAGATTTCGGCCACGATGTGAAAGTCCACGGAAGCCTCGACGAACTGAACCCGTCCGAGCTCGACGCCGTCTTCGTGCTCAGCCCTGACTATCTGCACGAGGAACAGGCCATCACACTGCTGCGCGCTGGAGTGGCCGTCTACCTCGAAAAGCCCATGGCGATCACCACCGAGGGCTGCGATCGAATCCTTCAGACCGCACGGCAGCATCAAGGCAAGCTCTACCTCGGCCACAACATGCGGCACATGACCTTCGTACGGGAGATGAAGCGCCGCATCGACGCCGGAGACATCGGAACGCCAAAGGTCGCATGGTGCCGGCACTTCGTCGGCCATGGCGGTGACTTCTACTTCGCCGACTGGCATGCAGAACGAAAGTATGGAACGAGCCTCCTGCTGCAGAAGGGCGCACACGACATCGACATCCTCCACTGGCTGTGCGGCGCATACGCAACCGAGGTGAGCGGCATCGGCGACCGGCTGGTCTACTCGCCGGATCAGGCAGGTGGCGACTCCACCCCTTGGTGGCAGGCCGAGGACAGGCTTACCCGCTGGCCGCCGCGATCCCTGCGTGGACTCAACCCGGCGATGGATGTCGAGGACACCTCTATGATCAACATGCGCCTCGCCAACGGCGTCCTTGCCTCGTACCAACAATGCCACTTCACGCCGGACTACTGGCGCAACTACACAATCATCGGCACCGAAGGCCGCATCGAAAACTTCGGCAATGGCGGACCTGGCACGGTCATCCGACTCTGGAATCGCCGACACGGCTATCACGCGGAAGGCGACGTGAGCATACCGCTCGAGGCGGAGACTGGACCGCACGGCGAGGCCGACGCGCGAATCGTCGCCGAGTTCCTCCAGTACGTACGTGAAGGCGGGCGTACGGAAACATCGCCAGTCGCCGCACGCTACGCGGTCGCTGCTGGCTGTGCTGGCGCCGAATCCATCCGGTCCGGTGGCGCTCCGGTACGAGTTCCACCGGTCGATCCAAAGGACGCCGAGTACTTCGGCTGAGGCCGTCCCTAAGCCCTACTTCTGGCTAGCGACTCGATCATCTCGGCCATCGGGCGGGGCACGGCCGGCGCGTGCAAGTGGCTTCACTACCACGACGGTCGGCCCCGCTGCGCTAGCGGACCTCCATCGCGTCGCGACTCTTGCCTGCGCCGCCATGAGCGCGCACCAGCAGAGGGCGCCGCGCAGCGGCACCACGGCGTCTTCCTCAGACGTACCGTTCCAGAATGCTCGACTCGGCCAGTCGGGACAGGCCTTCTCGGACCGAGCGCGCCCGATGTTCGCCAACACCGCCGACCGCCTGCAGATCGTCGATGCTGGCAGCCAAGAGCTTCTGCAGGTTGCCGAAATGATCGACGAGGCGGTCGATCACGGCCCTCGGCAGCCGCGGCACCTTCGCGAGCAGACGGTAGCCTCGCGGGCTCACAGCAGCATCCAGCATCTCCCCGCCGTGCCCGAGGGCCCGCGCCACCGCGCCGATGTCGAGCAGGTCCGTTGCCGACAGCTGGTCCAGCTGCTCCAGCGCGCCTTCCACCGTGAGCCGCCGCCGGTTGGTGCCCACTGTGGACGGGAGATAGTCCCGCACCACGAGCTCACGCTCAGGCTCCACGCCGGCCACCAGCTCGTCGAGCTGCAGGCTCAACAGCCGGCCGTCCACACCGAGCTCCACGACGTAGCCATCGATCTCGTTGGCGATCCGGCGCACCATCTCCAGACGCTGCGCCACCGCCGCCACGTCGCGCACCGTGACAAGATCCTCGATCTCCAAGGCGGAGAGGGTTCCCGATACCTCGTCCAACCTCAGCTTGTAGCGCTCCAGCGTCGCCAGTGCCTGGTTGGCGCGCGAAAGGATCTGCCCGGTGTCTTCGAGCACGTACCGGATGTCGTCGACATACAGCGCGATGATCCGCATCGACTGGGAAACCGAAATTACCGGGATCCCAGTCTGCTTGGCGATCCGCTCGGCCGTGCGGTGCCGCGTACCTGTCTCGACCGTGGGGATCGACGAGTCTGGCATCAGATGAACGGCGGCCCGCACGATCCGCGTGCAGTCCTTGTCGAGGATGATCGCGCCGTCCATCTTGGCGAGCTCACGCAGGGCGGTTGCGCTGAACTCCACATCCAATGCGAAGCCGCCCGTGCACAATGCGTCGATGGTCCGGTCGTACCCAAGCACGATAAGCGCCCCCGTCCGGCCGCGAAGGATCCGCTCTAGTCCTTCACGCAGGGCCGTGCCAGGCGCAACCGCTGCAAGCGTCGCCCGGAGTCGTGCATCCGGGCTCCTGTCGGTTGAAGCCACAACTCTCCAGTACGTAACACGACGTGCAGAGGCTCAGTTTACGTGGGAAGCGTGTCCACCATCGGCATTCCCACATACCCCGCCATTTTTGATTTTGCTGTCGAAGGCCTGGCGTCATTGCAGGCAGATACCGCTTGCACACAGCAAGATCGGTACGGCTCACTCTTTACCCAAGCTTGCCAGACACCATTCTCGTCGCTCAACGTGACCGGTAGTGGACGAAGCGCCGTGAGCAGTGGCCCGCATCGCGGATGAGCAGGCATCGTCATGACTCATGGTAGGTACGCTCGCCCCGCACGGCCTCACGACGGAGTACGCAGAGAACCCCCTCGGCATCGACGAGCCAGCACCGCGATTCTCCTGGCTGTTGGCGCCAGCCCGATCCGTCACCCCCTCCTCCCAGGCCTCCCCGGAACCACCCGGAGGCACCTCGCGGCAGACCGCCTATCAGATCCGCGTCGCCTCGAGCGCCGAGCTCCTCCAAGCCGGCCAGGGTGATGTCTGGGATTCCGGCCAGGTGCGGTCGGAGCGTACGACTCAGGTCGAGTTCGCGGGCGCCCCGTTACGGTCGGCCACACGGTACGTCTGGACGGTGCGGGTCTGGGACGCGAACGGTGAAGCCTCCGACTGGGCGGAGCCGGCCAGCTTCGAGACCGGCCTGCTCGAGCCGTCCGACTGGGCCGGCGCCGCGTGGATCGGGTGGCGCACGGATGACCACGTGCGGACGGGTGGCACCGGGGACTTCGCCAAAGGCCAGGCCACCCCGCGCCCTGCACCGCCGGCTCCGTTGCTGCGCAAGACCTTCTCGGCGACAACTGACGCCCTGGTGCGGGCCCGCCTCTACGTGTGCGGGCTCGGCTACGGCGAGTTCCACCTGGATGGTCAGCGGGTCGGCAAGGCCGTACTCGATCCCGCTCCCACCAACTACGCCAAGACCGTCCTCTACTCGACGTACGACGTGACGGACCTGCTACGCACCGCACAGACTGGCCGACGCGAGCACGTCCTCGCCGCCCAGCTCGGCCGGGGCCGGTACGGCGAACCCACCCCGAACGTGTGGTACTGGGAACAGGCGCCGTGGTGGGACCACCCGAAGCTGCTCGCGCTGCTCGTGCTCACCTACGCCGACGGTCGAACCGAGCGGATCGTGAGCGACGAGACCTGGCGGTGCGCCGACGGTCCGATCCGGTTCGACTCCCTCTATGCCGGCGAGGTCTACGACGCCCGCCATGAGCGGCCCGGCTGGACCGAGGTCGACTTCGACGACTCCGACGAAGCCGGTTGGCAGGCCGCAGCGGTCGTACCGCCGCCCGGCGGCGTGCTGCGCTCACAACAGCTGGAGCCGATCGAACCGGTCGCCGAGATCTCCCCGGCGGCGCTCTCCGAGCCTCGGCCAGGAATCTTCGTGTACGACCTGGGCCAGCAGATGAGCGGATGGGCACGCCTCCGGCTGCGCAGCGCGTCCTCAGGCGACTCCGCACCAGACGGAGGATCCGCCGGCACGCGGGTGACCGTACGGTACGCCGAGCAGCTGAGCGACGATGGCACCGTCGAGCTCAAGCAGGGCCTGATCCACGGCGACATCCAGGTCGACCACTACATCTGTCGCGGCGATCCCGAAGAGCGCTACGAGCCCAGGTTTTCGTACAAGGGATTCCAGTACGTCCAGGTGGAGATCGACGGGGAGCTGGCAAGGCCCGAGCTGTCGGATCTCACCGGCGTCGCCGTGCACACGGCCGTCGGCTCGACCGGGGAGTTCGAGTGCGACGACGATCTCGTGAACAAGCTGCACCGAGCGACGCGGTGGGCGGTTCTCAACAACCTGCACGGAGTTCCAACCGACACACCGGTCTTCGAGAAGAACGGCTGGACCGGCGATGCTCACCTCACGGCAGCGGTCGCGGCGTTCAACTTCCACATGCCGCGGTTCTACACCAAGTGGCTCCAGGACTGGGTGGACTCCCAGCTGCCGCATGGCGAGTTCCCGTGCATCGTTCCGTCCAGTGGCTGGGGACATCACGGTGATCCACGATCGGCCATCGCGGCGCCGATTCCCGCGTGGGACGTCGCGTACGTCGAGATTCCGTGGGTGATGTATCGCTACTACGGCGACGAGAGAGTTCTCGCGCGCCATTACGACAATGCACGACGCTACCTCGACTACATCGTCGACCGGTTCGTCGAGGACGACGTCATGCTCGCCGGGCTGGGCGACTGGCTGCCGCCCGGAGTGCACGGCATGCCGCCGGAGGGCCCGGGTGTCTACGAGACGGCGTACACCTATCGCTTCGCGGAGCTGCTTTCGAAGTTCGCGGAAGTTCTCGGAAGAGATTCCGACGTCGATGGCTACCGCGCACTCATGGGGCGCCTAGCGTCCGGGTTCAACCGGGCGTTCTTCGACGCGTCGTCGATGACGTACCACGGCGAGAAACCGACCGGCTATCGCCAGTCGGCCAACGTCATGGCCCTGTGGTTCGGTCTTGCTCCGGAGCAGGTTCGCGAGCAAGTCTTCGCCAACCTGGTGGCCGACATTCACGCCCGCGACGACCACCTCGACACCGGTGTCATCGGGACGAAGTTCTTGCTCCCGCTCCTGACCGAGAATGGCGAGGTAGACCTCGCCTACACGGTCGCGACCCAGCGCACCTACCCTGGTTACGGCTTTTGGATCGAGCAAGGGGCCACCTCCCTCTACGAGCACTGGCACGCCGAGTCGCGGTCGCGGAACCACCATTTCTTCGGCCATGTCGATCAGTGGTTCGTCGAGTACCTCGCCGGCCTCACGCCGCTCGAGCCGGGCTACCGGAAGGTGCGGGTGCGTCCAGTGCCACCGCGGGCACTCGGTCGAGCCCGTGCGGCGATCGAGTCCGTGCATGGCCGGGTCGCCGCGGAGTGGCACCGCCAGGGCGACGGCTACGAGGTGCGCGTGGAACTCCCACCAGGGGTGGCAGGCGAGGTCTTCGTCCCACAACCCGATGGCAGCTACACGCGTCACACCTGTGCCGGGCCCGGAACCACCGTGTTCGGTTCACAGTGACGACGCGGCGTCTTCCTAGGCCCCTTGGAGTCTTCCTAGGCCCCTTGGAGGTCTCCGGATCTTGTGGCGCCTTCTGAAGGCCCAGCGTCCCAGGTCTTGTGAAGACCGAGCGTCCTACGCCTTGTGAAGGCCCAGCGTTCTAGGTCTTGTGAAGGCTCAGCGGTCGCACGCGGGTGACGACGCTGAGGGCGTCGCCCAGGTTGGTGACCTCGCGCACCGCCATCCCCTCCGGCACGGGTCCGCTGTCTTTGGGGACGAGTGCCTTGGTGAATCCCAGGCGTACTGCTTCCTCCAGGCGGCGGCAGACACCGGTCACGCGGCGCACCTCTCCGGCCAGGCCCACCTCACCCACAGCGATCATGTTCCCAGGCAGCGGGGTGTCGGTGAGAGAGCTCGCGATGGCGAGCGCTGCCGCAAGATCGGCGGCGGGCTCGCGTAGTCGTACGCCGCCAACCGTCGAGGCATAGACGTCTTGCTTGGCGAGCGGCAGCTTGCCGCGCCGCTCGAGCACGGCGAGCACCATCGCGAGCCGGCTGGAGTCCAGCCCCGAGGTCGCACGACGCGGGCTGGCCAGGCTCGACTGCGCGACCAGGGCTTGCACCTCGGCGAGCAACGGCCGCTTGCCCTCCAGCGTCACCGTGACGCAGCTTCCCGCGACCGGCTCCGCTCGCTGGGTCAGAAACAGTCCGCTCGGATCGGCAAGGCTCTGCAGTCCGTTGTCGGCGAAGTCGAAGCACCCCACCTCGTCGGTCGGACCGTAACGGTTCTTGACCGCACGCACCATGCGGAGCCGAGAGTGCCGGTCGCCTTCGAAGTGGAGCACGACATCGACGAGATGCTCCAGTACGCGTGGGCCAGCGATGGAACCGTCCTTGGTGACATGGCCCACCAGGAGGACCGCGATGCCGTGTTCCTTTGCCACACGGATCATCGCGGACGCGACCTCGCGTACCTGAGTCACACCGCCAGCCGCACCCTCGACGGCAGCCGATGCCACGGTCTGAACGGAGTCGAGCACGATCAGGTCGGGATCTACCGCTTCGATCTGGCCCAGCACCGCGGACAGCTCGGTCTCGGCCGCGAGGAAAAGTCCAGGGTCAAGCGCGTTGACCCGTTCGGCACGCAGGCGCACCTGAGCCGCCGACTCCTCACCGGTGATGTAGAGGCTTCGTCCTCCCCCTCGGGCGCGCTCGGCGGCGACCTCGAGGAGCAGCGTCGACTTGCCGACACCGGGCTCTCCGGCGAGCAGCACGACACCGCCACGGACCAACCCGCCGCCGAGCACGCGGTCAAGCTCGGGAATGCCGGTCGCATCGGAGCGCGCGGCCGCGGCGTCGATCTCGTCGATCGGTAGCGCAGGCCTGCTCACCGGGCCGGCGACCGTGACGGCCGGTCGGGGCGCGCCCATCTCCTCGACCGTGCCCCACGCCTGGCACTCACCACACCGCCCGACCCATTTGCTGGTCTGCCAACCACACTCGCTGCAGCGGTACGAAGGCCGCGCAGCCCGTCCACTTGCCTTGCCGTTCAATCCTGCACTCCTGCGTCGGACTGCATCGAGCTTCAACGACGAATCGCGTCGCGCAGCGCTCGTGGTGGTCGTTCTGCTCATGGCCGGAACCGTAGAGGGCGGCACCGACATCTCGACGGGACGACGACACGGGCCACCGGCCGCGGCTCGCGCACCACTGGTCAGAAGGACCGCCACCACAGGTTGACGGCGTAGTCGACCTCGAGTGACTGGTGCTCGGCGATCACGCGCTCGGCGACTTCGGTGCAGAACTCGATGCGTACGACGGCTTCGAAATCCTCGCGCCTTTCGAAGCGCCACCGGATGTCGAGTGGCTCGCGCCGCCATCCTCGGCTGGTCCAGAACCGCTCGACAGCGAACGCGTCGTGCGTGGGGAATGCCGCACGGAACCACGTACCGAACGTACTGCGGGTCGCGTCGTTGTCGATCACGAAGGCTACTCCGCCGCGACGCATCACCCGGGCCAGCTCGGCCAGGCCGGGCTCGCAGCCGGGACCGAAGAAGTACGCCCAGCGGGCGTGCGCGACGTCGATGGACGCGTCGGGCACGGGCAGGGCCTGGGCCGCGCCATGGCGTACGTCCACGTTGGGAAGGGCGGCGCACCGGCGGCGGGCGTACTCCAGCAACCGGCCGTGCGGCTCCACGCCGATCACCTGCGCGGCGTGCTCAGCGAAGCGTGGCAGGTGAAAGCCCGTGCCACACCCGATGTCGAGCACGTGCGCGCCAGCCCACGGTCGGATCCGCTGCATTGCGGCTTCGATGACCCGGTCCGGATCGGCGGCGCGGTTCTCCAGCTCGTAGCTTGCCGGTGCGTTCCAGATGTTCGGGCTCGGCCGTGCACCCTTGGCGATGAGCGGCACGGTCTCCGAGCGTAGGCGAGCGGTTCTCCGGCTGGTCGGCGACCCGCAGCGGCTCGCTGGGTGAGCACCACCCTCGACGTGTGCCGGCCCCTGCCGTGGCGGGCGAGTAGTCGCC
>DATCKU010000022.1:0-11246 GCA_036564245.1 Actinopolymorphaceae bacterium
CGCGTGCCGGCCCTTTGTCGGCCAGCGGTTTGGGAGCGGCCTCGATCGTGCGATGGTCGATGTCGATGTCTGGTCGTCCGCTGCAACCGGCGAGCACGCCGGCCACCAACAACCCGACCACGAGGAAACGTACCCGGCTCATCGCCGACGAATTGTGCCCGGCATAGCCGCGACACTGATCGTCAGGGTCCGGTCGGCCTTGCCTGCTGCGCGCGGCTACCGAATGTGCCAGACCGTAAGGCCACGCCCGGTCAGACCGGGGCGAGTGGGCGGTGAGGCTCTGGTGGGAGCTTCACCTCGATGACGTCGCCAGGTCGTACTTCTCCACCGGTCACGACGACGCCCATCACACCTGCCTTGCGTACCACCCTGCCGTGTTCATCGCGGTCGAGTACGGCGGCCAGCAGCCCAGACTGAAAGTCGTCGAGCTGCGTGCAGGGGTTGCGCAGCCCTGTGACCTCGACGACGGCCTCACTGCCCAGATGGAGCAGCGTGCCGGTCGGCAGGCCGAGCAGGTCGACGCCTCGGGTCGTGATGTTCTCGCCCATGTCGCCGGGTGACACCGTGAACCCTGCGGCCCGTAGCTCGTCGTGCAGCTCCGCGTGGATCAGGTGAACCTGACGCAGGTTGGGCTGGCTCGGATCACGCGCCACCCTGGAGCGGTGCTTGACGGTGGTGCCGGCGTGGGCGTCACCCGCGACACCGATCCCCGCGATCAACTCGATGCTGTCGCAGACCGGCTTGCTGAACGAATGGGTGGGGCTGCGGCACACGGCCACGACTGTTGCGCTCACTCGACCTCCGCGCGGGTTGGCGGCCGACAATCGGACAGCTCACGCAATTTCCGCGCCCTCGCGTGCACCAAGATCTGGGCGCTGTCGATCAACTTCGGCCGTCGGTGTTCGCTTGTGGTGCCGATCGTGGACCTGGCCGTGCAGCGATGCGGCACCATCGCCAGGATACGTATGTGGATGCCGCTCTCCGGATCGCTCGCCAGGTCATCCCCGCCTATCGTGCGCTCGGCGGTCTCGCCTTCGCCTACGGTCAGGGATCGGTCTTCTCCGGGTTCACCGACGCCTCCGACATCGACATCGTCGTGGTGTGGGACCGCGAGGGTCCGCCGGTGCCGGCCGAGCGTCCGGTCGCCGAGCTCAACGCCGGACCGGGAGATCCGGTGACCTTCCACCAGCCAGGGTTCGTCCTCGATCGACTCGACATCGGCGGCGTGCAGGTCGACGTGACGCACCGGACCCGCGGAGTCTTCGAGGACTGGGTACGTGAAGTACGTGCGGGTCGGGGCTGGGAGGGTGCTGTCTATCCCACGCCCCTGTATGCCGTCGCCGGCTTCGTCTACGGGTCGTTGCTGGCTGATGGCGACGGTACCGGCTCGGAGGCTCGAGCCCAGCTGGCCGACTTTCCGCGGGCGCTGATCGAGCGGTCGCGGATGGTGCTCGCGGAGGAGCTGCCGTCGTACGACGAGCGACTGGCGGCCTGTGCCCGGCGCGGGGACGGCTGGCTCTTCCACGAGCTGCTGGGCCAGGTGATGCGGCATGCGTTGGTGGCGTGGTTCGCGGCCGAGCAGCGCTACTGCCCGCACCCGAAGTGGTTGCACGGCTGGGTGGCAAGGTTCGGGATGGACCCGCAGGTCGCGGCGTTGGAGCGAGGCCTGTGGGCGCCACCGGTGAGCTTGGCTCGGAGGCGAGAGCTGTTCCTGGCGATGACGGAGCGGATTCTCGCGTTGAGCGACAAAGCACTCGCGGCGGATGCGTCGTCCACGCCAGTCAGGGTCGCCGGGCACCGGCCGACTTCTCGACCGACACGCCCGGCGTGGTCGGAGCTGGGCCATTCTCGCGGAGGGCGAGCAGTCGGCGGCGCCGTCTGAATCCGTCGTACGTGAAGACCGCGAGCGCAAGCCAGACGAGGCAGAAGCCTGCCCACCGCGCCGGTGGCATCGGTTCGGCGAACACCAGGATGCCGAGCAGGAAGTGAAGCGTCGGCGCGATGTACTGCATGATGCCGAGCGCGGTCATCGACACCCGGGTCGCGGCGGCCGCGAAGAACAACAGGGGGACGCCCGTGGCCACACCGGCGGAGGCGAGCAAGAGCGCGTTGCCCCAGCCCGCGTGTCCGAAGGCTGCGGTGCCGGTGAGCTCGAGCCAGCCGAGGTACGCCAGTGCGAGCGGGAAGAGCACACCCGTCTCGACGGCGAGGCTTTCCAGTGCGCCGGCCGAGGCCTGCTTCTTGCACAGCGCGTACACCGTGAACGACGCGGCGAGCGCCAGTGCTACCCATGGTGGTCGTCCGTAGTCGACGGTGAGGATGGCGACGGCCACGCCGGCGATCCCCACCGCGGACCACTGGGTGCCGTTCAGGCGTTCGCGAAGGACGACGACGCCGGCCAGTACCAGGACCAACGGGTTGATGTAGTAGCCGAGCGCCGACTCGACGACGTGGCCATGGGTGACCGCCCAGATGTACGTTCCCCAGTTGATCGCGATGGACCCGCCGGCCAGCGCAAGGTAACGCATGCTGCGTGGTTGTTCGCGCAGCCGTGACCACCATCCCGGCCGGGGCCGGATCGCGAGCAGGACAGCGACGAAGACCAGCGACCAGATGATGCGGTGCGCAAGGATCTCGACGGAGCCGGCAGGTTCGAGCAACGGCCAGTAGACCGGGAGGATCCCCCACGTTGTGTAAGCCAGGACGCCGAAGATCAGGCCTCGGCGTCCTTCATCCACGTTTCCGAGCTTACGTCCCCCACGCAAAATGATCATGTCCGGTAGGCGTTCTTGACGTTTCCGGGGCCTACATGCCACGGAAGGCTGGGACGCGGCAAGCGATCAGGCGCCACGCTGGAGTGCGTCGTGGCGGTCAACTGCATTTCCCGTCGCAGGACGGACGACTGACTCCGTAGACAGAGCCGCGGAACGTCTGCGACACCTTGCTGGTGCACTCACTCCTCGCTGGTATCGACAGGGCAGAGCATCACCTGCAGCACATCGCTTGAGAAGCACTGCCCGAACGGCGCATCGCCTGACCAGCGCACGTCGTGAGCACAGCATGGCCACCAAGGAAGCGAGGTGGTCGAGTCAGTGCAGACGAGGCCGTTCACGCCACACCTGGTGCCGCCTTCTCCAGCTATCAGGGGCATGTACGCATCCGTCAGCAAGAGAAGGCCTGCTGAACATGGTCATTTTGCTCAGGACGGAGAGCTCACTGTCCAGGTGTCGGTACCCCGCAGCAACGCGGCGAGATCGGTCGGGCCGCGATCCGACTTCCGAGCCTCCTCGAGCTGCTCCCGTACGAGGTCGTCGTACGTCGGCCGACTGACCTGCCGGAAGATACCGATGGGGGAGTGGCGCAGCTCCTGAGCATCCGACAGCCGTGACAGGCCGAACGCCGTCGTCGGGTCTTCCGCGGCAACGTCGTGCACCAGCACCGCGTCCTCACCTACCTCGGCGATCGGCGCAATCCGCAGCCCTCCGGTCGACGGATCACGCACGACGCCAAGCTCTCGGTCGCGTCCGAACACGATCGGTTGGCCGTGCTCGAGCCGGATCAACGCCTCGTCGGCGGTCTCCTTGTTCTTCAGGATCTCGAACGCGCCGTCGTTGTAGATGTTGCAGTTCTGGTAGATCTCGACCAGTGCGGCACCGCGATGTGTGACCGCTGCCTTCAACACAGACGTGAGGTGCTTGCGGTCGGTGTCGATGGTGCGGGCGACGAAGGTCGCCTCCGCGCCCAACGCCAACGACACGGGGTTGAACGGCGCGTCGAGCGAGCCCATGGGCGTCGACTTGGTGATCTTCCCCATCTCCGACGTCGGCGAGTACTGACCCTTCGTCAACCCGTAGATCCGGTTGTTGAACAGCAGGATCTTCAGGTTGACGTTGCGCCGCAGCGCGTGGATCAGGTGGTTGCCGCCGATGGAAAGACCGTCACCGTCACCGGTCACGACCCACACCGACAGGTCAGGACGCGTGGTCGCAAGGCCGGTCGCGATGGCTGGCGCTCGACCGTGGATGCCGTGCAGTCCGTACGTGTTGAGGTAGTACGGGAACCGGCTCGAGCACCCGATGCCGGAGATGAAGACGATGTTCTCCCGCTTGAGGCCGAGCTCGGGCAGGAATCCCTGCACGGTCGCGAGGATCGCGTAGTCACCGCATCCCGGGCACCAGCGCACCTCCTGGTCGGACGTGTAGTCCTTGCGGCTTTGAGGCTGGTCGCTGGTGGGTACGCCACGCAGCCCAGGCAGCGTCGTAGGAACGGGCAGATCGACGGTGGTCATGGACGCGGTGACTCCTTCTGCGCGTCGATGTGACTGCGGGCATGGCCGTTGGACGACGCTGACGCGCCTGCCTTGTCGGTGTACTCCACGGGAGACTCGCTGTCGTCGAGCGAGTTCACGACCTCGGTGATCGCTGCGGTGAGCTCCGCCGCGGTGAAGGGCAAGCCACGCACGCGGTTGTAGCTCACGACGTCGACGAGATAGCGCGCCCGCAGCAGCATGGCGAGCTGTCCGAGGTTCATCTCGGGAACGAGCACGCGGTCGTAGCTCTTCAGCACGTCACCGAGATCCGGTGGGAGCGGGTTCAGGTGCCGCAGGTGCGCCTGCGCCACCGGGATGCCCAGCTCGCGCACGGCACGGCAGGCGGCGCCGATCGGCCCGTACGTCGAACCCCAGCCCAGGACGAGCACACGAGCGTCGTGACCCGGGTCGTCCACCTCGACAGGCGGGATCGTCCGGGCGATTCCGTCGACCTTGGCCTGCCTGGTCCGGACCATGAGGTCGTGGTTGGCCGGGTCGTACGAAATGTTGCCGTGCCCGTCCGCCTTCTCCAGCCCGCCGATCCGGTGCTCCAGGCCCGGGGTGCCCGGCACTGCCCACGGACGGGCCAGCGTCTCCGGGTCACGCTTGTAGGGCCAGAAGACCTGTTCGCCGCTCTCGGTCTCGTGGTTGGGCTCGGTGGCGAAGTCGACCTTGATCTGGGGGAGATCGGCGACGTCGGGGATCCGCCACGGCTCCGAGCCGTTGGCGAGATAGCCGTCGGAGAGCAGGAACACCGGCGTCCGGTAGGTGAGCGCGATGCGCACGGCCTCGATCGCGGTGTCGAAGCAGTCCGACGGCGAACGCGGCGCGACGATTGGCACCGGCGCCTCGCCGTTGCGGCCGTACATCGCAAGCAGCAGGTCGGCCTGCTCGGTCTTGGTCGGCATTCCGGTCGAAGGGCCAGCGCGCTGGATGTCGCAGATGACCAGCGGCAGCTCGAGCGCGACGGCGAGTCCGATCGTCTCGGACTTCAAGGTGAGACCCGGCCCGGACGTCGTGGTCACGCCGAGCGCACCACCGAAGGCCGCACCGAGTGCCGCGCCGACACCTGCGATCTCGTCCTCGGCCTGGAAGGTCGTCACCCCGAACCGCTTGTGTTTGCTGAGCTCGTGGAGCACGTCGCTCGCCGGCGTGATCGGGTACGACCCGAGGAACATCGGAAGGCCGGCGCGCTGCGCCGCCGTGATCAAGCCGTACGCGAGGGCCAGGTTACCGGAGATGTTGCGGTAGAGCCCGGCCTTCATCTCCGCCGGCTTGACCTGGTACGAGACCGCGAACGCCTCGGCCGTCTCGCCGAAGTTCCACCCCGCCTTGAAGGCCGCGATGTTGGCGTCGCGGATCGCCGGATTACGCGCGAACTTGGCTTGCAGGAAGCTCACGGTCGACTCGGTCGGCCGGTTGTAGAGCCACGACACCAGACCGAGCGCGTACATGTTCTTGGCGCGCGTCGCCTCTTTGCGCGACAAACCGCCTTGGTCCGGACCGAGCGCGGCCTTGATCGCCTCGACGGTCATCGTGGTGAGGTTGAACGCGTGCACCTGGTAGCCGTCGAGGGACCCGTCCTCCAGCGGGTTGCTCTCGTAGCCCACCCTGGTCAGGTTGCGCTTGGTGAACTCGTCGGCGTCAGCGATCACGATGCCGCCCCGCTTGAGCTCGCCCAGGTTGGCCTTCAGCGCCGCTGGGTTCATGGCGACCAGCACGTCCGGCGCGTCGCCGGGCGTCAGGATGTCGTGATCGGCGAAGTGGATCTGGAACGACGAAACACCTGGCAACGTGCCGGCCGGGGCACGGATCTCGGCCGGGAAGTTCGGCAAGGTTGAGAGGTCGTTTCCGAACGATGCGGTTTCCTGGGTGAAGCGGTCACCGGTCAGTTGCATGCCGTCACCGGAGTCTCCGGCAAAACGGATGATGACCCGATCGACCTGCTGGACCTGCTTGGTCAACGGGCGTACGACCTCCTCAGAGCGCCCTGTGTGGGATGCGCGCGTGGATCTTGGGGCCTGGGCAACGTCATTGTCTGGAACGCCGATGCGCGCCATTCCATTTCGTGCCCTTCTATGCTACGTGCCGCCTTGATCGGCCAGTTGTGGACCAGGTCACCATCGGATGCGCAGGGTCTTCCGAGCGAGCTGGTCGCCGAATGCGCATCGACTGTAACTCTCGGTTGACACGCGCCTCGGCGGATTCGGCATGATCGACGCGCAACGCCTGAGGTTGCAGGGGGTTTGCGCCCGGTGTGTACCCGCCGCGCCAGGTGCCGACCCTTAGCGTGGGTGGCAGGCCCTCGCCACGCCTGGTCATCGTTATTTTTGCTTCTCGGGTTGCCGCAGTTGGCCAGCGCGACGCCTCGGAAAGGGGGTGCTGACGTGGACGTGACGTTCGGACGGCCGGGTATGGACGGTCCGAAGGGGAGCATTGCGGGCACATCGGTCGATCTGCCCATGCCTACCGTCGGACCCCCATCGGACGGCCACGCTCAGCACCACGCCGCCACCGCCACGCCGGACCCGCTCCGGTTCGATCTTGACTGGGATCGCCGCTGGTCGCTCTGGGTCTTCAACGTCGGGCTCGCGTGTTGCGCGGTGGAGTTCGTCGCCTCGGCGATGTCGCGAGAGGATTTCGGACGCCTGGGCGCGACGCCGTTCGCCCCGGGGCCGCGACGCGCCGACGTCATGGTCGTGTCGGGCACGGTCACCGACAAGATGGCGCCCGCCGTCCGACGGCTGTACGAGCAGATGCCCGATCCCCGGTACGTGATCTCGTTCGGCTCGTGCTCGAACTCCGGTGGGCCCTACTGGGATTCGTACTCCGTGACGAAAGGCGTCGACCAGCTCGTGCCCGTCGACGTCTACGTGCCTGGATGCCCGCCGCGACCCGAGGCGTTGCTGCACGGCCTCGTCAAGCTTCAGCAGAAGATCGCCGCCGAGTCGCGCGCCGGCCGTGACCGCGGGGAGACACCGTGAACGCACCCGGTACGCCGCCAGCGGTCGACCCGGACTGGCTGGACCACGTGGTGCGTGAGGTCCGGGCGACGACCGGGGTCGAGGTGTGCGTCGAGGAGGAGAGCTTCTCCGGCCCCGGAGGTGGTCTCGAGAGAGGAGGAGTCGGTCCGCCGACGCTCGACGTACCAGCCGATCGGTGGGTGGACGTGATCGCGGCTCTCGCGCACGACCTGGGCTACCGCTACTTCGACTGGCTCTCGGCGGTCGACGAGCTCGACCAGGGCTTCGCGGTCGTCTGCCACGTCGCGAAGCTGGGGACGGAGAGCCCTGAAGCCCAGCCGCTGCGGCACCTGCTGGTGCGTACCCGGGTTCCTCGCGAGGCGCCGGTTCTTCGCAGCGTCACCGGCATCTACGCGGGTGCGGCCTGGCACGAGCGCGAGACGCACGAGATGTTCGGCATCGACTTCGCGGGGCATCCAAACCTCGCCCCGCTGCTCCTGCCGGAGGAGTTCGAAGGCCATCCGTTGCGGAAGGACTTCGTCCTCGCGGCGCGGGCGGCCAAGCCATGGCCGGGTGCTAAGGAGCCGGGGGAGTCCGACGAGAGCGGTCCAGCCGCGCGACGCGGGCGTCGCGGAAGCCGCCGGCGGCGGCTCGCACCTCCTGGCGTGCCGGCACCCGACGAGTGGGGACCTCGACCGCCGGATCGTGGAGGCGACGATGGCTGAGGTGTCGCGGGATCCCGACGTCAAACCGGAGCTGCCGGCACGCAGCCGGGGAGTGATCGCGCTGTTCGAGGAGAACTGCACGGTCTGCATGCTGTGCGCCCGGGAATGCCCGTGCTGGTGCATCTACATCGACTCCCACCAGGAGACCCGGCAAGCGGAGGAGCCGGGTGCCCGCGAGCGGCGCCAGGTCGTGCTCGACCGATTCGCGATCGACTACTCCCTGTGTATGTACTGCGGGATCTGCATCGAGGTGTGCCCGTTCGACGCGTTGTTCTGGTCGCCGGAGTTCGAGTACGCCGTGACCGATCTCACGGAGCTCACGCAGGAGCGGCAGACCCTGGGGGAGTGGATGGCGACCGTGCCGGAGCCACCGCGCCTTGATCCGGCGGCTGGAGACGGGCACGCCTGACAGTTGCCAACTGGGGCCCACGTCGGGGAGCCTCGGCTGCGTGGGAGATGTTCGTGCCCGCCGAACGTTGGACAACGTGACACCGGACCTCGACTGTCAGGTGCTCGTCGTCGGGGCTGGTCCGACCGGGATGGCGCTGGCACTCGATCTGGCACTGCGCGGCATCGACGTACGCATTGTGGACCGGGCGCAACGGCCGTCGGAGGGTTCGCGCGCCCGCACGTTGCAACCGCGAAGCCTGGAGATCCTCGACTTCCTGGGCGTCGCCCACGATCTTGGCGTGATGCGGGACGCTCGCCCGGCCGGGTCGGCTCGGGTGACGCTCCGGCTGTACGACGGGACGCGCCCCATCGCAGACCTTGCGTGGGCTGACAAGCGGAACCGGTGGTTCCGGCGGGCGCTCGTCCGCCCGGGCGTGCCGTATCGATGGCCGGTCCTCGTTCCGCAGACCCGGCTGGAGCAGGTGCTGCGGGATCGGCTTGCCTTGGCAGGGGTGTCGATCGAGGCCGGCCTTGCGGTCACCGACCTGCGGCAGGACGAGGACTCTGTGACCGCCTGGGTGGCGGGGTCCGGCTCTGCGTCGACGGACGGCGCCGAGGATGTGCGCCGCCGGGCGATTCGCGCCGCCTACCTGGTGGCCGCCGACGGCGCCGACAGCACGGTGCGCAACCTTCTCGGGATACCGCTCGAATTCCCGGGCTCGCTTGCCACGGACGAGAGTCAGGGAGCCAGGGCAGCTACAACCTCCACTGCCCTGCGTACGTCTGCGGCGTCCTCTGTCACGTCCTCAGCTCTCACGGCTTCGTCGTCCACCATCGCCAACCACCGGCGGACCGGCGGGTCGTCTCGGAACGGCCTGTCGGACTCGTCGGCTGCGACAGCTCCCTCGGCCATGGTGTGCGTTGCCGGCGACGTCGTCGTGGCGGGAATGCAGCCGGACGAGGTGACCCATTGCTGGTACGCCGGCGATCGGATCGTCACGCTCTCGCCGAACCCCGCGAGCTCAGAGCGTGGAACACCGACCTGGGCGCTGCGAATCGTCTACCCGCAGCACGAGCACTCCGCGGCGCGTGTGAGCCGGACGATGTGTGAGTCGTTGGTCCGCGAGGTCAGCGGGCACAGCTCGGTGCGGCTGCTCGATGCTCCATGGCTCGACACGTGGGACACGTCGGTCGGCATCGCAGGTCAGATGCGGGTCGGCAGGGTGTTCCTCGCCGGCGACGCGGCCCATGCGTACCCTCCGGATCCACCACCGGACGGCTCGCCCGGACTCAACCTCGGGCTGCAAGATGCTGCCAACCTCGGGTGGAAGCTCGCCGCGGTGGTGTGTGGGGCGGGTGAGGACTTGCTCGACAGCTATGAGGCCGAGCGCCGTCCGGCCACGCTGAGCGTGTGGTCGCCCGGAGCCGATCCGGTACGGCACCTCGTGGGTCGGTCACCTCTGTTGCGGGGCCCACTTGCCCTCCTTCGTTCGTACACACGAACACAAGCGGTCGCTCGCCGGCGACACGACCGGAACGGGCACATCGACCTGAACCACCGCGAGTCACGACTCTCCCAGGAGCTCGGTGGTCGACGGGTACTGCTGCGGGCAGGCGACCGGGTTCCGAACGTGCGGTTGTGGAGCCCACTCGACGGCGCTGACGTACGACTATTCGACCTGCTCCGCGACGGACGCTGGCTCGCGGTCGGTCTCGGCAGCATGACCGCGGAGGCGTTGTATCAGGTCACGCTGCAGTTCGGTGCCGCCGTGCGGTGTGAGGTCGTGGGAGGAGGGCTGGGTACCGCGCCTGGCTTGACGCTGCTCGACCGATACGGCGAGGCGCGGCAGATGCTGGGTGCGCGTGGCGGCAGCGTTCTCGTCGTACGGCCTGACGGACACCTCGGACTGCGGTGCGGGGCCAATGCCGAGATCATCAACGCGTACCTGGAAGATCTTGTTCCTGTGACGGAGGCTGCTGTCGCTCGTCGCCTAGATCTCGGACCTGGGAACGAGGCGACCAGGGTGTCGCGTTCTCACGGTGGAGGTCACCACTAGTCATGCAAGGTCGGACGCACTGTCACCGCAACCAGCTGCGGACGGTGCTGCTACTCATCGTTCCGTCGGGGTTGGTCCTGGCGATGGGTGGCCTGATCGGCGGCTGGGTCGGTTTGGTGGTGGGCGGCGGCGTCGCGCTGGTGGTGAGCTCGGTTGCGTACTTCGGAAGCTCACGGATCGCCTTGCGTTCGGTCCAGGCGCGCCCGGTCAGCGAGGCAGAGCATCCTGAGCTGTGTCGGATCGTGCGCGAGCTAGCGACGGTGATGCGACTTCCGATCCCGTCGGTGTACGTGTCGCCGGTCTCGACGCCGAACGCCTTCGCGGTCGGGCGTAGTCCGCGGTATTCGGCGATCTGTGTGACCCGTGGGCTGTTGGGGCTGCTCGATGAGCGAGAACTGCGGGCGGTCATCGGTCACGAGCTCGGTCACATCGCGAGCCGAGATGTCCTGGTGACGTCGGTGGCGGCAGCGCTTGCCAGCATGATCACCGCAGTGGCTCAGCTGGCGTGGCGGGCGAATTTGCGCCGTCGTGGCCGCGTGAGTGTTCGGGGGCGACGCCGGCCGTCCGTTGGGGTCCCTCTCCTGCTCGTGCTCGGCCCGGTGGCGGCGACCTTGCTTCGGTTGGCGATCCATCGATCCCGGGAGTACGTCGCGGACATGACCGCTGCGCAGGTGACTGGCGACCCGCGGGCGCTCGCCTCGGCGTTGCGGAAGCTCGGGGGCGCCATCCGCTCGGCGCCGCCGGTGCGCGATCCGGCCCTGCGGAGCGTTGCGGCCCTCATGATCGCGGATCCGTACCGGGA
>DATCKU010000023.1:0-13817 GCA_036564245.1 Actinopolymorphaceae bacterium
GCGCGCTCGGAGGGATTCGAACCCCCAACCTTCTGATCCGTAGTCAGATGCTCTATCCGTTGAGCTACGAGCGCAGGGGCGGTTGACGAGTTTACAGGCACCGCCCGCGGACAGCCGAATCGGGTCATTCGGCAGGACCCGGGCGTGCCGGGCATTCCGGGGCGAGGAGCCGCCCGACCCCCATACCACTACCAACACTACGGCAGCAGGTACGGCTTCCCGACAACCCCCATGGGAAGGTAGATCCTACGCGGGAGCACTGGTCGGGGGATCGGTCCGGCGGACGCGACAGCCACGAAGGGAACTGCCGTGGAGCAAGGTCGACACGCTGAGGGTCGGCCCACGTCCGCCTCTGGGACGCCCGACACCCGATGGAGCAGCATCTTCGAGGTCTTCCGCGTGGCGCTACGGCTCGGGCTGACATCCTTCGGCGGTCCCGTCGCACACCTCGGGTACTTCCGCGACGAGTACGTCAACCGGAGACGCTGGCTCGACGACGAGACCTACGCTGACCTCGTCGCACTGTCGCAGTCGTTGCCCGGCGCGACGAGCAGCAAGGTCGGGATGTCGATCGGCATGATCCGGGCCGGCCTGCCCGGAAGCCTGGCGGCATGGCTCGGGTTCACGCTGCCGTCAGCACTGGTGATGATCCTTTTCGGCATCGGTGCCGGCACGATACAGACCGGCGGGGCGGGCTGGTTGCACGGCCTGCAGGTCGTCGCCGTGGCGGTGGTGGCGCTGGCGGTCTGGAGCATGGCGACCAGGCTGGCGCCCGATCTTCCACGCGGTGGGCTGGCCATCTGCGCCGCGATCGTCATGGTGCTCCTGCCGTCCCGGGTGACCACCGTGGCGATCATCGCGGTCGCTGGCGTGATCGGGCTGCTCTTCATGCGTGACGGGGCAGCTCGGCCGCGTGCCCATCTCGTCGTCGGTATCAGTCGATGGGTCGGAATCGCCGCCGGAGTGGCGTTCTTCCTCCTGCTGGCCGGCCTTCCCGTGGCAGCGCACCTCACCGACAACCACGTCGTCGCACTCCTCGACAGCACCTACCGGGCAGGCGCGCTGGTCTTCGGCGGCGGACAGGTTGTGCTTCCGTTGCTGGTCCCCGATGTCGTCGGCCAGGGCTGGCTCACCGAGCAGGAAGCGCTCGCGGGATTCGGCGCGGCTCAGGCGATGCCGGGGCCATTGTTCACGTTTGGCGCGTACGTCGGGGCGGCCTCGTCCATCCCGCCCGGAGGGTTCGTCGGAGGGCTGCTTGGTCTGGTGGGGATATTCGCCCCGTCGTTCCTTCTCGTGGTCGCCACGATGCCGTCGTTCGGTGTCCTTCGTACGCATCCGCGGGTTCAAGCCGCGCTTCGTGGCATCAACGCCGCGGTCGTCGGGATCCTGCTGGCCGCGCTGTACGACCCGTTGTGGATCAACACGATCCACTCGCCGGCAGACTTCTCCCTGTTGCTCGTGTCGCTTGGTCTCTTGGTGTTCGCCAAGCTCCCGCCGTGGTTGGTTGTCGTGGTGACCGCGGCCGGTGGCGCGCTGATCGCAGCGTTGACGTGACCAGGACAAAATGGTTCGTTGCGTCGTGCGGTACGCAGGTCCCGGCGATCTTCGGCGACGTACGGAATAGCGGTTTGGCCAACCGGGCGTGGGTACGGATTGCAGCGAGGTGGCGACAGACGGCGGACGGTGCACCGACGGTGGTGTTGTGACCACCGTGGGAGTCGGGGGACACGAGGAGCTGAAGCGGTGGCCAGGGCACAGGCGGACATGATCGAGGTTCTCACCGACCATCATCGCGAACTCGAGCAGCTGTTTCCCAAGTAGAGAAGAACGGACACATGTCGCCAGAGCGCCGCCGGCGGCTGGGCGACGTGGTGACGGCCGAGCTCGTCAGGCACTTCATGGCGGAGCAGCGGTGTCTCTACCCCACGGCGCGACGGGTGCTTCGTGGTCGCGGGCGAACGACCATGCGTGAGCACAGGGAGCGCATCGAAACCGAGCGGGCGTTGCGCAAGCTCGGGCGGATGAATCCGGCGAAACCGGAGTTCTCCCGTCAGTTCGAGACGGTAATCCGCATGGCGCGACGGCACATGCGTAACGAGGAGCAGAACCTCTTCCCGACGATTCGGACCACTTGCTCCCCACACGAGTTGCGCGAGCTCGGCCATCGAGTGCGAATCGTGATGGACGCTGCACCGACCCGACCACACCCGGAAATGCCGAATCAACCCATCCTGCTCGGCATGCTGAGCCCATTCGTCGGTTTCATGGACAAGATCCGCGACCTCATGACCGGCCGCCCTACGTCGAGGCGAGAGCTGCGGCGGCGTCATAAGCCGCTCATTGGCCCTAGCTGAGCAGTGACGTACAGTATCGCGTGAAGGCATCGGACGGTCCAGTCCGTTGAGCACGTGGCAAACACGACGGATAGAAGACCGAAGAGTCCTCTGGCGCCGGTTGCAGTGACTCCGGACGCAGACTGCGAAGACATAGAGGCTGCTCGATTGGGTCCTCCGTGGAATCAATCCAATTGCGTGGGCGCACCGAGGAGCTCACCGCGCTTCGCAAGTGGCTGAGGCCCATCGGCGAGGGCCTCGGTGGGGTCGCACTAATCCAGGGACCTCCTGGAATCGGAAAAACCCGTCTGTTGACGGAAATCGCGCAAAGCGCATCTGCCGGAATTCCTGGATTCACGGTGGCGTACGCCCGGGCAGATCAGGCCAAGTTCACCCCGCTCGGCATGCTGATCGATGCGTTCGGCAAGACCGAGCCGCCCATCATGACCGTCACGGATCTCGCTGGTCTCGAGCAGTTCGACGACCAACGCTTCTGGCTGCTGGACCGGCTGCGTACTGCGTTGGAGAACCGCTCGAACCAACGCCCGGTTCTCGTTCTCGTCGACGACCTGCAATGGGCGGATCCTGCGACGATCTGGGCAATTGGTGCGCTCGCGACGCAGCTGTCGAAAGCGGCTGTCGGGTGGGTCATCGCCTACCGGCGGGTGCCTGACGGCAGCGAAGCCTCAGCATTGCTGGCCAAGCTGTCGAGGCTGAATCCTCTGCATCTCACGTTGAAGCCATTACCCCAGACGGCTGCTGAAGCTCTGGCTGCGGACGTGCTCGGCGTTGCGCCGGACACCCACATACGCGGAATTATTCGTCGAGCAGGCGGCAATCCCTTCTACATCATCGAGGCCGCACGAGCGGTTCGCGGCGAGGGTCTGCTCGATCCCGCCGCCAACCTGCCGGGGCTTGGGAACCAGGAGCGTCACGGGCCCGCACTTGCGCGTCTCGGCGCCGGTGCGCAGCAGCTGTTGAAAGCTGCGGCAATCTTCGGCAGGTCCTTTCACGTCGCCGATGTCGCCGATCTCATCGAACAGCCGGTGAGCGCTCTGCTGCCAGCTGTCGAGGAGCTGTGTCGGATCGGAGTACTTGTCGATGAGGGGGAGCACACTGCCTTCGCCCATGACCTGCTCTGGCAGGCGGTCTACGACAACGTCCCCTTCGACGAACGTCGGACTCTGCACCGGAAGGCGGCCCGCAACCTCCTGGCGGCAGGCGCTGCACCACTGGACGTCGCGGGTCACCTGATGGGCTTCGCCGAGCCGGGCGACGCCGAGGCCGTGCAGGTCCTCGCGTGTGCGGCGCGTGATGCCATTCCGCAGTCACCCGACACGGCCTCCGATCTGTATCTCAAGGTCATCGACTTGTTGCGCGGGTCGGGGAGGAAACACACCGAGGCAATCCTCGAGGCCATACCGGTGCTGGCGGATGCCGGACGAATGGGCGAGATGCGCCGCTTGGCCGAGGAGGCCTTCGCCGCAGGCATCGATCCGGACGACGAAGCCACAATCCGATCGTCTTTGTCGGTCGCGACGGGATTACGTCAGCACGTCGAGCCCGCACCGACCCAATCGGCTCTGCTCGAGGCGCGCCGTGGCCTCGCTCGCTATGGACTTCCGGCGGGGTCGCGGGCACACCTCACCGCGATAGAGGCGTTGTGGCTCATGATGTTGGGCCGGATCGACGAAGCGATCCAGGCGGGCCGGACCGCGGTCAGCGCGGGCGAACGAACTGGGCGAGGCGCAGCCGTCGTCACCGGACTGACTGCCCAGGCGTTGGCGCTTCGACTCAGCGGTCGGTTCGGCGAGGCGCTGGACCTGCTCCAACAAGCGACCAGCCGCGCAAAGGTCGGGCCGTCCAGTGTGCTGTTGCTGCAACCGGCACGGTGGTACGCCGGAACTCTCTCCGTGACCGACCACTTCGACGAGGCTGAGACGGAGTTTGCGCGGGTGCGGCGTGAGATGTCTCAGCTCGGTGTCGGTGCCCTGTTGCACATGTGGCACGTACGACTGAGTGGGCAGCGGCTTGCCCTGGGTCGACTCGACGACGCCGAGGCCGAAGCCGAGGCCGCGATCGCTCTGGCCGACGAGTTTCGCACCGGCCCGCTCGTCGCGACCGCCCGGGCCGTGCTGGCAAGGGTCGCCTTGCTTCGCGGTGATCTTGCGCAGGCGCATCAGCAGATGGTCCGAGCTCCCTCAGGCGGTGACAGTGTCTACGAACTCGAGGCGTTCTTTGCGCGTGGCCTGGTTGCCGAGGCGGCCGGTGACGCGGCTCGTGCGCTCGAGGTGATGGCTCCGGTCTGGTCCAGCTTCGCCCACCATTTCGGACTGCTCGCCTTCACACCCACTGCCTCGCCACATCTGGTGCGCATCGCGTTGCGCGCGGGTTGTCGCGACATGGCGCTTCGAGCCGCCGATGCGGCTGTGCAGCTTGCCAACCTCAACCCGAGCATCGCGTCGGTGTGTGGGGCCGCCGCGCATGCCACCGGCCTACTCCGTCACGACCCGGACTCGCTCGAAACAGCGCTTGAGCATCTCCGGGTTAGCGGCCGACCAATCCCGTACGCGTTGGCACACGAGGACGCCGCTGCCGCCGCTCTCGCGCGCGGCCGCCAGGACGCGGGCATCGCTCACCTGACGAAGGCGCTTGATACGTATGAACGCATCGATGCGACTGGCTTCGCCGATCGGGTCCGGACGCAACTCCACTCGTTGGGCGGTGTGCCGTCGGCAAAGAGTCGAACCCGCCCGCGGACCGGATGGTCAGCGCTCTCCGTCTCCGAGCTGCAGATCGCACGTTTTGTCGCAGTCGGGTTGACGAATCGCGCGATCGCAGACCGACTCGAGCTCTCTCGGCACACCGTCGACTCGCACTTGGGCCGCATGTTCATCAAGCTGCACATCAGCTCCCGCAGCGAGCTCGCCCGGGTCGCAGCGGAGCGGTTCGGAGTCAAGAACCCGCCGAAGACGGCTGTCGCGGAAGACTAGAGCCGCACGACCCGAGACTCGTCGAGCTTTGTGGCCACCCAGCTCGTGGTGCGGGTGCCGAGCTGTCAAGACCTTGCCGGTACGCGTGCCAGTCGTCAGTCGGTGAATGCTCTCCTCGAAACCCGGTGATCGCGCTCAGGTCGGCGTACGGAACCAATCGCACGGTTGCGTGCCGTCGTGATGATCCAACCGGCAGGTCTGGGCGGCAGCCCGCCCTCAGGCCAGCGCCACGGCCTGGGCGAACGCGTCCCGGACCGCCTCCTCGGCGACGTCGATGTCGCCGAACGTGCGTGATCAGGGTGTTCCTGCGGATCGTGGTATCGCGCGAGGCCGCGGCCTACGGGTCACGCTCGGCCAGGGTATGACTCGAGCCGGTGAGATCACCGGCAAGGGATGCTGCGGTCGGCGCGGGCCGGTGTCGGCCGCACCCGGCCGATTCGGTCGTCACCTGCCTCGTTGCGATGCGAGCCTGACCGTATCGGGCACACGCTGGTGACGGAGGAAGGCGGAGCATGGCAGATCCCGTGCGTATCGGAGTGGTAGGAGTCGGAGCCTTGGCGCAGCGTGGAATCCTGCCTCATCTCACCCAGGACGACGTTGCGGGTGAGGTACGCGTCGAGGCGGTGTGCGATCCTGCGCCCGGGCGAGCCGCGGCGGCAGCCGAACGATTCGGCGTTCCCAAGGCCTATACCGACTACGCGGAGCTTCTGACCGACCGCGACATCGATGCGGTGACGATCGCCTCCCCGATCGGGCTGCACTACGAGCAGGGGCGGCAGGCACTCGAAGCCGGCAAGCACATTCACGTCAACAAGACGTTGACGACGACGGTGGCCGAGGCGACTCACCTGATCGAGCTCGCCAAGGCGAAATCGCTTCGGATCGTGGCGTCGCCGGGAGAGGTCTTGCGTCCCCACCATGCGTACATTCGGACGTTGATCGAAAGTGGCGCAATCGGAACGCTGTGCTGGGCCACCTGCGGCGCGGCGTTCGGCACCTACCACGAGAACGAGCCGGAACGTTCGACCGGCGACACCGACGTCATCGACCCGTCGTGGTACTTCCGTCAGCCGGGCGGCGGCCCGCTCTACGACATGACGGTCTACAGCCTGCACGGATTGACGTCCGTCCTCGGACCGGCCCGTCGGGTCACCGCGATGTCGGCGACGCGGATCAACGAGCGGGTGTTCCGGGGCCGTCGCGTCCAGTGCGATGCGCACGACAACACGATGATGCTGCTGGACTTCGGCGACGGCTTGTTCGCGCTTGCGTACGGCACCGCGGCCGGCGCCATCAACCGAGGGTTCTCCGCCGACTACTTCGGCACGAAGGGGTCGATCGTCGGGCTGGAGCTGAACGGGAAGCCCTTGGAGTACCCCGGTCACGAGATCGCGAACTCTGCATCCGGCCCAGACTGGCTGGGCCGGCAGTGGTTGCTACCTCACGTGACCGGACCCCACCGTGACATCGACGAGCAGCATGTGTTCGAAGACATCATGCAGCTCGTCGACTGGATCCGGGAGGACAAGCCAAGCCCGGTCACGGCAGAGCACGCTCGTCACGTCATCGACATCATCGAGTCGGCGTACCGGTCGGCCGCGACCGGCAAGACCGAGGAGCTCACGACGACGTTCTCCCTCGCGGCTTGAATGGTCGTTGCCGCGGGATCTTGACCCGGGGTCCGCTGCGGGCGACGTTCTTCCGCTCGCTGCCTCGGCTGTTCTGGTGGGGCACGTCGAGTGCCGGTCGGTCGGCTCGGACCTTCATCGGGCCCAACAGACGTGGCCCTGCGTACCGGCGCTCCTTCCGCGTCAACGGACGTCGCAACGGCTGGCCCAGGAACTCGCCGAGGATCACGCCGGCCGCAAGGGCGAGCGCATCGGTACCCGCCTGCAGGAGGAGGCCGATGCCGGTGAGCCTGTCGCCCTGGGTCAGCTCGAGCATCGCGCCGTAGATCGTGAGACCGGGAAGCATCGGGATGATCGCCGGAAGTACGACGGTGAGTGCGGGCAGTCGGTAGCGCGTCGCGATCGCGTGACCGCACACGCCGAGTACGACCGCCACGAGACCGCGCGACATCGATGGGGCCGCGAGCAGGTGGTTGATGCTGAGAAAGGCGACGTAGCCGGACCCTCCGAGGAGGAACGCGAACGGCAGCACGCGCAGCGGTGCGTACAAGCCGAACGACATGGCGGCCGCGACGATCCCCGCCGAGATGAACTGCGGTGGCAGGCCGGTCAGCGTGAACGGCGCGGGCGGCTGCACCGGCATCGAGAGACCGGCCTGGCGGGCGACAATGAGCGCTGCCGCCACGCCACTGATGATGCCGGCCGCCAGGATCAGTACGTCGACCAAGCGGCCGGCAGCCGTCACGACGAAGCCGGTAAGCGCGTCCTGTACGCAAGAGAGCAGGGCGAGACCGGGAAGCAGCAAGACGACACCGCCCGCCACGACGAGCGCAGGCTGCAAGGGGGCGCCTGCCGCCGTGAGGCCGACCGCGACCCCGGTGACCAGCGCGGCGCCGATGAAGTTCAGGTAGAAGTCCGGGATGTTGCGGCGTGCGAGCCGCCTGCCCAGGCGGTCGATCACGCCGGCGGAGACGAACGTGACGAGCGCGTGGAGCCAGTTGCCGCCGAGCTGGACGGACACCGCCGTCGCCAGCGTGGCCCAGGCGATCGTGACACCCCATCGCGGGTACCGTTTCGGTGCGTGGACGATCTCGTCGAGGCGTTTATATGCCTCCTCTGGTGAGAGCCTGCCCTCGGTGAGGTTGAGCACCATCTCGTGCAGCGCCACCAGCCGGCTGTGGTCGACGGCGCGCACCCGGACGTTCCTGAGGTCGGTGAGCGGAGTGCCGTTCTCGTCGACTGCGACGGAGACGAGGATCTCGGTGTTGGTGACCGACGCCTCGACGTCACGAAGCCCGAACGCCATCGCGCACGCGATGATCGTGGCCTCCACGTCGACGGAGCCGGCTCCGCTGCGAAGCAGAAGCTCGCCGAGCCGGAGCAGGAAGTCCAGGGTGCGACGAAGATCGGCTCCAGACGGACGCTCACCGCGATGACGTCGCAGTGGGTCGGGTAGTCGGTACGGAAGCCGCAGCGGTAGCTGCGAGACCTTGGGATCGTCGCGGCGGAGCGCCGCACGTGCCGCGCGCCTCAGCTTGTGGCGCAGCATTGTCATCTCGTTCTTTCCCCCTTGATTATGTGGTGCCGGCCTGTGATGGCCTCGCCGGCAGGAGTAACGCCCGTGAGCCGGGCGCGGTTGCGCACTTTCTCGCGGCTTTTCGTCCGCGTTTCCGCGTCGGTCACGGCTGCACGGAACCTAGGGCCGGCCGTTGGTGTAGAGAGTGTGAAGGCGACGACGGGAGGGACTGGATTTCCGATCTCGTGGATGCTGCGCAGCCGGCCGAGGGGTCGCCGGGCACGGTAGAAGACGGTGACGCTGCCGAGCTCGCCGACCGACCGAACGCCGACGAGGTGGCCCTCGTCCATCGCGTACGTTCCGGTGACAAGGATGCGTACGCAGACCTCGTGCGTCTCCACGCGGCGGCCGCCTACCGCGTTGCTGAACTGTTGGGCGCGGGACACGAGGCAGAGGATGTGGTGCAGGTGGCGTTCGTGAAGGCGTACCACGCCCTCACTGTCGCTCCCGCTCCGCAACAGACCGGTGGGGATCTGGTGAGGCGTCGCCAGGCATCGTTCCGTCCGGGAGCGTCCTTTCGACCATGGCTCCTGCGCATCGTCGCGAACGAGACGAAGAACGCCCTACGCGCCGCGCGACGGCGACGAAACGCCACCGCACGGCTGGCCGAGTTCGAGCAGTACACGCCGGACCCCCAGCACGACCCCGCGGCTGAAGCTCTCTCGCAAGCGCGCCGGGCCACGCTGCTGGCGGCGGTACGCGCGTTGCCGCGGAACCAGATGCTGGTGGTGGCTTGTCGCTACTTCCTGGAGCTGGACGAGGAGGAAACCGCAACCGTCTTGAACTGGCCTCGCGGCACCGTGAAGTCGCGGTTGCACCGCGCCCTGCGGCGGCTGCGTCGCATGGTGGAGGGAGGCGGCCATGCCGACTGACAGGCGAGGAGCCGCGGCCGATCGGCTGCCTGACGAGCTTCGCGCACTCGGCCGCGCGCTGCCGCCCCCGGACATCGACGAAGCCGCGCTGGCAGCCGCTGTCCTGGAGCGGATAACGACCGAAACCGCACCCGGTTCCGACCGACCATCCGAGGCGGCCCTTCGGTCGTGGCGTTCGGTCATCGAACGGCGCAGGAAGCTCCTCGTCGCCAGCGTGGCTGGAGCGCTTCTGGCGCTCGCGCTGACCCCACCGGTCCGGGCGACCGTGGCCGACTGGTTGGGCCTCGGTGTCGTCGTACGCCCGGGACCTTCCGTCTCGACGGCTCCACCCCCACCGCCTGTCGGCAAGCCCGTGGACGTCGACGAGGCGCAGCGGCTGGTGGGCTTCGCTCCCGTCATTCCTCGTGCCCTCGGGGAACCGGACGCTGTCGGCGTGGATACGGATCGCCGTCTGCTGAGCATGACCTGGGAGAAGGACGGCCACCGCATTCGACTGGACGAATTCGCCGACCAGCTTTCCCCGCTCTTCTTCAAGAAGGTCCTTTCCGGAACCGGAGAGTACGTCGAGGTCGGTGGACGCGGGGGCTTGTGGCTTCCGAAGCCACACCACGTCGTACTGCTGGATGAGAACGGCCGGGAACGCATCGAGTCGGCACGGTCGGCCGGTCCCACCCTGATCTGGGAGACCAGGGGACTCACCCTTCGGCTGGAAGGTGTCTCCGATCGGAAGCGAGCCCTCGAGATCGCCGCCTCCACAACTGGGTCGGGTGGCTGACGACGCATCTTCCTCTCCGTCGGAGGGAACCCGTATGCCGTCCGCGGTGTACCGGAGGTGATCGCTCGGCGGCTCGAGATCCAAAGGAGCACCGCATGTCACATGTCAGCACGGCGTACCTCAGACGAGCCTACGAGCTCTGGACCGTTCGCGGTGTTGTTCTCGTCCTCGCCGTATTCGCGGCAGTGTCGGGACTACTGCTCGCGGACACCAGGCAAGCCGCGGCCGGCGGACCGACGAGTGTTCTCATCGTGTCGCGGGAGCGGCAGATCACAGCATCGGCGTACTTCTCCATGAAGGAGTACGACATCTTGCTTCAGGCCCTCGACCCGGCACCGGTTCGCGAGAGGGGCGCGCCGGACCGTGAGCTGGGTCCGGGAGGGCAGTACATCAACGTCACGTGGCTGTGGCACGACGTCGGGGTCTGGCGGGTCGACCGGGTTTTCGTCGAGGGCGGTGACGAGGTGTGGATCAACACCGTCCAGACGGACTTGCAAGGTGAGTTCAGACCGGATGCGCGGTCGATCTGGCACAGGTCGCCCAAGCCGAAAGCGCTGCTCGCTTTGCTGGCTAGCTGGGGGATGGTGGGCGATGAGACGGGTGACGCTCCCGACCGCGGTTTCGACGGCGAGCCAGCGGGCAATGCTGTCGACAACTCGGCTCCGACCACCGGTGCAGAGAACTCGTCGCAAGACACCGCGGTTCCCGCGGCGGACAGGAATGTCGGCGTGAGCCGAGCGGCCAGCGAGAAAGATGACGGGGAGCCGTGGACTGGATTGGCTGCGCTAGGTGTCGGGCTGCTCATCGGCCTTGTGAGTTGGCCGGTGATGAACCGGCTGCGGAAGGCCGGGGCGCATTCGGTGTCAGCTGGCCCACGACAGCAGCTGATCGACATGTGACAGGTTTGGCCGTCACCCCGAAGCGGGCTGGCTCGTTACACGTACCGTACCCGCCCGATTGGCCCATAGCGGGCTAAGATGCCCAGGCGGGTCAAATCGGGACAAAGCGGCGCGTAAGGGGTCGGTATGCGTAGGGTGGTGTCCGGCCTGCTCGTCCTTCTGAGCTGCGCTGCTGCTGCTTTCATCGTCCCCGTTCGGTGGCTGGACGCCCAGCTCCACACCGACGCGTACGTCGAGACCGTGAGCGCGCTGCCGAGCCATCCCGATGTGCAACAGGCGGTCGTCGATCTGCTGCTGGATGCCCTCGAAGCCTCCGGTCGGCCGGTGTCGCCTGGGGTCACCGGCACGTTGCAGGAGCAGATCCCTCTGGCGCTGAGCACACCGGAAGTCACCAAGCTCTGGGTCTCGGCGAACCTGAAGGCACGCGATGCGGTGCTGAGCGGACGTGGCACCGAGGTCGCGGTCGACGTCTCCACGTTGCTGGGGCCGATACGACAAGAGCTCAGCGCCGAGGGGGTCGAACTGCCCGCCGAACTCCCCGAGGAATCGAGCCGTGTCGTCCTCGTCGATCACCCGTCCGTCGTCCGGGCGCGCGACGTCTCGCAGTTTGTCGGCGACACTGCGCCGCTGGTCCCGGTGCCCAGCATCGTGCTGTTGGCACTAGCCGTGATCGTGTCGCGACGCCGATGGTGGACGGTGGCGTTCGCGGGAGTCGGGATGATGCTCGTGGCGCTGGCCGACCTGGCCGCCCTCGACATGGTCGAGAATCGCGTTCTCGCCGAGATCGACTCCGATTCCTCGCGCTCTCTCGCACTGGCTGGATATGAAACGTTTGCTCGCTCACTCCAGTCCGATCTTGTGAAGATGCTCATTGCCTCGGGCATCGTCGCGCTGCTGGGGACGCTCCTCGCGGTGCTCGCCGCCCGTCGCCGCAGCGCGGAATCCGACGAGTCGGTCGAGGAAGTGGAACGGGTCGTGATGCCCACGTTGCGTCGCGCCGTGCCTCCGCGGCATCGCTCCACCTACGCCGCGGGCGGCGCGGGGGCCGGCTATGACTGGGGCTCGCGACCGTCTGCCGTTCCGGGCGCGGCTCGTACCAGGCCGTTTCACGGAGAGTGGGGGCAGCGAGGGCCTGGTATGCGCGGTAATCAGCAAGGGGGAGCCGGAGCCTGGGGGCGTGGCCGCGATTTCCGCGGGTACCACGGTGGGCAGTCGAATGGCAGCGCACGCAATGGTTCCTGGTCACCTGGACACCAGCAGCCGGGCTACTCCCAGCTGAACGGCTACCACCCGCGAAGCCAGCCTGGACGAGGTGCGTCATCGACCGGGCGCGCCCAACCGGGCGCCTCGAGCACGCGGCCGTCGTACCCGACCAACCCGTCGGCACAACCACCGAGCTCGCGCAGCCAGCGCTCGTCCTACTCGCAACCGCCGCGTTCCGCAGCGAGCTCGAGCTGGCCGGGACAACGACCGTCTGGCGCTCCGCCACGGCAGCGTTCACAGCGGCCGTCCTGGCTGCCCAGCACCGATCCGGCTGAGGCCGACCAGACCTATCCGCCCGATCCGCAACGCTGGCGCTACTGATTCATCGGTACGCCTGTGACTGCAGCTCGTAGAGCTCGGCGTACAGTCCGCCGCGACTCACGAGATCGGCATGGCTGCCTTGCTCGATGACCCGACCTCGATCGAGCACGACGATGAGATCGGCCATCCGGACGGTGGAGAACCGGTGGGAGATCGCCAGGGTGATCTGGTTGCCCTCGGCAGCACGATGCTCGGCAGCAATCTGCTCGAAGTGCGCGTGCTCGGTCTGTGGATCGAGCGAGGCGGTCGGCTCGTCGAGCACGGTGAGCAGCGGGCGTGTACGGAAGAAGGTGCGGGCGAGGGCGAGCTTCTGCCACTCGCCACCGGACAACTCGACGCCGCCCTCCCATGCTGTACCCAGCATGGTGTCAAGGCCGGCCGGTAGCCGCTCCACGAAATCCGCACGCGCTTTGGCAAGCGCGGCTTGCGCGGCCTCCTCGTCGTGGATGCGCGACGTATCGGCGATGCCGACGGTCTCCCGGATCGGCAGCTCGAACCGCATGAAGTCCTGGAAACCGGCCGTGATGCGACGCCGACACTCCTCCAGGTCGACCGTCGTGAGGTCGATCCCCTCGAGAAGGACCCGGCCCTTCGTCGGCTCGTACATTCCACACAGCAGCTTGACCAACGTCGTCTTGCCCGCGCCGTTCTCCCCTACAAGGGGGACGACCGAGCCGGCTGGAAGCTGCAGCGAAACGTCCACGAGCGGAGGCCGTTCCGAGCCCGCATAGCTGAACGTCACCTGGACGAGCTCGATCCCGGTGTGCAGCCGTACGGGCGGTGGAACCCCAGAACGCTTGTGTGCAACGGAGCTTTCCAACCACTGGTAGTGCTCGACCGTGGTACGCACCCGCAACAAGGAGCCGGCGAGGCTGGACACTTGACTGCTGGCAGCAACCACAGCCGTGACCAGACCGAGGGTGAGCGCCACGTCGCCAGGTGTGGTGCGACCGGCGATGGCCTCGAGCACCACGACCACGATGGCGATTCCGTAGACCAACGCGAAGCAGAGCCAGCCGATCGCCTTGATGGCCGCTGCTCGGAGCAAGGCAGACTCGACGATACGATGCACGTCCTGGCTCGCCCTCTGATGCCGGTCGAGCAGCTCCGATTGCAGGCCGTAGAGCCGGATCTCTGCGGCCGCGCGTGCGTTTGTC
>DATCKU010000024.1:0-20620 GCA_036564245.1 Actinopolymorphaceae bacterium
CCGACGTTACGTGGTCATTGTCGGGAGGGTGGGTCAGCCCTTGATGCCGGTGAGGGTGACGCCCTCGATGAAGTAGCGCTGCAGGAAGAAGAACAGCGCGATGATCGGCGCGATCACCGCAGCCGACGCGGCCATCAGGTACCCCCACTGCGCGGTGTAGATGCCCTGGAACGACGCCAGCCCGAGCGCGAGCGTGTAGTTCTCCTCGTCGGAGAGATAGAGCAACGGCCCCAGGAAGTCGTTCCACACGCCGATGAACGTGAAGATGACCACGACGATGATCGCCGGCCGCGACAGCGGCATCACGATGGTCCAGAAGACCTTCCACGGCGTCGCGCCATCGATGTAGGCGGCCTCGTCCAGCTCGAACGGAATCGTGAGGAAGAACTGCCGTAACAGGAAGATGCTGAAGACGCCACCACCAGCGCCTCCGAAGAAGGCCGGCACCGTGAGCGGGATGAAGGTATCCAGCGCCCCGAGAGTACGCCACATCACGAACGTCGGAATCAACGTCACCGCGTACGGAAGCATCACGCTGGACAGCAGGATGGCGAACACGACGTTCCGCCCACGCCAGCGCAACCGAGCGAAACTGAAGGCCGCGATCGAACACGTGAGGACGGTCCCGATGATCGTGAAGACCTCGATGATCATCGTGTTGATGAAGTAGCGGCCGAACGGCTGAGCGGTCAGGGCGCCGCTGAAGTTCGACCACTCGAACGGTCGCGGTATCCACTGCGGCGGGGCAATGAAGATCTGGTTGTCGTTCATCAACGCACTACGAATCAACCAGACGAACGGCAGCATGGTGGGAATGGCGCCGAGCACGAGGACGACATAGATCCACAGTCGCTTGACGCTCCGCCAGCCTCGCGCCCGTGCCCCAGCACCACCAGCCGCGGGCGGCCGCGGTCTCAGCCCACTCGTCGGCGCGACCCGGCCACGACGCTTTCCCACACTGGCATCGCGTACGGACGTCATCGCGCACCTGCCATCTCGTAGTAGACCCACCGTCGGGCGTTACGGAAGAGCATGAACGTCACGACCATGATGATCATGAAGAGCACCCACGCCAACGCGCTGGCGTACCCCATCTGGCTTTCGGTGAACGCCGTCCGGTAGAGGTAGTAGATGTAGAACAGCGAGGCGTTGTTGGGCCCACCCTGCGTCATGACGTACGCCTGGTTGAAGACCTGGAACGTCCCGATGACGCCCGTGACCAGGTTGTAGAAGATCGTGGGTGTCATCATCGGCAACGTCACGTGGCGGAACCGCTGCCACGCACCGCCACCGTCGATCGACACCGCTTCGTAGAGCTGCCGCGGCACACCCTGCAGACCGGCCAGAAAGATCACCATGGCGTTGCCGAATCCCCAACTGCTCATGATGATGAGCGAGGGCACGACCGCGGTCTCGCTGTAGATCCACTGGGACGTGGGCAGCCCGGCCTGCCGCAGGAGCGAGTTGAGCAATCCGAAGTCCGGATTGAAGATCCAGATCCAGAGCACTGCGCTCGCGATCGACGGCACCAGCGTGGGAAGGTAGTAGATCGTCCGCCAATAGCTGAGACCGCGGACCTTCTGGTTGAGCAGCAGGGCGAGGACGAAGCCCAGCACCAACACGAGTGGAACGGCGCCCAGCGTGTAGTACGTCGTGACGCTCAACGACTTCCAGAACAGCTCGTCGTTCCACAGCATCCGGTAGTTGTCGAAGCCTATGAACCTCGGGCTCGCTCCGATCGTCCAGTCGGTGAGGCTGAAGAAGAACGACGCGAGCATCGGCCCGATCGTGAAGATGAGGAACCCGAGGATCGCCGGCAACGCCATCCCGATGCCCCAGCGCAACTCCAGCCGGCTCTGACCGGACATCCTCCGTCGCCGGCGCACGCGCGTCCCCGTCGGCCGCTCCGACACCGCGGAGGTCATCGGCGTCACCTGCCCTCAAAGCTCCTGAGTCGGGTGCCAGCCCTGCAACAGCTCGTCGATCTTCGGTACGACCGACCGCATGATGTCGGCGACCTTCTCCTTGCCGCCCTCCACGCGCTGCAAGGCCGGCGTCAGCACCTCGCTGATGTTGTCCATGTTCTTCAGGCGTTGCCCGATCGCCGTCGTGGCGTTGTTCAGCGCGTAGTCGACGACCGCCGTCTTGTACTCCGGCGGATGCACGCCCTCGGTCAACCACGACTTCATGGCTTCCGGATCGGTGTAGTACTTGAGCTCCAAGGGCATCCACAGACCGTTCTTGTAGAGGTCGACATGCTGCGGATCGTTGTGGAACAGGTAGAGCTCGAGCGCTTCGTCCGGATGCTTCGACGAGGTGAAGATGACCGAGGCGCCGCCAAGGGAGGTGGTCTTCGGCTCACCGTAGCTCGGTAGCACGCCGATCCCGAAGTCGACGTCACTTTGCGACATGTCGAGCAGGATCCACTGCCCGTCGAGCACCATCGCGATGCGCTTCGTCTGCAGCTGTACGGCGGTAGTCGGCGCGTTGTTGCCCAGCTGCACCGGGGTCGGCGCAACCCTGTGCTCGTACATGAGGTCCTGCAGGTTCTGCAGCACCTCGATGGCCTCCGGGGTGTCCAGCAGACACTTCGTGCCTGCTTCGTCCACGAGGTCGATGCCGTTGCTGCGCAGCAGGCACTCCCAGCTCGGGGTGTACTGGACGCTCACCGAGACTCCGAACTGTCGTACCCGCTTGGGGTCGAAGCCAGGCTCATCCGGCCGCCTGCCTTCCTGGTCGTAGGTCAGCTTGTACGCCGCCTCCACGAGATCGTCCCACGACCATGCCTCGTCCGCCTTCGCCGGCGGATACTCGACGCCCGCCTCGTCGAGCACCGCCTTGTTGTACCAGAGCAGCATGATCTCGTTGGCGGTCTGCGTACCGAACGTCTTGTCCTTGCCGTACCAGAAGTACGTGCCGGGCAGGCGATTGGCGAGCTGGGGATACTTGTCGAAGTACTGGAACACGTTGACCAACTTGCCTTGCTCGGCAAGGCGGTACCCCATGGTTGCACCCATGTACGCCACGTCCGGCGCCCGGTTGCTGGCGACCAGCGTGTTGACCTTGGTTTCGTACTCCTGTGGGGTGTAGAGCGGCTGGACCGACACGCCTTCGTGCTCGTCCTCGAACTGCCTGAGCATCTCGTTGACGGCCTTCTGCTCGAACGACGAGCCCCAGTACATGAACTGCAGCTCGACGTCGCCGCCCGACCCGCTTCCGGCGCCACACGCAGCGAGAGGAGCCACCGCACCAGCGGCAGTCACCAGACCGCCGAACCGCAGCAGGTCACGCCTGCTCCACGACACCCTGGAGTGGGCCCGGCTCATGACTCGTCTGTCGCTGCCCGACGTTGCGGTCGATCGCGTTCGCATCGCGAACTCCCTTGTCTTTTCAGATCTGTTGTGACGGGTACCAGCCCTGAAGCAGCGGCTCGACCTTGGGCTTGAGGGCGTCCAGCACCTGCTTCGCTGGTGCCTTGCCGGTCTGGATCTGCTGGATGGCCGGCGTCAGAACCTCCGCGATCGCATCCATGTTCTTCAAGCGTTGGTCGAACATGGGGACCGAGTTGTTGAGTGTGTAGTCGACGACGGCGGTACGGAACTCCGGTGGGTGCGCGTCGTTCTTGGTCCAGGAGTCGATCGCCTCCGGATCCGTGTAGTACTTCTCCTCCAACGGCATCCAGAGACCGTCAGCATAGAGATCCACATATCGAGGATCGTTGTGGAACATGTAGAGCTCGACCGTCTTGTCGTCGTGGTCCCCTTTGAACGCGACAGTCGCCGCTGCGAACCCGACGGTGGTGGGCTCCTGGAAGCGAGGAAGCACGCCGATGCCGTAGTCGAGGTCGCTTTGGGCCATGTCGAGCAGTACCCACTGCCCGTCGATCGCCATCGCGATCCGCCGTGTCTGCAGCTGCACTGTCGTCGTGGGGGCGTTGTTCCCCAGCTGGGCCGGCGTCGGCGCGACCCGATGCTCGTACATCAGGTCCTGCAGGTTCTGGAAGACCTCGACCGCCTCGGGGCTGTTCAAGGTGTAACGCGTACCCGTCTCGTCGCAGAAGTCACCACCGTTGCTGCGTACCAACGGATACCAGCCGTAGTTGTTGAAGTTGGCCGCGATGCCGAACTGGCGTACCTGCCGAGGATCGAAGCCGCTCTCGCTGGGCCGGCGCCCTTCCTGGTCGAAGGTCAACGCATCGGCCGCCTCGACCAGGTCGTCCCACGACCAGGCCTGTGCCGCCTCGGCGGGCGGCGGATCGACACCGGCGTCGGCGAACGTCTGCCGGTTGTACCACAGCAGGATGACCTCGTTCGCCGTCTGGGTGCCGAGCAGCTTGTCCTTGCCGTACCAGTAGTAGGTGTACGGGAGGCGTCGGCCCAGCTCGGGATACTTGTCGAGGTAGTGATAGAGGTTGATCAGCTTTCCCTGCTCTGCAAGGCGATACGCCATCCCGCCGCCCAGGTAGGCCACATCCGGCGTACGGTTGCTGGCGACCAGGGTGTTGAGCTTGGTCTCGTACTCCTGTGGTGTGTAGAGCGGTTCGACGCTCACGTCGGAGTTGCGGTCCTCGAACTCCTGCAGCATCTTCTCGATCGCGGTCTTCTCGAACGACGAGCCCCAGTACATGAACTGCAGGCTCGTGCCGCTCGAGCTGCCAGGGCCGCCGCAGGAGACGAGGCTGGGAACGGCCAGACCCAGAGCACCCATTCCGCCAAGGCGGAACAGGTCGCGCCTGCGCCAGGCCGTGGTGCTCATGCGTGACTCCGAGATTCAGATCGCCGACTGGCCTCGCCACCGGACTCCGTTGTAGGTCCTGCTCCGGATCGGGTGGTGCGGACGGGAAGCCAGACCCGCATCGGACCGGCATCACGGTTGTCCCAGAGGAAGTACGGAACGGCTACCGCACGCGCCTTTCTCTCACGGATCCGATCCTCCGGCGGTGTCGTGGAATACAGCTCGTCGGTCGGGGCCGACCGGGCGACCGCATTCACGTGGATGGTGACGGTCCTGCCAATTCCGGCGAGGTCGTCGAGCTCGACGGTTGTGAAGTCGGTGTCGGCCGCGAGCGCAAGGTCGTCGAGCTCGACATCGTCCTCCTGGTCGATCTGCTCGAAGCAGTAGAGCAGTGGACCGCGCTCGATCGCCGCACACCCACGAAGGGCGTCGACCCGATGATGCGGAAACACCAGGCGCGGCGACATGTCCAGCTCGAGCGTCACCACGTCGCCCGGTTCCCAGGTCCGAGCGATGCGGATGTATCCGTCGTCGCCAGCCGAGACGTCCAGATCGGAGCCACCCAGGCTCACGCGTGTCGACCTGCTCCACGCCGGGTCGCGCAGCGCCAGCGTCCATGGCTCGTTTTGCGTCTGTGTGACCGTGAAGGAAACCTTTCCGTCCCACGGGTAGTCGGTCTCCACGTTCACGTCGACGCTGCCGCTGGACAGCTCGGCACGGATCTGGCTGGACGTGAACTGGTGCACGAAGAGCGCCGCGTCGGTCGCATCGACCGTCGCGACGTAGTGGCCCAAGGACGCCACCAGACGCATGATGTTTGGCGGGCAACAGGCGCAGGAGTACCACTCGTGGCGCCGTCCCGGATCGTCGCCCTCGTAGTGGTCGTGCCGCCGCTGCAGCGGATTGACGTAGAAGAACCGGGTGCCGTCCGTCGAGGTGGATGCCGCGAAACCGTTGTAGAGCGTGCGCTCGATGAGATCGGCGTAGCGGGCCTTGCCGGTGGCCAGCAACAGACGCCAGTTCCAGTGGATGTTGGCGATTGCGGCACACGTCTCGGCGTACGCACGGTCCGGCGGCAGCTCGTACCGGTCGCCGAAGGCTTCCTGCGCGTGACGGGATCCGACACCACCGGTGATGTAGAGCTTGGTGGCGACCAGGTCTTCCCATCGACGAACGGAGCTCTCGAGCAGCGACTCGTCACCGGTCTCGAGATAGAGATCGACGATGCCGGCTTCGAGGTAGAGCGCACGAACCGCATGGCCGACCAACGTGTCGGCGTCTCGTACGGGCATGTGGTCTTGCACGTAACGCACGCTGCGTCCGCCGACGAGACCCTTGCCGCGTTCGTCGACCAGCTTGCGGGCGAGCTCGAGGTAGCGTTCGTTCCCTGTGACGCGGTAGAGCTCGACCAGCGCCGTCTCGACTTCGGGGTGCCCGTCGATTCCCGTTCGGCCGCCTTCGAGGAATACCGTGACGAGGTGGTCGGCGAACCGCTCGGCAACCTTGCGTACCTTCTCCCCTTCGCCGATCCGCGCCAATGCGACGGCAGCCTGCATCAAGTGCCCGGCGCAGTACATCTCATGGCTGTAGTGCAGCTCGGCGTACTGCTTCTCGGGCTCGACCACCTGGTAGTAGGAGTTGAGGTAGCCGTCCTCACGCTGTGCAGCTTCCAGCAGCTCACCGACCTGGTCGATGAACGCCACCAGCTCCGGACTCGTCTCGCGCCCGCACTCCCACGCCACCGCCTCGAGCTGCTTGTAGACGTCGGAGTCGGAGAACCGCGGCCCGCGGTACGACGGGCCGCTCGCGGACGAGGACGCGCCGCCGTTCTCTGCGCCCGAGGACTTGGCGAGCTCGGCCGTAAGGCGGAGGTTGTCGAGGTTGCCTGCCTTTTCGAGCTGCTCCAGCCCGAGCGGGATGCTGGCGTCTCGGTTCACGCGCTGCCACCGCGCGAGGACGCCACCGGTCAGGCGGACGTCTCGGATGCCAAGCGGCCGCTGCCTGACCCGCGCCTTCGTCGTGGGGACCGCGGGACCGCATGCCGCGCTGACAGAACGTGAGCTGGTGGATGAGGAACCGGCCATCGCGCTCCTTCCGGCTGATCACACCCGGGTGGCGCCCTCGCCACCTTTCCGATCAGCGCATGGCGAAGGAATAGGTTTTCCGCAAACTAGAGATCGGATTCGGCGGGGTCAAGGAGCCTGTCAGTCTTAGGCCACCCGGGTCGACGCAGCGAGATCTTCCGTTCGCCTTGCCAAGAGTCCGTGTGGCCTGCCGAAGACCGGCAGAGCGGAGACGTACTGGATCATTCGTACGAACCGACGTGCGAGTTATCCTGAGGCCACCACGGCCGCTGGTGAGGGAGGGAAAAGGGTTGCGCGAAGGATTGTCACGCGATGCCGAGCCCGACCTGCCCACCGCCAGCCGCACGCCGACGATCAGGGACGTCGCCGCGGCCGCCCAGGTCTCGATCGGCACCGCCTCCAAAGCGCTCAACGGCCGCGGCAAGCTGCGACCGGAAACTCGCGAGCGCGTGATCGCCGCCGCGGAGCGACTCGGTTTCCGTCCCAACGCCCTCGCCCGCGGGCTGCTGAGCGGGCGTACCTTCACTGTCGGCCTGGTGACGTCCGACAGCTTCGGCCGGTTCTGCATCCCGGTCATGCTCGGGGCCGAGGACGCTCTCGGCGCCGGCCAGATCTCGGTCTTCATGTGCGACACCCGTGACGACCCGATCCGGGAGCGCCACCACATCCAGACGCTGCTCGCCCGGCGCGTGGACGGCATCCTGGTCACCGGTCGGCGGGTCGAGCCGCGCCCGAGCATCGGGCGCGACCTGGGGGTCCCCGTCGTCTACGCGATGACCCAGTCCACCGATCCGGCGGACTTCTCGGTGATCCCCGACGACTTCGGTGGCGGGGAGCTCGCCACCAAGCACCTCCTTGCGCTCGGGCGTACGAAGATCGGCCACGTGGCTGGGCCTCGTCGGTTCCTCGCGACCCGCCAGCGCTTCGGCGGGATGTCGAAGGCCCTGGCGGAGGCGGGCCTGCAGATCGCCGGTGGAGAGGCGTACTTCGGCGAATGGAGCGAGGAGTGGGGACGGCAAGGCGCCGCCATCCTGCTCCGGGCAGAGCCGGACGTCGACGCAATCTTTTGCGGTAGCGACCAGATCGCTCGCGGAGTCGCCGAGACCTTGCGGGAAAGCGGGCGGCGGATACCGGACGACGTGGCTCTGATCGGCTTCGACAACTGGGAAGCCCTCGCGAAGGGTTGTCGACCACCCCTCACCACGATCGACATGAGCCTCGGTGAGGTTGGACGGGTCGCGGCCGAGCACCTGCTTGCCGCCATCGGCGGCGAGGCACCAGAGGGTGGTGTGAAGTCGATCCCGTGCCAGCTCGTTCCCCGCGAGTCCACCGGCCCGGCTCCGATTCGACGCAGCTGATTGCGTCGCCTGGCCCTGTCGAAGACCAAGAAGGCTCTGGCAAGCCACGCCACCACCCGGCACCATGCCGCTCAGAATCCGACAACCACGGATCAATGCTCCCCAACTCGAGTCCAGGGCCCTGACCACACAGGATGCCACCAAACACCAGGAACAGGCGGCCGACCGTCCCGGCCGAAATGCGCTGCCTGTCTAGGGCTCGCTAGTCGAAGAAATACTGTTGCGGGTTCGATGGCATGAGCTCTGCGTGCAACCAGCCGGCCAGCGACTTGCCCGGCGTGCTGTGCAGATCGTTGTGGAAGATGCCGTACTCACCGGACCTCAGCGCGATCCCGATACAGTAGAACTGCTCAGCCGCAATGTCGAGGATCTCCCTCATCAGTTCTGCTTGTCGGCGCGTATCAGGCGTTGCGATAATCTGCCGTTCGAGTTCTATCTGCCGCTTCGTCGCCTCCGGAGGCTCCTCGGCGAGCGGGTTGTCGGGTTGCCGAAGCCAGTAATCCCAAGGGAGGGCGTACATGCTGTTCGGTCCCTGCGGCATGTAGAACATCCGGTCGAGCAGTACGCCGAGTCCGCCGTGTCCGACGTTGACACAGGCGTCGTGCTGATTCGCGAAGACGCGGCTGATGAACAGGTTGAAGTCCGCGGTCTGGATCCGTGCGTCGATACCGACTCGTTTCCAGTGTGCGATGACCAGCTCCAACGCATCGATCAGAACTACTTCACCGGCACTGACGAGCACCTGGAAACTGAACCGGCGGCCATCGGGTGCGAGCCTGATACCGTCCGAATTCTTGGTGGGCAGCACGGAGTCGAGGTGTCGTGCGGCCAGATCGGGGTCGTACTCGGTGTACTGCTTGGCCAGTCGCTCGTTGTAGAACTCGGACTCGGGTCGAGGCGCTGCCTGCCAGGGCTCACCCTGATGTTGAAAGACGACATCGATGATCTCCTGCCGGTCGATCGCGTGAGAGAGTCCTGTCCGGAAAACCTTGTTCGCGAAGACTTGACGCATCATGGGGTCGCGATGCGTGAGGTTGACCATGATGATCATCTGGTTCATCTGCTGCGGAACGGTGTCGAAGAAGTGGTATCCACCCTTCTCCCGGTTCCTTGCGAAGACCGGCTTGTTGCGCAACTGGTTGATGCTCCGGTCGACCGCATCGACTTCGCCCGCCAACACCTTGAGGACGCCTGCCTCCGGTGTGTTGATGGGTTCGTACACGATACGGTCGATGTAGGGGAGCTGGCTGCCCTCGGGATCAACCTTCCAGTAGTACGGATTGCGTTCGGCCACAAGCTGTCCCGTCACGTCTCCCACTGCGGACGTGAGGGTCCAGGCGTTGAGCACCGGAAGCTCGGGGTTCTCGGCAAGTCCACTCTTTCCTAGGAAGAGATCCATCCAGTTGTTGAGATTCTGCTCCTTCGCCTGGCGTTCCACGGCGGGGTTGTACTTCTTGTGGAACTGCTTCAGGTAGTGGGCGGGATACTGTGTCGGTGCGCGCCCACGCAAAGTGGCCATGCTGATCAGAAACAGGCCGTGCGGCTCAGGAAACCGAAAGACCACCGTGTAGTCATCGTCGGCCTCGACAACCACGGGCCCTGACTTGGTGAGCATGGCCGCCTCGAACTCACCGGGCCAGACCGGTGTGAGCTCCTTGTTCGTCACCACATCCTCGTACCAGAAGAGTATGTCGGCGGCGGTGAACGGCTCACCGTCGGACCATTTCACCCCGGCCCGCAGCTTGAATGTGTACGTCGTACCGTCATCGCTCGCCGTGTACGACTCGGCGAGGTTCGGCATGAGCTCGTTCACGGTAAGGTCGGTCGCGCCCGGCCGCCATCGCAACAGTTGCTCGTAGCCAATGGTCGTATACAACACATAGTCGGCGGGCTCGGACCGCAACAAGGTCATGTTGAGCTCTCCGCCGTACCGACCGACCCGATCGATTGGCTGCACCACCATGGGGTTCGCCGGGAGACGTTCCTCCACGGGTGGAAGGCTTCCCCGCTTCACAAGAGCGGCCAACTGCGGAGCTTCCTTTCCCTTTGCCGACCGCGAAAGGCCCTCGCGTCGGCCGCCGGCTGGATCCGTGGACAGCAGGTCGCAGCCGGCGACCGATGCGGCGAGCATGCCGACGCCTGCCGACACCAGCAGCTCTCGACGCCCGATGGGTTGGGGGATTTCAGGCATGTTCGACACCTCTTTCTCGGGTGAGGAGTGCCGACAGTCGGAGTCGATCCCCCCTGATCCAGACGTCGGAGTACTCGAGCGGCGTGCCATCGTGCAGGTACGTGACCTGCTCCAGATACAGAACCGGACTACCAGGGGTGACCTCGAGTGCGGCGGCCACGGTCGCGGTCGCGCCGACGGCCGCGAACGTGCGCCGACCCGACCCGAGGGTAAGGCCGTATTCGCCCTCCAGGACGTCGAAGAGCCGCTTGTGGACGAAGTCGATCCGGTCGATGCCGTCGCAGATGTCCAACCGGACATGGTTGACGAGGTAGGCGATCGGTTGATCCTGGACGAGATAACGCCGGGTCAGTCGGAACGTCGGCATCTCGCCGGCGAGATCCAGTAGTGCTCCGACCCGATCCGGTGGTGGAGACACGTCAGTTGCGAGCACGTCGGTCTGTACGGAGAGGCCCTGTCGGGCGAGCGCCTCCGACAGCGACAGCATCTCCTGAGCGATCGCAGGCTCGGGCTCGGATGCGGTGACGAACGTCCCGCGACCGTGCGTACGTGCCAGACGTCCTTCGTCGAGGAGAGTCTGCAGCGCTCGGCGAAGCGTACCCCGACTCACACCGAACTCCGCTGCCAACTCCGGTTCGGCACGCAGCTTGTAGTGCGGAGGCCACACACCCGCATCGATCCTGGCTCGGATCAGATCGGAGACCTGAGCGTGCAACGGTCGTGCGACATCGGTCCGCAGTGCGGCGTCGGTCGATGCCGCGGAGTCCGGCGAGGTGGCGCGCTCAGTACGAGCCGGATCCTCGTGCTGGTTGCGCATTCGCTGTGACAAGAGCTACTCCTGAACTCGTTCCGATGAGGTCCGCGCCCGCATCGATGAGCGCCCGCGCATGGTCTGGAGTGGAGATGCCGCCAGACGCCTTGATCTTGACGTGAGGCGGAGTTCGTTCCTTGAGGTAGCGAACGTGAGCGACCGTAGCCACCCCCACCGCCCCACTGCTCGCGTTCTTCACATGAGTCACGCCCGCCTCGACGGCGAGGGCGACGGCGAGCTCGCGCTCGTCGGGCTCGAGCAGGGGAAGCTCGAGGATCGCCTTGACGGGCACACCTGCCGCCTCGACCACGGCCGCGAGATCGGCGACGAACTCGTCGGCGAGACCGCTGCGGAGCTTGCCGATCTGCGTACCGACGTCGATCTCTTCCGCGCCAGCCGCCACCGCTGCTCGGGCCTCGGCGACCCTGCCCGCCGTCGTCATCCCACCAATGGGGAAATCGACCGCGGTGGCGACCTTGACCCCGGTGCCTGACAGTCGTTCGCGGGAAAGCGCGACCCACACCGCGGGGACCATCGCGGCGTCGAAGCCGTACTCGACACACTCCGCACAGTGCCGGACGATCTGCTCGGCTCCGACGCCGGGTTCGATCAGCGTGTGTTGGATGTATCTGGCTAGGTCGGTCGTTCCCGTACGGTCGCGAGCCGAAGGTGTCGTGGTCACTGACCGCTCCTCTCCGGATCGGTCGAGATCTCGGTCCCGGCCGGAAGGTCGACCGCACAACGGAAGCCGACCGTCGAGCACCGGTCGAGCTCCGGCCAGGAAAGGATGAACTTCACGGCGAACTGGGGCGGTCGCGGGCCTCCGTCGACGTACCAGACCGAGCCGTAGGCCTGATGGTCGGCGCCTCCTTTGAGAATGCAGAACCTGGTGTGGCCGTCGGAATGCACGCTCTCGGTCCACTCCCACACCCGGCGGTTCCCGAAACCGACCCGCCCACTCTCAAGCGCGTGCTGCCATTCGTGCTCAGTGGGAAGCCTCTTGCCGGCCCAGCGTGCATAGGCGCGAGCATCGTCCAGATCGACATGGACGACCGGTAAGTGCTCAGAGCCCGGCGGCGGGGTACCGTCCTTCCAGTGCGCGAGGAATCGACAAGGCCGGACCGGGGCGTAGCCCGTTTCGCGTAGGAAGAGCGCGTACTCGGCGTTGGTGACCGGGCTAAGGTCGATGGCGTACGGTGTCAGGTCGACGGTCTGGGTCTCCTGTACGTGGTGGTGAAATGCGGGGAGGCGGCGGTTTTCGGGACGAGCCGGTCCATAGGTGCCGCACTCCCGGAATCGGAAGACCACGTCGATCTTTCGAGTAACCGCGGGAAAGGCCACCATGCCCGCTGGTGTCGTACGGGCGAGCCGGATGTCAGGCGGAGTACGCCGGATCACCGGCTCGGCGGCAAGCCGGACGACCTGGCGTCGTGGCCGCGCCGAGTCCGGCCCGAGCACTGGCGCGACGCGCGCCTGCCAGACGGCGTCCGGGGCGGAGACGAGGCATGCGATGCCATGCGGTTCGAGGTCCGCAGCGATTCGTGCGACTCCGGACTCGAGCGCGGGTTGCAGCGCCCGACCGGTGGTCAACTCGGCGTAGTGCGCACCGCCGACAGCACTGACGTCGATCAGCGGCCCCTCGACCTTCCGGTCGGAGCGGTTCACAACGGTCCACAAGCGCAGCCCGTCACGTTCCCATTCGCTCGCGTAGACGTGGTCGACCAGCGTCGGCACCAGCGGTGTCCAGCTGCCCTTGCTGAAAAGATCCGCGTACCTTCGTTGCAGCGGTGCCATGGTCTTCAGCAGCGCGCTGTCGCGGGCGTTCCAACCGTTCCAGGAGCCGAAGACGTTCTCCCACACGACGACGCCGACACCGTTCATCCAGGCGGCGTGGAGCTCATCGGTGTGGTCAGGGTCCCAGCGATGGATCAGGTGTTGCATGTGCCGCCGTTCGATCCATTTGTTCCGTAGCACGGCGGGCACCGTCTCAGTGATGTCGAACCACTGTCCCCACGACATGTGATGATCGTGTAGGTGCTCGAGCGGAAGATGCCCTTCCGACTCGAAGACCACCCCAGCCTTGCGCGCATCCACCTTGGACCGCAGGGCTTCGCCCTCGCTCATCGTGTCGAGGAAGATCCCGTCGGCGTCGATGGCTTCCACCAACCAGGCGAGAACGTCGGCGTCGCCGACTTGCTCACGTCGCGTGCCGACGTCCCAGGGGTTGTAGTCGACGAAGACCCGTACGCCGTTCGCATGAAGCCGTTCGCTCACCTCCCTCAGGGTCGCGAGGCCACCTGGAACGTAGCGGTAGAAGTCGAACTGGTTCAGCTCGTCGACACCGATCCGCGGATAGGCGTGCCACAGCACCACGGCGTCGTAGCCACCGAACTGCTCCTCCCCCCGTCTCAGATAGGACTCGACGGTGAAGCGTCCAGTCGTACTGTCGTAGAACTCGGAGTCCCAGAGCATCACGAGCGCACTGGTGAAACACGAGGAAGACCAGGAGAACTCCGCACGGTCGTAGAGTCCGCCGTCGTAGCCCAGCTGATCGCGGGTTGTCTCGGCCCAGCGATGCAATGCCAACCGCCACTCCGGCCAGAGCTCCGGGTCGGTGGGCGGACGGATGACGCCATGACCGAAGACGAGTTCCATGAGCCTCACCTTTCGACAGCTTCGTGCGCTGGATCGATCGACGTACGCCATCCGTCGAGGGCGGCGTCGAGCTGCTCGCGCGTGGGAAGGGCAGGGATCACTCCGGTGCGACCCACCACGTGCGTGCCGGCAGCGAGAGCGGTGGCGACGGCGGAGGTGAGTGGCCTTTTCTCAGCGAGCTCGACGGCAAGTGCTGCCGTGAAGGCGTCGCCTGCACCTGTGGTGTCGACGACCCTGGACGGCGTGGGTGCCGGATGCCGCCACCGGTCGTATCCGTCGTCGACGAGCGCGCCGTCGGACCCGAGAGTCAGGACCACAACGCCCGTGAAGAAGGTACGAAGCCGGTCCACCAGCAGGCGGGGATCGTCCTCGCTCCGCATGCCGGTCAAGGTCGCAGCCTCGAGTCGGTTGGGTGTGGCGACATCGACGAGAGGCCAGACCTCCGGTGGCAGGTCGGCCGCCGGAGCCGGGTTCAGAATCGTCAAAGCTCCTGCATCCCGGGCGAGCTCGAGCACGGCGACAGCGACGTGGGTTGGAATCTCGAGCGATACCACGCACGCGTCGGCACGCTCCAGGATCGGCTCCAGTGCTGCCACGTCCGAGACAGTCAGCTCCTCGAGCGCTCCCGGCGCGACGATGATCCGGTTCTCGCCGGTGGCATCGACCAGGATCGTCCCAACCATCGTGGGGAGCGAACCCGTCCTCACCGCCTGCGTCCCGACGCCTTCACGGCGCCACAGCTCACGTCCGGCTTCGCCAAAGTCGTCCGCGCCCACGCAGGTGAACAACTCGACCTCAGCACCGAGGCGCCTCGCCGCAACCGCCTGGTTCGATCCTTTGCCGCCTGGACCCGACTGGAAGCGTCCTCCGGTCACGGTTTCGCCGGGCTCGGGGAACCGGGGCGACAGCATGGTCAGTCCCATGCCGTACCCGCCGGCTACCACGATGCTCGGCATGGGCCCTCCTAGATGTCTATGGACATCTATGGACATCTAGGTGCGCATTGTCAATGCTCTGTCGGGTACCGAATGTGGACAGTGGACGACGAAGCCCTGGTCAGGAGCTACGAGTCCACGCTCTTGAGGTCGACGACGAAGACGAGTGGGGAGTTGGCCGGGATCTTGTCGTTCCCCTCCGCGCCATAGCCCAACGAGGCCGGCAGGATCAGGATGCGCCGTCCACCCTCCCGCATCGGTGGGATGCCCTTGGCGCCGCCAATCCCCTGGGAGAAGCCCTTGACGACCCCGGTCAGGGGGAACTGCGCGGGCTCGCCACGGCTCCACGACGAGTCGAACTCCTTGCCGTCCTTGTAGAGCACACCGACGTAGTGGACGGTCACGGTGGACGTCGGTGAAGCGGGCTTGCCCTTCCCGACGACAAGGTCCTTGTACTCCAACTTCGTGGGGGGCTTGGACGACTTGGACGTGACCCGAGGCATACCCTTCAGGTCACGAGCGCCTGCGACGGTCACGCCACGGAACTTGACCGCTGGCCCCGTCGCCGTCGGCGCCGGTGTCGGCGTCACAGGCTCGGATGTTGTGGCAGGCGTGCTCTCGCTCTCGGCCGCAGTCGTCGTGTCGGACCTGTCGGTCAAGGCGATCACCACGATGGCGGCGATCGCAAGCACCACAGCGGTCGTACCAGCGATGGTGGCGATCAAGATCCGCCGGCGTCGTGCCGCCTCTCGCTGCTGGATCAGAAGCAGCTGCCGCTGCCGTTCGCGTCGAGCCGCTTCTCGGCGCTTCCGCTTGGACGCCACACCATCCTCCCCTCAAGACGAGCGCTTCCAAGGGGGCAGCCAGGACGCGGCGGCAAGTTTAGAGGCAGTAGCTGGGCAGGCTCGGGAAGAGGCACACGGCGATGACCAGACCTCGAACTCGCCCACGGAATCCGTACGACACCGACGTCAGCTCATCGCGTCGTACCAGGACCGTGGATGCGCGGCCAACCGTCCCGCTCCCAGACGATGCGCCGCAGCCCGAGCCGGAAGTCGCCGTTCGCGTTTCCGTCGTAGTAGTGGTGTGCGACGATCCCACCGAACACCGACTGGCCACCCGGCCCGAACATGGATCCCCGTTCGGACAGGATGACCGTGCCGCCCCCATGCGCGAGCGGCGTGCCAAGCCGGTCATGGTAGGGCCCGGTGACGTTCCGGGAACGACCAACGGCGATCTTGTACGTGCTCTCGACGCCACGACAGCAGAAGTCGAACGACACGAAGAGGTAGTACCACCCGCGGTGCCGCACGATCGCCGGCGCCTCGACGGCGTTCGGCGGGACATGCCGATCGGCCAACCGCAACGGCTCGCCCTGCCCCGCCACGGGTTTGCCGCTCGGCCAGCTCAACTGCACCATCCGGATGCCACTCCAGAACGAACCGAAGGCCATCCACGGCGTGCCGTCCTCGTCCTCGACGATGGCAGGATCGATCGCGTTGTAGTCGTTCTCGGGTACGGACTCGAAGACCAAGCCTCGGTCCACCCACTTGTAGTCAGGGTCACGAGGATCGAGGGTCGTGTTGGTCGCAAGACCGATGACCGAGCGGTTCGAGCCGAACGTCGAACCCGCGTAGTAGAGGTAGTAGACCCCATCATGCCGGTAGATCTCCGGTGCCCAGATGTTGGAGACGCCGGGCACCTTCTCTCGTACCCACGCGGGAATCTCGTCGAAGACCGTGCCGACGAAGGTCCACGAGGTGAGGTTGTCCGACCGGCGGATCTGGACGTTCCCGCCACCTACCTGGGGGTCACCGGTCGAGAAGACGTACCAGTCGCCGCCGGGCTCCCGAATGAGCGCCGGGTCGTGGGTACGGATGTCGCCCGTGAGCTCCGCGGGCGGGACGACTCCGGCAGCCGGGCCGCCGCTCGTGACCGCCGTGGCCGGAGGGTTCGGCCGGGCCGGTTGGGCAGGGGTTGATCCGGTGGGGATCGATCCGGTTGGTATGACTGCGGCAAGCAACGCCAGCGCGGCGGCCGTGACGGCTTTCACGCTTTCCGCCTCCTTTGGCCCACGAGGTTCAGTCGCCGGGCAGCAGCAGAACCTTCCGCAAGTCGGCTGGGCGCTCGGCCAGTGTCTGCAGCGCCGACGCGACCTCGTTCACGGTGAACCTGTGGCTGATCAATGGTTGAAGGTCAAGGAGCCCAGAGTTGAACATGCTCACGACCTGTTCCCACGCCGCCGCGGAAGCTCCGAAGATTCCTTGCACGGTCAGATGCTTGAGCGCGATCTCGGTGAGGTTCCCGTCGGCCGGACCGGCAGGGATCCCCTCCAGTACGACGGTCCCGCCGCGCCGGGCAGCCGCCAGTGCAATCCCCGCCGACGACGTGCGTGTGCCCGCCTCGAACACCACATCGGCCTCGCATGTCCACCCGGGCTCGGAGGCTTCGGCGACGCTCACGCACCGCGTCACCCCCCACTGCTTGGCGAGCTCGCGTCCGCTCGGGCTGTCGCCGATCAGCACCAGCTCGGAGGGGTTGTACGCCGCGAGGATCTGGCAGGCGACGAGGCTCAGGGTTCCCGTACCGACGACGGCAGCACGCGCCCCGACCAGCGGGCGTGCCGAGCGGATGCCCTCCACGACGCATGCCGAGGGCTCCAGGAGAGCTGCGGCCTCGAGGTCGGCGTCGGGGCGGAGCCGATGCACCAACCGGGCAGGGACGGTCACGTAACCGCTGAAGGCGCCAGGGTGGGTGAACCCGGTCTCGGCGTACCCCGCCTCACAGAGGTTCGTCGCGCCCTCACGACAGCGTGGGCAACGACCACAACTGCGGAAGCCCTGGGCGACCACGCGGTCGCCGACCTGCAAAGGCTCGCCACGTCCCGCTGCATCGGCGGTGGCAGACTGCGCGACGTTCTCACCTACCGCAGCGATCGTGCCGGCCCACTCATGTCCAGGGACGACGGGATAGCGCACGTAGGGGGCAGGCCTGGTGCCTTCGAAGAGCTCGACGTCGCTACCGCAGATCCCCGCTGCGCCAACCCGCACCAGCACCTCGTCCGGCCTCGGCGGCGTCACGGGCAGGTCTTCGACGGCGAACTCATGGGGCTTGCGGACCACTACCGATGGCGTGTGCGTCGGAATCTGGCCCATCATCACCCTCCCCGGCAATGATCACGGTAGGTACGTCTTTCGCACCGGACAGGGCCTACTCGCCTCTGCCGGATGTCACTCGCCTCGAGCGGCCGGGCTGGTTGCCGGACCGGGTGCCCGGACTGCCCGACAGGTTGCTGGCGGAGCCGCCGGATCTGCTGGACGAACGACGGGACGGCTTGCCCTGACCGCCGGCCTGGATGGGCTGCCTGCCGGCCGGACTGCTGGTCGCGCGCACGGTCAGCCTCGGCGGGAGCCACGTCGCGGGCGACACCTCCCGGCCATCGAGCTTCGCCATCACGAGCTCGACCGCCTGCCGGCCCACGTCGTCTGCCGGCAGGGCGACACACGACACTTCCAACCGGGCCGCGAGCTCGTCCGGGCAGATCGCGACCACCGACACGTCGGCCGGGACCCGCTTCCCGCCGTCGCGAAGCGCCGCCAGCACCGACTCCAGGATCGACTCGTTGTGGACGATCAGCCCGTCCAGGCCAGGCTCGGCTTCGAACAGCTCGCCGATCGCCCGATACGCCGCGTCGCGGGTCGGCTCACAGGCTTTGGTGCGTACGACAACACCTCGCTGCTCGGCCGCCGCCATCACACCCTCGGCCACCCGGCTGGCGAAACCCGTGCGGCGTTCGTAGACCGCAGGCGGGCTCCCGAGCAGGGCCAGCTTCCGACGGCCGAACTCAGCCAGATGATCGACGCACATCCGCCCGGCGGCGACGAAGTCCAGATCGATACAGGTGAGGCCCTCCGCTTCGGCGGGAAACCCGATGAGGACGCACGGGGTGCGCAGCTCCCGTACCACCGGCACACGGACGTCATCGAGCTCGATGTCCATCATGATGATCGCGTCGGCGAGGGAGCTCGCCTCGACCCGGCGAAGGCCGCGTTCACCCTCGTCCTGGGTCAGGAGGAGGACGTCGTGGTCGAAGTCCCGGGCTCGCGCGACGACCGCCGCGACGAACTGCATCAGGACGGGGACGTGGACACCCACCCGGAGTGGGACCACCAGCGCGATGACATTGCTCCGCTTGCTGGCGAGCGCCCGCGCGCCAGCGTGCGGGTGATAGCCGAGCGCCTTGATGCTCTCGTGGACCCGGCGTTGGGTTTCGGGAGAAATCGGACGCTTGCCACTGAGAACGTACGACACAGTGCTTGCCGACACGTTCGCGTGGCGCGCGACGTCAACGATCCCAACCATGAGCTCTCCGGAATGCCCGTCATTATTGCATGGGCAAGCCAGCCCGATAGGTCCTCGAAGTGGCCGTACGCAGCCAACTCTCGGCCGATCAACGTCGACCCGATCAGCTCCGTTGCCCAGGCCGCAGCAGCCACAACGTCGTGACCGCCATGCAGAGCAGGCAGCCCGCACCAACCACTGCGAGACCGACCATGGAGACGGCGGTTCCGAAGATCGCGAGGCCGACCGGCGTCATCGCGGTCGACGTGACGGTGACGACGCTCTGCACCCGGCCGAGAACGTCGGGTCGCGTCTCCGACAGCAAGACACCGCTCAGGATGGCGTTGCAGGGGCCGACGCAGAACGACCACCACGCAGCGGCGGCGCAGACGACTCCGACGTCCGTACCGAAGATCAAGCCGGCGAATCCGGGCAGGCCAGCGCACACCCAGAGCCCGAGGGCCTGCCGCGGCCGGTGGGTCTGCGCCACGACCGTGCCCAGCAGGCCACCGACGATCAGGCCACCCGCGAGACATCCCGACACCAAGCCGTACCCGGAGGGACCCCACCCCTCCTGCTGGGCCTTGAGTACGACACCGACGCTCTCGACCGGGATCACCACCATGTTGAGCACCAGGGTGACGATGGCGAGGCTGCGAATCAGGTCGTGGCCGACCACGTAACGAAGTCCGTGTCGCAGCGCCTGACCGACGCCGGTTATCCCCTCCGGCCGGGCGATGCTGAACCGCGGCCGGACGAGTAGCAGGATGCCGTAGCAGAGCAGGAACGTGGCGCCGTTGACGAAGGCCGCCAGAGCGAAGCCGCCAAGCGCCACGACGACTCCGCCGAGGCTCCGTCCCGCCACCTCCGCGATGCTGCGGCAGAACTGCCGGATGGCGGCTCCTCTGGCGAGCAGGTCTCGCGGGAGGATGGCCGCAAGGTAGCTGTTGGCCGCCGGCAGGTAGAACGCATCGATGGTGCCGAACGCCAGGCCGAGCGCGATGAGGAGCGCCGCGCTCGGTGCGGCGCCATCCGCGGTGAGGGCCGCACCGATCAACGCCGTCACCGCGGCCAGCGCATCGGCGGCCAGCATGATCCGGCGTGGTCCGCGCAGGTCGGCCATCGCCCCGCCAAGCAGCATGAACACCGCACGCGGAATGCCGGTAGCCGCGAGCACGATGCCGGTGAGCGCCGGGTCACCCAGCATGGCGGCCGACCAACCGACACCGATCAGCCACACGTTGTCACCGATGTAGCTCGCGGTACGGGCGGCGACATAGCCGATGAACCGAGCGTCGTTCCGCAGCCAGTGCCTGACTGCTACGGCGCCCTGGTCATGTCGCGGCGGACGCGAAGCTCTCACTCCCTTACGCCGCCCGCCGTTGTGGGCGGGCGGTCCAGGTTCCGTGTCCCGTGTCTGGGACGGCTCATCCGATGGACTGCGTCACAGTATGCGAGTCCTCGTACACGAAACGCCAGGGGCCCCGGGCATGGAGGTCGGTGCGGACACC
>DATCKU010000025.1:0-127789 GCA_036564245.1 Actinopolymorphaceae bacterium
GGCACACGACACGCTCGTGCCATGACGCACGGCGCGCGCGGCCGCCAACCGGACGTCGTCCGTGACGTGGTTCAGCGTGCCGAGCTCGTCCTCCTCACCCCACCGCCCCCAGTTCGACAGCGTGTCGAAGTACCCGAGCACGTCGTCCTGCGTGGGCGTGGGCCGGCTTGCCGTCATCGCTTCATCGACTCCTCTGGTCACGCGGATCGAGGCGACCGCAGGCGCAGTCAACCATCCGTCGGGTCAGGCTGGGCCCAGGTTTCCGGACCGGTACTCGGTCATGCATGGGTTCACCACGCGTGCGTGCGCCAGTCGTCGACGAGGTGAAGGAGCCGACGGGTGAGGCGATCTCGTGCCTCCTGACTGACAAGGGTGACGTACTGTGGCCAGTCGAACAGCAGAATGTCGATCTCTGCCGCAACCAGTGCGCGTCGCAGCGACGCAGGCTCGATGGGGCGATGGGTGACATACTCCCGCACCATCGCGTCGTACGGGACATCGGCTCCGTCGGCGTGGGCGCGGGACCACAGGAATGCCAGCTCGCTGGCGGGACACCCGACACCTGTCACCTGCCAGTCGGTCCACACGATCTGCTCACCATCGCGGAGGAGGTTCTCGACGTGGCAGTCGCCGTGGACGAAGCAGACCGGTATGGCCTGCAGTGCTCTCGTGAGCTGCTCTGGTTCGTCGAGAAAGGGTCGGACGCTCGCGGCGGCTTGCGTACCACACCAGTAGCTCGAGGCAAGGTCGACGGGTGGTCGGTAAGGAAGTCGCCGACGTGCCGGCGGATCAGTCCAGCGGTCTCCATGAGGTGGTGGGACCGAATGCAGCGCCGCAAGCTGCCGTGCCACCGTGAGCCATGCCGACCGCTCCCACTCGGGCGCAGGCCGTACAGACTCGTGAGCTGACAACACCAGCGCAGTGAACCGGTCGTTGTCGGCGTACCGCAGCAGGCGCGGCGTCGCGACGGGTACCTGATCGGCCAGTTTCTGATAGAAGGCGAGCTCCCGTCGGGCGTTGTCCTGCCGTTCGTCGGCGCTGGTCACCTTCAGCACTGCCTCGGCTCCATCGATCTGCACGCGAAACACACCCGAGCCAGAGGCGCCGCCTGCCAGATCGACGTGGTTGCCGTCGACCTCCAATCCCACAGAACGCATGACCTGGGCAAGCCCCTCGTCGAGCATCAAGCACTCCAATCTGTGGAAACCTGCTACCAGCGTCACCTGTGGCACGTGCTCGTGCGTCGCTGGTTCGGTGGTGTCGCGGAGAACCGAAACCGTACGTTGACACGGCAGGCCGTTCCTACCACCCGGCACCGACAGACCTCCTCCGTCCGCGCGCGCTTCAGCGAGACGTCTGCCGGATTCGGTCGTTCCTCACCTGTGCGAGCAGGCCGAAAGGGGCAACGTGGACTGATTTACAACGTGAGAAATCGTCCATATCGTGAAGCAGTCCGTTCGACCCAGTGGGCCAATCAATGTGTCGACGCCTGAAGGAGGAGCGATGAAGCCGACCGCCTCATCGCGTTCCATGCTCCGATCCACGAGCTCCATCAGCCGGCGAACCTTGCTGGGCGCCACCGGTGCCGCGGCCATCGCGGCTGTAGGCGGTACGACCTCGGCCCATGCCCAGGGCGGCGGGTACCAGAACCCCGTCGTCCCAACGAACCATCCAGACCCGGCGGTTCTCCACGCCGAGGGAGCGTTCTGGCTGTACTCGACCGCAGGTGCGATGGGCGCAATGCCGGTGTTGACGTCGCCTGATCTCGTCAACTGGACCGAGGTCGGCAACGGAATGCCGGTGATCGCCCCGTGGTCGGTGCCGGGTCGGCACTGGGCGCCCGAAGTCATCCGGGTCGGAGAGCGCTACCTCTCCTACTACACGGCGCGTCGCGCTGACCTCGACCAGCAGGCGATCTCGGTCGCGGTGGCCGAGTCTCCGGCGGGACCGTTTGTCGACGAGCGGACAACGCCCTTGATCGGTCAGGTCGACGAGGGCGGAAGCATCGATGCGTCACCCTTCCGAGACGTCGACGGGTCGCTGTGGTTGCTGTGGAAGAACGACGGGAACTCTCGTGGCCTGCCTTCCTACATCTACCTTCAGCGCCTGACCGACGACGGATTGGAGTTGGTCGGCGAACCGATGCGCATCATCGGCATGGACCAGCCGTACGAGATCTACACGATCGAGGGCGCGTCCGTGATCATGCATGAAGGCGTCTACTACTGCTTCTACTCGACCGGCGAGTTCTGGCGGGACACGTACGGCGTCTGCTGGGCGATGGCACCCGCGATCACCGGGCCGTGGACCAAGAAGGGCGACGGGCCGATCCTGTCCGGGAACGACGTCGCCGCAGGTCCCGGCCACGGCATGCCGATCAAGGTCGGGCCGCACTGGTGGTACGTCTATCACGCCTGGCAGCCGGATGCGGTTGGGCAGCCGCCCGGTCGCCTGGTCTGGCTGTCTCGGTTGAAGTTCACGGGCAAGGGCCCGGTGATCGAAGGACCGAACGTGGACAACCCATTCAGACCGATCGTGGTCTGAGCGTGGTTACCCGTCTTTGCACCAGCACAGACGTCTTGTCTGTTCGCGCAGGTGTGAGTTCCGGTGCCTTACGTCACCAGGCGGTCCCTCTCATCCTGGTGCCATGTCCTCGTATGCATTCAGTGGTACGTCGCTCGTCGATCGTCAGCTTCAGGGAATCTCCGACACCTATGACGCTGCCACAGCCCAGCGGCTCTCGGTGATCAGCGTCGGGCCCGGTTGGCGGTGTCTGGAGGTAGGTGCTGGCAACGGCTCGGTTGCCCGTTTGCTCGCCGACCTCACCTCCCCCGGCGGAAGCGTGGACGCTACGGATCTCGACACGAGCAACTTCGACCCGGGCGGCCGCCCCAACCTGCGCATCGAGCGGCACGACATCATCTCCGACCCGCTCCCAGAGGGCGCGTACGACCTGATCCACGCGCGCCTTGTCCTGATGCACCTTCCCGAGCGTCACGAGGTGCTCGCTCGCCTCCACAAGGCACTGAAGCCCGGTGGCTGGCTGCTCACGGAGGACTACGAGGTGACACCGCCGGCGCCTTGGGTCGCCAGCGCCGACCCCGCCGCAGGTGAGCTCTACGAGCGCATGACGCACGCACTTTGCGAGGTGATAGGTGCCGCAGGTGCGGACGTCACATGGGGCAGGCACGCGTACGCAGCGATGTGCGCCGTAGGCTTCGTCGACCTCGCAGCTGAAACCACCAACCGGACGTCATCGTCACCTTCCCTCGACGTACGGACAGCCCAGAACACCACACCGCCACAACCGGAACAGTGGCAGCGGCCGCCCTCTCCTCGATGCCCGTCAAGCTGCCGGGGCCGGCTGGTCGAGACTGAGCCGTCCCCGGCGCTGCAAGACCGCGACGGCGACCGCGGCCGCGACCGCGAGAAGCCCCAACATGGCCGGGCTGATCCACGGTGTCGCCCACTGCCGACCGAGGTCGTCGGCATAGCCCGCGGCCGTGTTGCCGAGCGCCGTGGTGAGGCCTGCCACGGTCGTCGCCAGCCCGATGTAGGTCCCGGTGAGGCCCACGGGTGCGAAGCCACTCACGAGGTCGAGCGCATAGGGCTGCGCGACGTCGAGGCCCAGCGTCAGCAGCAGCGTCGCCACCAGCACCGGAACCGCAGCCACAAGGATGCCGGCGGCCGACTCGAGGGACAGGCCGCCCGAGCTTTCCGTTGGCTCCCGCGTCGTGCTCCAAGCAAGCGGAACGAACGACACGGCGACCGCAACAAGACCCCAGACGATCGCCACGCCTGGCGCGAGTCGTCGGCGGAGCCACCTGATCATCCGGAGCTGGGTCCCAAGGGTCACGAGCGTGGACACGAGGAACACGCACCCAGCCGCTCCTGCCCATCCGGTGACGCGAGTCGCCTCGAGCGGAAGCGACAGGTAGAACTGGTTGTAGAGCAGGAACAGCACGGACGTCGCGACGGCGAAGGCGAGGAACGAACGGTTGTTCACGGCCTCGCGGACAGCTCGGCCGAGCGCCTTGGTGCCGAGCGGTTCGACCGGGCGGTAGGGCAGCGCGAAACACTGCCAGATCGTGAGGACGGCGAAGATCCCCGCCGAGACGCCGGCAGTCCACCGGAAGTCCACCGCGACGAGCACACTGCCCAGCAACGGGCCGGTGAGCGCACCGACCGTGCTCGCGATGTTCTGGAGGGCAAAGGCGTCAAGACGACGGTCACCTGCCTCGACCGCGATGTAGGCCCGCGCCGCCGGACTGAACAGGGCACCGGCGAGGCCGACCAGCATGGAAGCCGCGACGAGTCCAGCCACCTGGTCGACGAAGGCGAACATCCCGAACGCCACACAGCGCAGCGCGCATCCGGCGATGATCACCGGACGCGCCCCGAACAGGTCCGCCGCCGTCCCGCCGACCAGGGTCAGGCCCTGTTGGCAGAACACCCGCAGGCCGAGGATGGCGCCGACCGCAGCCGCCGTGAGGTGAACCTCGTCCCGCAGGTACGTGGCGAGGAAGGGGATCAAGACGAAGAACCCGAACGCGATGCCGAACGTGTTGACCAGCAACACCTGTACCGCAGGGGACAGTGATCGTGCCAACCGGATGGTTCTCATGGGGCGACCACGGGGCCAGGCTAACCGGTGGCCTGCTGGATCATCGTGCGGAACGGACGGCGTGCGCGGTTCTGGTCACTTTTCGGCCACGTCAACCTTCGAGAGGCCTGGCGTCTCTTCGCTTCGTCCCAGTCGCAGGACGTGTTCGTTTCATGCCACTCCGGCTCTCCAAGCCTCGATGTCGTAGTGACTGTTCGGCTTGAGCTCGGCCCCGAGGAGCTCAACCACTTTGGCACGCAACGAAGCAGTCACCTCGCAGAGGCAGGCGCTACTGTGGTCCGGCGAGCTGGTCCTGGGAGGCGATGGCGAATGGTGCAAGGTGATGTGAAGCTCATCGTGCAAGGTGACGACTTCGGCATGTGTCATGCCGTGAACGTCGGCACCGCGCAGGCGTTCCGGGAAGGGATCCTGACGCAGGCCTCCACGATGGCGGCGTGCCCGTGGTTCACCGAGGCGGCGGCGTTGGCGCGCGAGTGCGCGATTCCGCTCGGCGTCCATCAGACCCTGACCTGTGAATGGGACTTCCTGAGGTGGCGGCCGCTGACGGATGGGCCGTCGCTCGTCGGTGACGATGGCACGTTCCACCGGACGGTTGCCGACGCCAAGGCTTCGGTCACCCACGATGATGCCGTCCGGGAGCTCTCCGCCCAGGTCTCGAAATTCGCCGCGGAAGGGCTCACGATCGACTACCTGGACGTCCACATGGGTCTGTCCGCACCAGATGCGTACGAGCAGATCTCCAAGGCGACCGGCAAGCCGTTCATCTACGGTCCCGAGGAGTCACAGCGCTTCGCCTCGATCGAGATCCTCAGCAATCGAGACGCGGCGGTCAAGAAGACCTGGGTTCTCGACTACATCGCCGGCCTCACGCCAGGGGTTCACCTGCTGGTCACCCACTGCGCCGCCGCACACCCTGAGCTCGCCGCCATGCACCGCCCCGGCAGCGAGACCTACCGCTGGGCCGAGGAGTACCGCCGGTCTGACCAGGAGATCGTCCTGGACCCTGACGTCCGCCACGCCATCGAGTCTCGAGGGATCGAACTCGTGCCGCTGCGCGACGCCTTCACCGACTGATCGCGAGGGTTCACGATCACTCCGGTCGGCCCGGTCAGGCAGGGGCCGGGCTGACCCGCGCTCTGCGGACTGTCGTCGTGACAATACGGCGCGCGCCATTCACGTCACCGTACGGCCATCTGTCGACGCGTGGCGTCACGACGTTACCCCTCCTTGTCACCGAGATTCGGCCGGGTTTCGGTCGACGGAGCCTCGTCGGTCGTCGTCTGCTCTGACTCTGCTCGTGCCTCCCAAGCCGTCTCGTGCATTTCGAGGTGCCTGTCGATCTCCGCGATGAGCTCAGCATTGGCCGCCTCGGTGTCACGGTAGTGGTCGGCGGCCGCCACCATGCGGTCGCCAAAGTCGAGCAGGTTGTCAGCCGACTCGCGCAGAATCGACACGAACAGCCCGCACATGTCCGTCCACACCTCTCTCGGAGTCCGGAGGAGCTCGGATGGCCCGAACGCCTCTGACGATAACCCCAAGACCAAACTGATATCGCGAGTCCAGCGACTGACCTCATAAGCCAAATGGGGAAGGTATCGCCTCCCCGCATGGTAGAGATTGGCTATGTCGATGGCGACCGAATCCCGGTCGCTCAGCTCGAATGCCGATGGGATAGGTTCTTGTAAAACTCGTTCGATAATGGAATCGTCGTCGCTTTGTCGATTTCGTCCGACCACAAAGTCGTCGCGGGAGATCTCCGAGAGTTCTCGCTCCAAGACTCCAGAGATTTGATCACCTATCTCTCGCACCTCCTCGGCGAGCATGTCGAGGGCGGCGATGCCATCCTCCAGCGTGCGTTCGTCAAGGGCGCCTTCGATTGAATCGACTCTCGGTCAACTCGCCTGAGCTACCGGAGAATGCAGAAGCCAGCTCGCCAAAGAGGGAGGTAAGTTCCTTGAACTTTGGCGAGACGGGAAGGTTGTCGATCGCTTCTACTATAAACGGAACGTAGTCCAGCAGAGTTTGTCCCGAGTGCAGCCCGCCCTGCTTGACCAGCATTGCGATCTCAACCGCGTCTTCCCTGGCTTTAGTCATCTGTCGCCGATGAGCGCTGAGCGCGGTGATCATCTCGACAACGTAGGCCTGATGGCGGCGAAGACATTCAGGGATCGCGGACCCAATGGCGTCCCGCCACGCGTTGGCTGCTAAACCGCTCCAATCCTGCAAGAGGCTTGCGACTGCATCGAGATCACCTTCCTCATGCAGTTCCAGGTCCATGGCTTCAAGCAGGTCATTCAGTCTTTCGATCATTGCGTCGAAAGCCACAGGGCTACCATAGGCGAACCGCATCAATTTGCTTTCGAATTCATTGAACAGAACTGTGTATTCCTCGATCTTGCGTTGGAGCTGGGGCTCCTCCTCGACAAGCTCATACCTGCCTTCGAGATCCATCAGATATGTCTCCCGGATCTCCTCCATCAGGCCCGTCAGGCGGTCCTCGTACGCACCTCAGCTCACCTCTGCGTCGAAAGCGGGTGACGGACGCCGTCCCCGGCGGTACGACATGACTGGGTCAGCATGCTCGGCTTCGGTGTCGTATCGGTGTCATGAAGGCCACCGAGCTGTACCCCGACGTCGCCGTGGCGCCAGACGATCTTCGGCTGGGGTGGCCTTGACCTGGGAGGATCATGATCTCTGCTGAACGGCCCTATCCTTTAGAGATCATGATCGACGTCCGGAGGAGGCTCTTTGGTCCCCCGCTTCCGGGTCCTGGGTGTGCTGGAGGTCAGCGGCACGACGACACGGGTCGAGCTGCGCACACGGCTGCTCCGGCGCCTGCTCGCTGTGCTGCTCGCCAGGAGGGGGCCCCGTCACGCGTGCCGAGTTCGTCGAGGCGCTGTGGCCTGACCGGCCTCCGGTCGACGCGGCGAAGACCCTGCAGCTCTACGCATCACGGCTGCGCCGTATGCTCGGTGAGCCAAGCAGAGTACGAAGCGTCGGTGACGGTTACGTGCTCGAGGTCCGACCCAAGGAACTCGACGCTGACCTGTTCGTCGAGGCTGCCCGCATGGCCGCCGAGGCAAAGCAACGCGGTGACCTCGAGCTCGCCCTTTCCCTCTATGACCAGGCACTGGGCTACTGGCGTGGAAGCAGGGCGTTCGCCGAGTTCGAGGACGTGACCGTTATCCAGCCGGTGGCCCAAAGGCTCGCCGAGTCCCGGCTCCTGGCGATCGAGGACCGGATGGACGTGGCCTTACGGCTCGGTCGGCACGCCGGCCTCATCGCTGACCTCGCCGAACACGTCGCCGAGAACCCGTTCCGTGAGCGACTCGTGGCTCGCCTCATGCTGGCGTACCACCAGTGTGGTCGGCAGGTCGAGGCTTTGAGCCTGTACGCACGTACCCGCTCGCTGCTTCGGACCGAGCTCGGCATCGAGCCCGGCAGGGAACTCCAAGAGCTGCATCAGGCGATTCTGCGCGACGACATCCGGTTGGATGAGAATGTGCCGGCATGGCGACCCATACCTGACGAACTTCCACCGGCGCCGAGAGCCTTTACGGGACGAACGTCAGAGGTCCAACGGGTCGTCGCCTGGGCCACGGGCCCACGCGACACCGCCGAAGTCGTGATGGTCAGTGCCATCGACGGGTTGGCCGGCATAGGAAAGACAGCCCTCGCCACACACGTGGCCTACCAGGTGCGAGACCATTTCCCGGACGGCAAGATCTTCGTCGATCTGCTCGGGTTCACCGAAGGCGTGGCACCCGCGGAGCCCGCGGCGGTTCTCGAGCGACTTCTTCGCAGCGCAGGCGTGCCTGCGGAAGGCATCCCGGCAGGGCTGGAGGAGCGCGTCGCTCTCTGGCGCAGCATGCTGGCCGATCGCCGGATGCTCGTCATCCTCGACAACGTTCGTGACGAGGCTCAGGTGCGACCGCTGCTGCCCGGTGCAGGCAGGTCGCTCGTCCTCATCACGAGCCGTCGCCGGCTCAGCGGACTCGACGACGTACGCTCGGTCCATCTCGACGTGCTTCCAGTCGAGGATGCAGTGGCGTTGTTCCGCCGAATCGTCGGCGAGAACCGAATGGCCGACGCTCCGCCCGACCTGGTACGCGACATCGTCGAGGCGTGCGGCCGGCTTCCGCTCGCGATCCGAATGGCGGCTGCGAAGTGGCGTGACGGTCCCGCTGATGATGGGCTTTCGGAGCTGCTGTCGCGACTGCGCGACGAGAACCGCATGTGGGAAGAGCTCGAGGTCGGCGACCGGAGTGTCACATCCGCCCTGCAGATGTCGTACGACGCCCTGCCTCATTCCGAACGTCGAACTTCGCCTTGTTGGGCTTGCATCCTGGGCCCGATTTCGATGCATACGCCGCTGCAGCACTGGTCGATCGCACGGTGACCGAAACGACAGGCTGCCTGGAGTCACTCGTATCAGCACAACTACTCGAGACAGGGTCACCCGGACGCTACCGGTTTCACGATCTGGTTCGACGTTACGCCTCGAAGCTTGCAAGCTCCGAAACCCTTGACGTCGACGCTGCGGTTAGCCGGTTGCTCGATTTCTACGCGTGCGCGGCCGAGCGCGCCAGCGAGGCGTACGAAAAGGACCGTCAGCCAGCAGACCGTGCGACGACTCGCGTCAGCCTGCCCCTCCTGCAGAGTAGAAGCGATGCCCTGGGCTGGTTCGATGCCGAGCGCGCCAACTTGGTGGCGATGTCCGAGCTGTCCACACGACACGGCACAGACCATGCGATTCGGTTGTCCCAGCAGTGCGCTCGGTATCTCCGTAGCCATTACCGCGAGGCACTAGAGATTCATCAGCGAGCCTGCGCGGCTGCCCATAAGCGCGCGGACTACCGCACCGAAGCATACGCCCTCATCGAGTTGAGGGCTGCCACCATCTTCATAGGTGCCACCCGTGCTGCTTCGCATCACTACCAGCAGGCGCTCGCCTGCGCCGAACAGGCAGGCGACACTGCGCTCCAGGCACGCGCCAGGACCTGTCTCGGATACGCCTGCGCCCGCCGAGCCGAGTACGACCAGGCCTCCGAGCACCTACACCACGCATACGCTCTCAACTCTGCGAACGGGGACAAGCATGGCGTGATTCTGGTCCTACGCCAGCTCGGGAACATGGCGGTGTACCAGGGGCGGACCGAAGATGCGATCGCCTGCTATCGCGAGGCTTTGGCCATCACCCGCGAGATCGGTGATGCTACGGAGGAAGCAAATCTCAACACCTCGCTGGGATTCGCGTACGCAATCCTGCACGACTTTCCGCTTGCGCTCCATCATCATCAGAAAGCTTTGCGCCTGTTCCGCAAGGTCGGACTGCGGACCTGCGAGAGCCTTTCCTTGGTCGGTATCGCAAACGCTCTCCGTGGACTCGGGCAACTTGACGACGCACTCACTCACGCAACTGAGGCCTTGCGAATCGCCGAGCAACTCAGCGACACCAACAATCGCTTCGAAGCGAAGGTTACGTTGGGACGGATCCACCGCACCGCCGGTCGACCTCACGACGGGATCCCACTTCTCCTCGAGGCGCTCGCTCTCGCCCGTGTGCTCGCACAGCCGGCAGACATCGCCCGCGCTCACGACGCGCTGGCCGCCGCCTATCACGTGCTCGGTCGCGCAACCGAGACTGAGCACCACCGGGCGCAGGCGAAGGCTCTGTATCACAGGCTCGGAATGCCCGGCGCCTTCGAAGTGGAGGAGGACATGCCTGACCCGACGCGTCAGACGCAACACAGCGCCTAGCTCCGGCGCCGGTTCGGAGAACGGGTCGGGCACGAACGTCATCGTCGGCTCGAGAGCCGACAGGGACTCACCCGCCGGTCGCTGGCGATCTTGACGCCCACGGATCGGCGGCTCGCCCCGAGGCGAGGTGACGATCTAGTCCCCGCACTGCCCGCAGCTCCGCGACATGGGAATATGTGGCTGCCCGAACTCCCGAAACACTCCCAGGACTTACATGAAGCTGGTCTACGTCGGTGGCATGGGCCGCTCCGGCTCCACACTGATCGAGCGGCTCCTCGGTGAGCTGCCCGGCGTGTGTTCCGTGGGTGAGCTCGTGCACATGTGGCGCCGGAGCCTGGTCGACGACGAGGCATGCGGCTGCGGCAAGGCGTTCAGCGACTGCGACTTCTGGCGGTCGGTCGGATTGCATGCGTACGGCGGATGGGACCGGCGAGACGCGGCAGACCTGCTGGCGCTGAAGGGGTCGATCGACCGTACCCGGTTCGTTCCCTTCCTCCTGCGTCGGAACCCGCCGCAGTCGTTGGCCGCTCGGGCGAAGCAGTACACCGAGCTCTACGACCGGCTCTACCACGCCATCGCCCACGTCAGCGGGTGCGAGACCGTGGTGGACGCGAGCAAGCACGCGTCTCTCGCGGCCTGCCTGCGGCACCGGTACGGCACGAACATGCTGATCGTGCACGTCGTACGCGATCCTCGCGCCGTGGCGTACGCCTGGAGCAAACGGGTCCCGCGTCCAGAGGCGACCCCGACCAGCCCTGAGCAGGAAATGGCCCGGTACGGCCCGGTGCGGGCGGCCGTCCAGTGGGTGTCGCAGAACCTCGTCTTCGATGCCTTGGCTCGCCAGGGCATACCGACCGTTCGGATTCGGTATGAGGATTTCGTCACCGACCCCGTGTCATGCGTTCGGGCGGTCGCGGAGCTTCTCGGGCACAAGGGCGACCTTCCCGTCGACCGCGGCAAGGTGGCGCACCTCTCGCCGACCCATGCGGTCTCTGGCAATCCCATGCGATTCCGCTCCGGCGACATCGAGATCCGTTCCGACGACGCGTGGACCCGCGAGCTTCCCAGCCGAAACCGCGCCCTCGTCTCCGCGATCACCTTCCCCTTCCGCCACCGCTTCGGCTACTGACCACCAAAATGACCATGTGCACTACGCCTGTCGGACCTGCACTACGCGCCGACACGTGTTGCACCTCCAAAACGCCGGTAGTGCAGGTCCACACAGCGGTGCAAACACCAGGTGGTGTTCTGGAATGATCAGCGAGGCGGGGAGTAGCCGAGAGTGAGGGTACGGAAGGTCTCGAACGCCTTCTCGTCGCTGCTCGCCTCGGCCGCCCGGCGTTCGGCCTCGACCAGACGTCGATAGGACGCGATCTCCTCAGCCCGCCGGTCGTCGTCCCAGCCGAGCACGCGGCCCATCAGCCGGGCGACGTTCGGTGCGGCGTGGGTACCCCGGTCCGGCGTCTCCATGAAGATCCGGGTACGCCGGGCCAGCACGTCGACCAGATGCAGTGCACCTTCCGCCTCGACGGCGTACACCACCTCGGCGGCGAGGTAGCGCGGTGCCCCGAGAAGCGGTCGCCCGAGCTCCGGCTCGTCTGCGATCAGGTCCAGCAGCTGCGTCGTGAGCGTGCCATACCTGCCCAGCAGATGGTCGATCCACTCCACCGCGAGCCCGGACTCGCGCGCCAGCGACTGCCGCTGATGGCGCATCGCCTCGAAGCCCACCGCGCCCAGCAAAGGCAGCCGGTGAGTCGCCGAGGGCGGAAGCGTCTGGCGCAGCGGTCTCGCCGCAGCATCCACAGCATCCTGCGCCATCAGCCGGTACGTCGTGTACTTCCCCCCGACCACGGTGACGAGACCGATCGGCGCCTCGACGACGGTGTGATCTCGACGCAGTGACGCCGTGGACGCACCTGCGCCGGCACCACGGCCTCGGAAAAGCCGGCTCAGCCGGCCGCCTTCACCGGCCTGCCCACGACTCGTACGCGCCGGACGACCCACGAGCGGTCGCAACCCGGCGTACACCCCCACGACGTCGTCGAGAGAAAGCTTGCGCCGCAACCAGCGATTCGCCTCTCCGAGCAGGTAGTCCACGTCAGCCTTCGTGGCGAGTGGCGCATCGCGGTCGAACTCCCACGCCGTGTCCGTCGTGCCCATCAACCAGTAGTCGAACCATCGGCGGATGATGAACACACTGTCTCGGGTACGCGCGATGAGCCCGGTGCGCGAGTTGATGCGGTCGGCCGGGACGACGAGGTGCACGCCCTTCGCAGCGGTGACCGAGATCGTCTGGCGACCGGCGAGTGCCTGCACCTCGTCCGACCAGACTCCTGCGGCATTGATCACCGCTCGGGCCGAGATGTCGACGTGGTGGCCGGTCTCGACGTCGTACACGCGAACCCCGCACACCCGACCCGCCTCACGGTTCAGCGCGACCACCCTCGCCCGCGTGACGACGATCGCCCCCAGGCTCGCCGCCGTGCGGGCGAGCAGCATGGTGTGGCGCGCGTCGTCGACCCGGACGTCGTAGTACTGCACACCGCCGACGATCCCCTCCGGCCGCAGGCCCGGCATCTCGGCGAGGACCGCCTTGCGACTCAGGTGGCGGTGACCAGGGACGCTTCGAGTGCCCGTCACCCGGAAGAGGTCGTAGAGTGCGACGCCGGTGCCGACATACGGCCGCTGCCAGTGGTGGGTGAACGGAAACAGGAACGGCTCGGGCTCCACCAGGTGGGGGCACAGCCGTTCGACCATCAGGTCGCGTTCCAGCAGGGCTTCGCGAACGAGGCCGAAGTTGAGCTGCTCGAGGTAGCGCAGACCGCCGTGGAAGATCTTCCCCGATCGTGACGACGTCCCACTGGCGAGGTCGTCCGCCTCGACCAGGACCACGCTGAGTCCACGAGACACGGCATCGAGCGCCGCTCCTGCACCGGTCACACCGCCGCCGATGATCACGAGGTCGTACGTACGAGTGCCAAGCACCTGCATCTGCTCGGCGCGGCGTGTCGCTGACAGGCGCGACCTATCGATGCTCACCACCGCTCCTCGTGGGTGGGGTCTGACCGTATGTCGCCATCTTCGCCATCACACGTTCGATCTCGTCGAGCGGAAGCTCACGCATCGACAGGCCGCGCGCACCGCTTGCCGTCGCGGCGCGCAACCAGACCTCGCAGAGCCACTCGAGGTATTGGTTCAGGACGTACGCCTTCTGCAGGCTCGGCCCGACGGTCACCGTCCCGTGGTTTGCCATCAGGCAACCGGTACGCCCTTCCAAGGCCTTGATGACGGAGGCCGCGAGCTCCGGTGTTCCGTACGTCGCGTACTGCGCCACGCGTACCGGTCCTCCGAACAACCCGATCAGGTAGTGCAGCGCGGGCAACTCGTCGAGCAGGATCGACACCGCGGTCGCGGCCGTCGCGTGGGTGTGCACCACGGCTCGGTGTGCCGTCGTGGTGTAGACCGCCAGGTGAAGCGGCATCTCGGTGGTGGGCTCGAGTGGCCCGTCGACCACGTTCCCCTCGAGGTCACACACGGATACGAGCTCCGGGGTGAGCTCGGCATAGTCCAGTCCGCTCGGTGTGACCACGACGAGATCGTCGACGCGCACGCTGATGTTGCCCGAGGTGCCCACGACCAGGCCGTCGGGTATCAGGCGTTGGGCGTATCGCACGATCTCTTCGCGTGCCCGCGCTAGTGCGGGCGAGTCCGGGGATGGTGCCGCGGGCCGATCGTTCATGCCATGCCTCCCAGCCTGTCGGGCTCTCATCCAGCTCGCCTCCACTCCGCACGTGCCCGGTCGACAGCAGCGAGATATTTCGCGTAAGTCTCTGCATAGACACTCGCCGACTCCGGGCGGGGTTGCACTGCGATGTCGGCCTCGAACCAGCTCCCAGTGTCGACCTCGGCTCCCATCGCGTCGAGGCCCACGAGCACCGCTCCAAACGCGCCCGGCTCGGCCTTGGCTGTCACCCGAACCTCACGGCCCAGTACGTCGGCGAAGAGCTGGAGCCACCGCCCGCTGCGGATTCCTCCCCCACAGCAGACCACGCTGCGCAGCGTCGTCCCACTCGGTGTCGCCGCCTCGAAGCAGTGCCGAGCGGCGAACGCGATGCCCTCGCACACCGCACGGACCAGCTCCTCGGTCGTCGTGTGCACGGTCAAGCCGTCGAGCCGCGCCCGGGCACCCGGTTCGACGAACGGCGCCCGCTCCCCCGCCGGTGAGAAGTACGGAAGACAGGTCACGCCGCCCGCGCCCGGCTCGCTGGACTCCAGCATCTGGTCCAGTTCACCATGTCTCGCACCAACCCGAGCAAGCACCCAGTCGAGCGCGGCCGTGCCGACCATGGCGGGCATCGCCCGAAGCCACCGGCCTGGCTCCGGCGTGGCCAGGGTGAGCCCGGCTACCTCCCCGGTCGTGTCCACGGTGTCAACCAACACTTGACAGGCCAGGGTGGTGCCCACGATCAGATGGCCCTCACCCGGCCGACTCATCCCGCACCCGATCGCGCAGGCCGGAAGGTCGAACGGGCCGCTCGTGACTGGCGTTCCCGCAGCCACCCCGAGCTGAGTCGCCGCCTGCGCACTCAGGCGTCCCACGGGGACCGGTTCGACAACCGGTGCCAACAGGTCAGCCCGGTGGGCCAGACCGCAGAGCTCGAGCACGTCGAGCGCGTAGGTTCGAGTCTTCGGGTCGAGGAACGGCTGCGACGCGTCCGAGGCATCGGTGGCGCGAGTCCCACCGGTCAGCCGCGCGAAGACCATGTCCTTGCAGTAGCCCGCGGTACGCGCGCGGTCCAGGTGCTGGGGTTCGTGCGCATCGAGCCAGGCGAGTACGGGGCCTGGTGACCCGGGAAACATCGCCCCGCCCGTACGCCGGAACGCTCGTTCGATCACGCCCTCCGCCTGCCAGGCGTCGACGATCGCGGAGGCGCGGGCGTCCATCCACGACACCGCCGGTCGCACGGCACATCCCTCGCCATCGAGCAGCCACACGCCGTCGCCCTGGCCGGTGAGCGCGATGAGCTCGATGCGCGAGTCGCCGGACGAGTCGACCAGCCGCCGGATCACTCCCGTGACCGCTGCGAGGACCTCGTCCATGTCCTGCTCGAACCAGCCCGGCCGTGGGCTCGTCACACGTGCCGGTAGCGACGCAATCTCGCGTTGCCGACCAGACTCGTCGAAGCGGGCAGCCTTGATCACCGACGTCCCGATGTCGACCCCGATGTAGCTCACCATCCCACCTCCTCATCGACCGCCCACCGAAACGACTGCGCCCCCCGGCACCCCCACTGACCACGCGGTCCGGGTCCCCAACGGCCAGCTCCCGCCCAGGCCCCCGATGACCAGGCGCGGCGAGTACCGCCCCGCCAGGGCACGTGCCCGCACCCAGCAAGGCGACGTGGCACCCAGCGAAGCTCAGGTCCGCTCCCGACCCAAGACGTCTGGATTCGCGCAGTGCAGTGGTCGTTCCCCTGCGATCCACCGGGCGACCTCGTTGGCACAGATCCGCGCGGCGTTCTCCGCGACCTCGCGACTGCAGCCGGCGATGTGAGGCGTGATGACGACTCCTCGGGTACGAAAGAGCCGGGAGTCGCGAGGCAGCGGTTCCTGCGGGAAGACGTCGAGCCCAGCCGCTGCCAGGTGACCGGAGTCGAGGGCGTCGCAGAGTGCGTCGTAGTCGAGCAGGCCGCCACGCGCCGTGTTGATGAGGACCGACCCTGCCGGCATGGCTGCGAGCTGCTCTGAGCCGATCATGCGCGTGGTCTCTGGAGTGAGCCGGGCGTGCAGGCTCACCACACGGGAGCGGCGCAGCAGATCCATGAGGTCGTGGACGCGTTCCACCCCAGGCTCGAAGGCGTCCGGCGCAGCCATCGGATCGTACGCCAGGACCTCAGCGCCGAATGCCACGAGAATCCGCCCGACGATCCGTCCGATCGCGCCGTACCCCACCAGCCCGACGGTGGAGCCGCCGAGCTCGAACCCCGCGCTGTCGTACCGGAAGAAGTGATCCGGCCAGGTCCCGCTCGCCAGCGCCGCATGCCCGGTGGCGATGTGGCGGCACGTGTCAAGCATCAGGCCGACCGTGAACTCCGCCGCAGCCTGCGCATTGCGTCCGGGCGCGTAGCACACCACGACTCCGGCGTCGGTCGCCGCGCGAAGGTTGACGTTGACCGGGCCGCCACGCGAGACGACGACCAGCCGCAGATCTGAGGCATCGCGGAGCACCCGCTCGGTGAACGGCGCGAGATGTGTGACGGCCACCTGTACGCCCTCCAGCGCGGCGATCATCGTGTCCTCGTCACCAGCCGCCTCTGACACCTCGCCGAGGTCGCGCCACGGCGTGGTGGGCCAGTCGATCGCGAGCTCACGGATCTCGAGGTCCGGGCCCACCTGTCGCAGCGCCCGCACCAGCAGCTCAGGTCGTACGAACTCGTCACCAGCCGCGAGAACCGTCGCGGCCTGCCTGTCGTCGGCTACCACGTATGCGCTCCCGCACTCAGTGGAGGGTTCCAGGCGATCAAGCCCCAGGCCCCGGCACGGTGACGCAAGACCGCACCGGTCGCGTTACGAATCACGGGGAACACCGCTCGGTAACGACTGAGCGGTACGCCAAGCAGATCGCACATCACGATGCGCAGGAAGGTGCTGTGCGCGACGACGAGCACCCTGTGACCGACCTGATGGCTGGCCAACCGCTGCTGGGCGAGCTCATCGATCACCGCACGGCCGCGGTCTCGCGCTGCGCTTGGCGACTCGCCGTCCGGAAGCGGGTTGGCGTACGGATCTTCCTCGAACGCCGCCCGCGCCTGTGGGAAGCGCTCCCACATCTCCTGACTGGTGAGCCCTTCGGCTGCGCCGAAGTCCAACTCCACCAGGCGTTCGTCGAGCAGGAGCGGGAGGCCGGTCTTCCGCGCAGCTGGCTCCGCCGTCATCCGGGCGCGGCACAGGGGCGACGCCACGATGCCGGTGAGTCCGGCCTCGGAGGCCCACTCGGCGAGCTCGAGTGCCTGCGCATGACCGCGGTCGGTCAGCGGGATGTCGGAGCGGCCGGCGTAGCGGTTTTCCGCGTGGTACGGCGTCTCACCGTGGCGCACGAGGAACACCGTCACGCTGCCTGCGCGATCTTGCTCTCCCATCACCACCCGACAATAGGGCAGGACGGTGGGAAAGTCGCCCGCAGACAGGTGCCCCTGGACGAGAGCGCCTGGGCGCGCCTCGGAGCCATCGCGCCGTCCCGACGGCGCCTCAGGCCGTCGAAAGATGAGCCGAGCCGGGCATCAGCGGGGAAGCCAGCCGCGGCTCACGAGCTCCTCACGCCACCGGGCGTACGCCTCCTGGAAGCGTTCGGTCACCTCCGGTCGCGGAACGTATCGGGACCGTACGCGCACCATGGAAGCCGCCGCAGCCTCCAACGAGCCGTACGCCGAGCTTGCCGCGACGACCGCCGCGCCGAAGGCGCCGTCGGCCACCTCCGGGACCACGATCTGCCGGTCGCAGATGTCGGCCTGCAGCTGGCACCAGTAGCTGCTTCGAGTCGCCCCGCCGGTGAGCCGTACCTCCTCCCCCACGCTGGCACCCAGCCGCTGCACGTGTTCAAGGCTGAGACGCTCGACGAATGCGACCCCCTGCAGCAGTGCCGCATAACGGTCGATGTCGTCACGTGGCGTGCCGACCGTGAATCCCACCGCATCCGCGCACCGGAACGGGAACCGCTCGCCCACTCCGGTCAACGGATAGCGCAAGCAGTCGGCGGGCTCCCGCTCCGCCGCCGCCTGGTCGAGCGTGGCCAGGTCGGCGTCACCGAACTCCGCTGCCAGTGCGCCGGCGCCCGCGCTCGACGCGCCGCCCGGCCACCAGGACCCGTCCGGGCTGCGATGGGAGTAAACCGCGCCCGACTCGTCGTGCAGTGGCGTGGCGGTCACGCCCTTGAGGACCAAGGTCGTGCCGAGGACGAAGTTCCAGGAGCCGACGGCAAGGGCGCCTGACGCCACCTGGGCCGCGCAGCCGTCGGTGAGTCCTGCGTACACCGGTGTCCCCGCCGGAATGCCGGTCTCCTCGCACGCCTTCGCCGAGACGACGCCGAGGCAGGAGGTCGGCGGCACGACAGGTGGCAGCCGGTCGCCCTCCAGGCCGGCCGACGTGAGCGTCTCGACCGGCCACTCACCGGACACGAGGTCGACACCGCTTTTGAGGGCGTGGCTCCAGTCCGTCGCGGCCGGCTCACCGATCAGGCGCGAGGTCACGAGATCGACCTGGTGACACAGGCGGGCACTGGGTGAGACGTCAGCGTGGTCGAGCAGCCAGAGCGCCTTGGTCAGTCCCCACGTCGCCTGCGGCCGGGCGCCTGCGGTGAGCCAGCCCGGCGCCGGGCGCCCGATCCGGTCGACGTACTCCGCCGCCCTCCCGTCGTCGTACATCAACGCAGCCGTCACCGGGCGTACCGGCTCGTCTGGCTCGGACTCGGCGAAGAACACCGTGCCCGACGTGCTGCAGGCACTTACCCCTGCGATGCGTACGCCGTCCAGATCACGCGTCGCCGACCCGGCCGCGCGTACGAAGGCCGACCACCAGTCGTCGGGATCCTGTTCGTGCCGGTGGCCGTCGCGCCTGCTCGTCAGTGCGACGGCAGCGCGTGCGACCACCCGACCGTCACCGGTCACGGCGACGACACGCACACCTTGCGTACCGAGGTCGACGCCCAACCACACCTGGTCATCTACGTCCACTGCGCCAGCCTATGCGGGCTGGACGACCGTAGGTGGATCGTCGAGCAGTGACGCGCTGACGCTTCTCGCCGTGCCCTGGGTCGCCCTGCCTTTGGCAGGTGCGGGCTAGAAGCGGGCAGGTTCGCGGTATTCGCCCCACTCCGACTTCAGCACACCGCAGATCTCGCCGAGGGTGGCCTCGGCGCGTGCGGCCTCGAGGATGACCGGCACCATGTTCTGGTCCGTACGTGCTGCCTCACGGAGCCGATCGAGTGCTTCGTCGACGGCAGACTGCGAGCGGGTGCGCCGACGCTCGGCGAGGACCTCGCGCTGCTCCTTCTCCACCTCGTGGCTCACCCGCAGGATCTCGATCGGGCCGGTCACCGTCGACGTGTGTGCGTTCACCCCGACGATCGTCTTCTCGCCCTTCTCCAACGCCTGCTGGTAGGCGAATGCCGCATCGGCGATCTGCGACATGAACCAGCCCTCTTCGATGCCGCGCAAGAGTCCGGACGTGATGGTCCCGTCGCCGCCCATGTCCTTGATCGTGGCGAAGATGTCCTCCGCCTCGGCTTCGAGCCGGTCGGTCAACGCCTCGACGTACCACGAGCCGCCGAGCGGGTCCGCCACGCTGGCGACCCCCGTCTCGTCTCGCAGGACCTGCTGCGTACGCAGCGCGATCTCGGCCGCCTGCTCCGACGGGAGCGCCAAGGTCTCGTCGAGTGCGTTGGTGTGCAGGGAGTTGGTGCCGCCGAGCACCGCAGCCAGGGCCTCCACTGTCGTCCGTACGACGTTGTTGTACGGCTGTTGCGCGGTGAGCGACACGCCGGCGGTCTGCGTGTGGAACCGCAGCCACTGGGCGCGCTCGGTCTTCGCACCGTAGACGTCTCGCATCCAGCGCGCCCAGATCCGCCGAGCCGCGCGGAACTTCGCGATCTCTTCGAAGAAGTCGATGTGGGCGTCGAAGAAGAAGGAGAGCCCGGGTGCGAACAGGTCGACGTCCAGTCCGCGGGACAGACCGAGCTCGACGTAGGCGAAACCGTCAGCGAGCGTGAACGCGAGCTCCTGTGCGGCGGTCGACCCGGCTTCGCGGATGTGATAGCCCGAGACCGACAGGGGTTTGTACGACGGCATGTTGGCGACGCAGAACTCCATGAGGTCGCCGATCAGACGCAGATGCGGGTTGGGCGGGAAGAGCCATTCCTTCTGCGCGATGTACTCCTTGAAGATGTCGGTCTGCAGGGTGCCGTTGAGCTTGCTGATGTCGACGCCTTGACGCTCGGCGGCGACGAGGTACATGCAGAAGATCGGGATCGCCGGACCGGAGATGGTCATCGACGTCGTCACGTCGCCGAGGGGGATGCCGTCGAACAGGATGTCCATGTCGGCCGCCGAGTCGACGGCGACGCCGCAGTGACCGACCTCGCCTCTCGACAGCGGGTCGTCGGAGTCACGACCCATGAGCGTCGGCATGTCGAACGCCACCGACAGACCGCCGCCACCATGGGCCAGGATCATCTTGTAGCGCTCGTTGGTCTGTCTAGCGTTGCCGAACCCCGCGAACTGGCGGATTGTCCAGGTTCGTCCGCGGTACCCGGTTGGGTAGAGACCACGTGTGTACGGGTACTCGCCCGGCCACCCGATCCGCTCGAACCGCGGATCGTCGGCCCCCTCGGGCGGCCCGTACACGGGATCGAGCTCGACTCCCGAAATGGTCGTACGCCGCATATCCTCGGCAGGCTTACCGGCGCTCTCGTACCGGCGCCGCCACCGCTCGCGTCCGGCTTCGATCTCCTCGGCCCTCATGAGCGTCCTCCCCGAGCGTCTCCTCCCCACGATAGTAGGACGTCCAACTATCTCAGGCTCGCGAATGTTCTCCCAGGAGTGGGATGGACCTACCCGCGAAGATTGGGACCGAAGAGGGGCATATATGCCACGCTGAGAGGCCAATGGCCGACGTCACGTGGTCATTGTTGGCCGGGGCTCAGATGAAGTCGCCGGCGCTGTGGCGAATCCGCGTGAGCAGCTCGTGAACCGTCGCGAGGCTCTCGTCGTCCAGTGGATCCAGTCCGAACCGGATCGCCACCAGTTCCTTGGTGGTCGCCGCCACGACCGCGCGGCCTTCCTCGGTCACCTCGGCGAGAACGCCGCGCCCGTCCTCTGGATGGGGCAGCCGACGCACCAGTCCGTCGCGCTCCAGCCGCCGCACGATCGAGGTCACCGACGTGGGGTGGATCTGGAGGCGTTCACCCATCTTGCCCAGTGGGAGCGCGCCGGTGCGCGTGAAGGTCAGCAGGACCAGGGCTTCGTAGCGCGCGAATGTCAGGTCGTACCGACGCAAAATCTCATCCAGCCGACTGAGCACGATCTGCTGCACCCGCATCAACGAGGTGACCGCCCGCATCGGCTGGACGGCGGCGTCGGCACCGAAGTGGTTGCTCCACTGTCGTGCCGCTTCTTCCACCGGGTCGAAGGGCAAGGGCCTCCGCTTTGCCATGACCAGGAACGTAACAGGAGGCCCCGCCATCGTCCGGCCGGGCCCTCGGTCACGCCCGAACCGAGCGGCACGTCGAGACCAGGTGCCGCATCGTCGAAGGACGAGACCGAAGGGCCCGAAGCGTCAACCCCCCTGCGTTACTTGGTGTTGATAGGAATCCGACGCGACCGCGCGTCACCCGCCTTCGGCGCGTAGATGGTCAGGACACCGTCGGCCAGGGACGCCTCGATCTTGTCTTCGTCCACGTCCCCCGGCAGGGTCACGGCGTAGTCGAAGCTGCCGGTGCGCCTACTCCGACGCCGCAGACGTCCGGTGTGCTCGCGTTCCTTGATCTCACCGCGGATGATCAGCTGGTTGTCGCGGTAGTCGACGGTGACGTCGTTCTTCGAGACACCGGGCAGATCGACCTCGACGATGTAGCCCTCGTCGGTCTCCTCCACGTCGACCGGACCTGACCACCAGGGCCACGTGTCGATGTCGGACGTGAAGGCCCGCATCATCTGGTTCATCCGCTGGTAGATGTCCTCGAACGGCGAGAGCGGCTCGAGCGGAACCAGAGGTGCAGAAGACCTGTCACGATCGACCGTCGAGTTCCGGCGTCGAATGGGCAGTGCCATCGAGAGCTCCCTCCTTTGCCTTCCGCGTCATGGCGAGTCACCGCGGTGTTGGGTCGTCACCCGACGGTGACTCGCCCTCTCAGCGATCACAAGGCAGTCGCCCGCCGGAGCGGGCGGACCTCGGATCGAGGGTCCGCATGCTCGGTCACGCGTGGATCGCCTCGCGGGCTGGCCCGGAGACGATCTCGATCTTGCGCGGCCTCGCCTGCTCCGCGACCGGAAGCCTCACGGTCAAGACCCCAGCGTCATAGTTCGCCTCGAGCTTGTCGGTGTCGAGCCCTTCACCCAGGAAGAGCTGACGGGTGAACGTGCCGTGGAGACGCTCGGAGGCGACCATCTCGGCGTCATCCGGCTGGGGACCGTGACGCTCCGCGCGCACGGTGAGGACGTCGCGCTCGACCGTGACGTCGATGTCTTCGGGCTTCACCCCAGGCAGATCGAAGTGCACGTAGAACGCGTCGTCGGTGCGGTAGGCGTCCATCGGCATCGACGACGGACGCGTGCCGTTGCTGAACAGCTGCTTAGCCAACCTGTCGAACTCCAGGAACGGGTCGGTCCGCATCAACATGGCAGTCAGCTCCTCCTTTCAGAGCCCTGCGTTCCCGTCGGTCCTCCAGGAGATCATGACTGTCAATGTACAGATCTCTTGAGTCAACTCGACTCAACCTCTCTTATCATGTAGCACATGTTAAGCTCGTCGTCAACGACGAGATTTCGGGATCATCTGTGCGAGATCAGGTGCGCCTGGAGTAGCAGATGACGATCGATCGACCGACCTTCATGCGCCACTCGCGGGGCCGAGCGGGCCAGGAGCGCGGCAGTCGCCGCGCAGACCTCACGCTGTCCGACAAGCAGCAGGTCGCGAGCGCCCGACCCGGAGCCGCCTCGCACTCGCCTGATCGCGGCGTCTACGCCATCTCGGTGGTGTCCGAGCTCACCGGAGTCCAGCCGCACACCCTTCGCGCCTACGAGCGTGCTGGGCTGCTCAAGCCTGCACGCACGCGTGGTGGGAACCGCCTCTACAGCGACAACGACCTTGATCGACTCCGCCGGATCGGCGATCTCGCTGCCACCGGCCTCAACTTCGCGGGGATCCGTGCCGTGCTCGAGCTCGAGCAGGCCAACCAGGCCCTACGGGAGGAGCTCGAGCAGCTTCGCAGCCAGGTCGAGTCGACTCGTTCTGATCCGGACGACGCCGACGAGCGGTCCTAGGCACGCCCAGGCGACCAATCCCCAAGACGCCACCGTCCATACCCACGAGATCCGGACGGCCACGGACGGCTCCACGCCCACCTACCGAGCTGCTTGGGGTCGACTGATCTTGACTGAGTGGATCTCCTGACCGACCCTGCATGAGCAGGACTGCTCATCGCATGAGGCGGCGGGTCGCCGGCGCGGTGGAGGACATCTGTCGCACGGTCCCAGTCAACGGGGTGATCTCGTGGGCGCGCATCAGCTGCAGGACTTCCCGCACGCGATCGCGGCACCGGCGCGCTTCTTCGAGACGGCCGACGGCCCGGCTGACAAACTTCACAAGATCCACGGGCTGTTCGAAGCCGTTGCGGCGACCCTGTGCGTTCTGGGATTGGCTTGGTGTCGCCACCATCAGGCGTCGACCGAGGCGGTGTCGCGCTGGGAGGACAAACTCTCGCGTGGAATCTCGCTCGGCACGTGGGCCGCAACTGCGAGAGCAACGGCCAAGGCGATGACGTCGATGCCGCACGACCCTCTGGCTCGGCTCGTCCACCTGATCGCCGACCGGCTTCTACCGGGGATCGAGCGCTACACGCGAACTCGCAACGATCACGCCCATGGAGGTTTCCCCCGCACCCGCAAAGAGCAGGAGGAATCCGTCGACGACCTCGAACGAGCAGCCCATGGTGCCCTCGACCGACTGGAGCTCATGCGACAGGTCAAGCTCGGCCATGTGATCTCCACCAGCTCGAATGGGAAAGGGTTCCTCATCGAACTCGAAGTCCTCGCAGGACACGCTGAACCGTTCCCAACGCGGCGCCTCCCCTCGCCGCGGCCGTACCCAGATGGCACGGTCATCGCCTACCACGACGGCACGCTGGAGTTTGCTGTCGACCTGGCGCCGTACTTCATCTGGAAGACCTGTCACTGTGGCCACGGTGAGCTCTTCTATCTCCACAAGCGCAAGAAGAGGTACAGCTTCTACCGAAGCTTCTCGACCGGCCACCAGATCAAGATCACCGGCACCGTCAGCCGACGCGTCGAGCTACCTGAGGTCGCCCACGGCTTCGAACCTCTCGGCGACACCCGCATGAGGAAGACACACGGATGGCGGGCCCTCTGGCCGGACCTCGCACCTCCCGGACTCCGCGTCGTAGCCCGTCTCGTGGACGTCGTGGTGGCCGGTGTACTCGCCGGGGCTGTGGGCGGGCTGGCTGACGTGCTGGGGCTTGCGCGGTGGGTCACGCTACTCGCCGCGGTCGTCGTGCTGGCTCTGTACGAGCCGTCCTGTGCGCTGCTTGGCGGAAACCCCGGGAAACGGCTGCTGCGGATCGATGTCATCTCGATCCGGTACAGGCGAAGCCTTACCAAGGCAGACGCCATTCGGCGTGCACTGTACGTCGACCTGCACCTGATCTTTCCACCACTTGCGGCACACAACCTCGCCTGGCTGCTTGCCGATCCTGCGCGACAGTGCGTCCACGACCGGCGGACATCCGCCGTCGTGGTCGCCGGTAGGCCCCGTTCGCCTCACGGAGGTCTGAGCAGGGATCGTGTGTTCCGGCACGAAGGGAAGGATGTGCAGCCGAGGTAGGGACTGCCGTCCTTCACGCCGCGTACGAAGGCTCTGCGATTGCCACACTGGTCACACACGCGTCGGATGAGCAGTGCATCGCCGCCGATCATGCCTAAGAGCCGGTCGATCGGCCGCCGCCCATGCGCCGAACACCCTCCCAGAAGACCTCTCACGACCCTGCGACATGGACGATAGGGCTTCCGTCCGATCGGCGCTCTGCATCTCATGCGGGTCACCAGGAAGGGGATGGCCGCCAGACCAAGCCCGACCACCACAAACTCGACCATGCCAGTGACCAATCCCGTGATCTCACAACCGAGGTCTCATGGGCCTGCGTGATGGCACTGATACGGACATTGTGAGTGGATGTGATGCCACTGCCCAGGGGTACGGAGAACGAATCGGCTGGGATGACTGCGTGGTCGGACTGTGCTGACCCGGGCCGGGTTCGTACCGACTAGAGACCGTCGTCATAGCGCCAGTGGTTCTGCCACCGCAGGTCGATGGTGTCGTCGGCCCGCTGGTAGCGGATGTCGGTGGAGAGCCGGATGATCCCGTCGGGGTCGACGTTGTCCAAGGACGCGTGGACGAGATAGGCGGAGTGCACCACCATGTCGCCGGCCCGGTAGTCGGTGACGAGCCAACGGGCATCGTGCTCGGCGGCGAGTTTCGGCAGGTCGGCGGTGATGGAGGCCGCCGGACGCCTGGGCGCCCCGGTGCGGGCGGCCCGCTCCTCCTCGGCCCGCATGCGGTGGTGACTACCTTCGAGGTAGATCAGCGGTGCACGAGTGAGCGGGCAGTCGCCCAGGGGGATCCACGACGTGAGCACCGCGTCGGTGCCTCCGCGCAGGTAGAGAAGGTCGTAGTGAGCTTGGGTCGCGGTGCCGATTCCGGTCTCTCGGGGCCGCAGGTGCCGGATGATCTTGCGGCGATGCAGATAGGTCGGACCGTCGAGAAACCACTCGTACCATTTCCGGACAGCTGGCTGGGTGCAGAAGGCGTGGTACACCGGACCGGGCACGATCTCGCGAAAGAGGATGTGCCGCAGCTTCGCCAGGTCGACGTCTCCACCGGCCACGCCCTGTGCCGGGTCAGTGCCGGGCCGGGTCAGGCCGGTGGATTCCAGCTGACGGAAATAGTAGCGACGAAACGCCAGCACCTCGTCGCGGTCGAGCGCACCGCGCAGGTAGAGATAGCCGGTCTTACGAAGACGTTCACGTAAGGCATCCCGATCGTTACGCTCCCGCTCGGGTACTGCCTCGAGCTCCCCTAGTCGGCGTGCATCTTCGTCCAAGACGTAACCATTCGAGGTCAGCATGATGGAAGGCTGACAAACCGGACGATCTCGCGGCCATGGACTCATCGCCGCGAGACCTTGGAGAAATCGAAGACGCCATGACCACCTGGGCTCGGTACCTCACACCCGCTCCAGCGCACTACCGACTCGGCCTCGTGTGTCTCGGGGTCGGGGCTTCGACCGGCAGGCTGGTCACGACCAAGCCACGCACCCTGGACTGTTACGCGGGCGTCTTCGTCTCGTCCGGTGCTGGATGGCTGCGGTGTCGCGGCGGCGGTGGTACGACGGCGACGTACGACATCAAGGCGCCCGCGATCTTCTGGCTCCTGCCAGGCGTGCAGCACAGCTACGCCCCGGATGCCGGCGGCTGGAACGAGTGGTGGGTGCTGTTCGACGGCGAGGCGACCCGTGCCTACATCGACCTCGGCTGCATCTCCCCCACCGAGCCGGTCGTCTCACTGGCCGATCCGGCGCCACTGGAGCTCGCGTTCTCGGCGCTCGCTCGTGCGTGTGGGCGGGACCAGATCGACGCCGATCTCGAGGCTGCGGCCGAGGTGCACGTCCTGCTGGCCACCGTCCGCCGGTGCGCCCGGATCGGCCGCCCGGACACACCCATCCTCGAGGCGCTGCTGCGCGATGCCTGCACACCCCGCTCGGTCGCCGAGCACGCTCGCGAGCTCGGTATGTCGCTGATCGAGCTCCGCCACGCAGTGCGTCGAGCCGCCGGGTGCAGCCCGAAGGAGTACATCCTGCGCGCCCGACTGAACCGGGCGAAGGATCTGCTGGCCACGACCGACCTCACGGTCACGGCCATCGCTCGACACGTGGGCTATGACGATCCGGCGTACTTCAGTCGTCTCTTCGCCAACCGCACGGGCATGCCGCCGAGCCGATTCCGCACCGAGCAACGCCGCGGTGCATCCGATCCGTGGGACTGATCAGCCGCCAAGGTCCCCGCCCGCGGGACGACGAATCCAGCTCTCAAGCGTGCAGGACACACCACGAGGTCACGTGGAGATGCACGACGCTTCGGCGCGTCCTGCACCCTCACATGACCTCGTGGCCTGGTGGACGTCGTTGCGGCACGGCACGTCGGCTCGTTCCGCTACGGACGACTCGTGGCTGGCTCGGGCGGCGCCGCTCCCCCACTGGGGTGGCCCAGTTGCGGTCCGGTCGCGGCATTGTTCGCACGGTTGCGAACCGCTCCGGCGGCGCCGCCGCTATGTCTCACACGCCAGCCCGGCCGCCCGCGCCGTGCCTCGAGCTCTCCCGGCTCGCTGCCATCTCAGCGCCTCGGGCGGTCAAGGCGTAGATCGCCAGGATGTCGATCCCAATCATGAGGAACGACCAGAGCGGTTGCGCGGGGAGCGTCAAGAAGTTGACGAAGGCCAGAACCGCCACGATCACGATCCCGGCGTAGCGCGCGACCGTCATGCCAGCCAGAAGGGCGCAGCCGGTCAGGGCGAGCAGAGCTGCCAATCCGATGGTGAGCCAGCTCCACACCGGGTAGTCCCATGTGATGCCCAATCCGGTGTATGGCACCAAGAACATCGCTCTTCTGAGCAGTCCGGCCAGGCCCCAAATCAGCTGGAATCCGGCCAACACCAAAAGAGTGGTGCCTGCGAAGGTCTGCCAACCCCTTCCCAGCATCGCCACGCCCGGCATGGCTTCGGCCCGCCGCTCGACCGCCTCGGTCGAAGTGCGCGCCTGCGGAACGGTCGGCCTGCCCTCAGCCTCCCGCGCCGCTCGCGCACGCTCCTGCTCCTGCGCCGAGAGACCAGCTTCGCGGCGTTCTCTCTCCGACATGGCTCAACCCCCTGATATTCGCACTCGAGGTCCGAGTGGGGATGGATTCACCTAGGGCTAGCCTCGCGCTGGCAGCCTGCCGTGCTTCACCCATTGGGGGTGATCGCCTCTCTCATTACGCGCAAAACCTCGCATGCGTTGCGACGCGACAGGTAGACAGGGTCCGATGGACCGCACCAGGGCTCTCGAGCGACTCGCGACCTTTCTCGACGACCGGGTAAGCCTTGCCAGGCTTGGAAAAGCTGCGATGCGCAAGGTCTTTCCGGACCATTGGTCGTTCCTGCTGGGCGAGATCGCGCTCTACAGCTTCATCGTCTTGCTGTTGACCGGAACGTTCCTGACGTTCTGGTTCAAACCCAGCATGCTGCCCGTCACGTACGACGGTTCGTACGGGCCCTTGCAGGGCGCGGAGATGTCCGAAGCGTACGAATCCACGCTGCAGATCAGCTTCGACGTCCGCGGCGGCCTCCTGATGCGCCAGACCCACCACTGGGCAGCCAACCTGTTCGTCGCCGCGATCCTCTTCCACATGCTGCGAATATTCTTCACCGGCGCGTTCCGCAAACCGCGGGAAGTGAACTGGGTGATCGGGGTCACCTTGCTCCTGGTGAGCATGATCGAGGGCTTCACCGGTTACTCACTCCCCGACGACCTCCTCTCCGGAACCGGCCTCGCGTTCGTCCACGGCCTGTTGCTCAGCATCCCGGTCGTTGGTACGTACGTCACATTCTTCGTCTTCGGCGGCGAGTTTCCCGGAGACGCGTTGATTCCGCGGCTCTACGGCGTGCACATCCTGCTTCTGCCCGCCCTGATCCTTGCCCTGATCACGGTGCACCTCGCCCTGGTCGTCTACCAGAAGCACACGCAGTACCCCGGTCCTGGCCGCACCGACAAGAACGTCGTCGGGTATCCCGTCATGCCCGTCTACGCGGCGAAGTCTGGCGGCTTCTTCTTCACGGTCTTCGGCGCCCTCATCCTTCTCGGCGGCTTCCTGCAGATCAACCCGATCTGGGTCTACGGACCGTACAACCCCAGCCAGGTCGGCGCGGGAACCCAGCCCGACTGGTATCTGGGCTTCGTCGAGGGCGCGCTGCGGATCATGCCGAACTGGGAAACCAGGGTCGCCGGTTACACGATCAGCTGGAACGTCTTCGTACCCGGTTTCGGTCTCATGCTCCTCCTCGCGCTGGTCCTGGGGCTGTACCCCTTCATCGAGCGCTGGGTCACGGGAGATCACCGGGAGCACCATGTGCTCGACCGACCTCGCAACCAGCCCACCCGGACCGCCTTCGGTGTCGCCGGCATCACCGCCTACATCCTGTTCCTGATCGGTGGTGGCAACGACATCATCGCGAAGACCTTCAACATCGCGATCAACGACATCACGTGGTTCCTCCGCATCTTCATCTTCGTGGGACCGGTGATCGCCTTCCTCGTCACCAAGCGGATCTGCATCGGCTTGCAACGGCGTGACGCAGAGCAGGTTGTGGAGGGTGCGGAGTCCGGCATCATCGTCCGCTCGCCCGAGGGCGCCTACACCGATCTGCATGTGCCGCTAAGCCGTGCCAGGGCGTACACCGCGATGGCCCATCGACGCCAGGTTCCCTTGCCGCGAACGCCGCCGACCGACCAGCACCTCGTTCCGGTGCCGCAGCAGCGACGGCGGCGCTTGCGCGAGCGCGCCTCATGGTTCTACTTCGGCGATGTCATCCAGAAGCCGACCCGCGAACAACTCGAAGCCGCGGCGAGGCATCGCGAGCCGCAGCCGAAACAGCGCGAGCTGGAACCAGAACGATCAGAAGGCGACCGCAGCGAGTAGGAAGTCACCCCACATCAGGCCACAGGCCCACCACGGCGAGGGCCTTCGTCACTTCACCTGTATGTCGGCAGGATGCAGAGTCGTAAGAACCTATTACATATAACGACTTGCGAGCCGGCGTCAGTGCAGCTAAGAGGCGTCCGCAGCACTTGCCTGGCCTCGAATCCCCTTTTCGCTGTGCGTACGGTGGAGGGTGCGAGAACTGATACGAGCCCGGCATGTTGCCGGATCGCTCGCCACGAGATGCATCCAGTCATCATCACAAGCACCCTGGGCGACACGTCGACGTCGCCTGGCGGCTGCCGCTCGACACAGCCAACGCGGAAGGGGCAGCGATGGCACAGTACCGTAGGCGCGGCGCTGGAACGGCACCGTCGGCGGCCTCCGAAAAGCGTGAGTCGACGACTGCACGTGAGTCGTCCGGTGAGAAGTCGGCGACGACACCAGAGTCGTCCGGTGAGAAGTCGGCGACAACACCTGAGTCGACGTCGACCGGAGGGAAAGCCATGGAGGCGTCGCGAACCGCGATAGAGCAGCTGGCTGAGCTCACGAACCTGGAACCTGAGGGCATTTCCCGCATGGAGCCACAAGACGACGGCTGGCTGTTCCAGGTGGAAATGGTCGAACTCGAGCGGATCCCCGACTCCACGAGCATCCTGGCGAGCTACGAGATCCGGGCAGACAAGGACGGCAATGTCGTGTCATATCGACGGAACCGGCGTTATACCCGCAACCAGGCAGGTGATCTGTGACCGTGCGATCGCAGCAGTCTCCAGCGAGATACCAGACCTCTCCCGCGTCGGTGTCACGGTCCAGCGACTCACTCGCCGACATCCTCGAACGAGTCCTCGACAAGGGCATCGTCATTGCCGGCGACATCATGGTCAACGTCTTGGACATCGAGCTTCTCACGCTGAAGGTGCGACTTCTGATCGCCTCCGTCGACACGGCGCGTGAGATGGGCATCGACTGGTGGACCACCGATCCCTTCCTCACCGGGCGCAAGCAGCCCGAGACGGGCGAGCTGGAACGCGAGAACCAAGAGCTCAGGCAACGAATCGAGGAGCTTGAACGACGCATGCAGACCGAGCTGCCCACATCTCGTACTCAAGCCACTGCTCAGCAGCAGCAGGCTCCCCAAGTCGAACGAGCCGAAGGCGATGGGCGACAAGCAGAAGGTAGCGCGATCAGATGACCGACGAGTCACGCGACACGCGAGAGTACGACACCTCGACGTTGGCGATGTCGGCTCAGCGACTGCCTCCGCCCAGCCAGGAGGATGTGGCGTCGCTGATTGCCGAGGCCGAGGAACGCGCTCGGCGGCAGGTGTGCGCCGAGCTTGCGGCCCAGCGCGTCAAGGCCTACCGCGACGCGGTGACGGCGTGGCTCGTACGCGGCCATGACGCCGGCCGTATCCGCACGAGCCCGGAACCGAAGACCGTGACGCACACGTCCACCGGTGCACGGGCCACGGCGACGGACAGCGAGACGCGTCGCATCGATGGGACGGCATGGTATGTCTACGGGATCGCCCGCGACGGGAGCGCGATCGCAGGGCTCGACGAGGTTCGCGGTATAGACGATAGCCCTGTCGAGTTCGTCAGCTTCGGTGACCTGGCCGCCGCTACCTCCGAGGTCGGGCTCGACGAGTTCCGTCGAGCAACCGACCAACCCGACCTGAGTCCGGGCAGCTGGCTCGTGACCGCGCTGCACACTCACGAAGCGGTCGTCGAGAGTCTGGCCAGCGCTGGTGGTGTCTTGCCGTTTCGGTTCGGTGCCATCTATCCGAGCCATGACGCCATCCGCGAGATCCTGCGCTCACACGCGCCAGTCCTGCAGGCCGAGCTGCGCAGGCTAGCGGGAGCAAGTGAGTGGGGCGTCAAGGTCTTCCGATCGGATTCCGACGAATACCAGACCGAGCCCGCCGCTCCACGCGAACAGACACAAGAACCCGAGGCGGTAGGGACCGCGTGGATGCAGCGGCGACGCGAGGAGATGGCCGCGAGGCGCACACAGCGGCAACTCCAAGCGAAGATCGTAGACGCTCTCCACAGTGCGCTGTCCGACCACGCCATGGAGTGCGTCGTTCGGTCCTCCAGCGAAGAAAAGGCGTCGGCCGCTCTCGTCTTCGACGCCGTCTACCTCGTCGCCGATTCCGAGAAACCGGGCTTCGACAAAGCGCTCCACAGCGTTGCGGCCGACCTCGAGTCGGCTGGACTTCGCGCCGAAGTCACGGGGCCCTGGCCTCCCTACCACTTCGCCCAGCTGCCCCCGGATCTGGCAGAGCACGCTCGTGAGGAATCCACGCCGCGAGCACAGCCCCCACAAAGTTTCGCAAGACCAAGCAAAGGTACCGCCGATACCCACGAGGGCGCCACGCCATGACCGATCGACGACTTGCCCTTGACGACGGATCGCTCGTCGACGTGCTCGACCGGCTGCTCGACACCGGTGCGTACGTCGATGGCACGGTGCTGCTCACGCTGGCCGACGTCGATCTGGTGCGCCTGGATCTCAAGCTCCTCCTCGCCTCAATCCACACCTTGCAGACACCCGGCCAGGCAGGCGCTTCGTTGGCGGAAGACGCCCCGGACGCAGCACGGGCCGCGGTATCGGCCCCGCCACAACGAAACAGTCGCCCCAAGGCCACGGCCACGCAAGGGGCGCAGCAACCCGCTGTCCACCGTCCCGAGCCGCTCCAGGAACCTCGAGTTCGTACGGCTGCCGAGCTGTCGCCGACCCGGCCGCGGTCCGCTACCCCTGACTCCGATCAGGAAGAGCCCCGCGACGACCGACCGGCCGGGGTGGCGGGACTCGTGGTCATGGTGGTCGACATCGTCCGCCAGCTGCTGGAGCGCCAGGCACTTCGCCGAATGGACGACGGCACACTCACCGAGCAGGAAGTAGAGCGTCTCGGACGCGCCCTCATGGCCCTGGAACAACAGGTCCAGGAGCTGACCGAATTCATCTCGGGCCGTCGGCGTCACCGTCGGCCCATCGAAGGAAAGAAGGACACCCCATGACGATGGTTCCCCGACAAACCTCAACCGTGAGCAGATCGCAGCGTGGAGGGACGCTGTATGACGTCCTCGATCTGATCCTGGACAAGGGTCTCGTCATCGATGCCTACATCAGGGTGTCCCTCGTGGGCATCGAGATCCTCACCATCGACATCCGGGTGGTTGTCGCGAGTGTCGATACCTACCTGCGATTTGCCGAGGCGGTCAACCGGCTCGACCTCAGCTCCAGGTCGCAGCCACGGACCCTGCCCGAGTTCGTGGGCGATCTCGAAGAGTCTGGCGCAAGCCGAAAGACCAAGGGTGCACTGAGCGGTGCGGCAGAGTCCGTCACGGGCGCCTTCCGACGTGGACGGGAACGCCTCACCGAGCGCGAGTCACGCTCACCACCAGAGTCACGGCGATCGGAGAAAGGCGATGACTGATGCGAACAAGCTCACGTATGTCTATGGCATCGTGGGCCCTGGCCATCCCTGCGACTTGACGGACATCACTGGCGTCGGGGACCCGCCGAGTGTGCTCCGTCGCCTGGACGCTGGCACGATCGCCGCGGTCGTGGGAGACGCGCCCGCCGAGCTCCGCGCGAAACGCCGAGACGTCCATGCCCATCAAGCAGTGATCGACCATCTCATCAAGCAAGGGACGGTCCTTCCTATGCGGTTCGGCGTCGTTGCAGGTGACGAGGAGAGCCTCCGGCAGGAACTCGTCGAGGATGCCGACATGCATCTCGCGATGCTGGAAGACCTGCAGGGGCGGCTCGAGGTCAACGTGAAGGCCTTCGTCGACGAGGACGAGTTGGTGCGCCGTGCCGCCCTCGAGGATCCGACCATCCAGCAGCTGCGAGACCAGTCCGCCGAGACCATCGAGGATCAGATCAGGCTGGGCGAAGCGGTGGCGGCTGCCGTTGACGTTGCGCGACAGCGGATCGCCGAGCACATCGTGGATCTGCTCGCTGGCAACGCGGTGCGTACGGCGGAAGGACCGCCGATCAAGGGTGCCGCCGCCAACCTGAGCTTCTTGGTCGATCGGGATGACCTCTCCTCCTTCGCCGAACGCGTCGACGAGGTAGCCGCAGAACTCGCTCCTGAGATCCGGGTACAGCGGGTCGGACCGCTTGCCCCTTACAGCTTCGTGGCAGTCGCAACAGACAGCGAGCTCCAACCCGAGGAGTAGTGATGGGACTGGTGACCGGACTACTGACCCTGCCACTGGCACCGGCACGGGGATTCGGCTGGGTGATCAAGCAGATCGCCGAGGCAGGTGAGGACGAGTTCTACGATCCCGCGGAGATTCGGGAGGAGCTTCGGGAGCTCTACGAGGCTGCAGACGCAGGCGAGATCACGCCAGAGGAGTTCGACGCCCGGGAAGACGAGCTGCTCGATCGGCTCGACGTCGCACTGGGCATCGCCGACGAGCCGTGACGAGCTCCCGGTACATGACCGGCGATCGTACGACTGTGGAAGGGGGGACCGAGGTGGCACAGTCGACGAAGATTGCAGCCGCCGTCGCAGGTGGCTATGTCCTGGGCAGGCGGCGGAAGGCCAAGCTGGCGATCGTGTTGACGTCAGTGCTTGTGGGTCGGCAACTGAAGATCGGCTCACGTGTCCGAGAGTTGACTGGCAAGGTGCTGTCGTCTGTCGACATCAACCAGATTCGCCATGACCTGCTGGGCGAGCTCCGCTCCCAGGCCCAAGCGGCAAAGGATGCGGTCGTGAGCCGCCAGGTCGAGAAGCTGGCGGATCGCCTGCACGAGCGAACCGTCGCCTTGAGCCAGGGCACCGGCGCGAGGGAGGAGACGAAGGAAGAGACGGGCGGCAAAGCTGGTGAGGAGGAGTCGTCCGAAGCCGACGTTGGCTCTGAGGAATCCTCGGAAGCGTCCGAAGGTCGGTCACCTCGTCGCCGCGGCCGGACTCGGATACCAGGCCAGCGTCGTGACTCGGCAGCCCGAAGGGCAGCCAGCAGCGGCAAGTCCGGTTCTGGTGACAAGTGACACTGCGCATGGGACATCGGGAGGTTGACATGACGGAGAGCACTGTTCACGACAAGCCAGAAAGCCCGCCAGAAGACGAGACGACACAAAGCTCCAAGGAAAACGAGGCCGGCAGTGGCTCCAGTGGGCCCTCGGCCATGCGACGTTTGGCGGAAGAAGCTGAGGCTTATGCGCAGGCAAAGCTCGGTCGCATGATGTCGGGTCTCGGTTCGAAGGTGGGCGGTCTCACCGGCAAGCTTGGCGAGGTCGCCGAAGGCAAGATCAACCCGAGCGGACTGGTTGGCAAGGTGGCCAAGGAGACGCTGAAGCAGCCCGGGTCAGTTGCGTCACTCGCCAAAGCTGGGACGAAAGGTCTTGCAGAGAGGGCGAAGTCGGCACTGAAGGGAGGCAAGTCCGGCCAGCCTGGTGGCAAGTCGATGAACATCGTCGAGGACATCAACATCGGGATGCCGGTCGACATCGTCTACAACCACTGGACCGAGTTCGAGAAGTTCCCGCAGTGGTCCAAGGGCGTCCAGAGCGTCGACCGTGAGGACGAGGTCACCACGAACTGGAAGGCGAAGATCGCGTTCTCCAACCGGAACTGGAAGTCGAAGATTCTGGACATGGCGCCCGACGAACGCATCGTGTGGAAGAGCGAGGGGCAGACCATCGTCAACGGAATCGTGACGTTCCACCCCATCACCGAGGACCTCACGAAGATGCTCATGGTCCTTGAGTACATCCCACACGGCTTCGTCGAGAAGGTCGCCAACCTGTGGCGGGCTCAAGGTAGACGCGCCCGGTTGGACCTCAAGCTTTTCCGGCGTTACGTGATGATGCACGCCGAACCCACTGAAGGCTGGCGTGGCGAGATACGCGACGGAGAGGTCGTGCGCAGCCCTGAAGAGGTCGAGGGCGAGGAGTCCGACGACAAAGGCAAGAGCGAAGAGTCCGGCGAAGGCAAGAGCGAAGAGTCCGGCGACAAAAGCAATATCGAGCAATCCCGCGAGAAAGACAAGAACGACAAGAAGTGACCAGGCTCGCGGCTTGAAGCTTTCGTGAGCAGACCACACCGGCCTCGGCTACTTCTTCATCCGTGCCGGAACGGCTCGTATGAGCCGCTCATGCCGCAACACGGGCCTTGATGTGCTTCCTGTCGGGCGGAACGGGTGACAACGGTTTCCTGCCAAGGACCTACGGGTAGCCAGATGCCGATAGCTGGTTGACTCTCGTCCAAGGGGATACAGCCGTGCCTTTCAATCCGCTGGACCATCAGGGTGTCCCGCTTGACCGCCAGCTGCGCAACTGGCGCGAGCTCGACGTGACTCCCATCGATCCTGACCACTGCGACCCGTACACACGGTGTCGGATCATCGCCATGAACGGCATCGAGGTCGAGGCCATTCTGTTCAACCACCAGATGGCCCGCCACTGTGACGATCCAGACGTAAGGCAGCAGCTTGCGACGATCCGCTACATGGAGGCACAGCAGCAGCGTGTCGTGAACTGGCTGCTTCCTGGTCTTGCGTCGGTGTTGGAGACCACGATCGCCTACGAGCAGGTGGCGGTCGACCTCACCGCTTGGGTCGCACGGATGGAGCCCGACCCCTACTTGCGTCAGGCGTACGAGTTCGGCGTCCTGGAGGACTTCGACCACCTCTACCGTTATGCGAACCTCTACGAGATGATCGAGCATCGCAAGGCCGAGGCGATCGTCGACAATCTCACCGAGGTCATGCCTGGACGGCCGACGAGAATCCAGCACCGCGACCCCGCCGACAACGTACGCCGGCCCTACGACCGCCACGCCGTCCAGCCGATCTCCAAGCTCCACGCGCTCACGATCATGTCGGCCGAGCAACAGACGATGAACTTCTACATGAACGTCGGTCCGCAGTACATGGAACCGATCGCGCGCCAGCTCTACCAGGAGATCGGGCTGATCGAGGAGGCGCACGTCACGCACTACGAGTCCTTGCTCGACCCGGGAGAGAGCTGGTGGGAGCGGCTCGTGAACCATGAGTACAACGAGTGCTACCTCTACTACTCGTTCCTGCAGCAGGAGCCCGACCCCAAGGTGCGAGCGATCTGGGACCTGCACCTCAACATGGAGCTTGAGCACCTGCGGTTGGCGTGCGACCTCATGCGGCGGTACGACGGTCGCGAGCCGACGGAGATCCTGGCACCTGAGCTGCCCAACGTGCTGAAGTTCGAGGAGAACAAACAGTTCGTGCGAAACCTTCTCGAAACGCAGATCGACCTCACGACTCTCGGCACCGGTTACGTTCGCGAAGCGCACGAGCGGTTCGAGGCCATGCAGGCTGCCATCCACGGCGGCGAGGAGCCACCGAGTGAGCGGGTGATCGACGAGCATTGGGAGATGCTCGGCCGGGAGTACCGGCACGAGCCGGAAGGCGAGCACCCCGTCGCCTCTCTACGTGGCCGCGACTCGTGAGGAGGCGAGGATGGCCGATCAGTCTCACGTCGAGGCAGGCAACGGCGAAGACGTGGTGAGCCTGTTGATGCGCCAGCACGGCGAGATCCGCAACCTCTTCGACCAGGTCGAAGCGTCACGTGGCGAGGAACGCCGGGAGGCGATGAGGCAGCTGGTCCGGCTCCTCGCGGTGCATGAGACGGCCGAGGAGGAGGTCGTTCATCCCGTGGCACGGCGGGCGTACGACGGTGCCGAGCAGGTCGTGCAGCAACGGCTCGACGAAGAGCACGAGGCGAAGCAACGCCTGAGTGACCTCGAGGACATGGATCCTGAGAGTGACGACTTCATGCCGATGCTGCTCGCTCTACGCACCAGCGTGATGCAGCACGCCCGTGCGGAAGAACGCTACGAGTTTCCCCATCTTCGGCGAACCACGAGCGCCGAGCGGCTCCGTACGATGGCCAAGGCGGTCAAGACGGCGGAGTCTGTCGCGCCGACGCGGCCACGGCCAGGAGTCGAGAGCGCACGCGCCAACATCGCACTCGGTCCAGTCGCCGCCTTGGTCGACCGGGCGCGTGATGTCGTACGACGAACCTTCGGTCGAGGCAAGTAGCCAGGAGCGCCCATGACGCCACGGTCTGCAACCTCGAAGACCATGACCACAAGGAAGCACACATGTCCTTCTTGACCCGGATACGGGAGCTCATCCGCAAGGACCAGAAAGCACGACGGCTCGGTGAGCGGGACGCTCCTGCCGACATCGGAACGGCAAGGACCCGTGCCGAAGGAGGGGTACCACAGAGCTCGGCACCGGATCGGCATAGCACGACCGGGACGACACCAAGCGAGACGTTCGTCGGCCGCGTCGGCGGAAACGAGTCGGATACCGGGACGACCGGCGCGGAGGTACGAGCCGAGGCCGAACGGCGACGTACCGAGAAGTCACCGGACGACAGCGAACCCAACGAGTAGGGACGTGCAAAGGCCAGGAGGCCTGTCATCGCTCGCGGCGGAGCGCGCCGCGAACCGCCTCCACGATCGCAGCCCGGTCGATGCCGGCCGCAGCGAGCTGCTCGGTCGACGTAGCCGAGCTCGGCATGTGCCGAACGGCAAGCTTCACAACCGGTGGCCGAGCATTGGCGTCAGCCAGCGCGTCGAGGACGGCATCTCCCAGCCCGCCTTCGGGCCAATGGTCCTCGACCGTGACGATGAGCTGAGTCTGTGCAGCGGCCGCGCGAAGCGTCTCGACATCGATGGGCTTGATTGAGTACGCATCGATCACGCGCGCCGCAATCCCGTCCGATGCGAGCTCGTCGGCTGCCGCGATCGCTTCATGCACGGTGATGCCGGCCGCCACGATGGTCACGACGTCCGCGTCCGACGACCGGAGCACCGTGGAGCCACCGATGCGGAACGTATCCCCTACCTCGTAGATGACCGGAGTCTCGCCTCTGGTCGTCCGTAAGTAGCTGATGCCGTCAGAGTCGACCATGGCGGCGACCAGCGCGCGGGTCTGGTTGGCATCGCAGGGATACAACACCGTGCTCGCATGGATGGCGCGAAACGCGGCGAGATCCTCCAGTCCCATCTGGGACGGTCCGTCGGCTCCGATCGAGACGCCGGCATGCGATCCCACCAGACACAACCTGGCGCGACTGATGGCAGCCATCCGGATGAAGTCGTACGCACGTGTGAAGAACGCCGCGAACGTCGCAGCGAACGGTATCCACCCGCGAGCCTGCATGGCGACCGCCGCCGCCACCATCTGCTGCTCGGCGATGTAGAACTCGAAGTATCGCTCAGGATGCGCCTCCGCGAAGTACTCCATGCGTGTGGAGTCGGCCACCTCCGCATCAAGTCCGACGATCGCTGGGTTCGCATCAGCGAGTGCGGCAAGTGTGCGGCCGAACGCCGTCCTCGTGGCGACCGAATCGCCACGGGTGTATTCGGGCAGCCGACTCGGCCGCGTGGGGAACTGATGGGGGCGCAGGCCCGGCTCGGGCCGGTTCACCCGCACCCGCTCATGACGCATCCCACCGAGCTCCTCGATCGCGTCACGCGGATCCGAGAGCGGCTTCCCGTGCCACCCTTCGACGTTCTCGACGTCGCTCACCCCGCGACCCTTCCGGGTGCGCGCCAAGATCGCCGTCGGTCGGACCGGCATCGCCGTAGCCTCGAGGAACGCCGTGTCGATCTCCATCAGGTTGTGGCCATCGATCTCGAGCGTGTTCCAGCCGAATGCGCCGATCCGTCTGGCGTACGCACCGGTGTCCCACCCGTGGCGAGTAGGGCCGCGCTGTCCGAGCCGGTTCACATCGATGATCACTATCAGGTTGTCCAGCTCTTCGTGCCCGGCCAGCTCGAAGGCCTCCCACATCGACCCCTCGGCCAGCTCGCTGTCGCCACAGAGCACCCACACCCGGTACGGCAGCCGGTCCAGACGCTTGCCGACCAACGCCAACCCGCCACCGATCGGCAGGCCTTGACCCAAGGAGCCTGTGGCCACCTCGACCCAGGGAAGCCGCGGCGTCGGGTGTCCCTCCAGCCGACTGCCCAACTGTCGGAAGCTCAGCAGCTCGTCCTCCGAGACGGCGCCCGCCGCGACCAACATCGCGTACAGCAGCGGCGATGCATGGCCCTTCGAGAAGATGAGATGGTCGTTTCCGGGATAGTGCGGATCATCGAAGTCGTACCGGAAATGCCTGGCGAGAAGGACCGCCATGAGGTCAGCTGCCGACATCGACGACGTCGGATGACCAGACCCTGCTTCGGCCGACGCCCGGATCGAGTCCACACGAAGCTGTTGACCAACCACCGCGAGCGGATTTTGCGTCGACACCGCTACGCACCTACCGTCGTCGAGAGCCGTCGCGCGCCAAGACGCGCATCGTCATGTCTTTCCCTAGGGGTGGGCGGCTACACCTTCCCGTCACCGCGCGTACGGCAAGGTCTCGTACGGAACGGACCTACGGACATGCGGCACGTGCTGCGTGATCTTGTCCGCATCCTCGCTGTTACCGTCTCTGCCAACGCTACGCCATGACGACGACAGCCTCTGTCCGGCATCCTGGCCCGGACGACACGTCCGACGCGAGGCACATGCCGGCACGGTCGTCGGTCGCACGAAATCCGGTGCGCCCGGTGGGATTCGAACCCACAAAATGTCGCCGATTTTAAGTCGGCCGCCTCGACCAGTTGGGCTACGGGCGCGTGGCCTGGGTCCTGCCACAGCCATTATCTGCCGCGGCATGACGATCTCCCCTACGCCGACAGTCGATCAGCCTAGCGTCGGCGCTCCGGCCCCGGCGGCCCGCCTGAACGTGTCGGAGTCGGTGCGACGGGCCGTGGCCTGCCGAGCGGATTCGTACCTTTCCGCGGCATTCATGCCACTGGAAGAGGTGAGTGGGCCACTTCACGTGGTCATTGCCCACCGGGAGGGGCTCAGTGTGCGGGGAGCCAGGCGGCGCGGGTCAGGGGCATGTCCGCGCGGCCGTCGCCGTGTGCCCGCACGAACAGCAGCTGGTGGACACCGATCCGGGCCAGCTCGAAGGCGAGGGCCGACACGGCGAGGTACAGGTGCCAGACCCGAGCCCGGCCAGGCGTGAGCTGCTGGACGCATTCGTCCCACACCGCTTCGAGGTTGCTGATCCACGCGCGCAGGGTGCGTGCGTAGTGCTCGCGGAACGACTCGACGTCGCGCAACTCCAGACCCGCGCGGTCGAAGGTGTCCAGGATGGTCCCGAGGGTGAGGAGCTCGGCGCCCGGGAAGACGTACGCATCGATGAACGAGCGCTCCGGCACCACGTCGGTGTCGCCGCGCCGGCTCACCTGGTGGATGAGCAGACGTCCGCCAGGACGCAGCATCTGCCGTAACGCCTGCGCGTACTCGGCCAGCCGCGCCGACCCGACGTACTCCGACAACCCGCTCCCGGCGATCGCGTCGAACGGGCCATCCTCGAGCTCGTGCCAGTCGGCCAGGCGGAACTCCAGCCGGTCGCCGAGACCCGCCTCGACGGCCCGTTTGGTCGCCACCTCGACCTGATCATGAGACAGTGAGATCCCCACGCCCGTGACGCCGTAGCGCTCGGCCGCATACAGCAGGAACGAGCCCCAGCCGCAGCCCACGTCGAGCACCCGCGCACCGCCCGCGGACGGCGAGCCGTCCCCGGCGAGACCCAGCTTGCGGCAGGCGAGCTCCAGACCGGCGCGCTGTGCTTCTTCCAGACTCTGGGACGGACTCGTCCAGTAGCCACTCGAGTGGACAAGTGTCGGTCCGAAGACCTTCGACCGGACACTGCCGCCGATCGGGCCGTCGTGCGCACCGCTCAGGCGCTTCTCTCGGACGAGGGCGTGCCGCCGCTCCGCCATACTGATCTCCTCCGGCGGCGGCTTGGGTTGCGGCCCCACCGCCCCGAGCAGCACCGCCGTGCGCAGGAGCTCGCTGCGGTCGGCAGCTGTGAGCTCAGGCTTTCGACCGATCGAGCGCCCGAAAGGAGCGAGGTACTCCAGGGCGTCGATCAGCCTGCCCTCGACGTCGACCTCACCGGCGACATAGGCGCGGGCCAGGCCAAGCTCGTCCGGACGCCAGAGCAGGCGGCGAAGCGCCCGACGATTCTCGACTCGCACCACCGGCCCATCCTCGGGACCGGCCACCGATCCGTCCCACGCATGGATCCGTACCGGCGCCTCCCGGCCGAACAACCGCACCAGAACGTCATGCAGTCGAACGGCTGTGGAACCGACCACGTCTCCTCCCCCAGATCAAGCGACGGCCTGGCCACTTGAGCCTTCGCGGTGTGCCGCCTCTCGCATTGCGGCACACCGACCCCGCACACCGAGGTTATCTCCGAGCTCGCGCCTTCGATGCCTGCCGCGGCAGTGTGCTGCGCACGAACTCCTCGCGCGGGCGCTGCAGGCTTCCGAGCGACACCACCTCACGGCGGAAGAAGAGGGCGAGCGTCCAGTCGCTGATGATCCGGATCTTGCGGTTGAGTGTGGGCATCCGGCTCACGTGGTACGTGCGGTGCATGAACCACGCCAGCCATCCCTTGAGCTTGAAGCCGTACACCTGGGCGACGCCCTTGTGCAGGCCGAGGCTCGCGACCGAGCCCACGTGCCGGTGCTTGTAGGGCCGCAACGGCTTGCCTCGAAGCGACCGCACCAGGTTCTCGGCGAGTCGCTTCGCCTGGCGGACCGCGTGCTGCGCCGACGGGCTGCACAGCGGCACGTCAGCCCCTGGCTGGACGTCGTCGATCATCGACAGGTCAGGCACGGCAGCCGAGTCGCCTGCCGCCCACGCGTGCGGTGTGTCGACGACGCGGAGGTCGGGCTCACACCGGATCCGGCCCTTGTCGTCGAGTGGCAGGTCGCTCTCCGCCAGCACCGGGTTCGGCCGGACGCCCGCGGTCCAGACGATCGTGTCGGCGTCGAACTCCGTACCGTCCGACAGCACCACGTGCCCGTCGACGCACGACTCCAGGCGAGTCCGCAGCTTCACGTCGATCGCACGCTCGCGCAGCCGGTCGAGGGTGTAGCGGCCGAGGTCCGGACCGACCTCCGGAAGGATCCGGTCCGCTGCCTCGACGAGCACCCACCGCATGTCCTCCGGGCTGACGTGCTCGTAGTAGCGACAGGCGTGACGTGCCATGTCCTCGAGCTCGGCCAGGGCCTCCACTCCTGCGTAACCGCCACCCACGAAGACGAAGGACAGCGCTCGCCTCCGGGTTGCTTCGTCGGTGGTGGACTCGGCGACGTCCAACCGGTCGAGGACGTGGTTGCGCAACTGGATCGCCTCCTCGACCTGCTTGAACCCGATGCCGTGCTCTGCGAGGCCGGGGATGGGCAGCGTACGGGCGACGGATCCCAAGGCGACCACCAGCTCGTCGTAAGCCAGGTCGTAGGCCTCCCCGGCGCGCGGCTGGATGTGGGCCACGCGGCGGGCGTGGTCGATGGTGACCACCCGGCCGGTGATGACCTTGACCTTGGGCAGCTCCCGGCGCAGAGCCACCACCACGTGCCGAGGCTCGAGGCTGCCGGCTGCCGCCTCCGGGAGGAACGGCTGGTAGGTCATGTACGACCGCGGGTCGACGAGGGTGATTCGGACCACGCCCGCAGCCAGCTCCCGGCGCAGCAGCTGCTGCAGCCGAAGCGCCGTATAGAGGCCGACATAGCCGCCGCCCGCGATCAGGATGTTGCGCTGAGACTCGATGTTCATGCGGCCACCTCGTCCGCCTTGTCGCGTCTTGGTTCCGCGGTCCACAGTAGCGCGCTCGTGAATGTTTTCACAAACTCCTTTCGGCCGCTGCTCCCCTCCCCGCTCGGCGAATTTTGTTTCGCGGTCGGCCGGGGGTAGCCCGGTCTAAGCTCGAAGGTACGAACGGGGAGGAACGCTCGTGGGCACGATCATCGCCGTGAGCGTCATCGCGCTCATCGCGCTGCTGATCACGCTGTCCGTGCCCCTCGTCGCCCTGGCCCAGCGTCGGGAGCGGCGCCGCCTGGACTCCCTGACGAGCTGGGCCCGGTCGATTGGCTGGACGGCGTACGACCGGCCGGTCGAAGTGCCCTGGACTGCCCGACTCCCTGGTGCGAACCCCCTCGGTGTTCGCTGTCTGCTCACCGGCGTCTATCGCGACATGCCGGTCAGTGTCGCCGAGTACACCTACGAGACGGACGATCTCGTCGAAGGTCACGTTCCGGGCATGGCGGACGCACACGACTATGTGGTGTGTGTGGTCCACCTGCCGTACACCTATCCCGCCATCGAGGTGAGTGCGCGGGGGTCCGGGTCCCGGGTCTGGCGCTGGCTCACCGGCCCGGATGACACCGAGGTCGGCATCAGCGAGTTCGACAAGGACTTCGAGGTACGAAGCACGCAACCGGAGACCGTCCGGCAGATCATCGGCCCGGCAATGGTCCGCGCTCACCTGGCGGGCATGGCCCCCAACTGGAGCCTGCATGGCACCGACCTGCTGGTGTACTGGCAAGGACGCATGGAGCCCACCCGCGTCCTGCCCGCCCTCGACGCCGTGCTGCGCGTGGCGCATCTCCTCGGCCATTAGACAAGCGGGGATCAGACGACGGTGCCGCATCCGCACAACCTGACAAGGGGCCCGACGTTCTGAGGACACCGTTCTCACGACACGGTGGCCGAAGGACCACCAGCCGGCCCTCGACCTTCTGACGAGCGGTTCAGTAGGCAGACGACCATGGCGAAACGACTTCGCCTCACGCTGCTCGGCGTCGGTGCGATGAGATCACCGCGCTATGCACCGGCATGTCTTCTCGCCCGATACGGCCGGCGCCGCATTCTCTTCGACGGCGGCCCAGGTATCGCGCTTCCCGACCGGATCGACGCGTGGCTCGTGAGCGACGAACGCAGCGAGCTCCGCTCGGCCCTGTCGCGCATGGCGGGCGAACTCGCAACGAAGCCCCGCGCGACAGATCTCGACCTGGACGAGCTTCGGATCGAGTGCCTTCCTGTTGCCCACACCTCGCATCCGACGTACGGGTACCGGATCCTTGGCGCCGGAGCCGTCGTGGTCTGGGCTCCCGAGTTCTGGGAGTTTCCAGAATGGGCGAGGAATGCGGACCTGATGTTCGCCGAAGCCGCAGCCTGGAACCGGCCGATCCGGTTTCGCGGTGGCGTCGGCGGGCATGCCTGTGTCCGCGATGTCGCACGCCAAGCGCGTCGTGGCGGCGTGCGTCGGCTGGTCTTCGTCCACATCGGACGGCCCAGCATCCGGGCCATCGACCAAGGGCTGGCGCCGGAGTTCGGCGAGTGGGGTCAGGAAGGTCGTACGTACCAGGTGTGAACGGAGCGCCTTTCCCGCTGCGCGAAGACTTGATGGAACGTGTCGGCGGTTGGCGTCGACGAAGCCGGCGACCGGCACCTCGCACAATCCTGGCAGCGCACGTGGCTCAGGACGCCTTCTTCTGCGCCTTCTTCGTCGTCCGTCCGCTGCTCGACTTGCGCGTCCCAGAGGAGCGTTTCTGACCGGCACGCTGTTGCGCACCCGCCTTCTTCGTGGTCCGCTTCTTTTCGCCGGAGCGCCCTTCCCGTGCCTGGTCGACACTGCGCTGCAGGGCCTCCATGAGGTCGACGACCTTCTCCCCCGCAGGCGCAGGAGCCTCGACGTGGACTTCGCGGCCCTTGGCCTTGTCCTTGATGATCTTCAGGAGCCGCTCACGGTAGACGTCGTGATACCGCTCAGGCTCCCAGTCGGTGGACAGCTGTTCGATGAGGCTGACCGCCGCCTTCATCTCCCGCGAGTCGGCCCGCTGCTTGTTCGGCAGTTCGTCGATGACGTCCTCTGGCTGTCGTACCTCGTCAGCGAAGTACAACGTCTGCAAGATGAGCGCCTTCTCCTTCGCCCGGATGACCGCGAGGTATTCCTTTCCCCGCATGACGAACGACGCGACGCCAGCAAGACCCGTGCGGTTCATCGCATCGCGCAGAAGGCCGTACGCGCCCAGAGCCCCTTTCCCGCGCGGCGCGAGGTAGTACGTCTTTTCGAAGTAGACCGGGTCGATGTCGGAGAGCTCCACGAAGTCGGTGATCTCGATGGTGCCCGACTTGTCCATCTCGGCCGCTGCGATCTCGTCCTTGGTCAGCGTGACGAACGTATCGCCAGACACCTCGTAGCCCTTCACGATGTCGTCGTAGTCGACCTCCCGGTTCGTACCCTCTGCCACACGCTTGTAGCGAATGCGCGCATTCGTGCCACGCTCCCGCTGGTGAAATGCCACGTCCTTGGACTCGGTCGCGGTGACCAGGCCGACGGGCACGTTGACCAGGCCGAAGCTCAGCGAACCGCTCCAGATCTGCCGCGCCATGCCTTCCTCCTAGCACAAATTCGAGTGCGCCGAGTCAGGCTCTGGCGTTACGGTCGCCATGTCCGGTTCGTACGCCCACAAACCCGGTCGCCCCTTGCCTACTACCACCACAGCACCGTTCAGCACCGCCCTGCGCCTCCTTGTGACGTACGTCGCACGGACCTCGCCACGCCGGCTCGGTCGTGCTGGCACTGGCGGTGGTCGGCGGCGGTGCTGTGGCTCAAGTACGTCGTCGACGGAGCAATCGGCCGTGATGCCGGGACGCTCGCCTGGGCGACCGCTCTGCTCATCCTCACGTGGGCCAACGATGGATTCGGCATGCGGAGCAGGAACGGGCAGCAGAATGTCGCCGGCTGCAACGCCACCTCGTCACGCTCGGCACGAAAGCCTCGCCCGGCAAAAAGAGACGGGTCTTTCGGTTGGCTACCGAGCTCCGTCGGCGAAGCCAGCAACCTGGCAACGCGAGCACCTGATCCGAGCGGGCACCGCATGGCGTTCCGCGGCCTTGTCGGCTGGCACCGCCCTGGTCATGCCGATCGGATGCGGTGGCGCCCTCCTCCTGGTCGGGTACCGCGTCGTCACGGGCGACCCTCCGCGGCGACCTGGCGCTGGCCTTCGTCCTGGCACAGACGTGAGCAGCAGCCTGGAGATGGTCGTGGGGATGCTGCGCTGGCTCGTGTCCTGCCTCGACTACCGAGCACGCTTTCTCTGGCTGCACGAACCCCGCTGCAGAGGAAGCCACGCGATACACCACGAGCCCGGTCGCCGCCCCGAGCCGATTGCGGCAGGGAATCGAGATCCGCGATCTCACCTTCTGCTATCCCGGCACCGAGCGCCCGGTCTTCGAGAAGCTGAACCTGTGGCTGCCGGCAGGCCGCGTGGTGGGGATCGTAGGTGAGAACGGCGCTGGGAAGACGACGCTCGTCAAGCTGCTCTGTGGAATGTATCGGCCTGACGCAGGCTGCATCCTGATCGATGGCACGGCTGCGGAGGACCTCGATCTCACGCAGTGGCGCAGGCGTTGCTGCGGGGCCTTCCAGGACCACGCGAGATTCGAGCTCACGCCCGGTCAGGCGGTGACGCTCGCCGAGCCGGACCACTTCGGCGACGTCTCGTCGGCTCGCCGCGCGCTCGCCGCCGCAGACGCACACGACCTGGCGCGAACTGTCCCGAACGGCCTGGCACCCAGCTGGACTCCACGTGGCCCGGAGGCATCGAGCTCTCGTCCGGTCAGTGGCAGAAGGTCGCGCTTGCGCGCGGAGTGCTGCGTTCCGACCCGTTGCTCACCGTGCTCGACGCACCCACCGCCGCACTGGACGCGCACGCCGAAGACGCGCTCTTCGCGCGCTACGCGGCCACCGCACGCGAGCGCCGTGGGCAGGGTGGGATCAGCCTCCTTGTCTCGCACCAGTTCTCGACCATGCGAGCGGCCGATCACATCGTCGTGCTCGATACCGGTCGCGTCATCGAGCAAGGAACACACGACGACCCGATACGGCTGAACGGGGGACGTACACCGAGCTCTGCAGGCTCCAGGTCCGTGGCTACCGGTGAGTGTCCGTCGAGAAACTACTGCCGCGGCGGTCGCGCAGGCCCAGCGCCGGCACCCGTGCGCTCGATGGCGGCGGCGATCTCGTCGAGGTCCTCGTCGGTGAGCTGCAACGTCGCCGCAGGCAGCCACCCGTCGACCTGCTCGGGCCGACGCGCACCGACGATCGCTCCGGTGACGCCTGGCCACGCGAGGGTCCACGCCACAGCGACCGCGGCAACCGTGACGTTGTGGCGCTCCGCGATCGGACGCAGGGAGTCCGCGAGCGCGAAGTTGGCCGCCGCCTGCTCCCCGGTGAAGTTCGGGTCCCGAGACCGCCAGTCGTCCTTCGGCAGCGCCGCGGCCCTGGCGGCATTGAATCGCCCGCTCAGAAGACCCGCCTGCATCGGGCTGTAGACGATCACGCCGGTCTCGTGAGCAGCACACCACGGCAGCTCTTTCTCAGCCACCTCACGTCGGATCGCCGAGAACGGCGGCTGCAGGGTCTGCACATGCCCGAGCTTCTCCGCGATCTCCAGGCTCTTGACGTCGTGGTTGGAAAGACCGACCGCACGGGCCTTTCCTTCAGCCTGCAGATCGAGCAGCGTCTGCCAGTAGTCCTCGAGTGGCGTCCCATCGGCTGCCGGCCAGTGCATCTGCAGGAGGTCGAGCGTCTCCACACCGAGCCGGCGAAGCGATTCCTCCACGCCACGCCGCAAGCTTTGCGCGTCGCCGACGCGAGGCGCCGGACGGTAGGGGTCCTCGCGGTCGATCTCGAGCCCGCACTTGGTGAAGACGTACGGGCGTTCGTCATCGCTGTACGGCTCGAGAGCCTGGCGCACGATCTCCTCGGAGTGACCGTGGCCATAGATCGCCGCGGTATCGATCCAGTTGATCCCGGACTCGACGCAATGTCTGATCGCCGCAATGGACTCCGCGTCGTCCTGCGGTCCCCATGCGTAGGCCCACCCGGCGCCGCCGATCGCCCAGGCACCGAGGCCGACGCGAGTGATCTGCATGCCGGTGCGGCCGAGTGGGACGGTAGGCAACGTGGTCGAAGGCATGGGCCTATCTTATGGTCGGCCGCGACACCTCAATCGAGCTCGGCCAGCTCACCTGTGGTGCACATGCTCGTACGCTCGGTGCGCTACCGACCTGACCGAACACTGAACGGACGCTTGACATTGCGTGCGATCCGAGACATGTGACTGGCCAGCCGATATGAGCGGCTCGACGTGAGCGCATCCAACTGCCGGCGGAGCCGAATCAGCTCGCGTGTTCGGCTTCTCAGCAACGCCGACTCGTGATGCTGTCGTAGCTCCAGCCGCCGGGTGCGGTCGGCGGCGGTCTGGTCGGTGGCCAAGGCGACGACGCGGTCGGCGAGGTCGCGCAGGCTGTCGTGAGCGAGCTGGGAGAGCATGCGCGAACGTTCGACCACGTCCGGACGACTCGCCACGCTCATCGCCTGGCCGATCGCCGTGTCAAGGTCGTCGAGCCCGACGTCGTACGGCATGTCAGGATCCCAATGTCGCGCATACCGATTGACCTTGGCACGTGACAGGCTGACCCGCGGGATCCCATACGCGCTCGCCACGATGCGGACGTGCAACGAGGTGCCGATCACCACTCGTGCTTCGCTGATCCGATCGCAGAGCTCGAACGGCCGCCGATCCTCGAGGATCTCGATGTCGATCCTGGGCGACATCTGGCGTGCGTGCGATGCGACAAGCTCCAGGTCGTCTCGCGAGTCGTGGCCGTTCGCGGTTCCTGCCATGAGCATCCGAATGCGGAGCCCGCGCAGGTGCTCGCTCGTCGCGAGTGCCGCGGCGACGTTCCCGTGGCCCAGCTGACCGAGGATCGCCTTGGATGCTTGGAAGATCGCGATGTCGGACTCCGGATCGGGCTGTGCCGGCCGCAGAATGCTCAACGAGTGAACGGCATCGGGCACCAAGGTGTGCTCGATGCCGAGCTCGGTGAGGAAGAGGCTCGACTCCCTGTCCCGTACGGAGATGAAGTCTGTCCCGCGCAGAAGGGCGATGAGCTCCTCGCGCCGGAGGGTCTCTGCGCGGCTGATGCCTGACAAACCGACGGAGTTGAGGACCGAGATCGCACCACTGTTGCGCGGGTAGCGCAGGAGCGACGGCATGTACGGCGAGATGCCGGGCACGTCACCGAACGCCTTCTGCAACAGACGCTCACGCTCGGCCGCAGAGCTGCGTTGGAACCGTCGCGACAGCTCAGGTGTCGCGGACATGCGGAACGCGCTCGTGACGTCCGTTCCTCCCACCTGTCCCCCAACCGTCCAGACGACATCGAACGTCTCGTCCCGGAGCAAGGGACCGTAAGCGGGGATGGTCCTGTCGAGCAGCGATCGCATGTCGCCCGCGAACGGTGCGGCCGCGCAGACGTCTGCCTGTCGCAGGTGCTGCTCGGTGACGAGGAGAAAGAGCAGATCACCGAAGTTGTCCCGCTCATACGCCCCAACCAGCAGGACACGAGGCTTCCCGGCAGCACTCACGGCACTCACGAACCCAATTCCTTCAACTCCGACAAGTTTTATAGGGAAATCTACCACCTAGTCGACCTGGCCGTCCAGTGGGGCTACGACCACCCGCTCGGGCTAACCTTGCGGAATGCTCGCCGGACGTTACGTGCTTGTCGACATTCTTGGCGAGGGTGGCATGGGCGCTGTGTGGCGCGCCTGGGACCACCGGGACCACCGATACCTTGCGGCGAAGGTACTCCAGCAGTTCAACGCCGGTTCCCTCTTGCGATTCGTTCGCGAGCAGAGCTTCCGCATCGACCATCCGCACGTTATCACCCCGATCGGCTGGGCCGGCGAAGACGAGAAGGTGCTCTTCACGATGGAGTTGGTGCGCGGCGGCTCGGTGGCGTCGCTGTTGCGCCGAACCAAACCGCTGCCGCCGCAGTGGGTTGCCGTTCTCCTGGACCAGCTCCTCGCCGGACTCGACGCGGTGCATCAGGCGGGACTCGTGCACCGCGACGTCAAACCGGCCAACCTTCTCCTCGAGCCGACCGGAAAAGCCCGACCCCACGTGCTATTGAGCGACTTCGGCATCGCTGTCCCGCTCGACGAGCCTCGAATCACCCGTGCATCGCAGGTGTTGGGCACGCCGGGATACCTCGCTCCTGAGCAGCTCACCGGCGCCGACCCGGCACCGCGGCAGGACCTGTACTCCGCCGGCGTGGTGGCTGTGGAGCTTCTCACAGGCACGCGCCCGGACCCCGACGTCGGCGTGAGTACGCAGCGACCGGACGGCGCACCACCTGCGCTGTGGGAGTACTTACGCCGCTTGGCGGCATCGAGTCCCGACGAACGGCCCGTCTCGTGCGCACAGGCTCGAGAGGAGCTCGCCGCCACCGGCCTGCTGCCACCGCCCGACGCCGTCCCGGAGGACCCCACGGGCCGCGTAAAGATCCCCGACGTGCTGCCTCCGCTGCCGCCCGGATGGGGGCCGCACGGTCCAGCGCCGGACGACTTCGTACGGATGTACGCGGGCGACACCTCGGTGACCCCTGATGGAGCGCCGGACCAGCCGGCTCCCCCGGATCTGCCCACCGCGCCTCGCCGAAATCCGGAGCAGGCAGCCACCCCAAGCCGGCCGGTGACCCCGACCCGGGTCGCCACGGGCTCGGCACGCGTGCCTGGCTCCCCGGCCACCGACCCCTCGACTCACCACGTCGGACCGAAGCCACCCGGTCGCGGTCGCCGGATTCTCGTCGCCGCGGTGGCCCTCGTCACGCTTGGCGGTGCCGCAGTGGCAGCACGGGCCGCCTTCGACCTCCTGGGCGAGCAGGGGCCCACACCACGCCAGCCCTCACCACCTCCGCAGAACGCCACGGCGCAACCACGGACCACGGATCCGCAGGCCACGCAACCGCAGACCACACCCGGCTCCACGGCGCCCACCGCCTCACCCGAACCGAAACCCGGCCAGAAGATCGAAGTCGGGTCGCCATGCAGCTTCACCGACGTGTCGCAGTTCGAGCACACCGCCGACGGCACCCGCGTCCAGTGCCGACAAGGAGCCGACGACACCTACCGCTGGATGGAGGCGGACTGATCTCGCCCCCGACCCCGCCACGAGCACGTCCGACGCCAGGTCATGAGCGAGCGATTTCGATCCGCGATCTTTAAGTCACGATCTTTAGGGCTCCTCAGTCGAATTGCCCCAAATGACTCATTCAGGGAAATCGGTATTTTCACGTACCAGCAATTCTATGTGGCGGGCCTAATCTTCCATCAGGGTCTTCGCGTCCGGGGCTGAATGCGCGGCGACGACTGACGTATTTCTCCCCGCCTGAGGATCACGGCCCCTAGGCGCCTTTTGCGACCTGTTCCGGAGCAGCGATGGCATGGCCGTAACGAATTGGTGAATACCGAGCCCCAGTGCCGGCCCAGGCCTTTGCACTTCTCGCACCTGACATACGGATGCAGGTAGATCGAGAGGATGTAACCGCCCAATAAGATCAGGCCGACTATCACGAGCGGATCCATGAAGCCCTCCCCCCACTGTGAACCCATACGTACCGCTTCTTACCCACTCTGTCCAGCCATTACAAAAATGACCACGTTGAGTCGGCCTCTGGGATCTTCCCACGGCATGCATGCGGCTCAGCGGTGGTGAACGCCTCGTATCGCGCGAGAATTTTCGAAATCGGGCACGTGATCGTACGGTCTGAGAGCCCTCAGCGATCGCCGAGGGCTCTCAGACCGGCTTCCACCCCACTAGACCCGCGACTCCTTCAACACGGCAAGTCGCACCCGATACTCCTCCTCGTCGATCTCCCCACGTGCATACCGCTCGGCCAGCACAGCCTCAGCGGACGAGCGCTGGCGGCCGCGTCGGCCGTAACGGGTGAAGAGGTACGCGCCGGTGAGGATCACAGCGGCCCAGAAGACTGCCCAGAGGATCGGAAACAGGGGCCACCAGCCTCCGTGAGCCCACTGACCCCATTCAGCGGCGTAGCTTGCAAGAAACTGTTGCATGTCCACTCCCTCGTCGACTGGATCGATCGTGCTTTCATCCTTGGTCTCGGGAGTGGCGGTGACATCGGCTGGCGAGAGGCTTCTTCACTACCACGTCGGGAGTACCGGCCGACCGCTCCGCAGGCTGCATGGCCGGCTGGCCCTCCAATGAGCATCCGAGGCGTCAACCCAGACGAGCATCACCGGCGTCGACCAGCGGTGTAGGGCGCCGCGTCGACCAGCGGTGTGAACTGCGTCGTCTCGGTGACCTGCCGCGCCACCAGGTCGGCCGGTTCGCCGGCCTGCAACGACGCCTCACCCCACAGCTCGGCGCTGCGGGTTGCGGCGGCTTAAGAATCGACCAGCGTGAGCTGGAAGTAGTCGAAGCCTGCCATGTAGCTGATCGACTCGGGGTTCTTGTCGGGCACCTCGACGGTCAACCTGTGCGTTCCGGCCGACAGCTCGTGTACGCCATAGCTCAGTGGTTCGCTCAGGATGACCTCCGGCGAGTGGTACGCATCGAAGGCCTCTCCGATCGGTTGGCCGTCCAGTGCCAGCGTGTTGATGCCGTAGTCACGGGCCAGAGTCTGCTGCGTGGTGACTTCGTACGAACCACCGGACGCGACCTCGAACTCGAGCACAACCCGCTCACCCGGCGTCGTCGGCGTGAACCACAGTTGCGCATTGCCCGACCACGTCACGCCGCAGCAGTTCCCCTGGACCTGCACCGGTGCCGTCGCCTCCACCGGCGGCAGCAGCGACTCGGCCTCGATGCGCACCGCATCTCCCGTCGTCGCCGACAGCTCCGGCGAGAAGCCGCCGGTCCGCCCGGCGGAGTCGACCGCGCGGATGCGGTAGTACCACGTCTGGCGCACGGCATGCGGATCGTGGACGAAACCAGGCGTCCGCGAGATGCCGACCAAGGTGGCCTTGCTAGGCGTGAATCCCTGGGCCGTCGACGCGTAGATCTCGTACCGAGGCGCGTAGACATCGTCGTACGCCCGCTTCCAGCCCAGCGTGATCGACGTCAGGTCGCCGCTTGTCGCGGTGGCACCTGACACAGCCGCGGGTCGCTTGCGGTCGACGTACGACGGGCGGATGGACAAGGCCGCGTAGTCGGCGGCCGACCATGCCGGTCCGGCGTCCACCGGCGTGAGCTCGACCGTGATCGTCCGCTTTCCGCTGGTCAACGACGCCGGGAGCACGAAGAAGTCGTCGAGCAGCCGATGCGCCGGGTTGCCCAGCGGCTGGGTCCACAGCCCTGCGAACTCGCCGTCGACCGTCACCTCGGCTGCCTGATACGGCTCGGTTTGGTCGGACATGCGACGCAGCACCACCCCCGCGTTGGCCGGTGCGACGGCCATCCGGAACGACACCGGAGCCGAGGTCGCTCTCGCGTCGACGGTGACCGGCTCGGCCGGACCGTCCAGGCCCTCGTACCTGCCGGACACCGACGTCACCTCGCCCGGATCGGTCGAGGAGTAGCCGTGCGCCTGCTCGCTCGCGACGTCGCCGACGTCGAGGTGGTCGCTCCACACGAGCTGACCCTGCTCGGCTCCGTACCAGTACGTCGTGGACGCCTCGATCGCCGGCTCGTCGTCCCCCGGCCCGTGCTCGATGCCGAACCTGATGCTGCTTGCAAAGTCGATGCCCTCGGCGAGCATCAGCCGGTACATGCCGGTGCAACCACCCGGGCAGTCGGCTCGGTCGGGCACCGGAGCTCCGGTCATGGGTGCGGTGAACGCGCCGCGGTTGAAGTACCAGCCACCTTCGTAGAAGTCCTCGGTCCCGGTCCCGTGCATGTCCGGGCTCGACGACCCGTCGACGAAGACCCGCTCGTCGCCTTCGAGGTAACCGCGCCGCCAGCCGGTCGTGTTCAGGCCTTCGACGGTCTGCGTCACGCCGACCACGCGACCCCGACCCGTCACGTCCAGGAACGTGTGATCGCGCCCCAACTCGGTCTCTTGCCGTACCGACGTCGCACGGAAGTAGCCAGCCCGCCCTTCCGCGAGCTCGCGTGCCCAGCGGTCGGTGCGCACGTGCGTGACGCTCGCCTCGGCGTCGGTCAGCGCGACAGTGGACCAGTTGACGAGCTGGACTTTCGCCGACCGGGCGTACGGCATCAACCACCAGCTGGACAGCGTACGGTCGGTGGGGTCCATGCCGAACATGTACGACCGGACCGGATACAACCCAAGCCCGCTGCCGAAGAACTCACCCAGCGGCGAGTCCACCGTACGTTTGCCGTCGAAGCTGATGCGCAGCCGGACGTTGCGAAGGATCTCCTCGGTGTCGTTCGCCGCTGTGGTCGCAAGCGTCGGCTCGGCGATCGGGCGCACCCAGCGCTCCTTTCCGGGCATTGGCGAAGGAGCACGCTCGGTGGCGCGTCTCGTCGAGACGTCTGCCGTAGGCGATGGCTCGAGTTGCGGAAGCCGAAGCACCAGCTCGGTCAGTGCCCCTGGACCCGAAACGCCTGCCAGCGTCACGGTGTGGTTCGGCTCGAGCCTGAAGCTGCGGGCCGTCGTCTGCTCTTTACCCAGCTCGGGTTTGGGATCCTGCGTACCAGCGCGGCGCAGCTTGTCGATCACGTCCTCTGCCGGGTCGGACGGGTCGAATGTCGTGACGCCTTCCGGGCTTGCGAACTGCCGATAGGTGACGTGGTAGAAGTACGGGTTGTTCTCCGTCGTGATGCGCATCGAGCTCCGGTAGGGCATCGGGACCTTGATGTAGACGCCGCCGGAGCTCTGGTCGGCGTTGGCGACCAGCGGATGCACGAACGGCGCACCGAGGCTGCCGTTCACGACCTCCTGCAGTGGCGCGTCGACGACGGTGGCGCCGTCGAGCTCGATCCGGATCGTCCCGGTGTTGGTGACGTCTCCCCCATCGCGCGTGAACCAGATCGAGTCGATCTCACCCGCTCCGGTGTGCTCCGCGATGACACACCGGCCCTCCCCCGTGGTGCGCAGACACGAATACACGCCACCGAAGCCGTCGTCGTTACCACCTGTGCGGTCGAAGCTCGAGAACTGGCGGGTCCGGGAATCGTTCGCGACCTCGACCAGGCGCTCTGGGTGCCGGTAGGTCTCCCACCCGACGGGACCGTGGCGGATCTGGTCGCTGGTCGCACCCAGCGCCGGGCTCGTCCCGGCCGCGAGCGCTCCGACCGACATACTGAGGCCCACGAAGGCCGTGGCGAGCCGACGAACCCATGCGACGTGCCGATGTGCCACTACGGAGTGCCCTCGCATCGCTACCGCCGTCCTCGTCAAGCCGGAACGCAACCGGCGCAGATCGCCAGAAATCGATTGCTCACGCAATCTAGATCCACGTGATCGCGTCCTCAAGATCATGACCGCGATAGGACGGGCGGCTGCTGTAGCTGGCCACCCAAGATCATCGGCCGGCGATTCGGTTGACAAAGCCTGAGTCGAAGGCGAATACTCTGATTCGAGTATTTAGAAGTGAGTATCCACTCGACCAGGAAGGCGACGCAAGCCGTGACCAGACGCAAGGTCTCCAACCCGCTGGCACTCGCCGTGCTGGGGCTGCTGCTCGAGCGGCCGATGCATCCGTACGAGATGTCTCGAACGCTCCGCGACCGCAACAAGGAAGGCAGCATCAAGCTCAACTACGGCTCGCTCTACTCGGTCGTCGACAAGCTCGTGACGCACGGGTTGATCGAGCCACGTGAGACGGTGCGCGAGGGTCGACGACCCGAGCGCACGGTGTACGCCATCACCAGCGCAGGACGCGAAGAGTTCGAGACCTGGCTCGCCGAGCTGCTCGCCGAGCCGGTCAAGGAGTACACGCAGTTCGAAGCCGGGCTTTCGCTCCTTCCCGGCCTCCCGCCGGAGAAGGTGGCCGACCTGCTCGAACAGCGCTGCCAGCGGATCGAGCGCAGTCTCGCCGCGGCCGAGGCCAATGACATCGCCTCGCTCCCACGCCTGTTCTGGATCGAGTGGGACTACGTCCGTGCCCACCTGGAGACCGACCTGCGGTGGACCAGGCAGCTCATCCGCGAGATCCGTGACGGCTCACTCGAGGGCATCGAGATCTGGCGACAGTTCCACGAGACCGGTGAGGTGCCCGAGCCCTATCAGGCCCCGCACGTGCCGGTCGAGCCGGACGAGTCGGCATCCGACGAGGGCACGTCGGCTTCCTGACCAGGCCTTTTGGCCACGCGCTGAAACTCATTCGACGTGAGGAAAGGTGAAGATGTCTGACCTCAGACCAGATCGCCTGGCCATCCAGGCCCGAGATGTGAAGAAGACATACCTCAAGGGGCGAGTGCAGGCCCTCAACGGCATCAGCTTCGAGGTTGCCGCCGGCAGCATCTTCGCGCTCCTCGGGCCGAACGGTGCTGGCAAGTCCACGACGGTCAAGGTCCTCACGACCCAGACCCGACCGGATTCGGGATCGGCGACCGTCGCCGGTGCCGATGTCGTCCGTCAGCCCGACAAGGTGCGCCGCGCCATCGGGTACGTGTCCCAGAAGCCACAGTTCGATCCCGAGGCCACGGGCTACGAGAACCTCTATCTGCAGGGACGCCTGTACGGCATGCCGCGACACGAGCTTGCGGTTCGCGTACGCCAGTTGCTGGAACGCTTCGATCTCGCGCATGCCGCGTCGCGGGCGGCTCGTTCGTACTCCGGCGGAATGCAGCGCAAGCTGGACGTCGCGCTGGGCCTGGTCCACAGACCGCAGGTGTTGTTCCTCGACGAGCCGACGACCGGACTCGACCCGCATGCCCGCGCGGACATGTGGCAGGAGATCTCGCGGCTGGCCCGAGAAGACGGCCTCACCGTCCTGCTCACGACCCACTACCTCAACGAGGCCGATCAGCTGGCCGACCAGGTCGCGATCGTCGACCGCGGAGTCGTCGTGGTCCAGGGCACGCCCGACGAGCTGAAACAAGAGCTTCGCGGAGACGCGATCCACATCGAGCTGGCTCAGTCCGACGCTGACGAACGTCTCAAACTGACCCTCGACAAGGTCGAAGGACTGCACGAGGTCAGCGTCGACCGTGCCTCAGTGCGGGCACGTGTCGACCATGGCGCCCGCGCGGTTCCCTCGGTGCTCGCGGCGTTCGAGACCGCTGGGTTGCCAGTCGCGTCGGTCACCATCTCTCGGCCGTCGCTCGATGACGTCTATCTGAGGTATGCCGGACGGCCATTCGAGGAGGCTTCGTCCACGAACGGCGGTCTGCACACCAGCGACACTCACGCAGTCAAGGAGGTAGCACGATGAGCCCGGTCCTGGTTCAGGCGGGCAATCTCACGCTTCGAGAGATCCGGGCCTTGGTCCGGCAGCCGTTCTACATCGCCGTGACGCTCGTGCAGCCGATGATCTGGATGCTCCTCTTCGGCCAGCTGTTCCGGCGTGTGGTCGAGATTCCCGGTTTCGCAACCGATTCGTACATCACCTTCATGACGCCAGGAATCATCGTCATGACCGCCCTCTTCGGCAGTGCCTGGTCGGGTATGGGGCTCATCACCGACATGGACCGCGGGGTGATGAACCGCTTCCTGGTCTCCCCCACGCGGAGGGCAGCCATCCTCACCGGAAAGCTCGCCCACCTTGCCGCGAGCCTCGTCATACAGGCGCTGATCGTGATCGCCGTGGGGTTCGCCTTGGGCGCGGAGTACGCGGGCGGTGTCGCCGGTGTGCTGGTCACGATCGCGGTCGCGGTGCTTCTCGCCGTCGGTTTCGGGTCGTTCTCCAACGCGGTGGCGTTGCTCGTCCGCAAGCCGGAGTCGCTGATCGGTATCGCGCAGTTCCTCGTGCTGCCGATGTCGTTCCTCTCCTCGACCTTGATGGCACGCGAGCTCGCCCCGGGCTGGATTCAGACCGCGGCGAGATTCAACCCGGTCGACTGGGCTGTGTCGGCGAGTCGCTCCGCGATGTCTGCAAGCCCTGACTGGAATGCCGTACTCCTGCACACGGGATTCCTGGTCGCCTTCGCGGCAGCGCTGGTCCTGCTCTCCGTCCAGGCGTTCCGGGCCTACCACCGCTCCGTGTGAACCCTGTGGTCCTGACCATGCAGCACGCTCACTCGATGGCCTCCAACAAGGTCTGGCACGTGCGACGTACCACGTCGAGCCGGGCAACGATCCTGCGCTGGTCGTCGATTCGGACGAGTCCGGCCTTGCGCAGGGTCGCCACCTGTCGAGACACGGTGCTCTGGTGCACCTGCACTGCATCGGAGAGCTGCTGCATAAAGACAGGGCCGTGGTCAGCGAGGTACAAGACGATGGCGAGCCTGGTGCGATCACCGAGCGCCTGCATCGTCGGCGCGAGCTGTGCGAGCCTGCCGACCGCGATGCCCGAACGCCCGTGTGGGGCAGGCGTTTGCGGGCTGTACAGCACCCAGATGTCCCCCGCGGCCTCGAAGAGCGCCAGGCTCCGCCCGAGCCCAGGGCATGGGCTCACCACCACACTTGCCGCACGGTCGATCAGCTCGGCGTACTGCGGGTCCGGCCGCAGACCGCTGACCTGCATCGTCCATTGCACTCCGCTCGTACCCGGCATGGGCTCCGGTGCTGCAGCGGCGACCGCCTGCAGCACCGGAAGCTGCTCTGGCCAGACGCGTACGAACCACAGGTCCCACACCGCGTCGAGGAACGCCAGCATCATCCGGCGTACGAAGCGGGGATCGCGAAGCTCGGCCGCACGTCGTTCTGGCTCGGTCAGGCCCCAGCCGGTCACGGCCGCCAGGACGTCCGGCTTCGTCGGCCGTTGATCGGCCGGTTTGCGGTACGAGAGAACGCCGGTCGAACCCTCGTCCACCATCGCCCGGATCCGGTCGTCGTCGAGCCGGGCCAACCAGCCTCGAAGAGCTGCCCACTCAGTGTGCCCTCGGTGCCCGGCCGGTAGCTCGCGGATGAGGAACTGCCGCAGGTACGTACCGTGCGCGAAGACCGCACGCATCCCGTGGCTGTCGTCGGCGAGGTCAGGAGAAATCGCCTGCGCGGCTGCTTGCGGGTCTGGCGTCGGCGTCGCCTTCCCCGCGAGCGCGTAGTCGACGAGCACCATCGCGGTCGTAAGCGATGCCGGCAGATTCGGCGGCTCGACACGCAGGCGTGGCGTGGGTGTCGCCTCGAGGACCACCGGCGCGGCAGGAGTCGGGTCGGGTCCCACCTGCACATTATGCATCTTGCGCATTGCGCATGTCGTGACCTAGCTTGCGGGTCATGGGTATCCACATCAACGGCGTGACGATTCGCTGCCGCGACCTCAAGGCATCGGCACACTTCTACGAAGACCTGCTCGGCTTCCGGCGAGGTCAAGAACTCGGCACCATGCTGGAGCTCTTCGCCCCGACCGGTGGCTGGCCCGCGCAGTCCGACCCGCCGCCGGCCAGCCAGATCACGATCATGCTCGACCAGATCGATCCTGCAGAAGGCGATTCGCCTGGCGGGTTCTACGGCGTCGTGCTGGGCATCACCGTGGATGACGTCGACGCGGTTGTCGATCGGTTGCGGGAGGCGGGCAAGGGTGTCCGCATCGAGCCGACCGACATGGACTACGGCGTCCGCGATGCCGCCGTCTACGATCCGGACGGCCACGAGGTGTGGATCTCTGGTCCGCTGAAGGGCGACAAGTAGGCATGCCGGCGCGGCGTGGCGCGGCGCGCCTACTCGGCAGCGAGGCTGCGCACCCGCTCCTCGTCGACGGCCATGCCAAGCCCTGGTCCACCCGGCACGCGCAGCGACCCCTCCACGAGCTCCGGTGGATCGATCCCCACCTGCAGCAAGGGATTCGTGCCGATCCAGTACTCGAGGATCGCGAAGTTCGGGATCGCCGCCGCACACTGCACGCTCGCCGCGATGTGCACGGCCGACCCTATGCTCACGTGCGGCGTGGCCTGAGCGCCGAAGGCGTCGGCGAGAGCCGCGATCCGCATCACCTCACTGATCCCGCCGGCGCGGCAGACGTCTGGCTGCAGGACGTGCAGCGCATCCGCACGGAGGAACTCGAGCGCCCGATGTCTCGTCGTCAAGCTGTCCAACGCCAGCGGGATGTCCAGTCGCGCTGCCAGGCGTGCATACCCGGCGAGATCCTCTGGTGGCAGCGGCATCTCGAAGAAGCCGACGTTCAGCTCAGCCAGCGCCTTGCCCACCCACAAGGCCTGCGGGAACTCGTACTGCCCCGCGGCGTCGGCGAAGACCGCCGCGTCGGGGCCGAAGACCTCACGTACGGTGCGAACCGACGCCACGTCGTCCTCGGGTCGTACCCCGATCGCGACCTTGACCGCACGGAAACCCCCGTCGCGTAGCCGTTCCGCCTCCTGTCGTACGGCATCCTGACCCGCTCGCCCCGCGCCGGCGGGTGCACCCGGCACACCGGACGCGTAGACCGGCACCGCGTCACGATAACGTCCGCCCACCAAGGCACAGATGGGTTGACCGACCGAGCGACCCCACGCATCCCAGAGCGCGATGTCCACACCCGCAAGGGCTTCCAGCCAAAAGCCGGAGTCGTGGCCGCGTACCCGCATGCCGGTGTAGAGGCGGTCCCACATCTGGCCGATCTCGTCGAGCCGCCCACCGATCACGAGAGGTGCCATGAGCTCGTCGATGATCGCGGCCGTCGCCCGCGCGCCGACTGGTGCCTTCGCCTCTCCCCAGCCGACCACGCCGTCGGAGGTCTCGAGGCGGACGAGAACGGTGTCGATCGTGTCGCTGTAGACGTACCGGCGTCGCTGCATCGGCGGATAGGCGGCGAGCGTACGGCCGTCCTCGGCGCTCCACGTCCGCGCACCCCAGTACCTCTCAGCTGGAGGCAACCGCAAGACGAACGTCTCGAGCCGGCGAACCCTCATGACGTCTCGCCCTCCACGCCCTCGAGCCCTTTCACACGTTCGAGCATGGCCAACAGCAACGGCCCCTGTCCCCACGGGAAGGCTCCGAGCCCGCGGTGCCGGTAGCTCACCGCGTCCCCGACCGGCGTGGCGTCGGAGACCAGCAGTCGACCATCGACCGTCTCCTGCACCGCAGCGGCGAACGCCCGTTCGGCCATCGCCGCGTGTCTCTGGTCGACCAGGCCATGAGCCACCGCTCGCCTCACACCGAACGCGACGAACGCCGAGACGCTGTTCTCCAGCGGGGCCTCGGGGTCGTCCACCACGGTGCGCCACCGGCCGTCCATCTCGTGCTCGGCCAGGGCGTCGACCAGCTGTCTCAGCCTGCCCGCGAGCTCGTCGTCACGCGTGCCCGCTGCCACCTCGACGAGCCCGAGCAGTGCCCACCCCTGCCCGCGCCCCCAGGCCACACCGTTGCCGCGCTCGCTCACCACGTCGTACCCGTGATGGAACAACCCGTCCGAACGCTGCAGCACACGCGCGTACTCCTTCGCGTAGGTCACTGCCTCGTCGACGTGACCGAGGGCGAGGAGGCCCGGCCCGTCGGTGTGCATGCAGTCGACCCAGATCGTGGACGACCATGCCTGCAGGTCTGGACGATGAAGCCGAGGCCCGCCGGGCGTACGGCGGGGCGCATCACGAATCGTCGCCACCCAGCGATCGCACACGTCGTCGATCTGGGTCGTCACGTCGCCTCGCAGTGACCGCAGGCCCAACAGCACCTCGACCGCGATGAGGTGGTCGGTCGGGTCCGGAGGCCGGCGCAGGCTAGGCAGCACCAACTCTGCCACCCGCGCCACGAGGTCGGCGCGCTCTGCGAGCTGTCCCACGCGGAGCAGTGCAGCCAGGGCCGGTCCCTCGCCGAATCCCCAGATCTTGAAGGGATACGCCGCCGTCACGGCCGCCACCTGCTCCACGGTGGCGACCTCCACGCGCTCCGCCTCCGGCCCGTCCCCGCTCCTCACCGGCTGCCCTGCCATCACGGCGCCTCGTACACCTCGACTTCGAAGACCCTGGCGACGTCGATGGTGCTGTCCGACGGATCACTGATCGCAAGGCGCACCTCGTCGGCCGTCACGTCCAGGTCCTTGACCAGCACCCGGTGCTCGACGTTGTCCTCGACGGTCGCGACCGTCTGCCACCCGTCGGCCGTGCGGACCTCGATCGCGAAGTCCTTCAGCGTCGAGGTCGGGTCATGGTTGGTGACGTTGTAACCGCTGAAGACCGCGATGCCTGTGATGGCGACCGGATCGCCGAGGTCGATCGTGAGCTCGGGAGCCGGGTCGTCTTCCGCCGACAGCCAGCGGCTCGCGTCCGTGAAGAGCCCGTCGACCACCTTGTCACCGCCGGCCGTGGGCCGCAGCATCGACGACACCGTGACGGGCTTGCCGAGTGCGACGTTGCGTCCGGGCGGCACGTTGACGTACGCCCGTGCCTCGAGCTGCCGGTGACGCCCGTAGTGGCGGTACTCCACGGTCCCCGTGAGGACAGCCGTCTCGTCGGTCACCGAGGGACCCGGGGTCACCTCCCACGTCACCGACATGCTCTCTCCTGGAGGCACCGTCGCCCCAGGCTGCAACGGCTCGGTCGGCGTCGCCTCCCAACCAGCCGGCAGCAAGAGCCGCAGCGACACGTCCTTGAGCGGCTCCTCCGACGTGCTCCGAACTGTGAGAGTCAGCGGTGTCGCCTGGCCCCGCGGGAAGCTCGCCGCGGCCTCGATGCTGAGCTCGGCACCGGGGTAGTCCCGCGGTGTCACGGGATACGCGCGGTTGGTCACCTCCAGCGTGGCGTTGTGGTCGAGCCAGGCGGTGAGGTACGCGCGCCCGGCGAGGAGCGCCACCCACTGTTCCCGACCTGAGTACGTGTCTTCGGACGGGTCGCCGTACGTACGGCCGTCGTCGAACCGGCCCTGCATCTGCAGCATCCGCTCCGCTCGCACCTCGGCCCACTCCAACGGTGGCACGCTCGCGCGATCACCGAACCCGTAGGTCGCGGCCAAGGTGTCGAGCAACAGGAAGTTCATCTGGCGGTGCGTGCCCCAGTCGTTGCCCTGCGGGTAGTAGATGTCTGCGATGGCCTCGCCGTTCTCGCCGCGCCGGTAGATCGTGCCGCCTGGTGCCGCGTAGGGCGGTGCGGTGAACTCGTGGTCGACCAACGTGTCGTAGACCAAAGCGGCGTTCCAGAATGCCGCCTTCGGTGTCGGCAGTCCTGCGAGGCCGTACGCGATCGGCGCCCCTGCGCTGTTGGCGATGCTCGTGAAGTAGTCCGGGTGGATCCGATTGTGGTTGACCAACGTGCCGTCGTCGGCGATGTTCGAGCCGTTCAGCCACTGCGACACGGGCTTGCCGTTGATGCTCGTGTCGTCGTGCAGATCGGCCGGCCGGGAGTACGCCGACACCATGAGCTCGATCGCCTTGTGCTGCCACACCGCCCGGTTGGGGTGGTGCGGCATCATCGAGACGGCGAGGTTGAGGAACGCCGCGTTCCAGGCGTTCTCCTCCGCCTTGGTGTCTCCGGGCGTGACGATCGTGCCGTCCGGTAGCTGGTAGTACGGCACCTCGTAGAACAGGAAGCGGTCCGCTTCGTACGCCACCATCCGGGCGAGGTTCTCCTTGTCTGCCGCCGGGAGGTCGTCCCAGAGCAGCCAGCCTGCGAAGGCCGCGTTGTACGCCCAGAGCGCGCTCTGCCACGCATCTCCCCACCCGTTCTGCCGGTTCGCCTTGTGGAGCGCGGCGATCGACGCCGTGATACGTACCGCGACCTCACGCGCCTCCTCGGCAGGAGCACCCGCGACGTCCTCGTCGTACGCCCCGGTGGCCAACGAGGCCGCAAGCGCCAACGCCTCACTGCCTGGCGGACGGATGCTGGCCTCTCCGGTGCCGCCGAGGTCGAGGTAGTAGTCGTCCTGCGATCCGTACGTTTCGGGGAACCAGGTCAGCAAGGCGTACCGGTTGGTGTTGAGCAGGATCCGTCGCAGCCGCTCCGACTGCGCGTCGTCCGGTAGTCCACGTGTGAAGCGTGACCACGTGATCGGCGTCACCTCGCGCGCCATCGTCTGGCCACTCGCCGCGGGCTTCGCCAAGACGACGTTCCGCAGCTCCTCTGGACGGTCACCAGGCGCGGATGCCCTGGCCGGATCCACCTCGCCGAGCGCAGCAGGCGCAACCGTCACCGCCACAAGCGCCCCGATCGCGGCGCACAGAGAACGCCTCATCAATCTTCGCAGAGTCCGCATCATGGCCTCTCCTCGTTCCTCGACACAGGCTGCCCTAGGCACGGTCAGGCGGCATAGATCTCGATCTCGAAGATCCTCGCGAGGTCCGAACCGCCCGTATAGCCCGACGGATCCGTCAGCACGAGGCGCACGCGATCCGTCACGACGCCCGCCGAAACCTCGACGCTCACGGGGTTTTCGGTGTTCCCGCTGACCTCTGCGACGGTCTGCCACGATCCGTCGACGAACAGTTCGACCGTGAAGTCGCGGACGATGGCGAGGCTGTCGCTGAAGTAACCGCTGTAGACGTCCACGCGCCCGACCTCGATCGGCTGCCGCAGCGTCAGTGTGATCGATGGTGTCGCGTCACCACGAGCCGAGATCCAGCGACTGTTCCGATCGGTCCGGTTGCCGTCGACGGCGCACTTGCCGCCGCTTTGCTCCGTGAGCGCCGAGCTCACCGACACCTCGGCGTCGTACGCCCAGTTGGTCGAGTCGTCTGCGGCTAGGGCAGAACCCCTCGCCACCATGGACGACTCCGTCACCCCGCTCGCCGTGCCGCGAGGCAAGGTGGCGAAGTAGAGCCGACTCGCTGGCGGATCGTCGATGTTGGGCGCCGCGAGATACAGCACGTCGGTGCCGTCGCCACGGGTGTGCGTGGCGAGCCGATAGATCCCTGACTCGGCGTCGAGCAGCCGTTCCGTCCACTGCCGCGAGCTGCCGGTGAGACGTTTCTCCGCTACGAACAGCCCGCCGGTCGTGGTGGTGCCGGGATCGCACAGCGGCGCCTTGAACGTGTAGTAGACCCGTGCGACATTCCTGGCGTACGTCGCGCCGACCGCAGCTTCGCTTTCGAGATCTCCGTCGTAGACGGTCTCGCGCACCCACCTGTGGCCGTCCCACTCCGCCCAGCGGATCTGGAACAAGGCACCCGGCGCGGGTCGGTAACGGTAGGCGACGGCACCCGGACGAACGGAACCGCGCAGCAACGTGAGCTTCGCACTCTGAACCCCGGGGTCGATGCTGCTGGTGCCGTCCTGCTTGCTCTCCTCACCCTCCAACGGCTGATAGATCATGTCGGCCGGTGCCTCTGTGGTGACCGGCACGTCGATGGGCTGCGCAGCCGGCGTCAGGAATCGTTGCCGCCGTGGGTCGTAGATGAGGTACGAACCGAGGTGCCGAATTCCGCTCGCCGGGGCCCGTGCCCACTCCCAGATCAGGTGGACCCGACCCAGACGATCCGTCTGGATCTGGTCAGGGTAGACGCTGAAACCGGCTTCGTAGGCGAAAATGGCGACGCGCTGCCACACTCCGCGCTCGACATCCCACTGGTAGAGCCGGCCGGTTCCCGACGAACCGGTCTCCGGCACAGTCACCCGAGCAATCACGAAGACATCGCCGTTTGGCGCCGCGGTCGTCGTGGGATACGTGACGCCCGCTTCCTGGTCCGGCATCTCGCTCGAGTGGTCGGTCATGGTCGTCACCGATCCCGGCGCGTCCGAGCGGAAGTAGCGCCAGCGACTTCCATGCATCGAGACGAAGGCGTGGATGTAGCCCTTGCCGTCGATCGCGATGGACGGCTGGTGGTGACCGATGTCGTCGTTGTAGCGCACGCACGAGCCGTCGCTTGCCTTCAGACATCCAGATGTCCAGACGCCGTCCGCGGAGCGCTTGGCGATGTGCACCTCATGGAGGTTCTCCTCTACCGCGGGAGCGTCGAAGGCGAAGTACGTGGTGCCCTCGTGCTCGGCCAACGGGTTCCACCAACCCGCTTGATTGGTGGAGTCCATCGGATAGGGCACAGGTTCCAGCGCAAAGCCCGTCTCGGCGCGAGCCTCCAGCGCGTGCACCGAGGCCGCTGGTGTCGCCAGCCCTAAACTCAGCAGAACGCTTGCCAGGGCAACGGTCAACCGTCTCACGACTCTCACATCCTGTCGGCCACGAGGTCCCGGTACGTCACCGAAGCTCGATGCGTGCTCAACTCACGAGCGCCTGGACCGCCTCGCCGGCAGCCTTCATCGCCTCCGCCGGTGAAGCGTTCCCCACCAGGACCGCCTGCACCTGCTCGGCCACCGCGGCCTCCATCTGGGCGTACTCCGGGAACTTCCAGAACGGGTTCGCGGTCGCGGTCGCCGTGATCCGCTCGGTGAACGCCGCGGTGAACGTGTCGTTCTTCACCGCCTCCGATTCCAGGCCCTCCTGCGTCGTGGGCGGCAGCGACAGGGCTTCGAAGTACCCGACCACCGTGTCGAGGTCCGACGTGAGCCACTGGGCGAACTCGGCCGCGGTGTCGGCGCCCTCACCCTCGACGACGACCACCGCGTGTCCCCAGAGCAGGGCGCGTGGTTCGTCGCCGGCCTTGAGCACCGGCCGTGACCATGGTTCGAGCTTCTCGGCGAGCGACTTGTCGGGTGCCTCGGCGAGCACCGCGCTCTTCCCGACCACCGCGTCGTCGTACATGACCGCCTTGCCCTGCGCGAAGAGCGCACGTGCGTCGAACCGGTCGACATCGGGTGCGATCAGCTTCTGGTCGTAGAGCTTCTTGTACCACGCCACGGCCTCGACACTGGCATCGTCTCCGATCGTCACCGTGTCGCCCTCGAGCAGTGGCGAGCCGAAGGTCTGCATCCAGACCAGGATGTCCTTGAGTTGCGCGACCTTCGTCGACGCGGCGTACGGGATGATGCCATCCCCCAGACCCTTGAGCTCGGTGAGCACCGTCTCGAAGTCCTCGATGGTCGTCGGCGGCGTCGTGATGCCGGCGCGCTGCAGCAGCTCGGAGTTCGCGATGAGGCCGATCGCCCCGATCGTCCACGGCAGGCCGTACTGAACGCCGTCGTAGGTGCCTGCGGCCAAGGCCGACTCGGTGTAGCCCCGTCCAGCCACCAGGTCGCCTAGATCGCGCAGCTTGCCGAGCGATGCCAAGGCACCGAGCCAGGAGATGTCCAGCTGCGCAGCCCCAGCGAACTGGCCACCGCGCACCTGCAGGGTCAGCTGGTTGAGGTATTCGTTGTACGGGTAGACGACGGTGTCGACGGAGATCCCCTTGTCCTTGGCGAAGCTGTCGACAAGCCCTTGGACGACAGGCTTCGACGCTTCTTCGGCGAGCGACCAGGACGCGAACGCGAAGTCCTGTGGACCTTGAGGTGTCGAGCGATTCTCGGTGTTCGGGCTGGTGTTCGTTCCAGACGGTGCACAACCGGCAAGTGCTGGGCCGAGCACGCCCATGCCGAGTCCGCCAATGCCCAGCATGCTGAGCAGGCGGCGCCGAGAGTACGTGGACGAGTGCATGGGTGATACCTCCATGGTCAAAGACCTATCCTTTGACGGCGCCGGCCATGAGTCCCCCGACCAAGAACCTTTGCAGTGCGATGAATCCGACAACGACGGGAAGTGATACGACGAGCGAGGCGGCCATGAGTTCTGGCCATGCGGTCTGGGCCTCACCGACGAACGTGTTGACGAGACCCGGTGGCAGGGTCTGCCGGTCTGGTCCGGCAAGCGTGAGCGCGAAGATGAAGTCGTTCCATCCTCGTACGAAGGCAAAAAGACCTGCCGCCAGCAATCCTGGTGCCGACAGCGGAAGCACGATGGCGTGGATGATGCGCAGTCGCGAGGCGCCATCCACGCGTGCCGCCTCCACCAGCTCGTCGGGGATCGTGTCGAAGAAGCTCTTGAGCATCCATACGCAGAGCGGCAGGGTGAAGGTCGTGAACGACAGCACCAATGCGATGTACGTGTTGAGCAAGCCGTACGCACTGAACACCGCGTAGAGCGTCACCAGCAACAGCGCTTGTGGAAAGAGCTGCGAGGACAACACGAGGTACATGAGCGAGCGCCGACCGCGGTAGCGGAACTTCGAGAACGAGTACGCCATGTAGGCGGACACGATGACGCTCAGCACCGCCGTCACGACCGACACGACGACGCTGTTGACGAGGTAGCGGAACAGGTCCGGGTTCTCGGTGAGCGCGACATAGTGCTCGATCGTGACGTCGGCGGGAACGAACCGGGGTGGGAAGCGGAAGACCTGCTCCCGCGGGGTCAGCGACGTGACGAGGAGCCAGTACGCGGGGAACAGCCCGAAGCCACCGAGCACCACGATGACGAGCCACGCGGTGGCATGTTGTCCGACACGCGGGCGGGACCGTGGCCGAGTCGCCCGCCCACCTGACGTGCCGGCCGGAGGCACTGGCCTGTCGCCACGGGGACGCGGCTCGCGCGTTGTCGGTTGCGTGGTGACGTACGTGCTCACCGCTTCTCCCCCCTCTCAGAGAAGCGGACGTACGCCACCACGAAGACCGAGAGAATGGCCATCCAGACCAGTCCCCAGGCGCCGGCCTTGCCCAGGTCGAAGCCTCTGAAGGCGGTTTCGTACACCGTGGTGGAGAAGGTGTGGGTCGAGCCGGCCGGACCTCCACCGGTGAGGACGTAGATGATGTCGAAGTGTTGGAAGTTCCAGATGAACTCCAGCAAGAGCACGACGCCGATGATCCCGGCAAGGTGCGGCACCGTGATGGCGAAGAACCGCCGGACCGCACCGGCACCATCGACCATGGCGGCCTCGTGGAGCTCGTGCGGCACGGCCTGCAACCCGGCCAGGAGCATCACCATCATCCAGGGGAAGCTGGCCCAGGTCTTGGCGACGATGATGGCGAGCATTGCGGTGGTCGGACTGGCGAGCCAGGCACGTGGCTCGTCGATCACACCGACCGCCTGCAAGATGCCGTTGACGACGCCGTAGTTGGCGTTGAACATCCACATCCAGAGGAACGACACCACCACACCGGGAACGAGCCACGGGATCAGCAGCACGCCGCGAAGGATGCGTTGCAAACCGATCGCCGTGTTGAGCGCCAGCGCAAGGCCGAAGCCCACGACGAACGGCGCGATGGTCGACCCGAGGGTGAACACCACGGTCTGGCCGAGGATCCGACCGAACTCACCGGCCAGGACCTGCTGGATGTTGGCAAGACCGACGAACGTCCTCCCCGGCCGCACCAGGCTCTGTTCGAAGAATGCCGTGACCAATGCGGTGATCAGCGGATACATCACCACGGCCGCGAGCAGCGCGAGCCCAGGTAGGACCAAGAGGACGGCAAAGGCGCCGTCGCTCAGTCGGCGGGGCTGCGTACCTCTGGACACACGAGGCTCGCTGAGCGTGCTCATGACGCATTCACCGGTTGCGTTTCGGTGACCACATCAGCGCCGGGCAAGGAGTGCGCCGGGCCCAGATAGCCGAGATCCGCGCTGATCGAGTCGGCTACCTCGATGACCACGCTGGCGCGTTCGCTCTCCCGGTTGTCGAGGTCGAGCGCGGACAGGGGTCCAGACAGCGACAGAGCAGCCACGATCGCGCCGCTGCTGTCCAGGATGGGAGCCGCGATGCACGCGCGACGTAGCGCCAGCTCCTCCACCTCGGTGGCGTAACCGCGGCCGCGCACCTCGTCGAGTTCCCGGTCGAGCGCGTCATGATCCACGATGGTGTGAGGCGTGAAGCGCCGTAGCGTCGGCAGCAAGCGGCGTCGCTCACTCGGGTCGAGGGCGAGAAGCAGGCACTTGCCAAGGGCCGTGGCGTGCAGCGGGTTGCTCTGGCCCATCAAGACGTACGACTTCGGCGCCAACCGTCCCTCGAAGTTGCAGAGGTAGAACAACGCGTCCCCGCGCCGAACCGCGACGTTGGCACCAAGGCCGAGGGAGGCGGCGACGTTCTGAGCCGGTTGCCGGGCAGCCCGGTGCACCGGGTGCTGGTTGATCGCCACGCCGGCGAGCGTGATGAGGGCCGGACCGAGCCGGTAGAGGCTGCTCACCGGATCGCGCTCGACGTAGTTGATCGACTCCAATGTGGCAAGCAGCCTCGAGGCGGTCGACTGCCCAATGCCGGCCCGCTTGGCGACGTCGGAGACCCGCAGAGCTTGGCCGTCGAGGAAGGCGGCGAGCACGGTGGCTGCCTTCTCCACGCTCTGGTTGGTGCCGCCCTGGTTGGCGCCCTGGTCCGCTACCACGTGATCTCCGTCGTCGCCGTCGTCACGCTGTCCGTCACATGCCGACATGCCCGACGCCTGTCCGAGGTGTGACACGCGCCGGCACGTGTTGCACCCCCGCCGAGCGTGCTGCACATGGTCATTTTGGATGTCAGCAAGCCTCTTATGGATGGCTCTTGCGGTATGTGAGAACATTACGCACATGTTGCATCTTGTCAACTGTTATCGGGAGCGTCATGCGTATCCGTGACGTCGAGACGTTCGTTCTGAAGATCACGGCGGACGACGCCTACCTCGGCAGGCAGCAGGACGGCTCCTCCGTTCCCCCGTCGGGGTACTGGGTCCGGGCACCGTGGCGGAGTCTCTACTCGGCGCGCTACGAGTCCCTGCTGGTCCGGATCACCGCCGAAGACGGCACGAGCGGCTGGGGTGAGGCGCTCGCACCGGTCGCGCCAGAGGTGCCGGCCCGGATCGTCGAGCTCCTCCTCGCTCCCGTACTCCGTGGCATGGACGCCACCCGACCCAGGCCCGCATGGTCACGACTGCGCGATCTCATGCGCGAGCGCGGCCACCTCGTTGGCCACCAAGCCGACGCCCTGGCCGCGGTCGACATCGCGTTGTGGGACCTCGCCGGGCGGATCTACGGGCGCAGCGTCGCCGAGCTGCTGGGTGGCGCGTTCCGCACTGACATTCCGACGTACGTCTCCGGCCTGCCCCGACCCAGCGACGAGGAGCGAGCCGACCTCGCTCGCGAGTGGGAACGGCGCGGAGCGACCGCCGTGAAGCTGCACCTGGGCCACGGCGTCGAAACGGACCTCGCCACCGTCGACGCGATCCGCGCGGCGGCGCCGTCGCTGCGAGTCGCCATCGACGCACATTGGGCGTACTCCACGAGCGACGCCTTGCGCCTGGCACAGGAGCTGGAGCGCCGCGGCGCATGGTTCCTCGAGGCCCCTCTGGCGCCCGAGGACATCGCGGGACACGCCGAGCTGGTGTCTCGCAGCCGGCTGCCGATCGCGGTCGGCGAGGCATTGCGCAACAGGTACGAGTTCAGCCAGTGGCTCGACACACGGGCGCTGAGAATCGCCCAACCCGACGTCGGGCGTACTGGTATCACGGAAGGCATGGCCATCGGCGAGCTCTGCGCAGCGCGACACGTGCCGCTCCTTCCCCACCACTCGGTGGGTCTCGGGGTTGCCCTGGCAGCTGGACTACACCTGTGCGCCGCGCTGGAGACCTCGGCCGGCTTCGAGTACCAGCCGACCTCGACCGAGGTGGGCGCCCGCATCCTGCGTGCACCCCTGACCGTTCGACCGGATGGGTTCCCGCTCCCCGACGGGCCGGGGCTCGGCGTCGAGGTCGACGTAGACGCCGTTCGTACGCTCGCTAAGGAGTCCTGACCGTGCCGCGACCCGACCGATTGCGTCCGGGAGGCAGCAGCCAACCGGCTCGACCGATCAGCGGCCTCGTGCCGATCCTCGCGACGCCGTTTCATGCCGACGGGTCCTTGGACCTGGACAGCTTGCGCCGCCTGACGGAGTTCCAGCTCGCCTCTGGAGTCGATGGCGTCGCAGTCTTCGGCATGGCAAGCGAGGGGTTCGCCCTGACGACGAGCGAGCGCGAGCAGATCTTGGCGGCGGTCACCGACGTGGTGGCGGGCAGCGTGCCCGTCGTGGCCGGAGTCAACGCGACGTCGACGGTCACGGCCATCGAGCAGGCGCGTTACGCCGAGGCCGGGGGTGCGTCTGCGCTGATGGTCTTGCCGCCGTTCCTCGTCAAGCCGGGTCCTGAGCAGCTGATGGCGTTCTATCGAGACGTCGCGGCCGCGGTGGGCATCGACGTCATGGTGCAGGACGCCCCCGCCGTCACCGGCGTCAGCATGTCACCCTCCCTCATCGTCGAGCTGAGCAAGCTGCCCGGAGTGACGTCGGTCAAGATCGAGGCACCGCCGACCGCTCCCAAGGTGGCCGCGGTCGTCGACGCGCTCAGCGATGACGACGAGTTCTGCGTGCTCGGTGGACAGAACGCGCAGTTCTGCTTGGAGGAGTACGCACGCGGCGCGGTCGGCACCATGCCGGCCTGCGAGTTCAGCGACCTCCTCGCGCCAGTCTTGGCGGACTGGCAAGCCGGGCGCCGGGCTGAGGCTCGTGCCGCGTTCGCCCGCCTGCTTCCGCTCATCCTGTTCGGCCTGCAGCAAGGCATCGCGTGGGCCGTGCACAAGGAAGTCCTGGTACGCCGCGGGCTGATCGCCGACGCGACCGTGCGGGCGCCGGCAGTGCCGCTCAGCGCATCCGACCGGGCGTCCCTCATGACGCTGCTGGACGATTTGGAGCTTGCCGGATGACCTCGAGCCAGACTGTCTCCGACCGGGACGACACATACCGGGGTGCCCTCGTCGTCGGTTCGTCCTCCGACATCGGTGTCGCCATCGCCCGGGCACTCGCCGCCGACGGATGCCGGGTGGTCGGGGTCGCTCTCGAGCCCCACGAGGATCCGGCCTTCGTCGAAACGATGATCGCCGACTGTACGAACCCTGCGATGGCAAGCGACGTGGTCGAGTCGGCGTACCTCACCCTCGACCGGTTGGACGTCGTGGTGCTCGCGGCCGCCGCCATGCCGGTCGCCTCGGCGGTCGAGACGACCGACGCCCAGTGGCGTCATGCGATCGACACCACGCTCGGCTCTGCGTTCTACATCGCTCGCGCGGCGTTGCCGCGACTTGGGCCTGGCTCGGCGATCGTCGCCGTGAGCTCCGTGAACGCCACGCTCGCCGCACCTGGAGTCCCGGCGTACGCCGCGGCCAAGGCCGGTGTGGAAGGGCTGGTCCGCCAGCTCGCGTTGGAGTACGGACCGTCCGGTATCCGGGTCAATGCCGTCGCGCCCGGGATGATCGGCCACACGCACCTCGAGCGCGTCGCCGAGGGCTACCCGTTGCAGCGGGTCGGTCAACCCATGGAGGTCGCCGAAGCCGTCGCGTTCCTCGCCTCGCCGCGCGCATCGTTCATCACCGGTGTGGTTCTTCCCGTCGATGGTGGTCTCTCGATCTCGTCCCCGGCTGCGTGGCTGCGTCCTGACCTTCGGGCACGCTGGCTCTGACGGCTCTGGACGCCCATCGGCCCCGGGGTCGGGCAAGGGTCAAGCGCCTATACCCCCAGCGCCGTAGCCATAGCGAGACGGTGACACAGAATCCTCCGACACCCACGGTAATGGCGAGCCCGCCGAGAAAGGCGAGAACGGCGAGCGTCGTGAACGCACCGCGGCTGGCGAAGTCGAAGGTGCGAGCGACGAGCACGACGGTCAGATCAAAGACGAGCCCGGCAAGGCCGATGATCAGAAAGCGGACTGCCCACTTGGCCACCGGCTCAGGGTACGTCTTGGCCAGCGACTCGGGGTACGTCCACTTCCGCCCCGGTGACGCGGTGCTCCCCCTCCGCGAGCCGGCGCTTCCTTCTCGACGAGCCGGCGCTTCCCTCTCGAACTTGGGTGGTCCTCCCCCAGGCTTTTCCAAGCTTTCCAGGGGATGTCGGCCTCTTTGAGAGGCGAGTTACGCACCAAACGTGGTCATTTTCTGGGGTGGCTCGATGAGCGTGAACGGGAGGATCGAGCGGTGCGGCACCTCGTCACCGGAAAGCTGGGCGATGAGGAGATCGACGGCGCGCCGGCCCATCTCGCGTTCGTCCTGCTTGATGTAGACGAATGGGCACCCACCACGCTGCGGCCCTGGCGAATCGAAGCAGGTGATGAGGTATCGGTTGGGATCCCACGTACCAGCTTCGCGCAGCACCTCCACCAGCAGGACGGCGATGTTGTACTCGCATGCCACGAAGCCGGTCACCTTCGATGCAGACTGCAGGAACTCACCGAGCGCCTGCTTGTCCGTATCGGTCTCGCGAGATCGGGCACTCGGTAGTGTGCTCCGGAACTCCGTGAAGCAGCGCTCGGCCTCTCGTGGATAGCCGCGCTCTCGAAGGACCTCCCGATATCCCTGCATGCGTTCCTCGATGCTTGTGGTGTTCTCCGCCGGTGGCGAGAGGAACGCGATCTGGTCGTGTCCTTTGTCGAGGATGTACGACGTGAGCGCGCGGGCTGCCCCGAGATTGTCCGTGCAGACCGAGCATGCGGGCAGGCCGGGGAGGTACCGGTCGACCAGCACCAGTGGGGAATGGTCGAGCACGAGGCGCACCAGGCTGGCGTTGTAGAACTCCCCGTGGACGGGGAACACGATCAGCCCGTCGACGACGCCACCACCGACCAGGCTTTCGATCGCCTGCTCCTCGACCTGCTGGCTGTCCTTGGTTCGACGGATCACGAGGTGATAGCCGAGCTCGGCACACCGTTCCTCGATCGCGCAGAAGAGCTCGAGACCGTAGACCTCGGTCGCGTCAGGAAGTACGAGAGCGAGACAGCCGGTGCGCTGCGACCGTTCGTATCTCCGGTCGGGAGTTTGCCGAATGGATTCGAGGCGTCGCGCGTCGCGCGTCACGAACGAGCCCTGGCCACGTCTGCGATCGACGATCCCGGCGTCGGCGAGCATTCGCAATGCCCGCTTGGAGGTGATGCGGCTGACCCCGAATTGCTCGGCCAGCTCCTTTTCGGATGGAACCCGATCACCGGGCCCGAGCTGCTCGGTGCGGATTTGATGCAGGACGTAGCTGTACACCCGCTCGTACAGGAATGGATCGTGCACCAACTCTCCCGCGCGGATGACGCCTATACCATTTCGAAACCATTCGAGGCTCCGAGCATACCAACCTGTGGGCCGCGTGACACCACCCATCGATTTCGATTTCTTCGTCGACCAGGGGCAAGAGGCCTCTCGGGCGGATGACACGTTCTGGCACGTAGTGCACCGGGACGGACACCGTGAACCTGGCCATTGGGTACGGCCCTCCTGAGGTGCCCGATTCCGGACATGTCATCTCATTGACATGTTGGTATACCGAGGAGCACCTTATGTGTCGGAAGCCACGCCGGTGGGTGATGGCGTTCTCGGCCGGAAGGACCTTGTGGCCTGAGGAGGTCCGAGTGGTCGGTGACGCCATCACTCACAAACGCGCGAGGCATCGATCAAGCGGCTCACGGGGACCCCGAGGCTTCATCAGGAGGATCACGTGACGCAGCGGTTCGAACGACTGACCCGGCGTGGCATCTTGGTAGGCGGTTTGGCCACCGCGGCAGCACTGGGATCCGCGTCGGTCGCCCATGCCGAACCAGCGCTTCCTGCAGAGCTGGCGAAGTACTCACGACGAGCGCGGCACAGCTACGCCGCGCTCCAGCGCTACTTCTACGACCCGCAGACGTCGTTCTATCTCGAGGAGTACCCCCGCACCGGCGGCAACCCCTGGTCGTACGTCTGGCCCTTCTCCCAGGCGATGATCGCTACCCAGGACATGGCGGGTCTGCCGGCCATCGGCCACCGGTACGTCGACGACGTCGCCGATCGCTACACCGCGCTCGAGGCGTACTGGAACTTCGAGACCGATCCACCCGGATACGACTCCTACCTGCGTCCGCCGGCCGGACACGGTGGCGACAAGTTCTACGACGACAACGAGTGGATCGCACTCGGCCTCATCCAGCGTCACTACATGACGCCCGGTGGCGACCAGGCCGCCCTGCGCCGCGCCGCCGAGATCTTCGACCTCGTGGTGTTCGGTTGGGACACCGATCCCACCCACCCCTGCCCCGGTGGTGTCTTCTGGACACAGGCCACGTGGAGCAACGACCGCAACACGGTGTCCAACGCCCCAGGTGCCGAGGTCGGCTTGCACCTTTATCTTGCGACCAAGGACGAGTACTACCTCGAATGGTCGATCCGGATGTACGAATGGGTGCGGACGTGGATGCTGGCGCCCAACGGCCTTTACTGGGACCACGTCGACCTCGACGGAAACATCGAGAAGACCCAGTGGTCGTACAACCAGGGCACCATGATCGGTGCCGGCGTCCTGCTCTACCGGGCAACCGGTGACCGCACCTACCTCGACCATGCGAAGGACACCGCGGTCAAGGCACTCGACTTCCTCGCCGAGGACGAGCGCTACTTCAACCAGCCGGCGAGGTTCCATGCCATCTTCTTCTCGAACCTGCTCCAACTGTCGGTGTTCGACCCCAACCCTGCCTACCGCGCCGCCATGAAGTGGTACGCCGACGAGTCGTACAGGCGGTTCCGCGACTCCAAGACCGGCCTCTACCGCTTCGAAGGCGACAACCCTGTGACCCTGCTGGAGCAGTCCGGAATGGTCCGCATCGAAGCGATGCTGGGGTGGCTGCCGAAGCACTACCGCAGGCTCACGTAAGTGCCTGGGTGAGGTTCAGGGCGTTCCCATCGGGATCTTGAACGTGGGCCACTCGCTGGCCCCATGGCGTGTCGTTGGCCGGGCCGTTGACTCGACCGCCGAGCTGCTCCACCCGGGAAAGCAGGGCGTCGACGTCCGGGACGTCGACGCTCAGCAGGATCCGACCGCCCGGGCCGTTCCCGACGCCGGGCTCGGCCACCAGGCCGAGCTCGCCGCCGGAGACGCGGAGGTTGACGAAGAAGGTCGACCCGTCCTGCCCGGGCACGCGAACGATCTCCTCCGCTCCGAGCAATCCGGTGTAGAACGCCATGAGGCGGTCCAGGTCGGATGTGACGATGATGGGCTGGATACCGGCAGTCATGTGCATTCCTCCACGGTCGACAGCGTGCCCGCCTAGGCGGGCGGTCTCGTTGGCTAGACGCCGCGACGGCCCGAAACTCATCGCTCATGGGGCGGAAACTCCGGCTGTCCACCTACCGGACCGCCAGCGGGCTTGGTCGCTCGCACGAGGATCGCCGTGCCGGCCGTGACCAAGCTGCCCTTCGTCAAGATGTGCTGGTGCAACTGCCAGAGCAGGTCGCGGTAACGGTCGACCGAGAAGCCTGGGATCGCCCACGGTCTGAAGGAATATGGACGGCGTTGGTCGAGGAATGGGAGCCGCCAGCCCACGATGGGCTCACTGCAGGCGACCTGCAGCTTCGAAGTCGGCTCGAGCGGGGGAATCGGCAAGCACGCCTGAAACTGGCTCTCCACCTGGTCAGGACGGCACGCTCGCCATCATGGCGCGGACAGCAGCAGATGACACCTGATCAAACGCGTGCTGGTCGCACTCTCCCCGACCCGACAGCTACGCGGTCGTGAAGAACTGCTCAGGTGCGGCGAACGCGACCGGCTCCTGGATCGTCCCGGGCAGCGTGCGTGGAACGTTGTGGAAGTTGTTCTTCACGATTCCGTAGTAGTGGGCGGGCAGTGACGTGCCGATCGCATAGAACTGCTCACGGGCGATTGCGATCACCTGACGGAACAGCTCGTCACGTTCTTCGTCGTCCACCGTGGCCTTGACCCGGTCGAAGAGCTCGAGTTGGCGGCGAACCTCGGGCGGTGGCTCCATGCCGTTCTCTCCACCGGAGGAGTACCACTGGCCCCAGCCGACGCCGTACAGCGCGAAGATCCGGGTCGGCACGAAGGCGTCCGGCCACAGCGGGGCATCACGGTCACCGAACTCCCCGATATAAGCGGCGGCATCGTGCTGGTTGTTGAACACCCGCTCGAAGAAGAGGGTGCGATCCTCCGACTTCACCCGGGCGTCGATCCCGACCTCGCGCCAGTACTTTCGTACCAGCTCGGTCGCGGGTACCCAGGCCTCGTTGAGCGACGGGATACCGACGTCGATCTGGAAGGCGATCGGCTTGCCGTCGCGTCGCAACCTGATGCCGTTGCCGTCACGTCGATCGAACCCGGCATCGTCGAGCATCTGGTTGGCGAGGTCGGGATCGTACTCGGTGTACTGCTTGGCCAGCTGCTCGTCGTAGTACGGTGACTCCGGACGCGGCCCGATCTGCCACGGCTCCCCCTGCCGTTGGAACACCGCGTCGATCAGCTCCTCGCGATTGATCGCGTGGGACAACGCGATGCGGAACTGCTTGTTCTGGAACACCTCACGCAGCGCCGGATCCGGGTGGGTCAGGTTGAGGTAGAGCCCCATCTCGTTGAAGTCCGTCGTCCGTACGTCGAGGAACTGGTAGTCACCCCGCTCCCGGCTGCGAGCGAAGATCGGCTTGTTTCGCGGGCTCATCACGTGGCGAGCATGCATGTCGACCTCGCCGCTCGTGATCTTCAGGACCATGACCTCCTGGTTGCTGACCACCTCGAAGACCACGCGATCAAGATAGGGAAGCTGACTGCCGTCAGGATCGACCTTCCAGTAGTACGGATTGCGAACCACGACAAAACGGCTGCCGGATCCTTCGCCGAGCGGGCGCTCGGTCATCCACGGCGTGAGCACCGGGACGCCGACCTGCTGCCACTTCTCGGCCTTGCTGTGGAACATCTCGACCCAGGTCGCGAACCCGTCGTCCTTGGCTCGAGCCTCCACCTCAGGCTCGTACTTCTTGTGGAACTGCTGAAGGTAATGCCGGGGGTACTTCAGCAGATCGCCACCCAGCACGAGGTAGTGGAGGAACAACCCGTTGGGTTCTGTAAAGACGAATCGCAGCGTCCGCTCGTCGGAGATTTCCAACGTTGCAGGGGTGTTCCCCGCCTTTCCACCGGCACACAGCCAGTCTGGATGGACCGGCGAGATCTCGCGGTTGCTCAGGACGTCTTCGTACGCAAAGCGGATGTCCTCGGTCGTGAACGGCTCGCCGTCCGACCATCGCACGCCTGCGCGGAGCCGTAGCGTGAAGACCGTGCCTTCGGCGTTCGCCTCGAAGGCCTCTGCCAGGTTCGGCAGGACCTTGCCGGTGAACCCCCGATCCCAGCTCAGCAGGGTCTCATGATCGATCGCTCCGCCGATCCAGGCGGTGTCGGTCAGCCCGACGAGCATGGTCCGCCATTCGCCACCATAGGTGCCGATGCGGTCGACCGGCTCGACCACCAGCGGATTCTCCGGAAGCCGTTGTTCGAGCGGAGGAAGCTCACCTGCGCGCACCTTGGCCGCCAGCATCGGCGCCTCTTTTCCTTTCGGCGCACCGGACGACCGCTCTTGTTCCTTCCCCGCAGGCTTTCTGGACAGCAGATTGCTGCTGCATGACGTCAATGCGCCCGGTGTCGCGCCGATCACCGCCAGCGTCGCTCCGAGCCGCAGGATGTCGCGCCGGCTCGACCGGGACCACGCACCTTCGAGATCGAACCCACGGTTCATGGCGAGACGCTAGCATACAAGTGTGGCAGATCACCAGATGTCGGTGCCGCGCCGTTTCGCCGTGCCTGGCATCAGGCACTGCTAGCTTGGCTGTCCATGACCGACGTGCCGCGGCGCGCCACATACTCTCCGGATCTCCTCGAGCTCGTCCGCCGCGCGTACGGCTTTGCCGACCTGGACGATCCTGTAGATCTTGGCGGCGGCTACAGCCTCAACCTGCGGGTACGTGCCGATGATCGCCTTCTCGTCGTACGTGTCCACCGACCCTGGGTCCAGGCCGGACGGTTGAACGCGCTGCATTTCGTACGCGACTTCCTGTCACACCGCGGCTTCCCGTTCGCGCCGCTCCTGCCGACCCGAGACAGTTGCCGCTGGACCCGCTACGGCGACCGACTCGTCGAGGTCGAGGAGTTCGTCTGGTCGCAGGCCGAGATGGACACGTGGCACCGGCTGCGCCTCGGCATGCCGACGCTCGCCAGCCTCCACGATCATCTGCGGACCATGCCCGTGCCACCTCCAGCGAGGACGGCACTTGTCGCCAACCACGTCGAGGCGTCACGGGTGGTGGAGGCCACCGCGACAGGAGTGCGGGCGATCCGCTCCTGGGATCCCACAACCCGCGAGTCGTACTTCGCCGACGTGGCAGCGTGCCTGGCGTCGGCCCTTTCCGCGGTCGAGCAGCAGTTCCCGGCACGTCCGCGACAACTCGTGCACGGAGACTTCTGGGGGAACAACGTCCACTTCACCGGCGACAGGGTGGTCCTGATCACCGATCTCGACTTCATGGGGGAACGGCCCAGGATCGACGATCTTGCCGTGACGCTCTTCTACGCCAACGAACACTTCGGACGTGAGCGGTGGCGGGAGTGGCTCCCCCGTCTCGCCGAGCTGGTGGATCTCTACGACAGCGCATCGACGGCGCCGCTCAGCTCGACCGAGCGGGCCGCGTTGCCGTACGCGATCCTACGGGCGCCGCTCTGCTTCATCGAGCACATGGCCTTTCTCGGTCCGGCGGCGAGAACTGAGCTTGTGGAGCTTCGCGGGCCGGAGTGTGAATGGGCATTGCCCGTCCTCACGTCACCCGATTGGCAAGAAGCCTTCGCTCGGCCCACACGACAATCCACCTGACGGCGCCCGGCGCCCGGCGCCCGACTGACACTAGACGCTCGATGGCGACTACCAGCGCTACCTCGACGATCTCGCCTCGATCGTTCAGTCCCTCAGTGCAGCGAGCCTTGAACGGCGTTCTCCCGCTGGAACGCATCGTGAAGGTCGTATGGCCACCTGAGACCGGTGGTCCGGTCGACGACCACTGCCTTATCTACCGCAGGCCCTGACCAAAACTTTGGCCGAAGGGGTGCACTCGTCAGTTCGCCATACGCCGAGGAACCAGTGCACTCTTGCAGTTGCCAGTTTGCGGTTGGGATGGGCCGACCACGAGCGTGTGGCCAAGATCGTTGGCCCCCATCGCAGCGTCCCAGACTCCTGCGTTCGCGAGCTGGATGGCATACGCGGCGTGGTAGCTCGTGTCCGGCGCATAAGGCAACGGCACGTGAGACCGCAAGCGTGGTTCGGGAGCGGCGAGGTCCAGCAGCAGGCGGTACTCACCCGGCGGCAGTGCCGCGCACACCTTGGCTGACACGTCGACCGTCTCCCCGGCCTCCCAGCGTCGTGGATCCTCGCGCAGCGGTACGACATACGTCTTCGCGTCACCCTGGAGCACCAGCGAGACGTCGCGCCGATTGTAGGGCGCCGCCCAGCCATCGTTGCGCAAACGCAGCGAGACCGTGAACGCCTTCCCCGGTCGTACGCCGGCCGTGAACTCTCCCTCGACGAGACGCAGCCGGTAGCCCAGCCGACGCTTCGCCTCCTCGATGTTCTCACCCCAGCTCCCCAGCACCGAACGGTTGTAGTCGATGTTGAGGTAGCTGTAGTGGTAACGCGCCATCTCCGCTTCGGCGGTCGGCCATTCCGATCGCGGCGGATTGACGTTGCAGGTCTCCCCACCCATCGGGACGAAACGCGTCTCCTGGCCGAGGTACTCCTGGTCGAGCGTGATCGGGTCGGACAGGAACGTGCCGAAGTCGTCAGGACTTGCGAGGAAACAGTCGTTGTGGTGCCCGATCCGGGCCGCCGGCGAGTGCCCGTACGCCTCGTCCTCGGTCAATGCACCGTCAAGCCCACTCGGCCGACCCAGCGCCTTCTGCTTCATCAGCATGGTACGCACCTGGATGGTGCGGTCCTTGGGCAGCGCCTTCAACAACGCCATGAAGACGTCCCGGCGGTTGGCCCAGTCCTCGTCGGTCACGGTGCCTGGGTCAGAGGGGTCGGCGACAAAGTAGTCCGTGTAGTACCCCTCACCCCAGAGGCCGATGAACCCGCTCTGGACGGTCGCGATCACATCCGCGTTCTCCCGAAGCACGGGTGTCAGCTGGGCGATGTGCGCGAGGACGCGCTCCTTCGGCGCGTCGCCATACGGCGGCTGGTACGGCCACGAGTCTCGAGGCTGTGCGTAGGCGAACCGGACGATCACCTTCACGCCAGCCTGCCGAGCCGTCGCGAAGTCCGCGCGCAACAGGTCGAGATAGGCCCGGTCGATCCGGTCGGTGGTGACGAACTTCTCCAGGTAGAAGACCCGCAGGATCTGCGTGATCTTCTCCTCCTTGCGCCAGGTCGCGAGCCGCTCGCCGTCGAGCGGGGTGTAGCCCGAGCCGTCGGCACGGTAGTGGGTCTCGGTGTGGTGGTAAAAGCCCCGCTCCGGGTTGGCGATGATGGCATCGCTTGGCTCGTACGTACGGACAACGTGGTTGTCGCTGTCGGCCTGCGAAGCGGCAACCGGTGATGCGCCCACGCATCCGATCAACACCGCGCCGCAGAGCGGGGCGGCGACTGCAAGCAGCCTCCTCATGACGGGCTCCTTTCGCGGGCCCATCATCCTCCCGACCGGCCTCGTGCTGCGCATCGGTGGCTGGTTCTGGCCATCAACACATTACGCACGTTCGTTCTGGTCAGACCGAGGACGGCCAGCACGATCCGATCCAGCGCCCGTCGTCGGCGCTTGACCACCCCAGTCGCACTTCCTACTCTCACCGTGAGAAATCGGTTTCTCGCAGTGTTTTGGCAAAGCGTCCTCCCCTGACGCCCACCGCATACCTCAGCCATGCGGACGGAGGTTTCCCAGATGCACCACCGCCTCTCCCGTCGCCATCTGCTGGGCACTGCTGGCTCCTTGGCAGCGGGCAGCTTCCTGCTCGGCACCACGCAGCCCGCCACGGCATGGGCGGGACCAGCGGGCGAGCTTGCCGGACAGCCCACCAGCCTGCCCGATGAGGACGGTCACGAGCTGTGGCTGCGCTACCGCCTGGTGAGCGACCTGAAGCTGCTGTCGGCGTACCGGCGTGCGCTCGCGTACGTCGTCGCGCCGGAGCGGGGAGACGTGGTGCAGTCCGCCGTCGACGAGCTGTGCCGCGGACTTTCCGGGCTCACCGGACGCACGGTCCGGCGTCGGCAGAACGTGACGGCGGATGGCGCGGTGGTCATCGGGACCCCGGACACCTCGCGACTCATCGCCGATGCCGTCGACCGGTCACAGCTGCAACGGCTGGGGCCAGACGGCTACATCCTGACGCGTCGCCGGATCAGGTCGTACGACACCATCGTCGCCGCCAGCATCGGCGAGCGAGGCGTCCTCTATGCGGCGTTCCATCTGCTGCGGCTCGTGCAGACTCACGAGCGCCTCGACAAGCTCGACGTCACCGAGCGGCCGGTCAACCAGCTGCGGCTGGCAAACCATTGGGACAACCTCGACCGAACCGTCGAACGCGGCTATGCCGGCGCGTCCATCTTCCACTGGGACTCCTTGCCGGAGGTGCTTCCGCACTACATCGACTACGCGCGCGCACTCGCGTCGGTCGGCATGAACGGCACGGTGGTCAACAACGTCAACGCCAACTCCGCGTTCCTCTCCACCGACATGCTCCAACGCCTCACGGGTCTTGCGGCTGCGCTGCGCGCCTGGGGCATCACCCTCTACCTGTCGGCCAACTTCGCGTGCCCCATCACGTTGGGCGGCCTGCCGACGGCCGACCCGTTCGAGCCGGCCGTGCAGGCGTGGTGGCGGGACAAGGCACAGGAGATCTACGAGCTGGTCCCTGACTTCGGCGGCTTCCTCGTGAAGGCGGATTCGGAGGGCCAGCCGGGTCCGCTCAGCTACGGCCGTACGCACGCCGACGGTGCGAACCTGCTCGCCCGGGCGCTGAAACCACACGGCGGGATCGTCATGTGGCGGGCGTTCGTCCACGACTTCGATGCGAAGACCTGGGACCGCAAGTCCTACGAGACGTTCACGCCACTCGACGGCGAGTTCGACGACAACGTCGTCGTGCAGATCAAGAACGGTCCTATCGACTTCCAGGTGCGCGAGCCGGTCCATCCGCTCTTCGGCGCATTGCCGAACACCAACTCGATGCTGGAGTTGCAGATCACGCAGGAGTACACCGGCCAGTCCACGCATCTGTGCTACCTCGTCCCGATGTGGAAGCAGGTGTACGACTTCGACACCCACGCCAAGGGACCGGGTACGACCGTCGCGAGGATCGTGGACGGATCCGCCTACGGTTACCATCACAGCGGTGTCGCAGGTGTCATGAACTTCGGTTCCGACGTCAACTGGACCCGGCACCATCTCGCCGCTGCGAACACCCACGGCTTCGGCAGGCTCGCCTGGAACCCCGGGCTCGAGCCCGCAAAGGTGGCCGAGGAGTGGGTACGCATGACCTTCGGCTCGCATCCGCAGGTCGTCGCGCTCCTCACCACGATGTTGCTGGAGTCGTGGGAGATCTACGAGTCCTACACCTCACCGCTGGGCGTCGGGTTCATGATCGCAGGCGACCACTTCACCCCAGCGCCGTACAGCAACCTGGGCTGGAACCAGGCCGACGACGAAGGCACCGGCTTCGACCGCACCATCGCAACCGGCAATGGCTACACAGGCCTCTACCATCCGCCGGTGACCAGGCTGTACGAGTCACTCGCCACATGCCCCGACGAGCTCCTGCTCTTCATGCACCATGTGCCCTACTCCCACCGCCTGCGCTCCGGGGCGACCGTCATCCAGCACATCTACGACAGCCACTTCGACGGTTTGCGCGACGCGCATCGACTCCGCCAGATGTGGCGGTCGTTGCGCCACCGGATCGACCAACGCCGGTACGCCGAGACGTTGGAACGCTTCGACCGGCAGGTCGAGCACGCCACGCTCTGGCGGGACTCGATCGTGGCCTTCTACTTCGATCGCGGCAGGATCCTCGACGAGAGGCGCGAATGGGTGCAGGTCCGCCGGACCGACAACACCGTGCTCCTCGGTGGCTGGGACAACACGCTGTCGCTTTCGGTCGGCAACGCATCGGCGACCGAGCGACCGGTCACGGTAGGTATCACGACGAAGGACGGGTGGAGCACCGGTACCGACAGCGTCACCCTCGCCTCGCGTGCGTTCGCCGATCTCTCCATCCCGGTCAGGCCACCGGTCACACCGGAGACGACCACGCTGCACGTCGAAGCGGATGCCGGCGGCCTCGAGCTCCTCGGGCCGCTCGTCGACGTCATCACCGCCCCGGCCGGACCCCACTGCATCCTCGCCTTGGACGCCGGGTCCGCCACCAGCCCGCTCATGCCGACCTACCGCAGGCTCTCCCCCTCCGACGCCTGGGATGCCGGCCGCGGGTACGGATGGGTTGGTGGTGCGCCGCAGTCACGCGACCGTGGTCAACCCGACCCACTCCGCCGCGACTTCGTGAACGACACCACAGCGCGCACGCTGCGAATCGCGATCCCTGCCGGAACGGTCGACGTCTTCATGCTGATCGGCGATGCCGGTGCGGATCTGTGGCCGACCTTTGTCCGGGCGGACGGCGAGCTCCTTGCCCAGAGCGAGTTCATGACTGGTGGTTCGTACACCTGGATTCATTTCACGCTCGATGGCGGCGCGTCCGGACGCACCGTGGACCTCGAGCTGTCCAGCGTTCCCGGCCAGCACTGGCACCTCAACGCACTCGCCCTGCGGGATCCGAACGCCGAGCCACCCTCGATCGTCGTCACCGAGATCCAGGTGCCAGAGCCGCTGTTCGGCGGAGGCGGCAACACGGTGACGATCGGCGTGGCGAGTCTCTCCGCATCGGAGGACATCGCGGTGACCGCCACGGCCACCGTGCCGGACGGGTGGTCCAGCCAGCCTGCCAACGCCACGGTTCCGGCAGGCGCACGCGACCAGCTCGAGCTCACCGTCGTGCCGAACGACATCCCGGCGATCACCACCATGCAGGTCGAGGTGTCGGCCTCGGGCCATCAGGTCGGCGGTGGTCGGCAGGTCCTCAACGTCCTCTCCGTGCCTCACGCCGATACCGTCGTGCTCGCCCTCGACGCCGGACAGGACTCGAGCCCCTTGCTCGACGGCTACGAGCGGCTGTCACCTGCCGACGCCTGGACAGCGGAGCGCGGGTACGGATGGGTCGGTGCGCCACCCCAGTCACGCGACAGAGCAGTTCTCGACTCGCTTCGCCGGGACTTCGTGAACGACACCGAAGCCCGCGTGCTTCGGCTCGCGATACCGGCCGGTCCGCACGACGTCTCCATCCTGGTGGGCGACGCCACCCAACCGTCGCAACCGACATATGTCCACTCCGAGGGTGTCTTGCTCGCCGAGAGCAGCCCACTCGGCCATGGCGAGTTCGCCTGGATCCATTTCACGCTTGACGGTGGACCATCGGGTCGCGAGATCGACCTCGAGCTCTCCAGCACCCCTGACGAGCACTGGCACGTCAATGCACTGATCGTCAGCGCCTCGGTCACGTAAGCGCCTTCCCGTCGTACGCCGACAACCAGCGGATACGACGCCTGGTGTAGTCGGAAAGCCGCTCCGGAGCGGATTCGCGGTCTCGTGGTTTCGACCAGGCTGGTGCCTGCGAAAGGAGATCGCGATGACTACTTACGAGATCACCGGATCTCGTCCTACCGGACGGCGTCCGGCCAGGCGCAAGCCCTTCTTGGGTAAGGGCTGGCGGAAGGCCACGCTGGTCGTGCACATCGTCGCCGCGGGGTCCTGGATCGGGATCGACGTGATCGTCGCCGTCCTGGTGCTCACGGGATGGTTCGGCACGGACGTCACGCTACGAAGCCTCGCCTACCAGGCGTTGGCGACGTTCGTGGTGTGGCCGATGTTCACCGCTGGACTCGTGTGTCTCGTCACGGGTCTTGTGCTCGGCGTTGGCACGACGTGGGGCCTGCTGCGCTACTGGTGGGTGGCGGTCAAGCTGGTGCTCACCATCGTCTTGTGCACGCTGATCCTGGTCCTCTTGCAACCGGGCATGGCCGACGTCGCGGCGTACGGCCAGGAGCTCCTTGCCGGCGACCCGGATCCCGCCCGCGTGTCCAGGATGTTCTTCCCACCCGCCGTGTCGCTCAGCACGCTCAGCCTGGCCACGGCACTCGCGGTCGTCAAGCCGTGGGGCCGCATCCGCTCACGACGTACGACACAAGGAGGCCGGCGATGACGGCGGTAGTGGAGACGTTCGGACTGACCAAAACCTATGGCGACCTCGTCGCCGTGGATCGCATCGACATGGAGGTCCGCGCTGGTGAGGTCTACGGGTTCCTCGGACCGAACGGCGCCGGAAAGACCACGACACTGCGGATGTTGCTCGGCTTGGTACGACCGACGGCGGGCACGATTCGGATCCTCGGGACGACTGCGCCACGTACCGGTCGTGCCGATCATCTGGCGCGAGTCGGGGCGCTCATCGAAGGTCCGGCGTTCTATCCGTACCTCAGCGGATATGACAACCTGCGCACGCTCGCGGTTCGCGGTGACGTCCCACGCAAGCGAGTCCACGAGGTCCTCGAGCTCGTGGGGCTCACCGATCGCGCCAAAGATCGGTATGCGACCTACTCGCTTGGGATGAAGCAACGGCTCGGCCTCGCCGCAGCCTTGCTCAAGCGACCCGACCTGCTGGTGTTGGACGAACCCACGAACGGCCTCGATCCCTCCGGCATCGCGGACATGCGCGACACGCTTCGCGGGTTGGCGGCGAACGGGTGCACGGTCCTGCTCAGCAGTCATCTGCTGGGTGAGGTACGCCAGATCTGCGATCGGGTCGGCGTGATCAACCGGGGTCGGCTCGTCGCTCAGAAGCCGATCAGCGAGCTCGGCGGTGCCGGGTGTCTGCGCGTGGCGGCGTCGCCGATCAAGCGGGCCGAGGAGAAGGTGCGGCAGCTCGTCGGAGCCGACGCCGTACGTGTCGACAGCACCGCCCTCGAGATCACCGCGAGCCGTGACCGTGCGGCGAGCATCAACCGCGCGCTGGTCGAAACGGGAATCGCCGTCCACGAGCTGCGGTGGCAAGAGCCCGACCTGGAAGACGTGTTTCTCGAGCTCACGCAAGGAGGACATGATGATGCGTGACATGCGAGCCGAGGTGATGGTGCAGGTGCGCCGCCCCGCGAACTGGTTGCTCCTCGGCATTGCGGTGGCGTTGACGACGACCTTCGCGTACGTCGTCCCGTACGCCGGCTACCGCAGCGAATCCGACGCCACACCGGGCACGAGGGTCCTGGCTGACCTACTTCCGGAAGCGTTCCACGGCTCGGCCCTCGACGGTCTTCCGGTATTCGTCGGAGCGCTCGCCCTGATCTTCGGTGTGCTGGTCACCGGCAGCGAGTACACCTGGCAGACCTGGAAGACACTGCTCGTGCAGCAGCCGTCGCGGATGGCCGTGTTCGCCGGCAAGGTGTGCACGCTCGCTCTGGGTGCTCTCGTCCTGCTGGTAGCCCTGCTCGCCGTCACGGCGGGCGCGAGTTTCGCAGTGGCCACGATTGAAGATGCCACGTGGACATGGCCTGCGGTTCGGGATGTCCTCGCGGCACTGGCTGGCGGGTGGCTGATCGCGTTCATGTGGGCGATGCTCGGGATGGCCCTGGCGATCGTCATGCGGGGCGTCGCCCTTCCCGTCGGCATCGGACTGGTCTGGATGCTCGCCGTGCAGAACCTCATCACGGCCCTCGCCGCTCCGCTGCTCGACTGGGTGGACGCTGCCCAGGAGTGGTTGCCTGGGCCGGCCGCCGGCTCACTGGTCGCAACGCTCGGCGGACGCGAGGGAACCCCTGGAGTCGCGGAGCTGTCCAGCCAGGGCCAGTCCATTGCCGTCGTGGTCGGATACCTGGCGCTGTTCAGCATCGTGGCCGGCGCGTTCCTGTGGCGCCGCGACCTCACGTGAGCGGATGAACGCTGGCTCCCGGTCAGCTGGCCCGGTTAGCTTTCCGTCATGCACCTGGGCGGCGCGGCGATCCGAGTGGCGTTCCTTCGGCAGCTCGCCTCTTGCCGCCTGCTGTGGGCGTCGGCGCCTGCCCACACGGTGGCTGCCCTCGGCTTGACGGCGTGCTCGGCGGCGGTCATGACGGTGCGCGTCATCGCGACTGGCCAGCTGATCGGGGCGCTGCGGCATACACTGAGCGAATCCCCCACGCAGGCGGGCAACCAGGTCTGGCTGTGGTTGTTCCTCACGGCAGTCACGCTGGTGACGGCTCCCGTGGTGGGTTCGGCGACGTCGCTGCTGTCGCGCATCATCTCGACACGCTTCCTGCGACGGTTCTACGACATGGTGATGGATGCCAGTACGGTACCGCACGGAATCGGCCATCTGGAAGACCCCCGCGTCGTTGGACGCATGGATGCCGTCATCAACGCGACTCGCGAGTGGGACTTCACCGCCGGTCTGCAGGACACGTTGGCAGGCGGCGGCTGAGCGATCGGCGGCCGAGCCTGGACGACTGGTACGCCGCCTGGTGGAGCTTGCCACCTCCCCCACTGCCGGTGCCGAGCTCCGAGTGTTCGGTGCCCGCGACATCATGCGGAGCGAGCTGGCGGCGGCAGTGACCAACTGGCGGCGCCCAGGGCTCGAGGCCGCCGTCCGGGCCAACCTCCTCGAAGCCGCCTGCGCCGCCTTCTTCTTCCTCATCGCCTCGGCAGTCCTTGCCTGGATGGTTGCCGATGCGCTCGAGCGGACCGTCCCGGTCGGCGCCTCGTCATCGCCGTGATGCTGGTCGGGCGACTCCAGCGTGCCGCCCACATGGTGCACTGGGCCATCACGGGCTTCGGTCGGATCGCGCGCACCACGGAAAGCTTCCTGTGGTTGCGGGAGTACGAACGACGTATGCGCCAGGAGCAGCGTGGCACGGCCGAACCACCGACACGGCTGCGCGACGGGATTCGCCTGGAGCAGGTGAGCTTCACCTATCCCGGCACCGACACGCCCGCGCTACGAGATGCCACCCTCCACCTGCCAGCCGGATCCGTCATCGCGATCGTCGGAGAGAACGGTGCCGGGAAATCCACACTGGTGGCGCTCATCACCGGCATGTACGCACCAACGACGGACGCATCCTGCTCGACGGTGTCGACCTTGCGGACCTCGACGTCGCGAGCTGGAGAGCTCACGTCTCGGGAGCGTTTCAGGACTACGTGAAGCTGGAGCTCACGGCCCAGCATTCCATCGGTGTCGGTGATCTCAGGTACGTCGACAGCGAAGCGGCCGCAAGACGCGCGTTGCGCGCGGCAGGAAGTGAAGGGCTGTCGCAGGCACTACCTCAGGGGCTTGCGACGCAACTCGGCAGCTCGTGGCCCGCAGGTGTCGGGCTTTCCGGCGGGCAATGGCAACGCCTCACGATCGCCCGCGGCATGATGCGCACCGAGCCGCTCCTCCTCGTCCTCGACGAACCCACTGCAGCACTCGACGCGCAGGCAGAACACCAACTCTTCGAGCGCTACGTCGCAGAGGCCAGCCGACAGCGTGGCGCCATCACGTTGCTGATCACGCATCGCTCTCGTGAGTCCGGACCTGGTGACACCGATGGACAACGCGGTGTGGCTCATGCCCTCGCGAGAAGAGCAGCTCGCCAGGCTGGAACGACGCCATCCGGACCGCGTGCACCACGGGTACCTGTGGGGTTGGCAGTTGATCCGGGGTCAGCTCGATGCCGCACCGGACACGGCCACGATCGTCGTCGACAACCAGACGGTGAGCGAGACACTGACCGCGGTCGAGAGTCACTTCGCCGACCGGCTCACCGCGGGTCCGCGGGCGCAGACCGTGCGGGAGCGGCAGCACTTGCTGCGTTACGCCAACCAGATCCTCGTGAGCCACTCCCTTACCGGGCTCGAGCGAGGGTTCCTGTCTGGCGATCCCAGCACGATCATCCGCACCTTCGACTGCGAATGCGCTGACTCCGGCTGTGTCGCCTTGGTCGACCTGCCGGTCGGCGACGCAGCGGCTGCGCTGACCAACCCACCGCCGTCGCTCCTCGCTCCCGGACATCGCCCAGCCAGCGAGGCCGGTTAGACCGTCCGCAGGTGCTCCCAGAGGTCGCTCTTCTCCTCCACACCGATGCCCGGGTAGTCGGCCATGCGGACCCGACCGTCCTCGACCGGTGTGGAGTCGAGGAAGCCACCGATGGGCTTGAACACGCCGGGATAGCACTCGGTCCCGCCGAGCCCAAGACCTGCGGCGAGCGCGAGGTTGAGCTGGTGGCCACCGTGCGGAATGAAGCGCTCCCGGCTCCAGCCGGCGCGCTCGGCGTCTTCGACCATACGGATGAACTCCGTAGGTCCATAGCTCAACGCCGGGTCCATCTGGAGGTAGTCACGCTCAGGACGCAGGCCGCCGTAGCGGAGCAGGTTGCGCGTGTCCTGGACGGAGAAGAGGTTCTCCCCCGTGGCGAGCGCATGCGGGTACACCTGGGCGAGCTGAGCGTTCAATGCGTAGTCCAGCGGATCACCCGGCTCCTCGTACCACAGCAAGCCGAATGGCTCGAGCATGTGGGCGTAGGCCATGGCGGTGTCGAAGTCGAACCGACCGTTCGCGTCCACCGCAAGGCGAGAACCGTCGCCGTCGACGGCGGTGAGGCCTGCCTGCACCCGCTCGGCATCGGCTTCCAGCGGCAGACCGCCGATCTTCATCTTCACGTGGACGAATCCCTGGTCGACGTACGACTTGAGCTCGCTGGCGAGCGACTCGGGTGATCCGCCGTCGGAGTAGTACCCGCCCGCGGCGTAGACCCAGACCGACTCCCGTGGTTTCCCGGTGCCGAAGCGCTCGGCGTATAACTGGGCGAGTGGCAGCTCACGCAGCTTCGCGGCAAGATCCCACATCGCGACGTCGACGGCACCGATCGCGACGCTGCGGTCGCCGTGACCGCCAGGCTTCTCTCCCCTGCGCATCACGGCATTGGCCCGAACCGGATCCAGCATTCCGGTGTCCGGATCGAGCAGCTCCGTGATGTCCGCCTCCATGATGCGGCGGATCGCTCGGTCGCGGATGATCTCGCCTTGCGCGTAACGGCCGGGCGAGGAGAATCCGTACCCCGTGACCGGACGCCCGTTCCGGATCACATCGGTCTCGATCGCGACGAGCGATGCGGTCATCGTCGAGAAGTCGACGTACGCGTTGCGGATGTTGGAGCCCAGCGAGATCGTCTTCTCTCGGATCTCTCGGATTCTCATGAACTCTCTACTCCTCACGAGCGTCGGTCAGCGGGCGATGCCCGGCACACCCTGTCACCCCAGTGTGAAGGGGTCACGGCTCTGATCGGCGACGTTGAGCCAGACGGCCTTGTCTTCAAGGTACGCATCAAGGCCCTCGATACCGTTCTCTCGTCCGATGCCGCTTTGGGCCATCCCTCCGTACGGCATCTCGTAGCCCACCGTGCGGTAGTCGTTGATCCACACCGTCCCGGCCCGCAAGGCCTTCGCCACTCGGTGAGCCCGCCCGACGTTCTGGGTCCAGACCCCCGCAGCGAGGCCGTACTTGGACTGGTTGGCGATCTGGATCGCCTCCTCTTCGGTCTCGAAGGGCAGCACGGCAAGGACGGGGCCGAAGACTTCCTCCTGGGCAATTCGCATGTCGCTGCGCACGTTGCCGAGCACGGTCGGCTCGAGGAAGAATCCCTGGTCCAGCGGTCCGCCGGGCCGCTGCCCACCGCTTACGACCGCTGCACCTTGCGAGACCGCGGTCGCGATGTCGAGCTCCACCCGGTCCCGATGCGCTTCGTAGGCGAGCGGACCCATCTCCGTCGAGCTGTCAAGCGGATCTCCGAGTCGAAGCCGGCTCGCCCGCGAGGCGATCGCCTCGGTGACGGAGTCGTACAAGCCCTTCTGGACAAGCAGGCGAGACCCGGCGGCACAGGTCTGCCCAGTCGCAGCGAAGATGCCGGCCACGGCACCGCTCAACGCGCTGTCGATCCGGGCATCGTCGAAGATGATGTTGGGCGACTTCCCGCCGAGCTCGAGCGTGACACGCTTGATGCTCTCCGCGGCGGCCCGCCCGACGTCCGCCCCGACCTCGAGCGAGCCGGTGAACGCGACCTTGCGCACCGCTGGGTGGCTGACCAGCGCCGCGCCGACCCCGGGGCCGCCTGTGACGATGTTGACCACGCCCGGAGGGACTCCCGCCTCCTCCAGCACCCGGGCGAACGCCAGCGTCGACGCGCTCGCGTACTCGGATGGTTTGACGACGACCGTGCATCCCGCCGCGAGCGCCGGCGCGAGCTTCCAGGTCATGAGCAGCAACGGGGAGTTCCAGGCCGTGATCGCCGCACAGACACCGACCGGTTCGCGGGTGGTGAAGCCGAAGTAGCCGGGCTTCGACAGCGGCACGGTGGAACCGCGGATCTTGTCCGCAAGCCCTGCGTAGTACTCGTACCAGTCGGGCAGACCGGCCATCTGACCTGCAGTTTCGCGGAGCAGCTTGCCGTTGTCGAGGGTCTCGATGACGGCCAGCTCGCCAGCTCGTCGCTCCAGCTCCTCGGCGATGCGCAGCAGCAGCTTCCGTCGGTCCCTGCCCGACGTCCGTCTCCACGACCCGTGCATCGCACGGTCGGCTGCGGCGACCGCACGCTGCACGTCCGCTTCACTCCCCTTCGGAAGCCGCACCCACTCCTTCCCCGTATAGGGGTCCACCGACCCGAACGTCGCCTCGGCGACGGGTGCCTGCCACTCGCCGTCGATGTAGAGCTTGTCCGGTACCGAGGGCGGATTCGTGCGAGCGTGCCCGGACGAAGGCCCGGATCGAGGCGCGGACGGCACGGAAGATGGCATCATGGACGGCCTCCTTTCACACACTCGCAGCGACCTCATCCATCGCCCTCGCGACCCCGTCAAGTCCCGCGGACAGCTCGGTCTGCGTGATCGTCAACGGTGGGTAGAACAGCAGCGTGACGATCTGCGCGGCTCGCGTGGCGCGGACGACCACGCCGGCCTCATAGCAGGAATGCCAGATGCGCGCCCGCACCTCCTCGGCGTCCAATCCCGGGGGTACGACGAGCTCGATGCTGCCGAGCAGTCCGCGCGCCTGGACCCGGGAGGTCCACGGCACCCGGGCGGCTGCCTGACCGAGACCGTCTCGTAGGAGGTTCTCGAACCCCGCCGCTTTGCCGACCAGGTCTTCGTTCTCGATGATGTCCAGGACGGCGCAGGCCGCAGCGCAGCCGAGCTCGTGTCCGGCGTAGGTGTTGACATGGACGAGCGGCTCGTCGCGAAACGCCTCGGCGACCGAGCCAGCCACGGCAGTCGCACCCATCGGGATGTAGCCGCCGGTGAGACTCTTCGCCATGGTCACGAGGTCCGGCCGGACGCCCCAGTGCTCGACGCCGAACATCACGCCGGTACGCCCGAAACCGCAGACCACCTCGTCGGCGATCAACAGGATTCCGTACTCGTCGCACACCTGGCGCAAGGTCGTCCAGTAGTCGTACGGCGGAATCTTCACTCCACCCGGAATGGGGATGGGCTCGGCCACGATCGCCGCGATGGTCTGCGGCGACTCACGCTCGATCGTCGCGACGGTCGCGTCGATGCATGCGCGCGTGCACACGTCTCCCATGGAGCAGAAGCCGCACTCCCCTGGGAACGGCTGGGGCAACGCGACGAATCCGGGAACCAGCGGCTGGAACGGCTCGCGGAAGCCGGAAATCGCGGTCGCCGACATCGCGGCGTACGACGAGCCGTGATAGGAGCCGTAGCGGCTCAGTACCTTGAACCGACCCGTGTGCCCGCGACGCCGGTGGAACTCTCGGGCCAGCTTGATCGCCACTTCGTTCGCCTCGCTGCCCGAGCACGTGAAGAAGAACAGCGGGTCGTCCACCGGAACGACGTGCGCAAGCCGCGCCGCGAGCCCGCTGACCCGCTCATGGGATGCGCCGGCCTCGAGCGAGCTGAACTCGAGCGTCGCGGCCTGGCTCGAAATCGCCTCCACGACCTCGGGACGTGAATGCCCGACGACGCTCGCACCCAGGTGGTTCCCGGCGTCCAGCACTCGATGACCGGCGGAGTCGACGAGGTACACACCTTGGCCGGAAACGAAGACGCGTGGATAGACCCCGGGAAAGTACCGCTCGAGCAGCTCGAAGTTGGCGGCGAAGTGGTGCACGTGGTGCCGGGCGATCCGCTGGACCGCGGTCTGTCCGTCGATCCGCAACGCGACCGACCACCTTTCATCAAAGTAATTGATATTTAAGATTTTGCAGCCACGCCGTGTCAAGCCAGGTACAGCTGGAAACAGCCCTGAAACACAAGCAGGGGTTAGGCGAACGATCCGCAGATGGTGACGGCGGCATCACCGAAGATGACGTGACGTCGCCGCCACTGCCCGACTCGACGCAGGTCGTCATGGACGAATAGCGGACCGCTACCAACGACCGCCTCGTCGCGGCACCTGGGCCGGCCGGTCACGCGGGGTGAAATCGTCGCGGAATCGTTAAAGTTCAATCAGCTTGACTTTTGCTCATCTCGTGCTTCAATTACGCCATCCCGGCTCCATACGCTGCAGGACCTCGGGCGCGGCCACGGTCGCAAGGCAGTGCCCGCGAGCTCCGCGGAGGAACCACGATGAGCGAAGCGAAGGGCCTCGACCGGCTCACCATCGTGAACGACGGCGTCAACCGTCGGACGTTCATTCGTAACGCCACTGGCGCGTTGCTCGCCGTGACGGCATTCGGTCCCGCCGCCTGTGCCCGGGACTCTGGTGGTGGCTCAGGCAGTGAGAGAGAAACGCAAAAACTCGACTTCCAGATCCGTTGGCTGAAGACCGTCGCCTTCGGCGGATGGTGGGCCGGGATAGAGAACGGATACTTCGCCGAAGAAGGCATCGACCTCAACGTGATCCCGGGCGGCCCGAACCTCGACGTCCAGCAGGTGGTGGCTGGCGGTGGAGTGCCGATCGGCGAGGGCATCACCGACCGCATCATCCGGGGAAAGATCGAGCAGGACATTCCCTTCGTCATCATCGGATGCCTCTACCAGAAGACTCCGGCCGTCTTCATGTCGCTGGGTGAGAACAACTGGACGAAGCCAGAGGACCTCGTGGGCAAGCGGATCGGGACGACCAACGAAGGGGTGCCGCTCATCGAGGCCCTGCTGACCAAGGCCGGCCTGCCCGCCAAGGACTGGGAGTTCGTGCCGACCGGCTTCGACCCCTCTCCCCTCGTCCAGGGCGACGTCGACTTCTTCCAGGGCTTCCGGACCGACCAAGGCGTCTCCCTGGAGCTGCAGGGCATCGACATGAACTACATCACCTACGACCAGTTCGGGTTCGATCCGTACGACGCCCCGATCTTCGTGCTGGAAGAGACCCTGCAGAACGAGCGCGACCTGCTCGTCCGGTTCATGCGGGCCACCATCAAGGGCTGGGAATGGGTGGTCGCTCACCCGGAGGAGGCGGCCGAGCTCACCGTCGAGAAGTACGGCACCGACGAGCTCGACCTCGAGCAGCAGAAGCTCGAGAGCAAGTTCCAGGTCGACGACGTCACAAGCCCTGAGACCGACGAGCACGGCCTTTTCTACATGACGGAGCAGCGGTGGCAAGCCATGATCGACTTCTTGGTGGAAGCCAAGTCGATTCCACGGCGAATTCCCGCCAAGGAGATCTTCACCCCAGAGATCCAGGCGGAAGCCATGGGCGGTGCCTCCTCGCTGTTGGAAGCTGAGTGAGCCGCCACGACCAGAACCGCTGATTCGAGGATGCCGCCATGCACGTGATCCGTGCAGACCAGGTGACCAAGACGTTCAACGTTGGCAAGCAGCCACTCACCGCGGTGCAGGACGTGAGCTTCACGCTCGAACCAGGCGAGTTCGTCTCCCTCATCGGGCCGTCCGGGTGCGGAAAGTCCACGATGCTGAAGCTCATCGCCGACATCTACCAACCCACGAGCGGCCAGCTCCTCGTCAACGGACGCTCGCCTCGCGAGGCTCGCCTCAACCGGCTGCTCGGGATGGTGTTCCAGGACCCTGCCCTTCTCCCCTGGCGAGACGTGCTCGGCAACGTCCTGCTCCCTCTGGAGATCTCGGGCCGGCTGGACCACACGACGCGTCGCCGCGCCGAGGATCTGTTGCACCTGGTCGGACTCGGCGACTTCCTCCACGCCAGCCCGCACCAACTGTCCGGAGGCATGAGACAGCGCGTGGCCATCGCACGCGCACTTGTGCTGGAGCCCACTCTGTTCCTGCTGGACGAACCGTTCGGTGCGCTCGACGAGATCACGCGAAAGCGGATGAACCTCGAGCTCCTGCGGATCTGGACGCAGTCGCAGACGTCGGCTCTGCTGATCACGCACAGCCTGTCCGAAGCCGTCTTCCTGTCTGATCGGGTGCTTGTGATGTCGCCACGTCCAGGCACGATCACCGACGACATCCGGATCGACCTCCCCCGACCCCGCCACGTCGAGATGTATCGCGAGCCACGGTTCTTCGAGCTCGAGACACGGATCAGCGACGCCCTGCAGCTCACCGCGGGCAGCTACGAGGTCGCCCATGAGTAACGAGCGCGCAGCGCTGGTACGCGCCGGCGTGATCACCGTCGGCGCACTTCTCGGCTGGCAGTTCGTTGGCGCGCCCCTGCTGGATTTCCTTCCGGCCCCCTCGCAGATCGCGCAAGTCCTGATCGACCGGTCGGACTCTCTGGGGACCGCAGTGGCGAGCACCGGGTCGGTTGCCCTCCTCGGCTTCCTCTCCGGCTGCGCGGTTGCGATGGTCCTCGCACTTGTTTCGCTCAGCCATCCGTCGGTCGAGCGGTTCATTCTCCGCCTGGGGCTCGCCCTCTACGCGGTGCCACTCATCGTCGTGGCACCCATCGTGGTGCTCTGGCTGGGGGCAGGCACCAGGCCGCGGATCGCGCTCAGCGCTCTCGCGGTGTTCTTCGGTGTGCTCGTCAACACCATCCGAGGACTGCGTTCGGTCGACCGCAACCGTGCGGAGTTCTTCCGTGTCATCTCGGCCAGCCGATGGCAGACGTTGTGGCACCTTCGCGTGCCGTCTGCGCTTCCGTACATCCTCAACGGCTTCAAGGTCGGGGCTCCGGCCTCGGTCTTCGGAGCAGTGGTCGGCGAGTGGGTCGGCGCCAACCAAGGACTCGGCGTCGTGCTCCTCTACTCCTTGTTCCAATACCAGGTCGACCTTCTGTGGACGGCGATGATCTTGACGACGCTGCTTGCTCTGGGCGGCTACGGACTCTTCGGCCTCACGGAGAAGTTCCTCATTCCCTGGCACGAGTCGGTCAGGTCTCCCCGACTGGAGTCGTAGCCGTGGACACGAACGCATCCCTCAGCCGCCGTGACACATCGACCCGGTCGACCAGGAAGCTGGTCGCGAGGGGGATCAGCTTCCTGGTCACCGTTTCGGCGATCGTCGTCTGGGAGGCTGCGGTGCGGATCTTCGACGTGGGAGAGTTCATCCTGCCTGCGCCGTCGGTGATCGCGCGAGCGGCGTACGACGAGATCCCGACGCTGGGCACCGCCTTCCTGACCACGCTGCTGGAGGCGCTCGGCGGCTTCTGTCTGGCAATCCTGGTGGCGGTCCTGCTGTCGGTCACCGTACTGCGTTCGCGTACGTTCGAGCTGAGCCTCGTGCCGTGGGTCATGGCGCTGCAGGCGATTCCCATCGTCGCCGTGACACCGATCATCGCACTCATCGTCGGCCGCAACACCTTCACGGCCTTGCTGGTGGCCGGGATCATCTCGTTCTTCCCGATCATGGTCAACATGATTCGAGGCCTGCGTTCGGTGAGCGACGAGGGTCTGGAGCTCATGCACGTCCTCGCCGCATCGAGACGTCAGGTGCTGTGGAAGCTGCGCCTGCCAGCATCACTACCGTTCGTCTTCGTCGGGCTCCGAGTCGGAGTGAGCGTCGTCATTCCTGGCGCGATGATCGCCGAATGGCTGACCGCGACCCAAGGGCTCGGCCAATACGTGATCAACGAGAGTGTGCGCTTTCGCTCGGACAACGTGTGGGCGGGCATCCTGCTCGCCACGCTTGGCAGCTTGTTGCTCTTTTGGCTCGTCACCCTCGTGGAGAAGCGGGTCGTGCCGTGGCACCCGCTGGACGATGCCGGCGAGATGAGGTGAGGTGACCATGCCTTTGTCCCGTCCCCAGTCCACCGAGTCGCCCAACCAGGCCAGCCCGACCGAGGCGATGGACCTCCTCATCACGAACACCACTGCCATCCTGGGCGGCACGGGCGAGTTCCACGATCTCGATGGCGACCAGTACTCCGTGGTGGAGGACTGTGCCCTCGGCATTCGCGACGGTCGGATCGCCTGGATCGGTCCGACCAGCGACGCATCGAGCCTCTCGACTCGCCGAACGCTCGACGCCGGCGGCAAGGTGGCTGTACCTGGCTTGATCAACACGCACAACCACCTGTTCCAGAACCTCGTCAAGGGACTGGGCGACGAGATGTACCTGCTGCCGTGGGTCGAGTCGGTGATCCTCAGCACGAGCGAGGAGATGACGCCGGACGAGGTTTACACGGCGGCCTTGCTGGGCTGCGTCGAAGCGCTGAAGAGCGGGTGCACGACTCTGCTCGACTTCATGTTCGGGCTTCCCGACCCGGAGCACCACCGGGCGGTCCTGCGTGCATTCCGGGACTCCGGTCTGCGCGGATTCCTCGGTCGCGCGATCCGTGACCTCAACCCGGACAGCGGCAATCGCGACCCGTGGTATCTGCCGCTCGGCGAAGTCTTCGCCCAGATGCGGCAGCTGGCCTCGGAGTTCCCGAGCGGGTTGCCGGTCCCGAGTGTGCTTCCTGCTCCCGGGACGGTGCGGACAGTGACGACCCAGGGTCTCGTCGCCATCGCCGAGTACGCCGAGGCAGAGGGCAGCCAGATCACCATCCACATGGGAGAGTACGTCGAGGAACGTGACCTCGCGATCGAGCGTTGGGGAAAGAACGCGTTCGCCGCATGCGAGGAGATCGGATTCTTGAGCCCACGTGTCGTGGCCGCTCACTGCGTCCAGGTGGGCGAAGCCGAGATGGAGGTCATGGCGCGGACCGGCATGCACGTCTCGTACAATCCGGTGAGCAACTGCTACCTGGGCAACGGTATCGCTCCAGTGGTCGGCATGCTCGAACGCGGCATCAACGTGAGCTTGGCGACCGATGGCGGCGCGTGCGGCAACACTCAGGACATGCTCGAGGCGCTACGCTTCGGTCTCGTGCTGGCGAAGGCCCGGGAGCGCGACCCACGAGTTCTCAACGCGCGTGACATCCTGCGCATCGCGACCGTCGGGGGTGCCAAGGCGCTCGGCCTCGGTACGCATCTCGGCGCACTGGAGGTTGGACGATGCGCCGACCTGTTCCTGCACAATCCGTGGCACGTAAAGGCGGTGCCGGTGCACGACCACATCTCGAGCCTCGTGTACGGCGCCAGCCAGGCCAACGTTGACACCGTGCTCGTGGGCGGCGAGATTGTGATCGAGAACGGTTCGTCCACCAAGGTGGACGAGGACTCGCTGCTACGCGAAGCGCAGGCGCGGGCGGTCGAGGTGTCGCACCGGGCAGGGACCCGGCACCTGAAGCAAGGTAGGCGATTCACGCCCTTCGGCGCGGACCAGCGAACCGGAGGGCCGCGGGAGGTCTGATGCGTCCCGAAGGGCCACGCGCCCGATTCCACCCTGTCATGAACTCGCGAGCACACGAGGAGGTCATCGACCAGATCACACACGCGATCCGCGCAGGCTACTTCGCACCTGGCGACAGCCTTCCGCACCTGGACGAGCTCGCCCAGAGCATGGGCGTGAGCAAGCCCACCGTCGGCGAGGCACTGAAGGTCTTGTCCAAGGCGAAGGTGATCGAGACCCGCCGTGGCTCCACCGGCGGGGTGATCGTCGTGAGCGACATCATCCCGATCGAAATCCTTGGCTTGACCGTGAATCGCTGGAACCTCACTCCGGTCGAGCTCCTCGAAGCTCGTCGCCCCATCGAGCTCGAGTTGGCCCGGCTGGCCGGCCAGCGGGCGACACCACAGGACTTCGAGCTGCTCGAGGACGCTCTCGAGCAGATGAAGCGAATCGGGTCGCGGAAAAGGGTGCCGAAACACATCTGGGCGCACTACGACCATCGCTTCCACTACCTCATCGGAAGGGCAGCTCGAAGCGAGGCGCTTGCCGGCTACCAACACCAGATCCTCGAGCAGCTCGTCATCTGTTTCAGCGACTACTTCGCACGACTCGAAGATCGCGACACAGTTGTCGCTCTGCACCGAGAGACGCTCGACGCCTTGCTCACCAGGGACATGGACATCATCGAGAAGGCGGTCAACAACCACCTGGCACCGCTCGAGCGGTACGTCGCCGAGAAGCAAAAACAGCGACCCAGACGGCGCTAGTTTCCACTCGAGTTCGCAACACTTCACAACGTTCCGACCTCATCACGGTCTGCAGCAACGTGTCCAATGAATGGACACCCGTACAGGCCACCACGCAACCGGTGAAGCATTGCGTCATCGGATTATCGAAAATAAGATAAACATCGTGCTCTTTGATAATTGTGTGGTCGTCACAATGGATCCGCGCCGGCGTATTCTGCGAAACGGCGCGATCGCGGTTGTCGGCTCCACAATTGCGGCCGTTGGCGACCGCTCGACCGTGCGGGCTCAGTATCCCGACGAGCCGGTCAAGGACCTCAAGGGCTGGCTCGTGATGCCGGGGCTTGTCGACGGCCACGTCCATCTGCCTCAGGCACTGCTCCGCGGAGCGGCAGACGAGCTCCCGCTGCACCAGTGGATGTCGTCGCGAATCTTCGTGCTCGAAGGTGTCTTCACGCCAGACGACGCCAAGGTGGCGGCTCGACTCGCGATCGTCGAGATGCTCAAAGCGGGGACGACGACGTTCCTCGAGACCCTCGTGCTCGGCCGGCATGCTCTGGGAGAGCTTGCCGAAGCCATCGCCGAGACCGGGATCCGAGCCGTCCTGCCCCGCGCGGTTGGTGACGGTGGCGGCTATCTCGACGAGGCGCCGCTCAATGAAGGGCTGCGCGAGCCGCCGGACGTCGCGATGCAGGACGCGGTCAGCGTCGCCGAACACTGGAAGGACTCCGAGCAGATCAAGATCTGGCTGGGTCCACGGTCGACCGGAGGATGTCCGGAACCTCTGCTCCGGGAGGTCGTCCAGACCGCACGCGGGAACGGCCTGGGCATCGCCCACCACTACGCGATGACCGACCGAGAGGTGGCGTACCTGCGACGGAACTTCCAGGCCACGCCCGGTGAGTATCTCCAACGGGTCGGCTTGTTGGGGCCCGACGTCGTCCTGGCGCACTGCAGTGGGCTTCCGCCAGAGGAGATTCCCTACCTGGCCGGCACTGGCACCAGCGTCGTGACCTGCCCCACAGGGCCGGCGAAGATGGGAAGCGGTGTCACGCCTGTCCGTGAGCTGCTCGACGCAGGCGTCAACGTCGCGCTCGGGACCGACGCCAACGCCGCCAACAATGGCGCCGACCTCTTCCGTGACTTCAAGTGGGTCGCCTATTTGCAGAAGCTCCGCCACCACGACCCCACCGTCGTGCCGGCCGAGGCCGTGCTCGAGATGGCAACCATCGGCGGCGCGCGTGCGCTCTCCATGGACCACCTGATCGGTTCCATCGAGGTAGGCAAGCGAGCGGACTTCCTCGTGATCCGCACCGACGGGCCGCACTGGACACCCGCCGAGTACCCCGTGTCCAACCTCGTCTACTCGGCTTCTGGCGCGGACGTGGACACCGTCGTCATCGACGGGAAGATCGTCATGGAAGGGCGCGAGCTGCTGCACATCGACGAGGAGCAGGTGCTGCGGGACGCCGCGAGGGACTCCAGGAGCTTGTACGAGCGCACCGGGCTCGAGGTGCGCAGTCTCTGGCCGATGGAGTGACGTGCGCGATGGGAGAAGGCATGAACCTCCACGGTCCGATTCCTGCTGAACGGTACCTGCCGTACCTCACCTCGTCCGACATCGCGCAGCTGCCCAAGACCCATGCGGCGGTGATCCTTCCCGTCGCCTCCATCGAGCAGCACGGCCCTCACCTTCCGGTGGCAAGCGACACGCTGATCGGGCAGGTGCTGCTCGCCCGAGCCCTCGAGCGAGCACCACAGGACGCACATCTGTGGGTCCTGCCACCCCTCGTCTACGGCAAGAGCAACGAGCATCGCGCATTCCCCGGCACCTTCACGCTGTCGGCGACGACGCTCTCTGCCGTCATCCACGAGATAGCCGACGGTGTCGCACGGAGCGGGTTCCGCCGTCTCGTCCTCCTCAACAGCCACGGCGGGAATCCCGGCGTCCTGAGCCACGTCGCACGAGACGTCCGGGAAGCGACGGGGCTCATGGTGTTCCCGCTCACCGTCTTCCTCATGGGTCTGCCCGACGAGGAGTACGACGAGGAGGAAGCGGCCTGGGGAACGCATGCGGGCGAGTGGGAGACCTCGCTCCTGCTCCACCTCGCGCCCGAGCTCGTGCGTACCGATCGCATCGAGTCGCTCGGGCAGCTGCCCAAGATGCCTGAAGGCGTCGAGCATCTCAGTCTTCGCGGCCCGGTCACGTTCGCCTGGCTGTCCCAGGACATCTCGACGACCGGCGTGATGGGCGACCCACGCAAGTCCACGCCAGAGCGTGGGGAACGCACAGCCGACATGATCGTCGAGAAGCTCACAGCGGTGCTGTGCGAGATGGCACGCTTCGAGATGCCGCAACCGGCCGGAGGAGATCCGTCGTGACCGCGCACCTCGACGTCCTGCTGCGCGGAGGCACCGTCGTCGACGGCTCCGGCCAACCGGCGTACCGAGCGGATGTCGGGATCCGCGGCGACACCATCGCGTACGTCGGAACGGATGCTGGTGTGTCAGCCAACCAGGTCGTCGACGTGTCCGGCCAGGTCGTCGCTCCCGGAATCATCGACATCCACACGCATTCCGACTTCACCATGCTCGAGGAGCGCCTCGGCCGGTCGGCCTTGCGGCAAGGCGTCACGACAGAGGTCGTCGGCAACTGCGGCCAGTCGTACGCACCGATGAGCGAGCGCAATGCCGACGGCCTGATCCAGCGTTCGCTCACCTGGCAACCACATGTCCGCGTGGACTGGCAGAGCGTGGCCGACTACCTCGAACGCGTCCGCGAAGGAACGGGCACCAACTGCTACTTCCTGGTCGGCCACTGCGCGATCCGAAGTGCCGTGATGGGATTCGACGACCGACCCGCAAACCAGGAGGAAGTCCAGGCGATGGTCCGGCTCGTCGAGGAGGCCCTCGACCAGGGGGCGCATGGTCTGTCGTTCGGTCTGGAGTACCCGCCGAGCCGATGCACGAACCTGCACGAGCTCGCCGCACTCGCGTCGGCCGTCGGACGGCGAAACGCCTTCCTGGGCTGCCATCTGCGCAACCGTGACGAACACTACGAGCAGGCGGTCGACGAGATCCTTCGTGCCTGTCGTGACACGACCGTCACGCTGCAGCTCTCGCATCTCATGGCGAAACCCGGCCATGCGCCAGGCGCGGCCGAGCGTGTGCTCGACCAGGTGGACAGAGCGCGCCGAGCCGGCCTCGACGTCGCCGCCGACATGATTCCCTTCGACACCGGGCCGGGGTTCGCCACCGCGTTCCTTCCTCCGTGGGCTCTCGAGGGTGGTCCGCGAGCCACCTTGAAGCGACTCGCGGATCCTGAACTGCGGCAGCGCATTCACGACGACAACGATCGGTACTGGCGGTTCGCCTCGACCGGCGCCTGGGACCGGGTGACGCTCGCGTACTCCACGGCGCATCCGGAATGGATCGGCTGGAGCCTGGACGTGCTCGGTGAGCGGCTCGGTACCGACCCCTACGACGTGTTGCTGCGCCTGTTCGAAGACGAAGGTGAGGGTATGGGGCGCGTCACCGTCAACGGGCGTCTGTTCAGCGAGCAACACGTGCGCGACTGCATGACGCACCCCCTCTTCACGATCGGCTCGGACGGATGGCGAGGTATCCGGGACGGTGGTCCAGGCGAGGTCGCCCACCATCCGAACTGCTGGGGCTGGACTCCTCGCGTCCTCGGTCACTACGTTCGCGACCACCGCGTCCTCTCCCTCGAGGAGGCGATCGCCAAGATGACGGGGCGACCGGCCGAGCGGCTGGGTCTTGCGCGCCGCGGACTCGTCCGCACGTCTTTCGCAGCAGACCTGGTCGTCTTCGATCCGGAAAGGATTGCGACCGACTCGAGCTACGAAACTCCCGCCCGCGAACCGCGCGGCATCTCGGCTGTCTACGTCAACGGCCAGCTCGCTGTCGCAGATGGCCAGATCACCGGTGTGCTTGCGGGTCGGGTGCTGTAGATGAGTCCGACGCAGCCTTCTCGCCACACCCGGCACCGCGTCGACGAGACGTTGACGCCGGATCGCCAACGCAGGCAGGGCGTCAGTCAGACGAGGATCGGAGCGTGGGCGGCCGCATCCGCCGCCATGCTGTTCGGCAGCGCGTTCGTCGCGACCGCCTTTCAGTTGCGGTCGTTCACGCCTACGTCCGCAGCGATGTGGCGTGGTGGTGTTGGCGCCGTCTTGTTGACCGCGGTCATCCTGGCTCAGCGGATCCGCTCGCGAAGTGCTCCAGCCGGCCACGTCAGGCCGGTGGCCGGCTGGGCGCGACGGTGGCGCCTCCTGGCGCTCGGCGGGCTCAGTGGTCCGCTCTTCGTTCTCGGCATGAACGTCGCCGTCTCAGAAGTAGGATCGACGATCACGGGTTTCGTCGTCGCCCTCTACTCCATCTTCTCGGCGACCATCGCACCGGTGCTTTTGAACGAACCGCTTCGCGGTCGTGCGGTCGTCGGGCTTCTCAGCGCACTCGTCGGCACAGCGCTCCTCGCGCAGCTCTCCGTGGCGGGCACGAGTGTCGTGGGGCTGGCGGCCGGGCTCGGCGCGGCGGCGAGCTACGCGTTCTACCTCGTCATGGGGCGTCGATGGTCACCGGCGTACGAGATCCGGCCCGAGCACGCCGCCCTGGCAGCTGCGGTGATGACGGCCGTGCTCTTGCTCGGCCTGTTGGCAGCGGTCGATCGCAGCGCTCTCCTGCCGAACGACTGGCGGCCGGACGCACTCGTCGCCCTGCTGTGGCTGGGATTCGTGATGGTCGCGGGGCAGACCCTCGTGATGGTGAGCGTGCGTCGCGTTCCCGCGGAGATCTCGGCTTCGCTTCTCCTGCTCAACCCGCTCACTGCCGCACTCTTGGGGATGACCCTTCTCGGCGAGAAGCTTTCCGGCACCCAGATCATCGGCGGAGTGCTCGTGCTCGTCGGCATGGCGCTGGCATCCGGGCTCTTCGCCTTCGTACGCGGAAAGCTTCGACCCATCCCCCGCACTCGTGAGGCGCCCTAGCTCACAGCCGCTCCGCAACAGTCAGGCGAACCGTCACGAGGTCACCAAGCCCCAGTCCTTCGGCCTTGCGCACGGCGTCCTTCAACGGAACGACATAACCGCCATCCTTCGGCCACACCGACGTCTGCCACTCCGTCTTGCCGATCGTCAGCTGCGCCGGGATCATCCCCCAGCCGTAGGTGACCGCCGAGGACACGGCCTGCAGGTCGGCGCTCTCCTCCTCCGGCACGGTGACGAAGTAGTACGGCGCAGGGCCGCGCCACTCCCATATCCGACCGCTGAACGTGAACGTGAGCTCCATGCCCGTCGCGACCCCTTTCTGCCCGGCTACGCTCCTTGGCGTTCGGGCAACGCCCACGCATCCTACGTGTGGATCCGGACGTCACGCTTCCGGATTCCCTCGGCTGCGTGGTCAGCGTCGCACCATCCGCAACCCGTGGTTGGCAGCGCCCATGCTCTGGACGACCCTCGTGGTGCGCTCGAGTGCCAGGCGCAGCCGCGCCTTCGTGGCCGTACCGGCTGGACCACCGGCCAACGCCCGCGGCACGTCGATCACACCGACGGGGAAGACGTCGGTCTGCAGCAAGGGCAGGAATTCCGCCCGGGTCGTCACGAAGGCGTCTCTCGTCGGGTCCTCCCTGATGGTGAACCGGACCAGCAGCCCTTCGCTCTGCCTCTCCCCCGGCGTCCGGTGGGCAGCCATCAGGTTGCCCATACCGTAGACGATCCACTCGCCGTCGACGTACTGCATCGGTTGCACGACGTGGGCGTGGTGCCCCAGCAACAGGTCGATGTCTGGCGACGCGATCAAGCGCGGTGCCAGCTCGCGCTGCTCCGCGTTCGGCTCGTTGCTGTACTCGGTCCCCCAGTGAAGCGCCACCACCACGAACTCGGCGCCGGCCGCCCGGATCGCCGCCGCATCGGCGAGGATCCGCTTCTCGTCGATCTCGTTGGCCCGCCAGGTGTCCCCGTTGGGGTATGGGATCCCGTTGAAGCCGAAGGTGTACGACAACAAGCCGACGGTGACGACGCCACCCGGTGTCTTCACCTCGATCAGCGTCGGTCTCGCCGCCTCGGCAGGCGTACGCGCCGAGCCCGCGTGGGCCAGGCCGGCCGCATCCAGCGCCCGCAAGGTCCGACGGATTCCGTCCACGCCCTGATCGAACGTGTGGTTGGACGCCGTGGTGCACGCGTCGTACCCGGTCCTGGCCAGCGCCGGCACGATCTCCGGTGGCACGGAGAAGGTCGGATAGCCGCTGTAGGGGCCACCCTTCGGTGCGAGCGGGGTCTCCAGATGGCAGATGGCCACGTCGGCACCGGCGACGACCGGTCTGATCGCCGCCAGTTGGGGCGCGAAGTTCATCTCGGCATTCCCGGTCGCGTCCCTGCGTGCCTGTGCCCACAACCTCTCGTGCAGCAGCACGTCACCGGTGGCGACGAGCGTGAACCCCCGCAGCCGCGGCGCTGGGGTGGACGTTGGTGAGGGCGTGCCCGAATGCCGAGTGGGGCTCGGCGCCGCGGTGGCAGGGTCTGACGATCCGCCCGCCGGTCTCACGGTGAGGCCCGGCTTCCCCGCACACGCCACCAGCGAGGCGATGAGAACGACGGCACCGAGGAGAAGGGTCGCCGCCCGGAGAGATCGCGTCACCCACCGCAGTATGGCAGTTCTCCAATACTTGATTCATTCAAGAAAATGGTTCAGACTGCTGGGCATGCCGACGACCGCGGACTTCGAGCGCATGCTGCGCGGAGCTGCTCTGCGCGTCACACGTCCGCGTCTCGCGGTGCTGTCCGCGGTGCACGACCTCCCCCATGCCGACACGGACTCGATCATCAACGCCGTACGCAAGACCCTCCCCGATGTCTCTCACCAGGCTGTGTACGACGTGCTGCGGGCGTTGACCAATGCGGGTCTGCTCCGTCGGATCCAGCCGCTCGGCTCCGTGGCCCGCTACGAGGCGCGGGTGGGAGACAACCACCACCACGTCGTCTGCCGGATGTGCGGTGCGATCGCCGACGTCGACTGCGCCGTCGGTGAGAAACCGTGCCTCACTGCCGTCGACGACGCGGGGTACGAGATCGACGAAGCCGAAGTCATCTACTGGGGCCGGTGCCCCAAATGTCGCGCCAAGGAACCAGCCAGCCAACCACGACAGTGAAGAGGAGAAGGACTGACGTGTCAGACCAGCCGCGCAACCCCAGGACCAACAAGGACTGGTGGCCGAACCAGCTGGACCTCAAGGTCCTGCACCGGCACTCGCCGCGGGCCAACCCGATGGGCCCGGACTACAACTACAGGGAGGAGTTCAAAAAGCTCGACGTCGAGGAGCTCAAGCGCGACCTCTTCGAGCTGATGACGAACTCGCAGGACTGGTGGCCGGCCGACTACGGACACTACGGACCGCTGTTCATCCGGATGACCTGGCACGCCGCTGGTACGTACCGCATCTTCGACGGCCGCGGCGGTGGCAGCACCGGAGCACAGCGCTTCGCTCCGCTGAGCAGCTGGCCCGACAACGCGAACCTGGACAAGGCTCGCCGGCTCCTCTGGCCGATCAAGCAGAAGTACGGCCGCAAGCTCTCGTGGGCCGACCTGCTCATCTTCGCCGGCAACTGCGCCTTGGAGTCGATGGGGTTCAAGACCTTCGGCTTCGGCTTCGGCCGGGAGGACATCTGGGAGCCCGAAGAGCTCGACTGGGGTTCGGAGGCGACCTGGCTGGGGGACGACCGCTACACCGGCCCGGGCGAGTTCGACGAGCCGTTCGGCGCCGTGCAGATGGGCCTCATCTACGTCAACCCGGAGGGTCCCGCCGGCAACCCCGACCCGCTGGCCGCTGCTCGGGACATCCGCGAGACGTTCCGCCGGATGGCGATGAACGACGAGGAGACCGTCGCCCTCATCGCTGGTGGCCACACGTTCGGCAAGTGCCACGGGGCGGTCCGGCAGGAGTACGTCGGGCCCGAGCCTGAAGGGTGCCCGGTGGAGCACCAGGGCCTCGGGTGGAAGAACACCTACGGCACCGGCAATGGCCCCTACACGTACACGAGCGGGCTCGAAGGCGCCTGGACCAACGAGCCGACCAAGTGGGACATGGGGTACTTCGAGAACCTGTTCAAGTACGACTGGGAGCTCACGACGAGTCCCGCCGGTGCCAAGCAGTGGGTTCCGAAGAATCCAGAGGCTCAGGGGACGGTGCCGGACGCGCATGACCCGACGAAGCGGCACGCGCCGATCATGCTGACCACCGACCTCGCGCTGAAGCTGGACCCGATCTACGGTCCGATCTCCAGGCGGTTCTACGAGAACCCCGACGAGTTCGCGGAGGCGTTCGCCAAGGCGTGGTTCAAGCTGTTGCACCGCGACATGGGCCCCGTCTCGCGTTACCTCGGCCCCTGGGTCCCGGAGCCTCAGGTGTGGCAGGACCCGGTCCCGCCGGTCGACCACGAGCTGATCGACGACGCGGACATCGCCGCCCTCAAGGACAAGCTGCTCACCTCGGGTCTGTCCATCTCCCAGCTCGTCTCCACCGCGTGGGCATCAGCGTCCAGCTTCCGCGGTACCGACAAGCGCGGTGGCGCCAACGGTGCGCGGATCCGGCTGGCTCCGCAGAAGGACTGGGAGGTCAACAACCCGGCCGAGCTCGCCAAGATCCTGAACACGCTCGAGCAGATCCAGCAGGACTTCAACGCCTCCCAGACAGGTGGCAAGAAGGTCTCGCTGGCCGACCTGATCGTGCTGGGAGGCTGCGCTGCCGTCGAGCAGGCGGCCAAGATGGGCGGTCACGACATCACGGTTCCGTTCACGCCGGGGCGTACGGACGCCACACAGGAGGAGACGGACGTCGAGTCGTTCGCCGTTCTCGAGCCGGCCGCCGACGGGTTCCGCAACTACGTCCGTTCCGGGGAGAAGCGTCCCGTCGAGGCGCTGTTGGTCGAGAAGGCCGACCTGCTGACCCTGAGCGCTCCCGAGATGACCGTCCTCGTTGGCGGTCTGCGGGCCTTGAACGCCAACTACGGGCGCTCCCGGCACGGCGTTCTCACCAACCAGCCCGAGACGTTGACGAACGATTTCTTCGTCAACCTGCTCGACATGTCCACGGAGTGGACGCCCTCGGAGTCTGCCGAGAACGTCTACGAGGGCCGGGATCGCGCGACGGGCGACATCAAGTGGACCGCCACGGCCGTCGACCTCGTGTTCGGCTCGAACGCACAGCTTCGGGCGATCGCCGAGGTCTACGCCTGTGACGACGCCAAGGAGAAGTTCGTCCATGACTTTGTTGCCGCGTGGAACAAGGTCATGAACCTCGACCGCTTCGACCTCACCTGATCTGCCCGTCCTCGAGGTAGAGGATCTGGTCGGCGTATCGGAGTGCGACTGGGCTGTGCGACACGGCAAGACAGGTGATGTCACCGCGTCGCGCAGCCAGTCCACTCCACAACGCCTGCTCGGTGGCGGCGTCGAGCGCTGAGCTCAGGTCGTCGAAGACGAGGAGCTCTGGTCTCCGGAGGAGCATGCGTGCAGCGGCTGCCCGCTGCACCTGCCCTCCGGAGAGCTTGACTCCCCGCGGGCCGACGAACGTGTCCAGTCCGTGGTCGAACGCTGCGACGTCGGGCTCCAGGACGGCCGCCCGAATGGCCTGATGGAGCGCGTCGTCGTCGGCCGGATACCCGAGCAAGAGGTTCTCGCGGAGCGTCTCGCTGAACAGGCGTGGGACCTGCGGCGTGAAGGCACACTGCGGTGGCACGAAAAATCCTGCCGGGTCGTTGACGAGCGCTCCGTTCCATCGGATCTCACCGCCGTCGCGCATCATCAACCCAAGGAGGGCGTGCAGGAGCGTCGTCTTGCCGGCACCGACCCGGCCCGTGACGACGGTGATCGTGCCGCGCTGCACGGTGAACGAGACGTTCTTCACGCCACGTTGGCTGCCCGGATGGGTGGCGGTGAGGTCGACGACGTCGAGGCGTTCCAGCGGCACCCGCCCTGGCGGGGGATCGACCGCCGGGAGCCGGTCCTTGAGGTAGAGCGGGGCTGCGACAACGACAGCCTCCGGTGCCTCACCGGGCATCAGGGCATTCATCCGCCGTACCGAAACCTGGGTGCGCTTCATCTCGGTGATGACGCGACCGATCTCGGCCGGAAGATAGGTGAGCTGGTCGAGGAAGACGATGAAGAGGGCGAAATCCCCGACGCTGAATGCGCCACCGCGGATCTTGGCCGCGCCCAGGAGCAGGACGGCTCCCGTGGCGACGTGCACGAGGTGGAAGTTCATCGAGTCGACGGTCTCGGCAAAGACCCGGTCTCGCAGCGACAGCCTCCTGCGAACGTCACCGATCTCAGCCAACCGGTCGACGACCCGTGCCTTCGCTCCCGCCACCCGGACGGCGAGCTGGGCGTTGACGACCTCGCCGAGAAAGCGGCTGAGCCGCGTCGTCGAGTCGAGAGCAGCCGCGCCGTATGCACGGGACCGGCTACCCAAGGCATCGCTCACCAGCGCGCCGACGACGATTGGCGCGAGAGCCGTGACGGTGAGCAGCGGATCGATCCACCACATGAGGACCGCAGCGACCGCTGCGAACGTCCCTCGCGAGATGAGGTCACACACCCCGTCCATCGAGCCTTGTGTGATCGCTGGCGGGTCCTCGCGGAACCGGCTGAGTGCATCCCCGGGCGGCACCGTAAGTCCGTGCCGACCGAAGCCGCGAAGAATCCCGGCGAACATGTTGCGTTGCATCAACGTCTGCGCCTTGTAGGAGAAGCCGCTCCACGTTCGGACGACGGCGAGGTTCGCCGCCACCTCCGACAGCTGGATGGCGACGATGAACGCCACGGCCGTCCAGACACCCACCTCGGTCGTGCCGGTGAACGAGTCGAAGAAGGCACGCGTCGCCAAGCCGAGGCACAGCGGGACGAGGCAGTACTCGACGGTGGTCGCGCCGACGCAGGCCCAGAAGTATCCAGATGTGTAGCGGACGAGCTTTCCGACGCAGCGTGCGGCCTTCACCTGCCGCTTCGTGCCGGAACGTCTCATGCCAGCACCTCCCCCAGCCCGGCTCGCAGCAGATGGGCGAAACGTGAGTGCAGATCGGCCGCCAGTTGCTCGCGATCACCCTGCTCCACCACCCGGCCACTCTCGAGCACGAGGATCTGGTCGACGCGCTGGACCGTGGCGAGTCGATGCGCGATCACGATTCCGGTGCGGTTCTCGAGCAGTCGGTCGATGGCGTGCTCGAGCAACTCCTCGGTGTGGGGATCGAGCCGAGACGACGCCTCGTCCAGCACGACGAGCCCTGGATCGGTGAGGAAGACTCGAGCAAGTGCGACGAGCTGGGCCTCACCCGCCGACAGTCCACGACCGGTAGGGCCCAGCACGGTGTCGAGCCCGTCGGGTAGTTCCTCGAGCCAGCTCGCGAGGTTGAGGGAGGCGAACACCTCACGAAGCCGGTCGTCGTCGACCGTCGGATCGAACAGCGTGACGTTGTCCCGGAGCGTTCCGTCGAAGAGCTGGACGTCCTGGGTCACCAACGCCACCCTCCGACGAACGTCGTCGAGCTTGGCGTCGCGCAGATCGACACCGCCGAGCCGGATCGCCCCGGCCGTGACGTCATGGAGTCGAAACAGCAGGCGCGAGATCGTCGTCTTGCCGGATCCGGTCCGGCCGAGCAGACCCAGCACCTGTCCCGGTTCGAGTCGCCAGGAGACCTCGTCCAGCACCGTGTCCCCGGTTGGCTCTTCCGTTCCGTCCTGGGAGCTCGTGGCGTCGTAGCGAAAGCTCACGCGATCGAACTCCACCGACAGCGGGCCGTTCGGTAGCCGGGTGCCGCGACCGTCGACGACTCGGGGCCGCCGCGCGAACAGCTCGGCGATCCGCACGAGGCCTCCTGTCGCTTGCTGAAAGCTGTTCATGTGTCGTGACAGCCGCTCGAGCGGCGTACGCAGCATCGTGGTGTAGCGGAACACCATCAAGACCGCGCCCACCGTCAGCGCACCCCTGTCGTGGAGCACGACACTCACCGCAATCGAGGCACCGGCTCCTGCGACGAACAACACATTCACCGTGTTGGAGAAGATCCCGGCGGCGAGCGCCGAGCGGCGCCCGTGACGGAACCGGGACCGGAGCCTCTCGTGCATGCCTCGCATGGTGTAGCTGTCGGCCCCGTTGGCCTTGATGTCGACAAGCCCTGCGAGGCGTTCCTCGACGAACGCGCTCAGCTCGGCGTCGGCTTGGCGGGCGTCGCGGGCTCGCCGTCCGACGAAGCCGCCACCACGCGTCATGAAGATCAAAACCGCTACCGCGAACAGCGTCAGCAGTGCTCCGACGTGCCAGTCGGCGATCCAGAGCAACGCAAGAACGCCGGCGAGAAACAGGCCACTGCCGATCACGTGGACGACGAACCGGGCGAAGAACTCCGCGATCGCGCCGACGTCACCGTCGATGCGTTCGATGAGCTCTCCGGGGCCGTGTTCGGCATGGAACGAGTCGTCGAGGGTGAGGACGTGGTCGGTCAGGTCGACCCGTAACGCGTTGGTCGTGCGCCAGCCGACGTCTTCTGCCACGTACGTCTCGGCGATCGTCGACACCTGCGTGAGCATGGCGACGACGAGAAATGCAGCACCGATCGGAAGCAGGGTGTCGTACGACGCCCCGGCGAGCGCTTGGTCGACGAAGACCCGAATGAGTTGTGGGTTGGCAAGCTGCAGACCGATCCCCGCGAACAGCGTGGCCGCCAGCACGACGAGGCGTAGCAGCTGGGGTCGGAGGTAGGCAGCAACGAGATGACGGTCGACGTTCGGAAGCAACGGGAGTCCCCTGAGGTCAGCACGAACGAGATACGGGCATAGTCAGGTGCTGCTCAGGTCACCCGCTTGGGGAATGCCAGTGCCGCCGGCGGGCCGCGAGACGCGCCCTCTGGCGTATGTCAGGTCACGAAAGCGATACCCCTAGGGAGACCTGAACCAAGCGCGTCGCTCGCATCGTCGGACCTCCTGTCTCCCTTGGTTGCGTCCGCACCATACAGCCGCCGCCGGGCAGGGCGCATCGGATTTTTCATCGGGGCTCAAGCCGCCCGAGTACGGGCGAGTAGGTACTCAGTTGCCTTCACTGCGACCAAGAACTCGTGGTGATCGCATCGGTACAGTCCGCACCAATTCAGCGGACAGTGACTGCGTTGACACCCCTTTGCGGGCGAAGTACATTGATCCAGCTTCCCTGCTCGGCGCGGGTTCCACGATCTGGAGTGCCGTGAAACACCATCTGCTCAGGCTCGAAGGGATCAGCAAGAGCTTTCCAGGGGTGCAGGCCCTCGCAGACGTCCACTTGGAGCTCGAGGCAGGAGAGGTCCACGCACTTGTCGGTGAGAACGGCGCCGGAAAATCCACGTTGATGAAGGTGCTGGGTGGCATCTACAAGGCCGATTCCGGCACCATCTACCTCGATGGGCAACCGGTTGTCATCGACAGCCCGACCGATGCGCAGCGGCTTGGCATCAGCCTGATCCATCAAGAGCTGTCGTTGATACCCGACCTCACGGTCGCGCAGAACATCTTCATCGGCCGGGAAAAGCGCCGGATGCTTGGGCTTTTCGTCGATGACGACGACCTCAACCGCAGGACGACCGAGTTGTTCGACCGGCTCGGCATCCAGCTCGACCCGCAGACGAAGGTCGGCCAGTTACTGGTAGCGCAACAGCAGGTGGTCGAGATCGCCAAGGCGCTGTCGTTCGACACGCGAATCCTCGTCATGGACGAGCCCACGGCAGCCCTCAGCGAACAGGAGACCGCGTCCCTTTTCGACCTGATCCGTGACCTCAAGCGAAGAGGCACCGGCATCATCTACATCTCCCACCGTCTGGAGGAGCTCAAGGCGATCGCCGACCGGATCACAGTCTTGCGCGATGGCTCCTACGTCGACACGCTCTCGGCCAAGGACGCCGACCTGCGCCACGTCATCTCTCTCATGGTCGGACGAGAGACCCGCGGATCCACCCGGCCGGCGCCGGCGAGCGCGAAGCGACCCACCGTGCTCGAGGTCGTGGGACTCAGCACCAAGCGCCTGCTCACCGATGTCAGCTTCGATCTGCGGCAGGGTGAGATCCTGGGCATCGCCGGTCTGATGGGAGCCGGTCGTACCGAGGTCGCACGGGCCATTTGCGGCATCGACAAGACGACCAGCGGAGAGATCTATCTGCGCGGTAAGAAGGTACGAATCACGAACCCAGCGACCGCAGCCCGCCTCGGCATCGGCTACCTGTCCGAAGACCGGAAACGATTCGGTCTGATGCTCGACCACGACGTGAGCTTCAACATCCTCATCTCCTCGCTTCGCGAGCACGCCGACCCGTTCGGGCTTATTCGCGACAAAGCTGCGCATCAAACCTCGCAGCGGTATGTCGAGTCACTGCGGATACGCACGCCGTCGATTCGCCAGCGTACGAAGGCCCTCTCCGGAGGCAACCAGCAGAAGGTCGTCATTGCGAGATGGCTCGCGAAGAACTGCGACATCCTCATCTTCGACGAGCCGACACGTGGAATCGACGTCGGCGCCAAGGAAGAGATCTACGACGTCCTACGCTCGCTTGCCGACCAAGGCAAGTCGATCATCATGATCGACTCGGAGCTGCCCACGATCCTGCGTCTCGCCGACCGCATCGTCGTGATGTGCGAAGGACGAGTCACCGGGATCCTCGACAACGCCGAGGCAGATCACGAGACCTTGATGGACTACGCCACTCGTAGCCGGGCCCGTGGAGGCATCGTCGTATGAGTCGAGTCGACCAAGTGGAGGACGTGTCGGGTCCGATAACCACGACCGAACCGCGTCGGCTCCAGGCACTACGCACCGTGTTACGTACGCAACTGCAGCAGGCCTTGGCGTTCGCCAGCCTCCTGGTGATCTTCGCGTTCTTCTCGGTGGCCAACGACAACTTCCTCAGTTGGTCGAACGTCACGGGCATCCTGCTCTCGACGGCCGTGATCGGCATCCTCGCCCTCGGGACGACGTTCGTCATCATCACAGGCGGGATAGACCTGTCGTTGGGTACGGGGATGACGCTCACGGCGGTCCTCACGGGAATCTTCCTCGTCAACTTCGGGCTGCCACTCGTCGTCGGAGTCGTCGGGGGAATCCTCAGCGGGGCTCTCATGGGCCTCATCAACGGTCTCAACATCGCCCTGTTGCGGATACCACCGTTCATCGCGACCCTCGCCATGATGCTCATCGCCCAAGGGCTCGCTCTCGTCATCTCCGGAGCCACGCCGATCTACTTCACGAACGTCCAGGGTTTTCGCAGCATCTCCCAAGGTTTTCCGATCCCAGGCCTTGAGATTCGGGCCGCCGTCCTGATCCTCTTCGCCCTCACCGCCGCGGCCACCATCATCTTGAACAAGACGCTCCTCGGCCGGTACGCGTTCGCCATCGGCAGCAACGAGGAGGCGACCGCCGTCTCGGGGATCCCCGTCCGCAAGTGGAAGATCATCATCTACACACTGTCCGGCGTCTTCACCGGCATCGCTGGTGTGCTGATGGCCGCCCGTTTGAACTCGGCCCACCCTTCGCTCGGCGTGGGCTACGAGCTGCAGGCCATCGCCGCGGTCGTCATTGGTGGCACGTCCTTGCAGGGCGGAAAGGGCACGATGATCGGAACTCTCATCGGTGCCCTGATCGTGGGCACGGTGACGAACGGCCTGCGCATCATGTCGGTGTCCCAGGAATGGCAGAGCGTCATCGTCGGGGTGGTCATCCTGGCCGCCGTCTACATCGACATGCTTCGCCGCGGCAAAGACGCATGACACGGAGGTCCACATGAGAAGACGTAAGGCGATCCTCACCGGACTGCTCGCGGCGGCCCTTGCGGTCTCCGCGTGCGGCGGCAATCAGGACGAGGGCGGCTCCGCCGGTTCCGACGACGGCGACAAGCCCTACATCGCCTTGGTGTCCAAAGGGTTCCAACACCAGTTCTGGCAGGCTGTCAAGCAGGGTGCCGAGCAGGCGGCCAAGGAGTACAACGTCCGGATCACGTTCGAAGGACCGGACAACGAAAGCCAAGTGGCGCAGCAGATCGACATGCTGCAGACAGCCATGGACCGGCAACCGGACGCGATCGGTTTCGCAGCGCTCGACAGCGAAGCCGCCGCCCCGCTCATGGACGAGGCGGCGAGTCGTGGCATCCCGGTCATCGCGTTCGACTCCGGTGTCGAAAGCGACGTGCCGCTCACCACTGCGGCCACCGACAACAAGGCGGCGGCCGCCCTTGCCGCAGAGCACATGGTCGACCTCATCGGTGGCAAGGGCAAGGTGGCACTCGTGGTCCATGACCAGACCAGCCTGACGGGTGTCGATCGCCGCGACGGCTTCGTCGAGTACATCGAGAAGAACGCGCCGGACGTCGAGATCGTCTCCATCCAGTACGGTGGCGGCGACCATCTCGAGTCCACGAACATCGCCAAGTCCATCATCGAAGGCAACCCCGACATCGCAGGGATCTACGGCGCCAACGAGGGCTCGGCGATCGGCGTCATCAACGCCGTCAAGGAGCTGGGCAAGGCCGGTGAGATCGTGGTGATCGGCTTCGACTCCGGCAAGGCGCAGATCGACGCGATCCGCGACGGCACGATGGCCGGTGCCATCACCCAGGATCCGATCCGGATCGGCTACGAGACCGTCAAGGCCGCCGTGCAGGCCCTGGAGGGCAAGAAGCTGCCCAAGAAGATCGACACCGGCTTCTACTGGTACGACAAGTCCAACATCGACGACGAGAAGATCCAGGCGGTCCTCTACGAGTAGTCGCCGGCACGAGCCTTCCTCGGTTCCTGCCGAACGTGGCCACTCCCGAACCTCGGGGTCGTGTCAACAGAGCGCGCCAGAGGGTAGTTGACTCGCCGGTAACACCTTGGGTTTGAAACCGTGTCCCTTGGTGGCGCCGGCGACCCCGGCGCCGTGACGCGTAACAGAGCTCGGGAGGTCCGGTCGATGTTCAAGCGGATCGCGATCGTGAACCGTGGCGAGGCCGCAATGCGACTGATCAACGCCGTTCGCGAGATCAACGCGGAGGGCGGAGAACCGATCGAGACGGTGGCCCTCTACACCGAGATCGAGCGGATGGCGACGTTCGTACGCGAGGCTGACCTCGCCTATCCGCTCGGACCGTCGGCAGCCCGGCCGTACGTCGATCTTGCAACGCTGGAACGTGCTCTCCGTGAGACGAAGGCGGACGCTGCCTGGGTCGGCTGGGGCTTCGTCGCCGAGGATCCGGCTTTCGCCGAGCTCTGTGCCCGGTTGGGAGTGACGTTCATCGGGCCACCGCCCGAGGCGATGCGACGGCTTGGCGACAAGATCGCCTCGAAGCTCCTGGCTGAGGAGGTCGGCGTCCCGGTCGCGCCGTGGAGCCGAGGTCCGGTCGAGTCGCTGGACGCGGCACTCGCGGCCGCAGAGGAGATCGGCTACCCGCTCATGCTCAAGGCGGCAGCCGGGGGTGGCGGCCGAGGCATCCGCATGATCATGTCCGCGGAGGACCTCAAGGAGACGTACGACCGCGCCCGCGACGAGGCCGAGCGGGCGTTCGGAAGCGGCGTCGTGTACCTCGAGAAGCGTCTGACCAACGCCCGTCACGTCGAGGTCCAGGTGATCGCCGACGGTCATGGCACCGCCTGGGCGCTCGGTGTACGTGACTGCTCGTTACAACGCAGGAACCAGAAGGTCATCGAGGAGTCCGCCTCTCCCCTGCTGTCGGCGGCGCAGGTCGAGAAGCTCAAGAGCGCAGCCGAGCGGCTGGCGCTTGCCGCCGGCTACCGCGGTGCCGGGACGGTCGAGTTCCTCTACCGCCCCGAGGACGGAGCCCTCGCGTTCCTCGAGGTCAACACCCGCCTGCAGGTGGAGCACCCGGTCACCGAGATGACCACGGACGTCGACCTGGTGAAGGCGCAGCTGCACATCGCCGCCGGAGGTCGGTTGGAGGGTGACCGTCCGACCGAGAGCGGTCACGCCATCGAGGCACGGCTCAACGCCGAGGATCCGGACCGCGACTTCGCCCCCGCACCCGGCCGGATCGCCCTGCTCGACCTCCCGGCGGGCCCCGGTATCCGGGTGGACACCGGGGTCAGCGAGGGCGACACCATCCCGGCCGAGTTCGACTCCATGATCGCCAAGATCATCGCGTACGGCCGGACTCGCGAGGAGGCCCTGGCCCGGCTGCGCCGAGCGGTCAGCGCGACCACGGTGATCATCGAGGGTGGGGTCACCAACAAGAGCTTCATCCTGGAGCTGCTCGACCAGCCCGAGGTGATCAACGGCGGCGGAACCGGCTGGGCCGACACGGGGTGGATCGATCGGGTACGCAGCGAGGGCCGGCTGGTCACGCACCGTCACTCCGGCGTCGGCCTGGTCGCGGCTGCGATCGAGGGGTACGAGGAAGCCAAGGAGGTCGAGCGAGTCCGGCTGCTGGAGACCGCGCACGGCGGCCGACCACAGGTGCAGCACGAGGTGGGCCGCGCGATCGACCTCAAGCTGCGCGGCATCGCGTATCGCGTCACCGTGGCGCAGATCGGTCCCAACCGATACCGGGTTCGGGTCGCCAACGGCGGTGAGGTCCGGGTGGTGAACGGGGAGCTCGAGCGGTTGGGCGCGTACTCCAGCCGCCTGGTCGTCGGCGGCCAGAGCTTCCGGTTGATCACCGCGACGCACGGCCCGTTCCATCTCGTCGAGGTGGACGGTGTCACCCACCGGATCAGCCGCGACGAGGGTGGGGTGCTGCGCTCACCGGCACCGGCCCTGGTCGTCGCGACGCCGGTGGCGCCGGGAACCGAGGTCGAGGCCGGAGCTCCGCTGCTCGTGCTGGAGAGCATGAAGATGGAGACGGTGGTGTACGCGCCCTTCAAGGGCCTCGTCCGCGAGCTCCTGGTCTCCACGGGAACCCAGGTGGAGACCAGCGAACCACTGATCCGACTGGAGCCGACCGCCAACGGCACCGTCGTGGCACAGGCCCCCGAGACTCGTGGTGTCGACCTGGACCTGCCGATCGAGAGCACGGAGAAGTCCGCCGACGAGCGCGCCGCACAGGGCCTCGCCGACCTGCGCAGCATGCTGCTCGGCTTCGACATCGACCCTCAGGACGAGGGCCAGATGCTGGCCGACTACCTGGCCGCCCGTGCCGAGCTGGCGGCCGAGGGCAAGGCGCCCGTCTCGGCGGAGATCGAGCTGCTGCGCGTCTTCGCCGACCTCGCCGAGCTGAGCCGCAACCGCCCGATGGGCGAGGAGATCAACACCGAGAATCGCGTGCACAGCCCGCGCGAGCACTTCCATACGTACCTGCAAAGCCTCGACCCCGACCGCAGCGGCCTGCCGGAGGAGTTCCGCGTACGCCTCGCCCGCGTCCTCGGCCACTACGGCGTGACCGACCTCGAGCGCAGCCCGGAGCTGGAGGACGCCGTCTTCAGAATCTTCCTCGCCCAGCAGCGATCCACACCGGACGTGCTCCTGGTCACCGCAGTGCTGCAGGCGTGGATCGAGGAGCCGCGACCCGCTCCCCCGCTCGACAGCCAGGTCCACGACGTGTTGGACCGGCTGGTGCTCGCCACCCAGCTCCGCTTCCCGGTCGTCGGTGACCTCGCGCGAAGCGTGCGTTTCCGCTGGTTCGACCAGCCCTTGGTGGACGAGGCGCGCGCCGAGGTGCTCGCGGGCGTCGGCAACGAGGTTGCGTGGCTCGCGGAGCACCCGGACGCGCCAGACCGCCAACAACGGATCGAGGCACTCGCGGCCATCCCGGAGCAGATCGTCCGGTTCCTGGCGGAGCGGCTGGAACGTTCGTGGAGCGAGCGGGAGCCGATGCTCGAGGTGCTCATCCGACGGCACTACCGCGAGTACGAGCTGCACGACCTGGGCGAGTCCACCGTCGACGGCCGACCGTTCGCGACGGCCGACTACTCACTGGACGGAAGACCGACTCACCTGGTGAGCACGGTCGGCAAGGTGAGTGAGCTCGCCGATCTCGCAAGCGATCTCGTGCGTGCGCTCTCGGCGCAAGTCGAGTCCAGACCTGCTGGACACGAGGCGGTCGTCGACCTGTATCTCTTCGGGCCGGATGTTCCGCTGCAGGAGCAGGAGGCGTCGGACGCGCTGCGCGGCCTGGTCGCTGCCTTGCCGTTCAGCCAGCGCGTACGTCGGATCACGCTCGCCATCGCGCGCGGCGGCGGCCAGGCGGTCGAGTACTTCACCTATCGGCCTACCGGAGACGGCGTGATAGAAGACGACAACGTCCGTGGCGTCCACCCAATGGTGGGACGCAGGCTGAACCTCTGGCGGCTTCGAAACTTCAAGGTCACGAGGCTCGAGGCGCCCGAGGACGTCCTGCTCTACCACTGCGTGGCGCGGGAGAACGACGCCGACCAGCGGCTGGTCGCCCTCGCACAGGTCCGGCAGTTCTCGGTCGTCCGCGACGACGACGGCCAGGTGACGTCACTGCCGCATGTCGAGCGTGCCATCGCGAACTGCTTGGAGGGCATCCGTCGAGCCCGGAACGCGCGCGGCACGGCCGGCTTGCGCCTGGACATGAACCACGTCTGGGTGACCATCTGGCCGGTCGTCGACGTCCAGGTCGACGAGCTGACAGCTTTGCAACGCAACATCGCGCCGCTCACCGCGGGCGCCGGCATCGAGGAAGTGCTGGCCCAGGGTCGGGTGAGGTCGCCAGACGGCACCGTGCGACCGGTGGTCGCGCGCTTTTCGTACCAACCGGGGACGGGTGTCGTCACGTCGGTCGAAGCGCCACCGACGACGCCGCTCAAACCGCTCGACGACTACGCCCAGAACGTCTTGCGGGCACGTCGTCGCAACATGCTGTATCCGTACGAGCTCACCGACATGGTGGCCGGCCCGGGCGGATCGGTGGTCGAATACGACCTGGACGAGACCGGAACGTTGGTGCCCGTCGACCGGCCGCGTGGGCTCAACAAGGCGGGCTTGATCGCTGGTGTGGTGAGCACACCGACGTTGCGGTATCCCGAGGGCGTCACCCGGGTGGTGCTGAGCGGTGACCCCACCAAGGCGCTGGGTGCGCTGGCCGAGCCGGAGTGCGCACGGGTCATCGCTGCGCTGGATCTCGCAGAACGCATGAAGGTGCCGGTCGAGTGGTACGCCCTGTCCGCGGGAGCCAAGATCTCGATGGACTCCGGCACCGAGAACATGGACTGGATCGCGAAGGCGTTGAAGCGGATCGTCGAGTTCACCCAGAACGGCGGCGAGATCAACGTCGTCGTCGCAGGCATCAACGTCGGCGCGCAGCCGTACTGGAATGCCGAAGCGACGATGTTGATGCATACCAAGGGAATCCTCGTGATGACGCCGGACAGCGCGATGGTCCTTACCGGCAAGCAGTCCTTGGACTTCTCTGGTGGCGTCTCGGCGGAGGACAACTTCGGCATCGGCGGTTACGACCGGGTGATGGGCCCGAACGGTCAGGCGCAGTACTGGGCGCCCGATCTCAAGGCTGCTCGAGACGTGTTGATGGCCCATTACGACTACACGTACATCGCTCCCGGCGAATCTGCGCCGCGGCGCGCCGAGACGACCGACCCGATCGACCGCGACGTCACGACCTATCCACACGATGCCGAAGGAAGCGATTTCTCTACGGTCGGCGACATCTTCTCCCCGGAGAAGAACCCGGACCGTAAGAAACCGTTCGACATCCGCACGGTGATGCGCGCAGTCACCGACCAGGACCACCCGGTGCTGGAGCGCTGGGCGGGGATGGCCGACGCGGAAACCGCCGTGGTCCAGGATGCACGGCTCGGCGGGTACCCCGTCTGCCTCATCGGCATCGAGTCCAAGCCTGTCCCACGACGCGGGTTCCCGCCGGCCGACGGGCCGCACACCTACACGTCCGGGACACTCTTCCCGCGCTCGTCAAAGAAGGTCGCGCGGGCGATCAACGCAGCGAGCGGGAACCGTCCCCTTGTCGTACTCGCGAACCTCTCCGGCTTCGACGGGTCGCCCGACTCGATGCGGAACCTGCAGCTGGAGTACGGAGCCGAGATCGGCCGTGCAGTGGTCAACTTCGACGGCCCGATCGTGTTCTGTGTGATATCTCGCTACCACGGTGGCGCCTTCGTCGTCTTCTCCAAGGCGTTGAACCCGCGCCTCACCGTGTTGGCGGTTGAGGGTTCGTACGCATCGGTAATCGGTGGCGCGCCGGCAGCCGCGGTGGTGTTCGCTCGTGAAGTCGACGCACGCACGTCTGCCGATCCGCGGGTCTCGAGCCTCGCCGCGCGTGTCGCAAATGCAACGGGAGCCGAACGTGCCGCATTGGCGACGGAGCTCACGGAACTGCGAGCCGCGGTCCGCGCCGAGAAGCTCAGCGAGATCGCCGCAGAGTTCGACCGCGTGCACAGCATCGAGCGTGCGGTCAAGGTCGGCTCGGTGGATGCGGTGATCCGGGCGAGCGAGCTGCGGCCCCGGCTGATCGAAGCGATCGAGCGTGGTCTGGGACAGTGACGCACGCTCGCACCGACGATGCCGTGGCATAAATGCGCCGCGGTTCTGGTTCTGGTACCTGAGGCCTCGGGTACGTGGAACATTGCCACAGCAGTGAGGAGAGCATTGTGAAGTTTGGCCTTGGCCTACCTACTGCGGGCCAGCTCGCCAGCACATCAGCAATCGCGCAAGCAGCCGAAGGCGCCGAACGAGTGGGACTGAGCTCGGTCTGGGTCTTCGAGCGACTGATCGCTCCCACGAGCAAGGTCGAGATGGGCGGGCAGAAGATCCCCCTGCCGTCGGTCTACAACAACGTCTACTCGCCACTCGAGGTGCTGGGTTACGTCGCGGCTCGGACGAATCGCGTGCGGCTGGGCACCAGCGTCATGGTCGCGCTGTTCCACAATCCCGCCGATCTCGCACGGAGGCTCGCGACCTTGGATCAGCTGAGCGACGGCAGGATCGTCGCAGGTCTCGGGCAAGGCTGGATGAACGAGGAGTTCGAGGCCGCTGGCGTGCCCAAGTCTCGGCAGGGTGAGGGTTTCGGTGAGTTCATCGAGGCACTTCGCGCCGCCTGGGAACCAGATCCGGTGAGCTTTCACGGCCGCTTCTACCGATTCGCCGAGTCGAGACTGAACCCCAAGCCCGTGCAGCCGGGTGGCCCACCGATCATCGTCGCGGCCAGCGCTCCTGCTGCGATCAAGCGGGCTGCGCGCATGGGTTTGGCACTGAACCCGATCTGGTTCGGCTGGGAAGCGCTCGAAGCCATCGTCGCGACGTACCGTAGCGCGCTGAAGGAGGTGGGCCGGGATGCCGTCCCGATCTACCTGCGGGTGAACGAGGCCGTCACCGACAGCCCGCAAGGCAAGGAGGAAACGGTGACCGGATCTCCCGAGCAGGTGGCGGCAGCCATACCCCGGCTCGAACGGCTCGGCGTGACCGAGGTCTTCTGGTCGATGCCCATCCCGGTCGACGAGCAACTCGAGCGTCTCGGTCGCCTGATCGAGATCACCGGGTAGCCAGGTCAGGCGTACGCGCGAGACTGGAGCTCGTACATCGGTCTGTATCGACCGTCTCGCGCCATGAGCTCGTCGTGGCTGCCTTGCTCGACCAGCTTGCCGTCATGCAGCACGGGGATTCGGTCAGCTGTCCGCACGGTCGAGAAGCGATGGGAGATGAGCACGATCGTGCGGCCCGCTCGTAGTCCTTGGAGCACGTCGAAAAGCGCAGCCTCGGCCTCCGCATCGAGCGAAGCGGTTGGCTCATCCAGGACGATGAACGACGCGTTGCGAAACAGGACGCGCGCGATCGCCACCCGTTGCCATTGCCCGACCGAGAGGTCGGCTCCCCCTTCGATCTCGGTACCGAGCAGGGTGTCGAGACCGCGTGGCAGCTGCGTGAGGAACTCGTCCGCTCCGGCCTGTCGGGCGGCTGCACGTACGGCCGCCCGATCCGACACTCGTCGGACGTCACCGATCGCGATGCCGACGGATGGCGGAACGAGACGTCGTCGACCGTCAACGTCGTGAATGGCTCGACCTGCACTGGCTCGGCCGACCGCAGCCGGTCGGACCGGTTGCGAAGCTCGACGAACTCCTGCAGGTGGAGACCATGCTCGATGGTTTGCGTGAAGCTCGTTGCGGCTTGTTGGGAACGGTTGGCGAGCAGGAGCACCGCGACGCAGGCGGTCGCTGCCGTGCCGAGTGTGAGCTTGCCAGCGCGTACGACCTGCAAGACTGCCACCGTCACTCCACCGAGCACGATGGAGCCGACCAGCCTTCCCGACGCAGCGCGACGAATGAACCGGCGCACCAGCGCGGCGATCCCGTCGATCCGCTCGTCGTACAGCGCGGACCACCGCTCGAACAGATAAGACGCCAACCCGAATGCCCGCACGTCGCCAGCCGACTGCCGGTCCTTTGTTATCCGCTAAATGTGGAACCGCGTCCGATCGTTGGGGGTGTCGCCGAAGCTGAAGGCTCCGCGTCCATCCCTGAGGCGACGAGGGATACCGCCCGCACAAGAGCGGTCCCACGAGTCCGACTCATGCTCGGGCTCAGGCGCCTCATCGCGACGTCTTCTGGGACGTCGCGTCCGCTTGTGGTGGCTCGGTCGGGAATCCCCACGCGGCAATCGTCACGGCCTTGGCTCCCTTGGGAACCTCACGATCGGACCGCCGGTAGGGTGCGAGGATCTCCCAGATCTGGCGGCTTACCTTCTTCAGCTCGTCGGCGGTCATCCGGGTCCGAAACTCCATCTCGAAGCCGACCGCCTGCCACCTCTTCGAGTAGGCGAACCGTTCCGTCGCCCAGCGTTCGATCCGGCGGAGCAACATCATGCGTTTCGCGCTCGTCATCGCGAGTGCTGCGCGCCGGGCTTCCCCCTCCAGCTCCTCTTCACGTACGAGCAGGGCTCCCTTGACCTCACGCCACGGACGGCTGCGTCCCTTACCGCCCCCGGCTTCCTCCACGAAGCCGTACTTGGCCAAGGTGCGCAGGTGAAACGAGGTGTTGGCGGGACTCTCGCCGATCCGCTCGCCCAGCTCCGTTGCGGTCATCGGACCTTCTTCCCCCAGGATCTCCAGCAGCTGGAGCCGGATGGGGTGAGCCATGGCTCGCATCGCCCTCGGATCACGCAGGACCCGGGCGGCAGGTTCTCGATCGTCCGTGGACATGTTTCGAAAGTAATCTTTCGAAAGAAATGTTGTCAAGGCTTTCATGGTCGTTTGCTGACGTAGGGCCTGGACTCGGCTAGCATCGCGCGTGACCGCCAGCCGCTGGGGCGTTCCTGACTGGAGGACATGGACAGTGACGAACTCACCGTTTCGCGTAGGGATCTTGGGCCTCGGCCGGAGTGGCTGGAGCATCCACGCCGACACCATCGCCGAGCATGACGGGTTCGATGTCGCAGCCGTGGCGGACCCGGTCGAGGAGCGACGCCGTGAAGCCGAGGAGCGCTTCGGGTGCCGCTCGTACGCAGACCCGCACGAGCTGCTGAGCAGCGCCGACGTCGATGTCGTCGTCGTGGCCACTCCGTCGCACACCCATGTCCCGTTGTCGATCGCAGCTCTCGAGGCTGGCCGGCACGTGGTCGTCGAGAAGCCGATGGCCGAGTCTGCGACCGACGTCGACCAGATGATCGCGGCGTCGCAGGCGGCTGGCCGGGTCCTCACCTGCTACCAGCAACGCAGGCTCGACCCTGACTTCGAGTTCGTGCAACGCGTCGTCGCGTCCGGACGCTTGGGCGAGCTCGTCTTGATTCGCCGCACTCTCCACCGATTCCAGCGTCGTGCCGACTGGCAGACCCTGCGCAAGTACGGCGGCGGTGAGCTGTCCAACACCGTCCCGCACGCGCTCGACCAGGTGCTCCTACTTCTCGGCGAGCCCACCGAGGTGTTCGCTGACCTGCGACACACGGTCAGTCTCGGCGACGCCGAAGACCACGTGAAGCTGTGCCTACGGACGGCGAACGGTCCGCTGGCGGACATCGAGGCAAGCTTCTGCGTCGCGCTACCGCAACCGTCCTGGCAGATCTTCGGCACCACCGGCGCGCTCGTCGGCGAGGGCATGACCTTCACCACCAAGTGGTACGAGCCCGATTCACTCGCCGAGCTGGAGCTCAACGAAGGTCCGGCAGAGGGGCGTAGGTACGGCACCGGAGAGCAGATCAACTGGGAGCAGGAGGCACGGACCGTGGCGCGTCCCAGTCGGTCCCCTTCCCTTCGCTTCTACGACCGGCTCGAGGCCACG
>DATCKU010000026.1:0-4843 GCA_036564245.1 Actinopolymorphaceae bacterium
GCCGGTTGCGCGCCGATCGTTTCGGCGTACGAACGACGAGCCACCAGCAGCGAGCCCTGGCCGGATGCCCGCACGGTCGCGTTCGGGATCACCGTGCCCAAGGCTCTGGGAGACTTCCTGATCCTGCGGGCGATCTACGAGACCGACGGGTGTGCGGTCGCCGTCACCGACGAGCAGATCCTGGCCGAGCAACGCCGTGTGGCCGAACTGGAGGGCGCGTTCGTGTGCCCCGAGGGTGCCGCTGCGTTCGCCGCCGTACGGAAGCTGCGAGAGGCTGGGTGGCTCGCCGGTAGCGAGCAGGTCGTCGTCCTCAACACCGGCACAGGGTTGAAGTACCAGTCACAAAACTGAAGTACCACATGGGCACGACGAGGGGCGCGCGGTCGGCGCCACGGGCCACGGCGAGAGAGCCGATGTGGGGCTCGGCGAGGAACCGCTCGCGTTCGTCGACGCTCAAGGGCATCAGACCAACCTCCAGGTGCGTGCTCGGATGGCGCGGCCACTCTCTCACCGCCTCCATACCACCGCGGACGGCCGCTCCGGGGTCAAGGTGACCTCGCCGCTCCAGGAGAGGAACGACTCCTGGGGCAGGTAGTCCTCGCCGAGCAGGAAACCGCGGTCGATCCCGGTGACGCGGACGGCCGCTCCCGTGTCCGTACCGACGACCACGCGGTGGACCGAGACCTCGGCGATGTCCTCGGCCATCGTCCCGGCCGGCAGCTCGACGGTCGTCGCGGCCGGGACGTCACGTTGCAGCGACCAGGTGGGCTCGCCGTGGTGGGAGTAGTAGATGGTCTCGCCGGAGGTGAGCCGCACGCCGAGGGCGACACCCACCCACGACGACCCGGAGTTCGGACCCTCCGTGGTCTTCTCCACCACGGCGTAGAGGTAGTTGCGCTGGTCGCTCACCTCTGGAGTGGACGGCGTGTTCGGTGACGGCGGCTCGACCTTGCCCTCGCGGATCAGCTCCTTGGCCATGACCAGGTAGGTCCACGGGTTGACGTCCATGAGGTACTCACGCGCCTTGTCCGCGGGCCTGGTCTGCAGGGCGGCCGGGAAGAACCGCATCTGGTTGTCGACGACGTCGCACACGTTGTTGTTGGACGTGCACGTCTGCAGCTTCGGGTGGCCGTCCTCGTAGGAGCCGGCGAACCGCCGCGTCTCGTGGTTGGGAGCCTGGAAGACGTCGCTGCCCGGCACCCGCTCGCCGTTGGCGTCCACGTCAAGGGCGTACACCCACTCGATGTCGGTGGTCCGTCCCCAGCGAGCCATGAGAGCCGGGGTGTTGGTACCGCCGTCCTCGTTGCTCCAGACGATCGAGTACGTGATCCGGGTGGTGCCCGGTTGGCCCGCCGGACCGACCTCATGCCAGGCGATCAGCGGCGTGTCGGTGACGGCGTTCTGGTACGCGTCGCCGAGAGAGGGAAGGTTGCGTCCGTAGAGGATCGGCGCGTATCGAAGCGCGAGGTACTGAGGGTCGGTGCGGTCGTAGGTGTGGAGGCTCAGTCGCCACACCCTGACCCTGCTCGCCCCCTCGGCCGAGCGCTCGCCGGCGAACCGGAACCGGAGCAGGTGCGGTCCCTTCGTGAGCCTGCCCAAGGCCACCTGCTGGTCGAGCGGCGCGTCGCCGGTCACGACGACGTCCGTGGCGTAGCGGTCGTCGACGTAGATCGACACGACGGCCGACTCGCGCCCGGAGACCGCCCAGTCGGTGCCCGGGGCGCTCACCTGAAGGTCGAGGACCGCCTCGCCTGTGGTGTCGGAGCGGACCGGGACACGGACATCCGGATGGTTCCGGCGAACGACGAGGCCGGGTCGGGGCACGGACGCCTGGGACACCAGGGGGGTCGACGTCGTCGGTGCGGCGGCCACCGGCGAGCTGGTGGCCAGCGTGGTGAGGGTGAGTGCGCCGACGGCGAGCACGGCGGTCGCAACGGCTCGATGCATGAGTCTCCTTCCTGAGGACGGACCGGCGCCACCGGCGACCTCGCGGTGCCCCGGGCGCCTCTCAGCGTGACCGCGGTCCGCGTGGGGGTCAAGGAGACGTCGCGAGATCACGTGGCCAAGATCCGCCTCGGCTGGCCAAGATCTGGCTCGCCGCTGTGCGCGGTGGAGGAGACGGCCGGCTACTGTGGCCGGACGTGTCTGTGTCCCAAGCTGAGCCCGCCAGTAACTCCGACCAGCAGCCGAAGGCGTCCGAGAGCCTCTGGGGTCCGGCCTACGCCGCCCTCAGCATCGGCATTGTCGCCCTGATCTCGCTCGTCGCCTTCGAGGCGATGGCGGTCGGGACGGCGATGCCCCGGGCCGTGGTGGACCTGGGCGGGCTCGCCTTCTACGCCTGGGGCTTCTCCGGCTTCATGACGGCGAGCATGTTCGGCACCGTGCTGGCCGGGGAGGCGTGCGACCGGTTCGGCCCGCTCGGGCCGTTCCTCGCTGGCATCGGGCTGTTCACCGGTGGGTTGGTCATCGCCGGTACCGCGCCCGCCATGCTGGTGTTCATCGTCGGTCGGGTCATTCAAGGACTCGGTGGCGCCGCGGTCTTCGTCACCACCTACGTCATCGTCGGGCGCGCCTACCCATCGCGGCTGCGCCCCCGCGCGTTCGCGATCTTCTCGGCGGCGTGGGTGCTGCCCTCGATCGTGGGGCCGCTGGTCGCGGGCTTCGTCACCGAGGCCTGGAGCTGGCGCCTGGTGTTCGCAGGCCTCGTACCGTTCGCCGTCGCGCCCCTGCTCTTGGTGCTACCGCGGCTGAGGACTCTGCCGACGATCAAGCCGGCTGACCAGCGTCCCGGTCGGAAGCGTCGCGCCGCCGCCACCGCGATCGGGGTCGGCCTCCTCCAGTACGCCGGACAGGCGGCTGGTGAGGGGTTGCGCTGGTGGATCCTCGTCCTCACGGCTGTCGGTGTGCTCCTCATGGCGGTGAGCCTGCCCGCTCTCCTGCCAGCCGGGACCCTGCGCTTCGCGCGCGGGCTGCCCACTGTCGTCGGCTTGCGCGGTGTCTTCGCCGGCGCCTTCTTCGGAGCGCAGGCGTTCATCCCGCTGATGCTGGTGGAGCACCGCGGGATGACGACGACGATGGCTGGGCTGGCGTTGACGGTCGGTTCGCTGGGTTGGTCGATGGCCTCGTGGTGGCAGGGGCGTCCGGGCACGCGCACCCCGCGGCACCGACTGATCGAGTCTGGCGCGATGTTCGTGACGGCGGGGCTCGTCGTCGTCTTGCTGTCCGCGCAGCCCAGCCTCCCGGCGCACCTTTCGGCGTGGCTGCCCTCGGTGGGTTGGGTGTTCTCCGGGCTCGGCATGGGTCTGGCCTGGTCGAGCCTGTCGGTGCTGGTGCTGGAGTACTCACCGCCGCGGGAGCAGGGGGCGAACGTGGCCGCCGCCCAGGTGTCGGACTCGCTGGGGAACGTCCTCCTGGTCGCGACCACTGGTGTGATCTTCGCCTCGCTGCACGAGGCCGTCGCGGCCTGGGGCGTATACAGCGCGATCTACCTCGTGACGCTCGCGGTCGCGCTCGCCGGCGTTGTCCTCGCGCGCCGAGTGCGGCCGCCGGTCGCGGGCTGATTGTCCGGGCGGCCACCCCGTGCCCGCCCCTCGACGCCGGCCGGCATGCGTTCCCGCTGGACTCGCAGCATCATCACCACGTCGCTCTTGGGCAGCACCGCGTCGAGGTCGTACGAGATCGAGCACGACCACTGGTCGACGCCGACGGGCAGCAGGGTGGGTGGTGCGACCAGGGTCACCTCGGCCCCGAGCGTCGACAGCAGGAGCACGTCGGAGCGAGCGACCCGGCTGTGGAGGATGTCGCCGACGATCGTGATCCGGCGGCCCTCCAGTCATCCCAGGTGACGGCGCATGGTGAAGGCGTCCAGCAAGGCTTGCGTGGGATGCTCGTGCGTTTCGTCACCGGCGTTGATGACGCTGCTGCGGATCCATCCCGACGTCGCTAACCGGTACGGCGCGCCGCTGGCGCTGTGACAGATGATCACCGCGTCGGCGCCCATCACCTCCAACGTGAGGGCGGTGTCCTTGAGGCTCTCCCCCTTCGCCACACTCGACCTCGCGCGGAGAAGTTGATTACGTCCGCCGAGAGCCGCTTGGCCGTGGCCTCGAAGGAGATCCGGGTGCGCGTGGAGTCCTCGAAGAACAGGTTGACGACCGTGCGACCACGAAGCGTGGGCAGCTTCTTGATGGGTCGGGCGGCGAGCTCTCGCAGCCGCTCGGCGGTGTCGAGCACCATATGCGGCGCGCCAGCGCGCGTCGAACCGCGCCACGCCGTTCCACGTGGTCGGCGGGCAGTTCGACACGGTCTACGCCGAGGGCGCCTACCTGCTGCATGGGTCGAGCCCTGGCCCGCTACGGCGTGGTCGGCCTGGGTTGGCTACTACCTGGGCTAGCTAGGTGGACGTGGACCAGCTGCCGGACCTGGGCTGGCGTCCTGGACCAGGCCCAGCTGCTCGGGGCTAACTGCTCGGCGTGGAGCGCAACCAGTTGCCCAGCTGCTCCTCACACCGGTACAGCTCGGCGACCTCGACGTACTCGTCCTTGGTGTGCGCGAGCTGCGACTCGCCCGGACCGTAGTTCACCGCCGGTATGCCCAGCTGGGAGAAGCGGGCGACGTCGGTCCACCCGTACTTCGGCCGCGGCTGCGCGCCCACGGCGTCGAGGAAGCTCGTGACCGCTGGTCGGCCGAGGCCAGGCAGGGCACCGGGCGCACTGTCCTTGAGCTCGACCTCGAAACCGGCGAAGACCTCCTGCACGTGGGCGAACGCCTCGGCCTCTGACCGGTCGGGAGCGAAGCGGTAGTTGACGCTGACCCGGCACTCGTCGGGGATCACGTTGCCCGC
>DATCKU010000027.1:0-176417 GCA_036564245.1 Actinopolymorphaceae bacterium
CGCAGTCTGCTCTCCACTCGTGCGACACTCGTCAGCACCTGGTCGATGATCCCCTGGAGGCTCTGCAGCGCCTCACCAAACTGACCGCCCGGTCGTGTCTCGTCCTCCAACCGCCGCGTCATCTGGGCCCTCGCTTCACCACCAGCAGAGTTCACCGCCTGCTTCACCGCCTCGGCCACAGCTTCCGAACCTTCACGGAGGAGTCGAGGCTCGATGCTGATGTCGGCCATGGTGCCGTCAGCACGCATCACCACCCGCACCCGCCCATCCTCCGACTCCCCGGTCGCCTCGATCTCCTCGATCGACCGCACCAGCTCATCAGCCGGCGACTGCTCCTGCAACTCGTTGACCTGCACCTCGAGAGCGTCTGCGCCCAGCGCCCCCAGATCGATCGATGGCTGACTCACCTGCTTCACCTCGCATGTCACCGAAGTCGACGCCTACCTGCCGAGAACGATCCCGTGGTCTACGGGTCAGCAGAACCACTGAGGGGTCGCACCTGCTCTGGCGCGAGTCCGAGCAGACCAAGGGTACGGCCTTCGTCGTCAGTGAACTCGACTTCGTACCCAGGCGGATCCTGGTAGACGTCGACCACCGTGCCGACCATGCCCTTGGTGAGGTTCTCCTGAGGGAGATCGACCACAAGCTCAACCAAGTCGTAGTGTTTTATCATGCTCCCCCCTCATGGAAGCGAGATCGTCACCAAGCGGGTCTTGCCGTTGGAGTCAACTATCCATGCAGTACGGACGGTGATAGTACCTTTAGGCCCTGTGATCGGCACGTCGACGTTCCACCGCGTCCCATACTGATCCACCTTTCCCTTGACCAGCTCACCATCCTTGACCTTCTCGAGGATCTGCCGTTTCACATCTTGAGCGTCGTCGGGGCCTAGTCCTGTGGCCGAGTTGATGACGCGATACTTGTGCTTGCCCTTCGGGTGATTTGGATTGAGCGCATACTCTGTCAACTTGCGGTCGTCGAACTCCGCATTGTCGAAGTCCGGCTCTCCAGGCTTTCTGGGCGGCCGCTTAGGCTTTTTGCCTGGTGGGTTCTTGCGGCCGTGGCGCAACCGTTTGATCAGGTTGGAAACCTTCTCGAGCGCCTCCCTGACCACCTTCTTCCCCAACGCCTGCAGACCCTGGATCGCCAACTTCAGCGCCAGGTGCACCGCAGCCCGAACCCCCACCGTAACGCCGGCAGCCGCCGCCAACGAACCACCACACGTCGGACCCGCCGCAGCAATGGCCTTCGCCCACACCACAATCAGATAAACAATCTGCACCGCGACGAAGACCTTCAACCCGATCACAATGATCGACGCCGAATAGAAAACATTCTGCGCCAGCTCCGCCGCATCCGCAGCATCCGTCAAATAACCCGGATTCTCAACAAACTCCTTCCACCGCTCACCAAACGCAGCGATAGACTCATCCGAGTTCTCATTCAAAACACCCTGAGCAGCCTTCTGCCCCCGCTCAATCAAATCCCGCAACTGCCCAGCAAACTTCCCCCACGCATCCCCACACTCCCACAGCTTCTCCTCATCAGCCTCCGGCCACTCAAACGTCAACATCCGAAGGATGTCCGCCGCACCCTCAGGCAAAGGAATCCACGCCACAACGAACCCCCGCCCTTCCGCGTCTTCCCGTCCGCGTCAGTTGCCGCCCGCGTGGTTTATCGTGCTCTCGTTCTGCTTCTCGGTCTCCTCGTGGTCGCTGGCGCGCTTTTCCAGCCATTCACCGAGCTCATCGACGGCGGCTCCGGCTTCGCGGTAATACTCGAACGCCTTCTCGGCGAGCGGGGTATAGAGTGAGCCGAACAGCGTCCCCAGGTCGTCACCACCCCACGGCGAGTTCTTGCTGGTGGTCTCATTCTTGAGCGTGTCGGTAGCTCGGCCAATCTCCTCACCGACACGACGCAGCTCCTTGCCACCGGCGCGCAGACTCGCCGGGTTCATGGTCTTCGCCATAGCTCACCCCCACGCGATCTCTGTCCCAGCTGAGCTTAGCGAGATCGAGGAGTCGATCCCTAGTACGACAGTGCCTAGTCCCTAGAGATCCTGTGCACTACTCAAGCGAGCACGGCCGCCGAGGGCGGCACACAGTGTCCCATCACCAAGGACACTGTCCCTGCGATGGCTGCCGTGAGTGAATACCAGACGTCCGTTCGAGCAGGCTCGCCCGGCAGGCGTGGCGACCAGCAGCCAACCAACACCGGACCTGATGGACCGGTGTGCGCACCGCTGAGCGGTGGGCGATGCAAGACCTGGAGAAACGCTGAGGGCTCGGGAAGGGCGCTGACGCGGCTTCCCGAGCCCCAAAGTCTCCCGGTCTCCCGCTGAGGCCAGGAGGCTCGCAGCCTCCCCTGGCGCTACAGGTACTGACCGGTGTTGGCGACCGTGTCGATGGAACGACCTGCCTCGGAACCTTCCTTGCCCTGGATGAGCGTGCGGATGAAGACGATCCGCTCGCCCTTCTTACCGGAGATCCGTGCCCAGTCGTCGGGGTTGGTCGTGTTGGGCAGGTCCTCGTTCTCCTTGAACTCGTCGACGCAGGCCTGCAGCAGATGCTGTACCCGGATACCCTTCTGTCCGGTTTCCAGGTAGTCCTTGATCGCCATCTTCTTGGCCCGGTTGACGATGTTCTCGATCATCGCGCCGGAGTTGAAGTCCTTGAAGTAGAGGACCTCCTTGTCGCCGTTGGCGTACGTCACCTCGAGGAAGCGGTTCTCCTCGAGCTCGGCGTACATCCGCTCGACGGCGCGCTGGATCATCGCCTGTACGCACGCCTCCGCGTCCCCACCGAACTCGTTCAAGTCGTCGGGGTGCAGCGGTAGGTCAGGCGTGAGGTACTTGGCGAAGATGTCGCGTGCCGCCTCGGCGTCCGGCCGCTCGATCTTGATCTTGACGTCCAGTCGGCCAGGACGCAGGATCGCGGGGTCGATCATGTCCTCGCGGTTGGACGCCCCGATCACGATGACGTTCTCGAGCCCTTCGACGCCGTCGATCTCGGAGAGCAGCTGAGGAACGATCGTGTTCTCGACGTCGGAGGAGACTCCCGATCCGCGGGTGCGGAACAGCGAGTCCATCTCGTCGAAGAACACGATGACCGGGGTGCCCTCGCTGGCCTTCTCGCGTGCCCTCTGGAAGACCAGACGGATGTGCCGTTCGGTCTCGCCGACGTACTTGTTCAGCAGCTCCGGACCCTTGATGTTGAGGAAGTAGCTCTTCCCCTCGGTCTTGGCGTCACGCGCTGCCACTTGCTTGGCGAGAGAGTTGGCGACCGCCTTCGCGATGAGGGTCTTACCGCATCCCGGAGGACCATAGAGCAGAACACCCTTGGGCGCCTTCAGGTTGTGCTCGCGGAAGAGATCGGCATGCAGGTATGGCAGCTCGATCGCATCGCGGATCTGCTCGATCTGGTTGCGCAGACCTCCGATGTCTTCGTACCTGATGTCCGGGACCTCCTCGAGGATGAGCTCCTCGACCTCGGTCTTGGGGATGCGTTCGTAGACGTAGCCCGAGCGCGGCTCGAACAGCAGGGAGTCGCCGGCTCGGATGGGGACACCACGAAGCGGCTCGGCCAGGCGAGCGATGCGCTCGTCGTCGGTGTGGCCGATCACCAGCGCGCGCTCACCGTCGTCGAGGAGCTCCTTGAGCATCACCACCTCGCCGACCCGCTCGTAGCTCAACGCCCGGACCACGTTGAACGACTCGTTGAGCATGACCTCCTGGCCAGGTCGAAGCTCGTTCACGTCGACGTTCGGGCTGACCGTGACGCGCAGTTTCCGGCCACCGGTGTAGACGTCCACGCTGTCGTCGTCGTTGGCGGAGATGAAGATCCCGAAGCTCGCGGGCGGCTGGGCGAGCCGATCGACCTCCTCCTTCAGGGTCACGATCTGTTCCCGAGCCTCGCGCAGGGTGGCAGCCAGCCGCTCGTTCTGGGCCGTGACGTTGGCAAGCATGGCCTGCGACTCGGCGAGCCGCTGCTCGAGCTGACGGGTCTCCCGCGGCTGCTCGGCAAGACGCCGCCGAAGCGCGGCGACCTCTTCCTCGAGATAGGCGATCTGGCTGGCGAGCTCGTCCGGCGAGCGCGCCCCACGTCCATCATTGTGTGCGGGCACGTTCCTCACCTCCCCAGTCCGGGTGTCCATGGGCGCCCATGGTCACAACCGCCGGCTGACTCCGCGCTGAGGCAGTTACGGCGACTCCATTGACCCTATATCCGAGGTCGCAAGAGGTCATGCCCATCAGGGGCCACGTCATGATCCCGTGCCGAATTGTGGCCCTTCCGTACTCATCCTGAAGTGCTTGATATCGGGGTCCTATGACCCGTTTGGTGGGTCTTGGGACTCGGCGAACGGCCGAGGCCCCACGTAGTCCTCACCGTACGCACCTGGCGCGGGCCGCCGTCGCCGACCCGGGGCGGTGACCCCTGGCGCCAGGCGGCGGCTGGCCACGAGGAAGCCGGTATGCCCAATCATGCGGTGGTCCGGGCGCACGGCCAGCCCTTCGACATGCCAGGTACGCACCAGGGTCTCGCTGGCTTCGGGCTCGGTGAAGCCGCCATGGGCTCGCAAGCTTTCCACGATTCGGGAAAGCTGTGTGGTGGTGGCCACGTAGCAGCACAGGACGCCGCCCGGTCGGAGCATCGAGCCTGCCCACTCCACACAGTCCCACGGATTGAGCAAATCGAGGACGATGCGGTCGGGCCGAGACTCCCGGCCACCAGCTTGGTGCGCGTCATGCCCGGGCGGTTCCGCCGAGGTCACATCGCCGACGATCAGCTCCCAGTTCGGCTGAGGTCCGCCAAGGAAACGCTCCACGTTTCGTCGGGCGATGGCGGCGAAATCCGGGCGTTTTTCGTACGAAACGACGCGCCCTTGGGGTCCGACCGCACGAAGCAGTACGCACGTGAGGGCACCGGACCCGGCACCAGCCTCGATGACGTACGCACCGGAGTAGATGTCGGCTACCAGCAGGATCTGCGCCGCGTCCTTCGGGTACACGACCGTCGCACCCCGCGGCATGGACACCATGTAGTCCCGCAGCAGGGGACGCATCGCGAGATACGGCACCCCACCAGTCGACGTCACGACGACGCCCTCTGGCCGGCCGATCAGCTCGTCGAGTGCCACGCCGCCCCGATGCGTGTGGAAGACCTTGCCCGGCTGCAGCGTGACGAGGTGCGTCCTCCCCTTCGGATCTTCCAGACGCACCTGCTCCCCGGCCTTCAGCAGCCCTGCGACAGGAGCGGTCTCCGGCAGCTCCCGACCAACGCCTGCATCGACATCGTGATCAACGTCGTCGTGACGGCCGTCGTCACGGCCTTCCGCGTACTCTTCGGGCTGGCTGTTGGGTGGCATGGCGGGCAGGGTAGTCAGCGTCCCCCGGGCATCAGGCACGGGCCAGCGCAGCGTCGACGTCGGCCGTGGCCAGCACGCCGTACACCTGACCATCCGGCTCCACCAGGAGATACTCGGTGGCCGGCATCCCGCTCATGGCACGCACCAGGTCTTCCCCGCGCAGGTCGACGCTGAGCACGAGCCCGGGCTCCAGCTTGCGAGCGACGTCACCGATCGGGATCCACGGTCGCCGGTGTTCCGGCGTCGCCAACACGGCTGCCTCACTCACGAGTCCGGTCGGCCTGCCCTGGCCGTCGACCACGACGAGCGAGCCGGCGTGCAGCTCCTGAGCGCGACGGATCGCCTCCGAAAGCGGAAGTTCCGGCGGGACCGGCATGCCGCGTCGGGCCAGTGCCCGCGCCTGCAGCGCAGGCAACTTGCCGCGGATCCTGGCCGACATCAAGGCCTGGGTCGAGCCCGCCCACAGGAACATCGCCAGGATGATGCTCCAGATGATGTACAGCGGATCAGGCCTGCCAGCCGTCCCGGCGTAGAAGACCCACGGGAAGAGGATCACCAGGGCGGCCACCAGGCGACCTGCCCAGCCGGCGACGGCCGTGCCGAGGTGAGGACGGCGGCTCACGGCCCAGACCCCCGCCCGGAGCAGGCGACCACCGTCGAGCGGAAGCCCCGGCAGCAGGTTGAACACACCAACCAGCAGGTTCGCCCACGCCAACTGGATCAGCGTGAGCTCGAGCAACGGTGGGCCGGCGGTCACCATGAAGAGCGCCCCGAAGCCACCGCCGAGCGCGAGGGAGGTCAAGGGTCCTACCACAGCCACCGCGAACTCGCGCCACGGTGTCTCCGGTTCTTTCTCGATCTCGGAAAGCCCACCGAGGAACTGCAGGGTGATCGCACGCACCGGCAGACCGAAGCGCCGGGCGACGAGGACGTGCGCGATCTCGTGAACGAGCACGGACGCATAGAGCAGGACGGCGAAGCCGAACGCGGCAGCGAACGACCAGCGGCCGAGGCCCGGCACCTCCTGCTCGATCCACGGCCGGAAGATGTAGGCGATGAGGAGGGCGACCAGGACCCAGGAGATGTTGACATAAATCGGTACGCCGGAAATGCGGCCGATCTTCATAGCGCCGAACCGCGGCGGTGCGTGGTCCCGGCCCCGAGGGCCTCGCTGGTTGTCCATCGATCCCGATCCTGGAGTCTGGTGCCTTGCTCGCCTGCACAGCGTAGATCAGCACGAAGCGCCGACGTTCACGCGAACGACCGGCTCAGGGGGAACGTTCCCGATCAGAGCCCGTGATCACGTGTGCTCGAGCGGCGCGTCGTGCCTTCGGCTGTCGGCGTCCTGCCCTACGCTCTGGAGCATGATCGCACCAGACGCGGAAGCACACGCCGAAGGGTCCGCCGTCACCACGGTCGTCGAGAACCGCGATCAGGTCCAGCCGAACCCCATCGGTGTCCTGTCCCCGTCCCGGGCGAGTGACTTCGTGAGCTGCCCGTTGCGCTACCGCTTTCGGGTCATCGATCGCATTCCGGAACGCCCGAGTCCGGAAGCGGCCCGCGGCACGGTCGTCCACGCCGTCCTGGAACGGCTCTACGACCTGCCCGCCCACGCTCGCACTCCCGAACGCGCCGCTGCCCTCCTCGAGCCCCAATGGCAGGCCTTGCTCGAAGCCGAGCCCGAGCTTGCCGACCTCTTCGGTGACGAGCAGGGAACGCCGGACCCGCGTCGCCTGGAGGAGTTCTTCGCCGGCGCTCGTGCACTGCTCGACTGCTACTTCCGGCTCGAGGACCCGACGCGGCTCGAACCCGCCGAGCGGGAGCTCTACGTCGAGTGCCTGCTCGACTCCGGACTCATGTTGCGTGGCTACATCGACCGCCTCGACCAAGCACCCGACGGCGCCCTTCGTGTGGTCGACTACAAGACCGGACGAGCTCCCGGGCCAAGCCACGAGCAGCGGGCGATGTTCCAGATGCGCTTCTACGCCCTCGTACTGTGGCGGCTGCGTGGAGTCGTGCCCCGCCTGCTGCAACTCGTCTACCTCGGCAGCGGAGACGTCCTGCGATTCACCCCGGACGAGCACGATCTGTTGGCGACCGAACGCAAGTTGCTGGCCCTCTGGCGTGCCATCGACCGCGCGCACACCACTGGGGAATGGCGGGCGAGTCCCGGACCGCTGTGTGACTGGTGCGACCACAAGGTGCGATGCCCGGCCTGGGGCGGGACCCCACCACCGCTGCCGGAAGACGGGAGCCCGGACGTCCATGATCCAGCGGCCGACCGGGCCGAAGTCCCGTCGGCTCACACGTCGCTGGTCGACCTCTGAGCGCCTTGCCGCAAGACCACGGACTGTCCTGAGTCAGGTGGCTCTAGCTCACGCCTGAATCGGTTGGCTCCAGCTCACGTTGCTGTGAGTCAGTCGGCTCGGTCGGTCCCGTCCTGCGCTGCACGACGACCACCAGCAAGGGCACCAGCGCAAGCACGCCGGCAAGGAGCGCGAGCAGGCTGAAGCTGCCACCGGCGTAGATCGCACCGGCACTGATGTTGGCGAACGCCGACGACGCCCAAACGAGGGCGTCCACGACCCCCTGAAGCTCGATTCGCAGGCCTTCCGGCAAATCGCGGCTCAGCAGGCTACTGCCGCCCACGAAACACAAGTTCCAGCCGTATCCCAGCAGGAAGAGCGACAAGGGCAGACCGATGTCGTGCGAGGTCGGCGCCACGAACGTCAAGGCAGCCGAGGCAATGAGAACGCCCGTACCGCTCGAGATCGTCATCCGGCCACCGATCCGGTCGGCGAGCCGTCCCGACACGGGCGACAGCGCGAACATCCCGACCAGGTGCGCGGTGATGACCCAGCCGACGACATCGAGGCCGTGACCATGGTCGTGGAGCTGGAGCGGTGTCATCGTCATCACCGCCACCATGGCGAGCTGAGCAGCCACCATGCCGGCGAGTGCCACGGTGACGGCCGGCAGGCGAAGCGCACGCCGGATCTCACCTACCCGGATCTGCCGGTGGTTGGGTGTCACGGCAACGCGTCGCCGGGGCAACGCCAGCGAGGCGATGGTCGCGCTCGAGGTGGCGAGCAACGCGAGAGCGTACGGACCCGCGTATGGCGTGATGCCCAGGGCTTCGGCGACGTTGGACGTAGGAGCGATCAGGGCCGGGCTGGCGATCGCGCCAACCGTGCCGCCCCAGACGACGAGGCTCAGCACGAAGCCCTTGCGTTCAGGCGGATGAAGATCGGCCGCAGCGTAGCGGGCGAGCTGTGCAGCTCCGTTGCCGATGCCGAGCAATGCCATGCCGGCGACCAGAAGCACCACCCAGCCAGCCAGCACGGAGACGGTGGCGACAGCCGCTCCCAGAATCGCCACTGTGTAGCCCAGCAGCATCCCGCTCCGGCGACCTTGGGCACGCATGACGGTCGCGAGCCCAAGCGCTCCTGCGGCTGTTCCGAGCACACTTGCCGCGGACGGCACCCCACTCCACACATCACCAGCCGCGTCAGACGCGATGAGGGGCGCAACCGTGCCGGATGACACCAACGCGACGTTGCTCAACGCAACACCGACCATCAGGGCACCAGTCGACCGCCACCGAGTGCGAACGTCGACCGCGGCCGTCTGGACCTCAGTCATGCCTACGAACCTACGTCAGCCGCCACATGATGGCGCCGCGAACGCCTACCCCACAACGCCATGGGCTGTCTGCTCAGTACAGATGGCACGCAACGTCGACGTCACCGGACCGGCGCAGCCGCGGCTCCTCGCCGGGGTGGAAGTCCACGACGAGCGCATCGGATTCCGCCCTCACCTGCGCAACACCACGCCACAGCGGCTCGTCGGGATCGGATCCTTTCAATCGCTTCACGAGCTCCTCGAGATCTCCCGGCACCCGACCCCGCCCGGGTGTCAGCCGAACGCTCGTGGCCGGAACGTCGAGGCTGCGCAGGTTGCCGATGAGCGCTCGCTCGGCCGCGTACGACTCCTCGTCCAGCATCAACCAGTGCTGCTCGAGCAGCGCTCGCAGGTCTCGACTCTCCCAGCCGCACTTCTCGAAGGCCAGCGGGCACCGCGGATGGAATGCGCATCCCAGCGGCGGCGCCGCCGCATCGGGAATCTCGCCTCGAGGAAGGTCACGCGTGATGGCTTTGCTCGGATCCGGCTCAGGCACCGCTCGTAGCAAGGCCTTGGTGTACGGATGCTTCGGGTCGGAGAAGATCTCCTCCGTCGGCCCGATCTCCACGATGCGACCGAGATACATGATGGCCACGCGGTCGCAGAAGAACTTCGCCGTCGCCAGGTCGTGGGTGATGTAGACGTACGTGAGGTCGAGGTCTCGTTTGAGCTCCATCATGAGCTCGAGGATCTTGGCCCGCACGCTCATGTCGAGCATCGAGATCGGCTCGTCAGCGACCAGGAGCTCAGGTTCGAGGATGATTGCTCGCGCCATCACGGCGCGCTGCTTCTGGCCACCGGAGAGATCGCTCGGATACTTCGCGACGAACTGCTCGACGGGCACGAGCCCCACCCGCTCGAGGGCTTCGCGAACCTTGGCGTCGTATTCGGCGCGGGTCTTGGCAAGCCCGTGGATCCGCAGCGGATCGCCCACGGCCGTGCCGATGTCCATCGAAGGATTCAGCGCAGCGCTTGGGTCCTGAAACACCATCTGGAGCTTGCGCCGAAGGGGACGCAGCCGCCGTTCCGATAGTGTCGAAAGGTCCTGGCCGCGATAGCGGACCTCACCCGCGGTCGGGCGCACCAATCCCAACAGGGCGCGCCCCAACGTGGTCTTGCCACTCCCCGACTCGCCGACGAGCCCAAGGACCTCACCTTTGCGTAGCTGGAAGCTCACACCGTCGACGGCCTTGACCACGCCTCCGCCTCTGCCGAGGATCCTGCCCAGAGCAGTGGCCCGCAGGGCGAAGTGGACTTCCAGGTCGCGGACTTCCAGCAACGTGTCCGCACCCGACGACGTCTGCGGCGCCGCAGTCGAGGGCTCAGGCTTCGTCGGCAACGCTGATCTCCTCTCGAACCAACGCCTCCGCGCCGCCGTCGGGCACCTGGTCGGCAGGACCGTGTAACCAGCACGCCACTCGAGACCCGGCGGCAGTCGGCACCTCCACCGGCTCCCGGTCGCGGCACACGACCATGGCATCCGGACAGCGGGGGTGGAACCGGCAGCCAGGTGGCGGATCGATGAGGTCAGGCGGAGAGCCCGGGATGTAGTGCAAGTCGGTGGTGCGCAACGAGATCGTGGAGCGCAGAAGCTCTCTGGTGTACGGATGCTGGGGCGCGGAGAAGACCTCACGAGCGTCGCCCACCTCCGCAAGTCGCCCGGCATACATCACCGCGACCCTGTCGCACGCCTCCGCCACGATGCCGAGGTTGTGCGTGATGAGCAGCAACGCGGTGTCGAAGTTGCGGCGCAGGTCGGCAAGGATCGAGATGATCTGAGCCTCCACCAACACGTCAAGCGCGGTCGTGGGCTCGTCAGCCACCACAAGCGCTGGCTCCAGCACCAACGCCAGGGCGATCATGATGCGCTGACGCATGCCACCGGAGAACTCGTGGGGATACGCGCGATACCGCGTGGGCGGGATGCCCATCTTCCGCAGCGTCTCGATCGAGCGTTGGCGCATCTCGTCTCGACTCATCCGCGGCGCATGCGCGCGCAAGGTCTCCTCGAAATGCTCCGAGATCCGCATGAGCGGGTTCAGGCGCGTGAGCGGCTCCTGGAAGATCATCCCGAGCGCCGGACCGCGAAGCCGTCTCAGTTCCGAGCGACTGATCTGCAACAGGTCCTGGCCGCGGAACGTCACCCGCCCGTCACATGCCGCCCCGGCGGGTAGCAACCCGAGCAGGGCCCGACCCAGGGTCGACTTCCCGCAGCCTGACTCCCCAACCAGGCCGAGTGTTTCGCCGGGTCGAAGCGTGAACGACACACCGTCCACGGCACGCACGGCGCCGCGTTCGCTGCCGTACCACACGCGCAGGTCGGAAACCGTCAAGACCGGCTCCGACCTGGCAGCCGACTCGACGGGGTAAGGCACCGTCTCGATCACGCGTCCTCACCTCCTCGGCCGCTGCTACGACCGGCAACCGCGGGTTCTTGGGCCGTGGTGCCCACCGATGTGAGCTGGACCGGAATGAGTCGGCGTACCCGTAACGTCGGGTTCAACGTCTCGTTCAGCCCTTCGCCGACGAGCGTCAAACCGACCACGAGCCACACGATCGCAAGACCCGGGAACAAGCCGGTCCACCATATTCCGGCTGTCGCGTCGTCGACCGCGCGCTGCAGGTCGTACCCCCACTCGGAAGCCTCGGTGGGCTGCAGTCCGTACCCGAGGAAGCCGAGCCCGGCGAGGGTGAGGATGGCGTCGGCACCGTTCAGCGTCGCAATGACCGGCACGCTTTGGATGACGTTCGAGAAGAGGTAGCGCATCACGACCACGAACGGTGGTGCCCCGATCGCTCGCGCGGCCTCGACGTACGTCGCCTGCTTCGCGCTGATCGTGCTGTTGCGTACCACGCGGAAGTACTGCGGGATGTAGACCACCGTGATGGCGACAGCGGCCACTGCGATGCCTCCACCGAGCCCTTGCGGGATCTTGTCCGCCAGGAGGAACGCCACCACGATGGCGAGCAGCAGGTACGGGAAGGCGAACAACGCGTCCATCACGAGGACGAGCAGCCGGTCCAGCCAGCCGCCGACGTAGCCGGCCACGAGCCCGAGCAGGACTCCGGTCACCACGGTGAGGGAAAGCGACAAGAGCACGACTTGCAGCTCGGTACGCGCTCCCCAGATCACGCGTGACAACACGTCGAATCGCTGGACGTTCGTACCGAACCAGTGCTCGCTCGACGGCGGCGCGTGCTTGGGGAACGCTCCCAGCTCGGCGGTCTCGACCTCGTTGAAACCTGCCGGTGCCAGAAGTGGCGCGAAGATCGCGAGCACGACCATGAAGCCGACCATCACGGTCCCGGCCACGAGCATTCCTCGCGCCACACCGGAGGAGGCACGGTACGGATACGCGATGACGTCGACGGTCTTGCGCAGCCACGAGCGTCTTGCCGCAGTGGCATGCAGATCCTTGTCGGTCGGAACAGTTGGGGTGAAGACCATCGCCTAGTACCTCACCCTCGGATCGATCAAGGCGTTCACGACATCGATCAGCAAGCTCATCACCGCGACGACCAGTGCGAAGATCGTCATGATTCCCTGGACCGCGATGTAGTCCCGCGCATTGATGTACTGCACCAGCTGCTGGCCGAGCCCGGGCCAGCTGAACGTGGTCTCGGTGAGAATCGCACCGCCGAGCAACAAGGCGATCTGCAGACCGAGCACCGTGACGAACGGCACCAGCGCGTTCCGGAACGCGTGGCTGAGAACCACCCGACGCCCGGAGATCCCTCGGGCGAGTGCCGCTTCCACGTAGTCGTCACGCAGGGTTTGCGCAACGTTCACCCGGATCAGCCGGATGAGCACACCGGAGACGAGCAGACCTAACGTCATGGCAGGCAGGACGAGATGTCGCAGCCCGTCGACGAACGCTCTCGTGTTGCCGGCGAGCAGTGCATCGATGAGGAAGAAGTGCGTACGCGATTCGACGCTGTACTGCATGATCGGGCTGGCCTGGTGTGAAGCCGGTAGCCAGCCGAGCATCCCGGTGAAGACGACGATGGCGACGATGCCGACGAAGAACACGGGTGCGGCGTACGTGAGAACGCCGAACAGCCTGATCACCACGTCGAGCCACGTGTTGCGGAATCGCGCTCCGAGAAGGCCCAGCGGCACACCGATGAGAAGGGCCACCAGGACGGCGGCGACGGTGAGCGTCAAGGTCGCGGCACCGTTGACCACCAATATGTCGGTGACCGCTCGGCTGTCGGTAACCGTGGTTCCGAGGTCTCCACTCAGCACCTGGCCGAGGTACTCGACGTACTGCACGAGAAGTGGACGATCGTAACCAGCCTCCGCCCGACGTCTCGCGAGCTCGGACGCCGGCAACTGTCCACCGAGCGCGGCAGAGATCGGATCCCCGGGTGCGACTCGCAGCAGAACGAAGACCAGGGTCAGCAGGACGAAAACGTTCGGAACGAGCAGCAGGAGCCGTACCAGGAGGTACTCGCGTAGCGATCCAGACCGTCCCGCCATTGGCGGAGAAGACCTTCCTTTCCTGACTCACGCGTCGTGCGTGCCTGTGGCGCACCACAGGCACGCACGACGCGTGACAACGGTGACTTCCCTACTGCGCCTGGGTCGCGTCGATCAACCAGAGCCGGATCTGGTTGGCCGCGTCGATCGTGCGTTCCACGCCCTTGACGCCCTTGCGCTGGGCCACGACCATCTTCTGCTCCCAGATCGGCAGCGTCGGGACGTCTTCGGCAGCCTTCTTCTGGATCTGCTCGAAGATCGGCAGCCGGTCCTCGAGCTCGACGGTCGACCGCTCCTCGGCCAGCAGCTGGTCCATCTGCTTGTCGGAGTAGCCCTGTCCCTTCTCCATGAAGTTGTTCGTCTCGAAGAACGGGGACAGGTAGTTGTCGGCGTCCGGGAAGTCCGGGTACCAACCCAGCTGGAAGGCCTGGTACGCGCCGGTCGGGTAGTCGGCGCTGTAGCGGTCCCACGCCGCGCTCTTCAGCTCGACGTCGAACAACCCACTGGACTCGAGCTGCCGCTCGATCTCCTGGTACATGTCGGCGGACTCGACGCCGTAGTGGTCACCCGAGTCGTGCCACAGCTGGATCTTGACCGGGGTCGAGACGCCCGCATCCCGCAGCACCTGCTCGGCCTTGGCCGGGTCGGGCTTCTCGCCGTAGACCTCCTGGAAGGCGTTGTACTGCCCCTCGAAGGCCGACGGCACCATCGTGTACAGCGGCTCGACGGTTCCGTTGTAGACGTCCTGCGCGATCTTCTCCCGGTCGATCAGGTACGCGAAGGCCTGACGGACCGCCTTCTCGACGAACGGGCCCTTGGTCTGGTTGAACACCACGTAGCTGATACCGGTGCCCTCACCTTGCAGGACCTCGACGCCCTTGCTCGCGCCGTTCTCCTCCAGGTCCTGGATCAGCGTCGAGTTGAGGGTGCGGTGCGCGACGTGGATCTCACCCTCCTCGATCGCCGTCTTCAAGCCGGTCTCGCTTCCCGGGTACGGCTTGATGATGACCGTGTCGTGGATCGGCTCCTTGTCGCCCTTGTAGTACTCGTTTCGCTCGAGCACGATCTCCTGGTCGGGATCGAACTTCGTGAGCTTGTAGGGTCCAGAGCCGATCGCGCCCTCACTGGGCTTGCGGATCTCGGTCGCGGAGTACTCCCCTTCCGGCACGATCGACGCACCGGGGTAGGTCAACCGCATCGGCCACGTCGCGTCGGCGTACTTCAAGTGATAGATGACCGTCTGCGGGTCAGGCGCTTCGACGCTCTCCAGCGAGGACGCCCAGATCGACCACGGACCCTCCGGATGCTTGATGCCGATCATCCGGTCCATGCTGAACTTCACGTCGGCGCTGTCCAGCGTGCTGCCGTCGGAGAACTTGAGCCCGGTCTTCAGCTTGCACGTGTAGGTCTTGGGGTCTTCGAACTCGCAGCTCTCCGCAATCTCCGGCTCCGGCTGGTTGCCACCAGGTGGCACTTCCAGGACCGTCTGCGCGATGTTGATTTGCAACATGGAGCCCGGCCAGTCGTACGAGGCAGCCGGGTCGATCTCACTGAACTGCTCGGTTGTGCCGAAGATGAGGGGCACCTGCTGCTCCGAACCGGTCTCGCCTGTCTCGGAGTCACCGTCGCTGCCACAGGCGGCGAACGCCAGGAGCGGCACGATGCCCAAAGCCAGCCCTCGGACCAGCCGGCTGTTATCCGGTCGCATGGATCCACCTCGTGAAGAGTCTGACGTCAAGAGCCGGTACCAGGTCGCTCGTGCGCGACCCGCCCCGCACGATAGTCCCAAGGTGACCAGCACAGGAACGGTGGTCGGCCGGCCTCCGGGTCGCAATTGAGCAACGAAATCTCTTGTCCGACTGAAAGTGGGACGGTCACGGACCTGTCGTTGCTATGAGCAGTCAGTCGACCGCGGAACGTAACGCACTGACGGTGAGCTGGGCCAGCCGGCGTACCTTCCCACGTTTGACGTCGTACGCATCGCCGGTCTGGTCGATGCCGGCAAGTGCGTCGAGCAACAGGACCGCCACGTCGTGTGCCGACATCTGCGCCGCTGCGACATCGAGCTCGTCACTGTTCGTGAGCACCGACTCCAGGATTGCAATCATCCGGACGTTGAACGACGCCAACAGGTCGCCTGCCACCGTCTCGATGTCGGCGAGGAGATCCCGCCCGAACGACGTGACGACATCCTGACCGTGCGTGAGGTTCATGCGGACGAGGAGGATGGCCGACAGCTTCTCGAGGATCGGAGCCGGACCGGCCTTGTGGCGCTCGGCCTCCGCCAGGGCGGCTTCCATCATGCGCACGCCCATGGCTCGGAAGACCTCTTCTTTTCCGGTGAAGTACTGGTACAGCGCCGGACGCGACATGTGCGCCGCACGCGCGATCGTGTCCATCGAGGTTCGTCGGAAGCCGTAGCGAGCGAAGCAGCCGACGGCTGCATCGAGAATCGCATCCCTACGGACCGCACTCTCAGCTGACACGCTGACATTATGAGCAGGAAGTGTCAGTCCGTCTCACGCGTGTTCCCAGCAAGCTGGTCGAGCCAACGCGGCTCGCGACAACGTGATGCTCAGGTGTTGAAGTACTTCGCCTCGGGATGGTGCACCACGATCGCGTCGGTGGATTGTTCCGGATGCAGCTGGAACTCCTCCGACATGGTCACGCCGATCCGCTCCGGCCGCAGAAGGTCCACGAGCTTGGCGCGGTCTTCGAGATTCGGGCAGGCGCCATAGCCGAAGGAGAAACGAGCTCCGCGATACCTCAGCTTGTGGATCATCTCCTGCACGTCGTCGCGCTCGTCCTCGTGCCCGAAACCGAGCTCAGCGCGCATCCGGGCGTGCCAGTACTCCGCGAGTGCCTCGGCCAGCTGCACCGACAGCCCGTGCAGCTCCAGGTAGTCGCGGTAGCGGTTCGCGGCGAACAGCCGAGCCGTCTCCTCGCTGATCCGCGAGCCAATGGTGACCACGGTGAACCCGACCACGTCGATCTCCCCCGACTCCTCCGGCCGGAAGAAGTCGGCAAGGCACAGATGCCGGTCCCTGCGCTGACGCGGGAAGGTGAAGCGGCAGCGCTCCCTGCCACCACGCCCGACCGCGCCGGGATCGTCGGAGTCCAGCACGACCAGGTCGTCGCCCTTGCTCACACACGGGTAGTAGCCGTAGACGACCGCGGCCTCGAGCAGACCATCGGTGTGGATGCGGTCGAGGAGGGCACGCAGCCGAGGTCGACCCTCCTTCTCGACCAGCTCCTCGTACGACTGGCCGTCGCGCCCACGTCCCGGTTTCAGTCCCCACTGACCGAGGAACAGCGCGCGCTCGTCGAGCATGGCCGCGTAGTCGGCCAGCGGGATGCCCTTCACCACGCGGCTTCCCCAGAACGGTGGCTTCGGCACGGGATTGTCCGTCGCCACGTCGGACCGGGCCGGCATCTGGTCGGGAGGTGTCTCCGTGAGCCGGGCACTCGCGACGCGACGCTTCCGCAGTGCCGGCAGGCTCGCCCCGGGCACACCGCGCTTGACGGCCATCACGGCGTCCATCAGGCGCAGGCCCTCGAACGCGTCACGCGCGTACCGCACCTCCCCCTGGTAGATCTCGGCAAGATCCTCCTCGACGTACGACCTGGTAAGAGCCGCGCCGCCCAACAGCACCGGCCACTGCTTCGCCTTGCCGCGGGCGTTGATCTCCTCGAGGTTCTCCTTCATGACGAGCGTGCTCTTGACGAGCAGACCGGACATGCCGATCGCGTCCGCCCGATGCTTCTCGGCGGCCTCGATGATCTGGCTGATCGGCTGCTTGATGCCGAGGTTGACGACCGTGTATCCGTTGTTGCTGAGGATGATGTCGACGAGGTTCTTGCCGATGTCGTGCACGTCGCCCTTGACGGTGGCGAGCACGATCGTGCCCTTTCCCTCGTCCTCGGTCTTCTCCATGTGTGGCTCGAGGTAGGCCACGGCCGCCTTCATCACCTCGGCGGACTGCAGGACGAACGGCAGCTGCATCTCACCCTTGCCGAAGAGGTCGCCCACGACCTTCATGCCGGAGAGCAGCTCCTCGTTCACGATGTCGAGCGCCGGGCGCCCGCTGTCGAGCGCTTCCTGTAGGTCCGCCTCGAGCCCGTTCGCCTCGCCGTCGATGATGCGACGCTTCAGCCGCTCCGCCAGAGGCAGCGCAGCGAGCTCCTCGGCTCGGCTGGCCTTGGCGGCGGACGCCTTCACCGAAGCGAAGAGCTCGAGCATCCGCTGCAAGGGGTCGTAGCCCTCACGCCGTCGGTCGTACACCAGGTCGAGAGCGACTTCGCGTTGCTCCTCAGGGATCCGGGAGATCGGCAGAATCTTGCTGGCGTGCACGATCGCCGCATCGAGGCCCGCCTTGACGCACTCGTGCAGGAAGATCGAGTTCAGCACCTGTCGGGCCGCGGCGTTGAGACCGAACGACACGTTGGAGACACCGAGCACGGTCTGCACGTCGGGATGCGCGGCCTTCAACCGCCGGATCGCCTCGATGGTCTCGATGCCGTCCCGGCGACTGTCCTCCTGACCGGTGGCCAACGTGAAGGTCAGGCAGTCGATCATGATGTCGCTCTCCGCCATCCCCCACTTGCGGGTGAGCGTGTCGATCAGCCTTTCCGCGACTGCGACCTTGCGGTCGGCAGTGCGGGCCTGACCCTCCTCGTCGATGGTCAACGCGACGACCGCGGCGCCGTGCTCGCGCACCAACGGCATGATCCGAGCGAACCTGCTCTCCGGGCCTTCCCCATCCTCGAAGTTGACCGAGTTGATCGCGCACCGACCGCCGAGCAGCTCGAGCGCGGCCTCGATCACCGGCGGCTCGGTGGAGTCGATCATGATCGGCAGGGTCGACGCCGTGGCGAGCCGTGAGGCCAGCTCCTTCATGTCGGCTACGCCGTCGCGTCCGACGTAGTCGACGCAAAGATCGAGGACGTGGGAGCCGTCCCGGATCTGCGCCCGGGCGATCTCGACGCAGTCGTCCCAGCGGCCTTCGATCATCGCCTCGCGGAACGCCTTGCTGCCGTTGGCGTTCGTGCGCTCGCCGATGGCGAGGAACGACGTGTCCTGGGCGAACGAGACGTGCTGGTAGAGGCTGGAAAGGCCTGGCTCGTGGCGCGGCTTCCGCCGCGTGACCTCGCGTCCTCCTACCCGCTCCGCGAGCTTGCGGATGTGCTCGGGCGTCGTCCCACAGCAGCCCCCGACGAGTGACAGACCGTACTCACTGACGAACTGCTCGTGTGCATCCGCGAGTTCGGTAGGGGTCAACGGGTAGGACGCACCGTCAGCAGTGAGCTCCGGGAGTCCCGCGTTCGGCATGCAGGACAGCGGGATTCGCGCATGCTGCGACAGGTAGCGCAGGTGTTCGCTCATCTCCGCGGGACCGGTCGCGCAGTTGAGCCCGATGAGATCGATCCCGAGGGGCTCGAGAGCAGTCAGCGCCGCGCCGATCTCCGAGCCGAGCAGCATCACGCCCGTCGTCTCGACGGTGATCGAGACGACGATCGGGACGTCGGTCGCTCCCCTGGCCGCGCGCGCCCGCTTCGCGCCAATGACCGCCGCCTTGGCCTGGAGCAGGTCCTGACACGTCTCCACGATCAAGGCATCGGCCCCACCGTCGAGGAGACCGGCTGCGTTTTGTTGGTACGCGTCCCGCAATACGGCGAACGGCGCGTGGCCGAGGCTGGGCAGCTTGGTTCCAGGACCCATCGAGCCCAACACCCAGCGGGGCCGGTCCGGTGTCGCGTGCGCATCGGCGACTTCCCGGGCGAGCCTGGCGCCGGCCAGGGAGAGCTCGTAGCAGCGGCCTGAGATGTCGTACTCGTTGAGAGCCGCGTAGTTCGCTCCGAACGTGTTCGTCTCCACGCAGTCGGCTCCGGCCGAAAGGTAGGCGTCGTGGATGGAACGCACGACGTCCGGCCGCGTCAGGTTGAGGATCTCGTTGCAGCCTTCGAGCCCGTCGAAGTCGTCCAGGGTGAGATCGTGAGCCTGAAGCATGGTGCCCATCGCCCCGTCGGCGACCAGCACTCGTTGGGCCAGGACCTGACGCAGATCTGGCCGGACCCGGGTGCGACCTTCAGACCGCTCGCCACGCTGGTCCACGATGAGCTCCTTCGTACCGATGTCAGCGGACCGGATTCCCGTCACACGGACAACGAAATGCCCAGCCTACCGAGGTCGTCCACGTTCTGGACGACACTCTCGACACGCGAGATATGCCGGGCGGTACGGCATCCGGCCCGGTTGCAGCGAGCGCAGAGGTGATGCACGTAGGCTTGGCCATACGACAAACGGGCGGTGACGCCCGATCCGGAGGAGGACGATCTACGTGATCGAGCTCGAAGGCTCGCTTCACCTCAACGACCCGGTGTTGATTGCGGCCTTCGAGGGATGGAACGACGCCGCCGACGCCGCGAGCGCCGCTCTGGACCACCTGTCCAAGGTGTGGAAGGCCCGCTCGATTGCCTCCCTCGATGCCGACGACTACTACGACTTCCAGGTCAACCGTCCCACGGTTCACATCCAGGACGGCAAGCGCGTCATCACGTGGCCGACGACGAGCATCCTCGTTGCGACCCCACCCGACGCACCCCGGGACATGCTGTTGGTCCGCGGGATCGAGCCGAACATGAGGTGGCGGCAGTTCTGCGACGAGATCATCGAGGTGGCCGAGACCGCCGGTGTCGAGATGTGTGTCCTACTCGGCGCCCTACTAGCCGACAGCCCGCACACGCGCCCGATCCCGGTCAGCGCCAGTGCCAACGACCCCGAGCTCTCCAAGGCCCTCGGGTTGTCGCCGTCGCGGTACGAAGGGCCGACCGGGGTGCTCGGAGTCTTGGCCGACGGCTGTGAACGTGCAGCACTGCCGGCCGTGTCGTTCTGGGCGGCAGTTCCGCACTACGTCGCGCAGCCGCCCTGTCCCAAGGCCACGCTCGCGCTGCTTCGCAAGGTCGAGGATCTGCTCGACGTGCCCATCCCCCTGGGTGAGCTACCCGAGGACGCTCGCGCGTGGGAACGCGGGGTGGACGACCTGGCCAAGGAGGACACCGAGGTCTCCGAGTACGTGCGGTCGCTCGAGCAGGCCCGTGACGCGGCCGACCTTCCCGAGGCGACCGGCGAGGCGATCGCCAGGGAGTTCGAGCGCTACCTGCGCCGCCGTCCCGAGCACGGCACGGAGTAGCCGACCCACAGACCTCTGCCCCGCTTCGCGCTGCATGCACCAGCCGGGGTCGGTTGTGGCCACCCCCGGGGCCGTGACGTACCCAGCTGTGACCGCTAGAGCTGAACCCCCAGCAGAGCATCGACCGTCGCGCGTACCGTCTCGGTCGCACCGGTGTCGGTGCCGTCGCCGGCCAGTGTGGCGTCGACCCAGGCGTCCACGACCCCAAGTGCTGCAGGGGCATCGAGGTCCGCTGCGAGCGCCTCGCGCACACCGTCGAGCACCTTCGTCGCATCCGGGGCATGGCTCCGGCGCACCGCCGTACGCCACCGGTCGAGCCGCCGCTTGGCCGCGCGCAAGCCGTCGTCGGTCCATTCCCAGTCGTCGCGGTAATGGTGGGCAAGGATCGCGAGCCGGATCGCCATCGGGTCGACGCCCTCGGCACGAAGCCTGGACGAGAAGACCAGGTTGCCGCGTGACTTCGACATCTTCTCGCCGTCCAGCCCGACCATGCCTTGGTAGGCGTACGCCTGGGCGTACGGGCGTTGGCCTGACAGCGCCTGCGCCTCTGCCGCACACATCTCGTGATGCGGAAACGTCAGGTCCGAGCCACCACCCTGGATGTCGAATCCCATGCCGAGGTACTCCAAGGCGATGGCCACACATTCGACGTGCCACCCGGGCCGACCACGGCCGAACGGCGCGTCCCACGCCGGCTCGCCCGGCCGCTCCCGCCGCCACAGCAGACAGTCCAACGGGTCACGCTTTCCGACACGGTCCGGGTCGCCGCCGCGCTCGGCGAAGAGCTCCCGCATCTCGTCCGCGGGCAACCGAGAAACGTGGCCGAAGTCCAAGGCGGTGCGGACGGCGAAATAGTGGTCGCCGTCCAGCTCGTAGGTCACACCACGCTCTCGTAACCCCTGGATGGCCTCGATGACGAGGGGCATCGACTCGACGACTCCGACGAACACCGTCGGCGGGACGACACGCAACGCGGCCATGTCGTCACTGAACAGCTCGGTCTCGCGTTGGGCGAGCTCCTGCCAGTGCTCGCCATCGCGTTCGGCTCGTTCCAGAAGCGGGTCGTCGATGTCGGTGACGTTCTGCACGTACGTCACGTCAAGACCTGCGTCACGCCAGGCACGGCCGAGCAGGTCGAACGCGATGTACGTCGCCGCGTGACCGAGGTGGGTCGCGTCGTAGGGCGTGATGCCGCAGACGTACATCCGGGCCTGACGTCCGGTGGCGCTGGGTCGCCGTTCCCCGCGCGAGTGGTCGTAGATCATCGGAATCTGTCCGGTGCCGTGCAGTCGCGGCACTTCAGGGGCGGCCCAGGCCTTCATGCTGATCGAGCCTAGCGGGCCGGGCCAACCCTTCCACCTACCGCTTCCGGCATGGTGTCTCGCGCGTCGTACCGCCTCGCTTGCGCGGGGATCCACCCCCAGGCTTTCCGGCCGATGCCGGACGGTCAGAAGACCGGCCAGGGGATCGCCGGCCACCCGTCCCCGGGCTTGGGCAATCGACCATTTCCACGCAGCCGGGCCATGCGGGCGCGTAAGGCCGCGATCTCCTCAGCCGCGACGAACTCCGCCAGCGCCGTGCCCAGCGGGCCGTCGAGGTCGCATTCCAGGCGCTCCACGACCGCGAGATCCTCGCCCGGCACCGGCTCGTCCGCCCAGCCCCAGAGGACCGTGCGAAGCTTGTGATCTTCGTGGAAGCACAGGCCGTGATCGATGCCGAGCACGCGACCGTCCTCGGCCAGCACGATGTGGCCTCCCTTGCGGTCGGCGTTGTTCACGAGGACATCGAAGATCGCGATGCGCCTCAGCTGCTCGTCGTCGGCGTGGACGAGCACGACCTCGTCCCCGTCGGCGTCGTAGGCCTCCAACACCACGCGCCAGCTGTCCGGCACCTGTCCGCGCGGCACGATGTCCACCACCCCACGCTCTGGGTCGTGCTCCACCCAGAGCTGGCACATGCCCTCGCCGAACGGGCCATCCCGCAAGACGGTCGGTGGCACCAGGCCCCAGCCTGACGCCTCCGACAGCAGGTAGGTCGCCACCTCGCGGCGCGCCAGCGTGCCCGACGGGAAGTCCCACAGCGGCCGCTCACCGCGTACCGGCTTGTAGACAGCGGCCGCTGTCACACCGTCCAGGCTGAGCGAGCAGTAGAACGTCGCGTTCGAGGCCGTGACCAGCCGGCCCTCGACCTCGATCCGACCACGACGAAGCAACTCGAGGGTCTCGGCTCCGCCTGAAAGCAGTTCCACAGTTCCGCCCGAATCAGGTCCGGTCGATCATGCCGAACGCCGGTATCCGTTCAGTCTCGGGCACAAGTGTCCCTCGGGGTCGAGAGGATTGCCGCAGAACGGGCACGGTGGTCGGCCTTGCGCCACAACCGCAAGCGCCCGCTTCACGAAGGCGCGAGCCTGCGCGCCCGTGATGCGTACGACCAATGTCTCCGGACCGTCGGCGTCAGGGTCCTCGTCGACCGAGGGCGGTGGATCCGCTTCGTCCTCGGTGACCTCGTACGCCTCGATGACCACGCGCTCCTGCTCGCTGTCCCACGCGAGCCGCAAGGTGCCGACCCGGAACTCCTCCACGATCGGCTGCTCGAGCGGCTCGTCGTCTGTGAGCTCAGCAGGTGCCACAGCGGGGATCACCGCACGACCACCGGTGAGCCGTAGCACCTCGTCAAGCATGGCGTCGACCCGCTCGGCCAGGATGGCGACCTGCTCCTTCTCTAGGGCCACCGTCGTGATCTGCCCCTCGGACTTGGCCTGAAGGAAGAACGTCCGCTGGCCGGGCTGGCCGACGGTGCCTGCCACGAAACGCTGGGGGGCATCGTGAACGTGAACGACACGGGCCATACCTGTAGACATTACGCGGTCAACGCGCGGCCCGGGTCGACCCCTGTCCCTCATCGGCTTCAGTTCACGATTCCGTTTCATTGCGCGACACGCCGGCCGTCAGTGTCGTCACGTCCTACGCTGTGTCGCCCGGGGTGGTGTCGGGCAGATCAGGGACACATCGGGCATATCGGGGAGGTCGCCTGGGTCCGGCTACGCGTGGCTGCTGAGCGTGCCACCGGCACCGGCTCCGCCTCCCACGACGGCATCGTTGTCGGCCGACCGCCGCCTCCGGCGACGCCGGCGCGGTGGCACGAGCGCGCCGAGATCACCGCCGGTGTCGTTGATCCGGACGACGAAGGTCTGCAGCGGGGCGTAACGGACCACGCTGACCGAGCAGGGATCGATCACGATGCGCTGGAACTGGTCGAGATGGACACCGAGCGCGTCCGCGACGATCGCCTTGATCACATCGCCATGGCTCACCGCTACCCAGATCGCGTCCGGGCCGTGCTCCGCCTCCGTCGCCGCGTCCCACTCCCGCACGGCCGTCACGGCCCGCTCCGCCATCGCCCGCAAGGTCTCGCCACCCTCGCCGGGAAACTTGACGCTGCTGGGCTGCTGCTGCACGACCTTCCAGAGCGGATCCTTGGCGAGTGTCTTGAGCGGCTTGCCCTCCCAGTCGCCGTATCGCACCTCGCCCAGCCGTTCGTCGACCACGGCCTGCGGATAGCCGTCGCGTGAGCTCAACACCTCGGCTGTCTGCCGGCAGCGTTCGAGCGGGCTCGTCACAAGGCGTCGAACTGGCACTCCCGCGAAGCGGTCGCCAAGGCTCTCGGCCTGCTTGCGCCCTACATCGTCGAGGCCCACACCAGGCGTCCAGCCGGCAAGGACGCCGTCGGCGTTGGCTTGCGTACGTCCGTGCCGGACCAGGAACACCGTCGCCATACCCGCGAGCCTACGAGGTCGGCCAAAGCCACGAGAGTCACCATGGCGTCGTACGCGAGCTGCATCCGACCCGACCACACAGCGAACGCCCGGTCAGGCGCGGCCCATCTCATGCGTACGGCGTGATCACGCCGAATCCCAGGAGCCCCATGACGACCGCGCCCAGGACGCAGCGGTAGACCACGAGCGGGAGGAACCGGTGGTGGGAGATGTAGCGCATGAAGTAGACGATCACGACGTACCCGACCACGAAGCTCACGATCGTGGCCAGGATGGTCGGCCCCCACGCCGGCGTGTCGTGCTCGCCGATGTCGAGCACCTCCAGGAACCCTGACGCGAAGACCGCCGGGATCGCCAGCAGGAACGAGTACCTCGCGGCCGCCTCCCTGGTGAAACCCATCAGCAGTCCCGCGGTGATGGTCCCGCCGGAACGGGACACGCCAGGGATCAGGGCGAGGGCCTGGGCGCAGCCGAAGAGCAAGGCCTGCGGGAGGGTGAGGCGGCTCAGGTCCTTGCGATTCTTCGCGGTGGCATCAGCGACGCCGAGAATGATCCCGAAGACGATCAACGTGGTCGCGACGTACACCAACGACCGCAACGCGGTCTCGATCGTGTCCTGGAAGAGGTATCCCATGGTCCCGATCGGGATGCTGCCGACGATGATGAACCAGCCCATCCGAGCATCGGGATGGCGGCGCAACGCCGGCTGGACGAGCGACAGCGTCCAGGTGCGGATGATCTCCCAGATCTGGCGTCGGAAGTAGACGACGACTGCGGTCTCGGTGCCGAGCTGGATCACCGCCGTGAAGGCCGCTCCCGGGTCACCCCAGCCGGGCACCAGTGCCCCGGCGACCCGCAGGTGGGCACTCGACGAGATCGGGAGGAACTCGGTCAACCCCTGGAGCAGCCCGTAGATGAGCGCACCCAACCATCCGACCGTGTGCTGCTCCAATGCTCACTCCCCTATCCCTCTGGCCTTGGCGGCCTCGGCAACCGTACGCAACGCCGCGGCGCACTGCTCGACCGTGTCGCCGAACGGCAAGACCGACAAGGTGCTGACGCCTGCCTCCGCGTACTGCTCCAGCCGCTCGGCGATCCGGTCGGCCGGACCCAGCAGGGAGGTCTGGTCGATGAACTCGTACGGGACGGCCGCCGCCGCATCCCGGTGCTGGCGCGCCAGGTACAAGTCCTGTACCCGAGCCGCGGCGTCGGCGTAACCCATGCGAACGGCCAGGGCGTTGTAGAAGTTCTGCTCCCGGCTGCCCATGCCGCCGAGGTAGAGCGCGGCGTACGCCCTTATCGGGTCGGCACACGTGGCAGGGTCGTCACCCACCACGACCGGCACGGAGGCCACGACGTCGAGGCTCGAGTCGGCCTTCCCACCGGCCCGTCGCCCTTCCCGGAGGTGCCGCAGGGATTCCGGCAGGTACGACGCGGAGACGAAGATACCCAGCCACCCGTCGGCGATCTCGCCGGTCAATCGCAGGTTCGCCGGGCCCACCGCGGCGATGTAGATCGGGACGTCCGAGCGGGGCGGTCGCACCGAGAGGCGCAACGCCTTTCCGGGACCCCCAGGCAGCGGGAGCGTGTGATGCTCGCCCGCGAAACTGAGACGCTCCCGCCGGAGCACGGTACGGACGATCTCGACGTACTCCCTCGTGCGCTGCAAGGGCCGAGCGAACGGGACGCCGTACCAGCCCTCGGACACCTGCGGACCGGAAACCCCGAGGCCGAGCCGGAACCGACCGCCGGAGAGCGTGTCGAGCGTCGCCGCCGTCATCGCGGTCATGGCCGGCGCACGAGCAGGTATCTGGAAGACTGCGGAGCCGATGCCGATCCGCTTGGTCCGCGCCGCGACCGTCGCGAGGACCGTGGCGGCGTCGAAGCCGTACGCCTCCGAGGCCCAGCAGACGTCGTACCCGAGTCGGTCGGCCTCCTCGGCCAACGCGATGCTGGCGGCGAGGTTTGCGGCATTCGAGGCGTTGAGGGTGAGTCCCAAACGCACGAGCGGCCTCCTCCTAGGCTTTCCGAAGGCTCCGGCGAAGGTTCCGGGCGCAGTCCGCTAGGGCACCGGATCCCCCACGGTCGGTCACGCGTGGCGGCCTGCACGAGGCGCGCCGCGAGAGCCTACTGCCTGCAGCCGCCATCATCGCCGGCGGGCAGATGACAGGCGGCCACATCGGTTAGGGTCCCGATGACACGGAACCCGTGGGATACGAGGGTCGACTCACGTGCAGCAGCGCTATCTCGGACGTACTGGCCTCCGAGTGTCCCGGCTCGCCCTCGGCACGATGACCTGGGGCCGTGACACCGACGAACACGAGGCACGTGACCAGCTGATCGCGTTCGTCGAGGCCGGCGGGTCCCTCGTGGACACCGCCGCGAGCTACGCAGACGGGGACAGCGAACGCGTGCTCGGCTCCCTGATCGGAGACCTGGTCCGGCGCGACGAACTGATCATCGCGACCAAGGCGGGCGTCAGCCGCCGCGACGGAGAGCGTCGGGTCGACGTCTCCCGCCGGGCGCTCCTCGACCAGCTGGACGGCTCGCTGCGTCGCCTTGGCGTCGACTACATCGACCTCTGGCAGGTTCACGCCTGGAGCGATGCCGTCCCCATCGAGGAGACCCTCGCCGCACTGGACGTCGCTGTGGCGAGTGGTCGGGCCTGCTATGTCGGCGTGTCCAACTACGCGGGCTGGCAGACCGGATTCGCGGTGGCCCACCAGGCAGCCTGGCCGGGTCGGGCGCCGATCGCGTCGACGCAGGTCGAGTACTCCCTGCTCGCGCGAGGCATCGAGGCGGAGGTGCTACCGGCCGCTCGCGCTCTCGGACTCGGCGTGCTGCCATGGTCGCCCCTGGGCCGGGGCGTGCTCACCGGGAAGTACCGGGCTGGAACGCCTGCCGACTCCCGGGCCGCGACTCCACACTTCGAGGAGTTCGTCGGCGTCTACCTCGACCAACGATCGCGCCGCATCGTGGACGCCGTCTGCCGGGCCGCGGACGGGCTTGGGCTGTCTCCGATGGAGGTCGCGCTCGCATGGGTCCGCGACCGGCCCGGCGTCACGGCCCCGATCGTGGGGGCGCGGACCGCTGCGCAGCTGCGCGGCTCGTTGACCGTGGAAGACGTCGAGCTACCGGAGGAGATCACGCAGGCGTTGGACGACGTCTCCCGCCCGCCGGTCTGCCCACCGGACGAGCCCGGCAGTGCCGGGCGGTGAGCCGCATTCAGCGAGAAATTTCTCACAGACCAAGCACGGCCGAAGTTGGTCCGACAGTTCGGGCCCACCCGTGCCACCATGAATCGATGGGAGAGTACGAAACGCATCAGCTGAGACTGCCGCGCACGCTCTCCCGCCGAGCTGTGCGGCAGCTGCTCGTTGATCGGGCGGAGTACGACGGCTGGGAGCTGGCTCGCATGCGGGTCCATCCCGACGGCCGACGCACTGTCACCATGCGGCGTCGCATCATTCGTGTCACCAAGACCATGCAGCCCAGGGCAGGCGCCCTGACCTGACCGAGACCTGCGTGCCCGGGCCGAACGGCGGGCGGGACGCCTCCAGTCCGGCGCTCGCAGCAGCGTGCGCCGTGGTAAGCCGATCGCCTCCAGCTCGACGTCGCGCCGGCTCTCCACGACCGAGCCTCGAGTTCCTCTGACGTACGAGCGAGGTGTCGGCCGAGACTCGACCCACGCGAGGAGGGTCGTATGCTGCCTCAGGCCAGATCGAGGAAGCGGTCGAGCACCCGCGCACCGAACTCCAACGACTCGGTCGGGACGCGTTCGTCCACGCCATGGAACATGCCGGAGAAGTCCAGGTCCGGCGGCAGACGCAACGGTGCGAAGCCGAAACAGCGAATCCCGAGCCGGTGCCATGCCTTGGCATCCGTACCACCCGACATCAGGTACGGAACCGCACGAGCACCGGGATCCTCCGCCGCGAGCGACGCCCGCATCGCATCCACCAGGGCACCCGCGAACTCGGTCTCGGGCGCACTGTCCAGATTGATCATCTCGCGCGAAACCCGCTCCCCCAGCAGCTCGTCGATCGTCGCCAGGAACTCCTCCTGCCCGCCCGGCAGGAACCGGCCGTCGACCGCTGCGGTGGCCTCACCCGGGATCACGTTGACCTTGTAGCCGGCCTCCAACATCGTCGGATTGGCGGTGTGCTGCAGGGTGGCTCCGATCATCCGAGCCAGCGTTCCCAACCGGGCAAGCTGTCGATCGAGATCCTCGCTGTCCGGGTCAAGATCGACACCGAACGCCTCGGACACTTCGGCCAAGAACGCGTGCACGGTCGGCGTGATCCGGCGCGGGAACTCGTACCGGCCGATCCGTGCCACCGCCTGGGCGAGCTCGGTGACGGCGTTGTCGTCGTTGACCATCGACCCGTGACCCGCCCTGCCCCGCGCATGCAGCCGCATCCAGGCCATGCCCTTCTCCGCGGTCTGGACGAGGTAGAGCCGCAGGTCGTCGCGCACCGTCAGGGAGAAGCCCCCCACCTCGCCGATCGCCTCCGTGCAGTCGGCGACGAGATCCGGATGATTCTCGACCAGCCAGTGGGCACCTTTGCGTCCACCCGCCTCTTCGTCAGCCGTGAAGGCCAGCACGATGGGGCGCCGAGGTGGCCGTCCAGCCCGAGCCCGCGCACGCAGGACCGAGAGCACCATGGCGTCAAAGTCCTTCATGTCGACCGCGCCTCGCCCCCACAGGCAGCCGTCGACGATCTCGCCGGCAAACGGGTCGACCTGCCAGTCCGAGGCGACCGCCGGGACGACGTCGAGGTGGCCGTGGACGAGAAGCGGCGGCGCGGACGGGTCGCGCCCGGCCCACTGGGCGACCACGGTCGTGCGTCCCGGCTCGGATTCGTACAGCTGCGGCTCCAGACCCGCTTCGCTCACCTTCTGGGCGACGTACTCAGCGGCCTTTCGCTCCCCCGGTCCGTCGTCGTTGCCGAAGTTGGTCGTGTCGATGCGGATCAGGTCCCGGCAGATCTGCACGACCTCGGCGTCTGGAGCGATCTCGGCTGTCATGCGCCTATCCTCTCGTGGGTCGGTGTGGATCGCCGACTCCGCCACCACCCGACCATAGAATGCGTCGCGTGTCTTTCGAACCCGGGGCGGAAGGAAACGGACACTCGCTGTTACGCGGCATCGACCACGTAGGGATCGCGGTTCGCGACCTCGATGCCGCCATCGCGTTCTACTCCGAGACCTTCGGCATGCAGCCTGTCCATACCGAGGTCAATCACGATCAAGACGTCCGCGAAGCGATGCTGCGCGTGGGTGAGTCCGGCCCGCTCCTGCAGCTCATCGCGCCACTGTCCGAGCAGTCGCCGATCGCCAAGTTCCTCGAAACCCGCGGCGAAGGCATCCACCAGATCGCGTACTCCGTCGACGACGTGGACCAGGTCGCCGAGACCCTGCGGGAACGCGGTCTTCAGCTGCTCTACGAGCGAGCACGGACCGGAACGGGTGGCTCCCGAGTCAACTTCGTCCACCCCAAGAGCGCTGGCGGTGTCCTTGTCGAGCTCGTCGAGAAGCCTGAATGAGGTGAGATGACGGGAGCGATCCGCCGACTCGATCTGGGCTATTTCATCCGGCCGGCCAGCGAGACCGGCGGTCCGGAACCTCGGGTCGAGCCCGTGCTCGCCTACCTTGTCGTACGCGACGACGGCGTGATCCTCTTCGACACCGGGTGCGGAGATGCCGGCCCCGAGGCGGAGGCCCACTACCGTCCTCGCCGGCGCAGTCTGCCGGACGCCCTCGCCGCGTGCGGGTTGACGCCGCGAGACGTGTCCCTGATCGTCAACTGCCACTTGCACTTCGACCATAGCGGTGGAAACCCGTTGTTTCCGCGTATACCGATCGTCGTGCAGAAGACCGAGCTCGAGCTGGCTCGGTCCGCGGGATACACGGTTCCTGAGCTCGTGGACTTCCCCGGCGTCACCTACCGCGAGCTCGTGGGGGAAGCCGAGGTCTGGCCTGGCGTGTGGATCGTTCCCACCCCGGGACACACCGACGGGCACCAGTCCCTTGTCGTACGCCAGTCCGACGGCACCGTCATCCTGGCCGGACAGGCTCATGACTTCGCGTCGACCTTCGGATCAGAGCAGCTCGCCCACCGGGCGTCCGAGGAGCAGGTCGAGCCGCCGCTGCCGAGCTATCGGCCGTGGATGAAGCGGCTCCTCGAGTTCGACCCCAGGCGGGTGCTCTTCGCCCACGACAACTCCGTCTGGGAACCGTAGTTCTGCGGTCGCCGAGTGCCGTCGCGGGATCGGTCGGCATCCCGGCGATACTGGCGGACGTGACGAGCAGAGCCCCACGACTGGAGATCGAGTACTGCACACGCTGCCGCTGGCTGCTGCGCGCTGCGTGGATCGCACAGGAGCTGCTCACGACCTTCCAGTCCGAGCTGGGCGAGGTGGCACTGCTTCCGGGTACCGGCGGCATCTTCACCGTGCGCCTCGACGGCGAGACGCTGTGGTCGCGCTCCACCGACGGCGGATTTCCCGAGCTCGCCCACCTCAAGCGCCTGGTTCGGGACCGCATTGCCCCTGATCGCGACCTCGGCCACTCCGAATCGACGACGGTCGCGCCCGGGCCGCCCTGACGGAACATGTGGATCACCAGCGCTCCGTCACGCTGCCGACCGCTCGAGCTTCGTTTCTGGAGCCCTCGCGAGAACGCAGTCGTCCTAAGCCTGTGTGGCACCATATGGCGTACCACTGGACGGAGGTGCGAGATGGGCCCTGTGGCGACCGATGTGCGCAAGACGCAGATCCCGCTCATCCAGAAGGTGAACTCCGACCACACGTCGGTCGAGATCGGCTGAAAGTCCACGTCGTTGAACGACGCCATCTGCGGCGAGCCGTTCTCCATGACAGGCAGGCCTGATCCGCCCTGTCACCATGTGGCCGACGTCTGGTCGAGGCCACCCACCGACGAGCATCGGCTTGCCTGCCTCGGACCCGGCCCTGACCTCATGATCCTCGCAGCGCGCCCCCACCATGAACGGTGACCGGAAGCGGCCGTCAGCTATGGGCCGTATCGCATGGGGCCCGAACGACTACGTCGGGGTCGGGGTAACGGGAGCGTCGAGCACGACGCGAAGGCGGGCGCTCACTCTCCTGACAGCTCTTGTGTTGCTGGTCATCGTCGAGCTGTTCGTCGTGGTGCCATCTGCCTCCTACGGCGCTTCACACGCCGCCTCATCCGCCAGTGCGATACGCATGCACCCGCTGGGCAACTTCAGCATCAACCGGTACACGGGCCTCGTCGTCCTGCCGGATCGGCTCCGAGTCCACCACGTGCAGGACTATGCAGAGATTCCGACCGAACAGGTCCGTCGACGCATCGATGCCGACGCCGACGAGACGTTCGATCCACCCGAGTTGCGCGCCTGGGCACGCCCGACATGTCGTGCCGCCACACGGCACCTGAGCATCACGGTGCAGGAAAACGCCGTCCCCCTCGAGCTGCTCACCGCACGAGCCGACGTGCGCAAAGGTCAAGCGGGCCTTCAGACACTGCGACTCGAATGCGAGATGAGCGCGACGATCACACCGATCGACGACACCGTCTCCTTGGTGCTCATCGATCGGGCGCTGAGCAACGGCATCGCATGGCGTGAAATCACGGCCAAGGGTCAGGGCGTGACCCTCGTCGAAAGTGACGTCCCTGCCCGCTCGATCAGTCGCGTGCTCACCTCATATCCCCCGGACCTGCTCCAGAATCCGATCAACCAGCGCGTCGCGAATCTCGTCGTCCGCAAGGGAGGGGCCGCATCCCATGCGAACGAGCAGGCGCAACCGATTCGTACCGTCCTGCCGCGCGGCGTCGACAAGCTCACCTCAGATTTCATGGCAACGATCGGACGCCACGACCTCGGCCTCAGCATGGGGCTCATGGCAGTTGTCGTCGCCGTCGTGCTGGGTGCGCTCCATGCAGTGGGGCCGGGGCATGGCAAGACCATCATGGCCGCGTACGCGGCAGGCCGTGGAGAGCAGTCCCTTCGAACCGTGCTGACTCTCGGTGCCACGGTCACCTTGACCCACACAGCCGGCGTCCTGCTGTTGGGGATCCTGGTCGCCGTCGGCACCGCCTTCGCGCCTCAGGCGACGTATCCGTGGCTCACCGCCATCAGCGGGGTGCTCGTGACCCTCGTCGGAGCAACCATGCTGTGGCAGGCACACGCTCGGCGGTCCCACAGCCACGAGCACGGGCACGGCCACGCACACGGTCACCCGCACGGACACGACCACCGGCAACGGCACGACCACCCGCACGAGCAACGGCGAGGCACTGGCGGCATCCTGCTCATGGGTATCGCCGGCGGCATGGTTCCTACGCCGTCTGCCGTGGTCGTGCTGCTCGGAGCCGCAGCGTTGGGGCATGCGTGGTTCGGTGTCGTCCTCGTCGCCGCGTACGGCGCGGGCATGGCGCTCGTGCTGGTCCTGGCCGGTCTGGCCGCCGTACGCCTGAGCCAGGTGCTCCAGAAACGACTCGAAAGAGCACGGCAGCCGCGGGCGCTGCGGATTCTCCCCATGGTGACGGCCTCGGCGGTCGTCGTGCTCGGTTTGGTCCTCACAGTCCGAGGCCTGCTCACAGCCTTCGCTGGCTAGCCTCTTCGTGGTTCAACCGGAGGACATGCACGAGCGGCCGCACTGAAACGGTCACGGCCCAGGTCGGACGTCTGAAGTGCGCCCGCCTGGTGTGCAGCTTCGCTGGCCTGCTGCAACCACCTGCGACCACACGCGTTCTCGCGGCGGACTCAGGAGGCGTGGTGCGGTCGGGTCTGCGCCCGGACGGGTTGCCGGCGTCCTGCCTCAGCCGCCTCGACGTCTTCGGCGGTCACATCGAGGATGAACCGCTGTGCCGGGCTCAGCCGCTCGAACGTCTCCCTGCGGATGTAGGCCTTCTGATCGAGTTGCTGCGGCAGGTAACGCTTGCAGAAGTACGAATGCATCGCCCGCCTGGGGGCCGATGAGCGGTTGAGCGTACCGCCGTGCCAGAGGTGACTGTTGAAGATCACCACGGTACCGGCCGGGCCCAGCACCTTGACCTCGTCCGGATGGGAATCCTTGGGATCGGCCATCACGTCACCTGGGCGCTTCCCGCTTCGATGTGACCCTGGCACCACACGGGTCGGCCCATTCTCGGGAGTGAAGTCGTCCAGGAGCCAGATCGAGTTGCACACCTGGTAGTCGCCGGGAGCCACCGCCTCGGCGAAGTCGGCGTGAAGCGCTTGATGACCTTGCCCCGGGAGCGCAGCCCGGCTGTTGAGCGAGGACAGTTTGAACTCACCCAGCACGTGGTGAATGGCGGCCAGCACACGGGGATGGCTGAAGCACACGGAGAACATCGGGTCCTTGTTGACCAGATCCGCCAACCGATTCGTACCCGCTTCCTGGTGCACCTCGAGCCCAGCGCGCTCCCCTTCCGCGGCAGTGAGCTCGGCGAGTCTGCGGTTGAATGCCTCGACCTGCTCGGGCGTCAGGATGTCGTAGAGGGGAAGGAACCCGTCCTCATCCAGCTGAGCTTTCTCGGCATCGGTAAGCGTGTCGTCCTCGACGCCGAGGTCACGAAGCGCGGTGCGCATGTCCATGGTTCTGCCTTCGACTCTGACTCTTGTGGTGCCTGGCTGCCAGGCTCAGGCCTCACCTGACAGCCAGGCGGAGTGGCTTCCACGACGATGCTCGGTCCTCCGGTCCGATGCGACAATGCAACGTTCGACAGACGATATGCACGAAACGCCACGCCGGGCCCGTGGCCGAGGGCGGAAAGAATCCGGCATCCCACGATGCGCGCGATGGTGAACGGGATAATGACCCCCTGACGTTCCAGCCGAGCAAGGCCGGCCACGACCTGCACGTTCCCGCGGAGGCCGGTGGTGAACGAGGAGCCACCATGATTCAGGATCCGGTCGGGTTGCTGGACGAGACCAGCGTCGTCGACTACCTCGCCGGACGTGGGCTGATCGACCCGGAGACGGCCACCGCCCGGTCGCTCGGCGGCGGAGTCAGCAACGTCGTCCTGGCGGTCGAAGACGGCACTCGTCGGCTGGTGCTGAAGCAGGCTTTGCCACGGCTTCGGGTCGCCGACGAGTGGCTGGCTCCGGTGGACCGGGTCATCACCGAGGCGGTGGCGCTGGAGCTCGCGGCCGACCTCACGCCCGACTCCGTTCCCCCTGTCCTCGATCGGGATGCTGCCCGACACACTCTCGTCCTGGCACAGGCTCCCGCCGAGTGGGCTGACTGGAAGCGTCGGCTGCTTGCCGGTGAGGTGGACAACGCCACCGCGGACCGGCTCGGCACCCTCCTGGCACGTTGGCACAGCCTGACCCGGGATCAGACGGGACGAGCTCTCCCTGACCGGCTGGCAGACACGAAGCCGTTCGAGCTGTTGCGAGTCGATCCGTACCACCGAACGGTCGCGAGGCGCGCACCCGAGGTGGCCCCGGCGGTCCTCGCCCTGGTCGAGGAGATGGCCGACCACCGCGACTGCCTCGTGCACGGGGACTTCTCGCCCAAGAACGTGCTCGTAGGCCCTCGCTCGGGGTGCTGGGTCATCGACTTCGAGGTCGCCCACATCGGCGATCCCGCCTTCGACCTGGGATTCCTTCTCACGCATCTGACCTTGAAGGCGGTGCATCGTCCGGCGTACGCGAGCCTCTACGACGGCTGCGTCACCGCTTTCGTCACGGCGTACGACACACACGTCGCGCCTCCGCTGCGACCGCGGTGGGACTACGTGCTCCGCCACGTGGCATGCCTGTTGTTGGCTCGGGTCCGTGGGAAGTCGCCAGCTGAGTACCTCACGCCGGCCGACCAGGGCCGGGCGTGGCGGCTCGGCGTCGACCTGTTGCATGATCCGCCGGACGAGCCGGACGGCTTGATCCAGCGGCGGCAGGCGAGCGCAGGATCATGACCGTGGCCCACTCCTGGCATAGCGGCCAGGGCCCGTCCCCACGATCCGCCTGAGTGCCGACTCGAGGTGGGACTGGCCATCCCGTGCTGATCTTCTACGGGTCCAAAAATCCTCAAGGCGCACAGATGCACCCGTAGTGGCAGAATCTCGCGTCTGGCTGGCGGATCTTGAGGGCTGACGTGATGGTTCCGCCAGCTCAGGGCTAGCCCATGGTGACGAGAGTGCGGATACCCTCGCCACGCCTGCTGCGCTCGAATCCGGTGCTGATGTCGCTGAGCGGCACCGAGCCCGTCACCAGCGCCCCGAGATCCAGGCGCCCCCGCAGATACAGGCGGAAGTACCGGTCGAAGTCGACGTTCGGACGTACGTTGCCGGTCAAGCATCCCAGGAGCCGCCGCTGACCCGGCACGAAGTCGCGAACGTCGAGTTGGATCGTGGTGCCACGCGGGACGACGCCCATGATGATCGTCGTCCCGCCCGGCCTGGTCAGGCGCACCGCCATCTCCATGGCCTCGGTCTTTCCCGCAGACTCGAAGACGTAGTCGAAACCGGCGGGCTCCAGGGAGCGAATCGCCGCCTCGTCCGGCTCGACCGCATCCGTCGCGCCGAACTGCAACGCCGCTTCCCTGCGGCAGCGGTCGGGATCGACCACGACGATGCGTTCCGCGCCGGCTACCCGGCACCCCATCACCACGCTCGCACCGATACCGCCGGCACCGAAGACCGCGACGGTCGTTCCGTAGGCGACTTCGGCGATGTTGAACACGGCGCCGAGGCCAGTCGACGTGGCACAGCCCACGACCGCGGCGACCTCGAGCGGAACGCCGTCCGGGATCGGTATCGCCGACGCCTCGCGAACGATGGTTCGCTCCGCGAACCCGCCGGTGCCGAAGCCCTGGGTCACAGGCGCACCGTCCAGGGTCAGCCGAGGGGGAACGTCCGTCCGGCGCTGGCAGAGCATGGGGCTGCCGGACTCACAGTCGCGACAATGACCGCAATGATGGGCGAGAGCGAGGACGACCCGATCACCTGGAGCGACTCGTGTGACGGACGTGCCTACGGCCTCGACGACTCCGGCGCTCTCGTGGCCCAGGACTGCAGGAAACGCGTCGCTGATCTCTCCGTCGGACCAGGCGATGTCCGTGTGACAGATACCGGTCGCAGCGAGCCGCACCAGCACCTCGTCGGGACGCAGCGGCGCCAGCTCGAGCTCCACGATCTTGGGCTCTCGGCCCTTGCCTTCGACAATTGCCGCACGAGTGGTAAGACTCACGTCGACCGACCCACACCTTCATGACCATCTGACGACTCACGGGCACAGCCACCTCACTCTAGTGCTGTGCGACACCTTGGTCACCGCTGGCCGACGGCGCGCGAGAGTGCTTGCAGGTAGGCCATACCGGTGCGACGTTCCGGCAGAAGGTAGCTCCCTTCCGTCCATTCGTTCCAGGCGTTCACCGTCACGACCGCAGGGCCGCTGGGCCGCGTGTCCAGGAAGTGGATCGCGTCGCGAACTGCCAGCTCGAACTGCTCCGGAGTGTTGTCGACGACGACCGGGAGCATCGGCCATTCGCTGATGACGAGTTCGTCATCCTGGTGCACCCTGGTCGTGGAGTCCCAGCCCATGGTGACGCTGGGAACGTACGCGACCGGACTCTCCGCGTCTCGTATGTACCATTCTTGTCGTGCGGCCTCACGCCACATGTCGTAAGGCACGCGAAGCCCGCGGTCGGTGGGCAGGAGGTGGAGCCAGTTGTAGGGGCCCACGCTGTCGATGCCGAGCACCTCGGGCCGCGTCGGGTCCGGACCGTCCCACCGTCCGCCCATGGCGTTGAGGTGGAGCTCGCCGACGCCCGCGGAGCGAGCCCGTTCCCGGAAATCCGCCAACGCCTCGGCACAGGCGTACTCCCCGCCAAGGCCATCCTGCAGCGTGTGGAGCTGGAAGATCGTGAACCACGCCTTGCCGTCGACCCGCCAGTACGCGGGATGCAGCAAGTAGCGTTCGATGATCAGCTCGGTCATGCGGCGAAACTGCGCACGGTCGAGCGCAGCCGACCAGACGAGCTCTGCCGGCTTCCCGACTCGTGCTGGAAATACGTCGGTCCAGTGATGATTGGCCCACATCAGGGCGAACTTGGTCGGATGCTCCTCGAGCCCGAGGTACGCCTCGTCCAGTGGCCGATTCAGAAAGTCTCGTTCCTCGTACCAGTACCAGTCCCAAAGAAATGCATCGATCCCATGCTCTGCGGCGACTTCGACGCTTCGCCGCATCATCTCAGGGTCGCTTTCGTCGAAGTACCCCCAGACCGGTTCGAGGGGTTGCCGGTGGCCGGGAAATCGTGGCCTGCCCGCCTTGACGAGCTCCCATTCACTCCAGCCCGGGCCGTATCGGACCTCCTGTCGTGGATCAGCATGCCAGGAAGGAAAGTAGATGGCCGCGATCTGCATCGCCGACGCTCTCCCTTCGGGTTGCCGCGGGTCTCGAGGTTTCGCCCAGCCAGCTCGGGCGACCCTGCCGCGTAGACTCTGGACAGCCGACCGCCTACCTGGAAACCGGTTTCTCACCGTAGAGAGCTACCGAGGTGACGACAACCGCCATTCACGTGACTGGCACGTCCGCCCGTCATGGCTGGATCAGATCGAAAGGAATTTCCAAGGGAGTGCGTGAATGACGGTGCACCGCCCGACCATCGCCGACGTGGCACGCAGAGCCGGGGTGTCCCGGGCCACGGTGTCCCGGGTGCTCAATGGTCATGCCTCCGTCGACCCCGATCTCGCCAGCCGGGTCAGAATGGCGGCCGATCGCCTCGGGTACCGACCCAATCCCACGGCACTCGGACTAGCGCGCGGGGTGACCGGCGTCTTCGGGGTCATCGTTCCCGATCTCGCCAACCCGTTCTTTCCCGAGCTTCTCAAGGCGATCGAAGCGGCCGCCGCTACAGCCGACTGCCGCATGATCGTGGCAGACAGCGACGAGGACGCGGCACAAGAAGTACGGCTGGCCGAAGATCTCTGTCGTCGCTGTGACGGGCTCATCTTGTGCTCGCCGCGCATGAGCACGGCCCGGCTACGCAGACTCCTCGCTGATCGAACCCCGATCGTGCTGGCCAACCGAGTCGAAGACCACCTCGGTATCCCGGCAGCGGCCATTGCCATCGAACGAGTGGTGGATGAGGTTGTCGCACACCTCGTCGAGCTTGGTCACCGCCGCATCTGCTACCTCGCCGGACCCGCGAACTCCTGGTCCAACGCCACCCGCGAAGCCGCGTTTCGCACCGCGACGAGGGCGCGGAAGCTTCGATCGCTCGTGATACGAGCCGGCTCAAGCACCGAGGACGGCTACGAAGCGGCGTCGGCGCTCCCCGAGTCGAGCGTCACCGCGATCGTGGCGTTCAACGACTTGGTGGCCTTCGGTGCCCTCGAGCGTTACCTGGAAGCAGGCCGAAACGCACCGACGGACATCTCGTTGGTGGGCTTCGACGACATTCCGGCCGCACGGTTCGCCGCGCCGCCACTCACGACCGTGCGCTTTCCCAAAGCCGAACTCGGACAGATCGCCTGGCAGCTGCTGAAAGAGCGGCTCGACGGTCGCCCCGCGGTCGTTCGCTGGGTCGAGCCGACATTCGTCGCCCGCGGATCGACCGCTCCACCTCCGGCCTGACCAGCAAAGTCAAACGCCTCGCTACTCCGCAACGTCGCGTCTGCGACTGCATTGGCACACAGGCGACGCGCCCTCCTGCAAGCCCTTCATGCAAGGCGGAGCCAACTGGTGACCGCAACTCCGGGACCGTACTGGCGTTGCACAGCTGTGGCTCCAGTCCCTCGACAACAATTCCTGAGCCCGGCTTGGGCGGAAGGGACTGCAGGATCACATGGCACGCAATCGGCGGCAGCGGTGAAGTGAGGATGACCGTGGCGTCAACCGTCCACACCGGCGATACGGCTTCGTGAGAGCTCACGGCTAGAGCATCGACGCCCTGACGGCAGCACGCAACGACCGGCGGCGCCCCGACCCCCTGCAGCCCTTGACGCCCGGGTACGGACTACTGGCCGTTCTCTGGTGAGCGAGACACCACGACGCGTGAGATGCACAGGTCGTTCTTGGTTGCGATCCGCAGATCCGCACCACCGTTCTGCCGGTTCGCGAACCGCACCTGCGGCAGCTCGAACGTCGTACTCACCCACTCGTTGGTTCCCGTCGTCTGCCGCGAGCCACCGTTCGTGTACGCGCCCTCGACAGCACCACTCGGGTCGGTCGAGTCGTAGTGCACTTCGAACGCCATGTCAGGAGCGTCGAAGTACTCCACCGTCACCGACGCACCGATCCCCGGCTCGTCGAACATGAAGGTGTCGTCCACCTTGAGGTAGAAGTACGACGTCTCCCATTGGGTGAAGACAGGGCGCCGGCAGGCTCGCCCGGCAACCGTGTCCGCCGTCGTACGCCCGTCCTCCAGGTCGATCTGCTCGATGCCCTGCGAGACGTTCTCCTCGCCGAGGACGACCTCGACCTCCTGCGCATCGGCGTAGGAGTGTTCCACCACCGTGACGAGGAACGTCCGGCGTCGCGTCGTCCCGCGGTACTGCAAGACGGCGGTGATCGGGTACTCCCCCAACGCGGTACCGCTCGGAACGGTGACATCCACCTGCAGGCGTACGGTCTCCGCAGGCTCGATGCTGAACTCCTGCTCGGTCGGCTCGGCCGACCAACCATCCGGAAGCTCGAAAGTCACCTGTGCCGTGACCGCCTCCCGGACATAGCTCGTCGCATCGAGGAACACCGTCGAGGCCTGACCCTGCGCCACGATCGTTCGTACGGGCGTGACGAGCACCTGATCCAGAAGGTAGTGCCGGACCAGTGCGTAGAACGTGTGCGCGTCGACGACTTCTACGCCAGCGTTGGGAAGCTCCTCCTGCACGCCGGCCACCACGTCCCGGTGCCAGCTCGGCGACATGAGGATCGTCCGCATGCTGTAGAACTCGGGGGCGAACGGTGGCGCGGAGAGATCGCCCTGTAGATATCCACGAAAGCCCGCTATGCCGTCCGCGACCGATCCGCGGGGTAGATCGCCAGTCGCTCGTACGTACGGTGTCTCGCCCACCAAGCCGATCCTGTCGATCTTCTGCGCGGAGAACCCGTCGGGCGAGAAGTCGGCGTACGCCTGCAACGTGGCCTCGTCCATCGGCGGCGCGAACCCGTCGATGATGAAACCGGTGACGGTGAGATCCCAGCGCTCGAAGTGCTTGCGGCAGTGGTCGCGCCAGGCTTGCACACCGGACGGTAGACCGGAGAACTCTCGTGGCTCGACGAGCATGCCAGGATTGATGTAACCCGCACCGGAGTCGCCCGCGATGAACGTATCGTTCTCGGTCGCAGTGCGCCGAGCCCGATCCATGGCCACCGGCATGCGCTCGGCGAGGTTGGGGTTGAACGCCCAGTTGAGTGGGACGCTCCCGCGGGCCTCGTCGTCCCAGAGATACGGCGTCGTCTGGTAGAGCCACGCGGCCGAGTCGTAGTCGCCGACGTAGAACATCACGTAACGGCGTGGCACGACACCGCCGTCGGCGTCGAGGTAGCCGCGAGACCGCAGCTCCTCCTCAGTCGGCCGAGGCCGCTGCGGATACCGATGCCGCAGCGGCGCATGGCAGAACACCGAGGCGTTTGCCATGGCGTCTAATGTCTCGGCGTCGGCGTCGGCGTAGGCGTTGAAGGCCGAGATGACCTGGACGAACCTCCATTCCGTCGGCACAGGGTCATGCCCGCCCGCGTTCCCCACGGTCGTGTACTTGTACTGCCACGGAACGAAGCCATGGACAGGGACGAAGCGGCCGCCGGAGCGCTCGTAGCCCACGCGGAGAATCTCCTCCAGCGTCCGCTGGTCGGTGCCAAGCGGCTGCTCCGGGTCGTCGATCGGTGCCTCGTCGTCCCAAGGCAGCAGATCGAAGAAGAATCCTCGCTTCGCGACGAGGTAGTCGTGGTTGGTCAGCAGCGCCTGCGGGAGCTGGTTCTTCGGGTCACGCAGCCAGTACGCGTCGAGGTAGTACGCGAACTCAGGAACCGACCGGCCGGTACGCAGGTAGCGTTCTACGGCCCAGATGTACGCGTCACACTTGGCGCTGCCTGTGCTGGCGCGGTCGGTACCCGGGATCTTCCCGGAGCCGGTGAACAGTGGCGAGCCGTCGGGCTTGACCAGCCGTACGGTCGCCGGCAACCGCAGCTTGCCGGGTCCTTTGACGTACCGCTGGTACAGCGAACCCGGAGCGGGGTCGTAGCGGATGGCAACCAGATCTTGCGCCCCGGCGACCGTGGAGGCGACGTTCGACGTCGCAGGTACGGCCGGATCCCAGACGACCGACCCCCGAAGCCGAGGCCGGAAGATGGAGATCAGCTCGTCGAGGGTCTCGACTCGGCGGATGGGACGGCCTGCGAGCAAGCCACCGGGCTTGCAGAGCTCCTCTAGCCAGTAACGGTCGACGTCGACCGTGCCGAACTCGTTCTGGATCACGAAATGCACGTAGAGCCGGGGCGCCGACCGGTTGACGATGCCCTGCAGGGTGGCGACGAGATGCAGCTCGTCGTACGCCTTCCGAGCCTGTGCCGGATCGGTGAGGTCGAGCTCGTAGAGGTGTGCGAGGTCGTAGAACAGGACCGGATCGCGGCGACCTGCCGACCGGGACACCGCAGCCGAGGCGGCTCTGCTCATTCCTATGGTTCCTGCGCCGGCCAGACCGAGTCCGAGCAGGTTCCGACGACTGACTGGTGGCACGCGAGTTCCTCCCGCCGAGGATGCTGGTTCGCGACGACGATGTCATGCGGCGCCAGCCCCCGTCGGTCGCAAGCAAACGCTAGAACGACCGCGTGCGAAATGAGATCGTCCTTTCCGCGTTCGGTCACGGCGGCGAAGGATCCGGCCAGGCTCCCGCGGCGAACGGGTCTTCCGACGAATCGAACGACCGAATTGACGCTCCGTTCCTGGCTCTAGTAGCCACGCACCTCAGGCCAGGCGAGCTCCACACCGTGATCGGTCAGCACCTTCTGGTAGGCCTCGAGATGACCGGCGTCGGCCCGCACCTGGTGCGGCGCGGCATGCTCACGCAGGCAGTACGCCGCCAGCAGACCCGCGGCTTCGCCGATGTTCCACTCGGTCGGATGCAACCGGAAGCACCCGTTGGTGATGTGCGTCGTCCCGATGTTCTTCGCAGCGGGGATCAGGTTGCGCATCCGGACCGGCAACAACGCGCCGAGCGGGATCTGGAAGGGAAGCGCACCGACGTCGATGTAGTTGTCGCCGCCGGTCGAGGGATGCAGGTCGATCCGGTACGAGCCGATGCCTACCGAGTCCGGGTAGCGTTTCGCACCCTGGTCGCTGCGGACGGCCAACGAGACGTCCTGCTCGACGACGGTGTACTCGGCCTGGATCCGCCGCGACTCCCGAATGTAGGGCGCCTTGGCCAGACCGTGTGGCGTGCCGAAGACGTCGGACCGCAGCCGCAGCCCCGGTAGCCCGGTCCCACCGTCGGGCGTCGGCATCTCGGTCTGCATCCAGTAGAGAAAGCTCAGGCTCATGCTCCGCGCCCCGTTCGCGTGCTTTTCCGCTTCCTGGTCGTCCACCTCGAACAGCGGGCCTTCGACGTAGTCGATCATCGGCCAGTTCACGAGGACGAGGTCACTCGCGAACGTTCCGGGGACGAAGTTCGAGCGGTCGAGGATCCGTCGGAACGACCAGAGATCGAGATCACCGCGCAGGCCGTGGCTGTCGTCGTGCGGCACCATGGCGCGCCGGGCAGGTTCGAGTGTCCGTGGGATGGGCGCCACCAGGCTGAACATCCGGTCCGGCCAGTACGGCGGCTTGTAGTCCCGCCAGAACGCGTAGTCGCTCGGCCGGTCGATGGTGTGGTCCTCCCCGGGCCGGTAGTCGATCGCGAAGCACCAGGAGACCGCCTGCATGTTCAGGGGTTGGCGTTCAGATGGCGCACTCGGCTCCCCCGTGTCCGCCTGTGACTCGAACCCCGTGACATATTCGGTGCCGGTGAGTGGCAGCAGGTCGCCAGTTTCCGTGGCGTCGAGTACGTACGGTGCGACGATGGTCAGCTCGTCTCCACCTTCCAGGTCCCGCACTGTGACGCTCGTGACGGAGTCGTGGTCCACGGTTGCCGAGACCGGCTTGTGCCGCAACCGAACGTCGAGCGTGCAAGCCGCGCGATAGGGCGCGAGCATCGCCTCGATCACTGCCTGAGCCACGCGTGGCTCGGCGCAGATCCTGCTGACGCTGCCGTTCCCGGGGTTCAGGTCACGACGAGACCGGGCCGCTGGCGTGAGCGGATACCACCGACGGTAGTAGTCGCGGATCCCCTCACGCAGGGCCCGGTAGCTCGCCGTGCATCCGAACTGCTCGATCCACGGGTGTTCGTCGGGCGGTACTCCCTGAGATGTCAGCTGGCCACCCAGCCAGTCCGTCTCCTCGGTCAGCACCACCCGCAGGCCGGCGCGTGCGGCTGCCAGCCCGGCCGCGACACCTCCCAGGCCGCCCCCGATCACGGCAAGGTCTGCTCGTAGCTCGGTCATCGAACGCCTTTCCTAGCCTCGACCGGCTACGCCTACCGAGATCAGGTGCCGGCCCCTACCCTGGCGGGCGCACAGTCGCCGCGCCTGGTCATTGTGAGGAGGCAGGTGTTCCTGTCACCTTCAGGTTGCGTATCCGGCCGATGTTGTCGAACGAGCCGAACCCTACCCGTCCCACACCGATCCTCGGATCGGTCGCGGTCATCAGAGGGTACTTCGAGCCGTCGACGTACACCGCGATCTCACCTGTGGCTGGGAAGTGGACGACCCGGACCTTGTGCCACTTGGTGTCCACGATCGCAGGCGGCGCGCCGTGGTATCCGTTCCACTGGTGCTCGATCCGCTCCCGATCGGCGTTGTCCACCACGAAGATCCCGTTGTGGGCATAGATCGAGTTGTCGGTGGAGAGGTGGACGTACGAGAACTCGGTGTCAGAGCGGTGGCCGAGGACGATGATCACGTCTCGGTTGGTGATCTCGACCGGTGTGTCGATCCGGACCTCCGCGGTGATCTCCACGGACTCCCACTGCGGTCCCTCGGTGAGTACCGCGTACTCGAACGGCCGACGCGGCCCCGGACGTTCGGTGCCTGGCTCGGCGAGGATCACCTGGTCGCCGGGGAACTGCCACTTCTCGGGAGTGATCGGTGACCAGTTGTCGGCGGCCATCACGTCGCTGACCGTGGTGTCACCAACGTCTCCGGATGCGAACCCGCGCGTGTCGACCACCTTCCAGATCTTGCCATTCGACTTGGCCAGCACGTACAGCTCGCCGTCGGCGTCGCGACCGAACCTGAGATCCACCCGGTTGGGATCGCCTGGCGCACCGACACCGGTGAGTGCCTGGATCGGTACCTGGCGTCCCGTGGCCTTGTCGTACACCACCAGCTGATACAGCGGTGCCAGGTGCTTCGTCCCCGTGCGCATCTTGGCAGCCTCGGTGTAGAAGAGGCGGCCGTCGACGATGTCGCCGAAGACGTACTTGCCGCGCAGGGCCGGCACCTCACGCCCGCGGTAGACGAACCCACCGACGACCGCACGTCCCACGTCCGACCTGCAGTCCCACGTGGGAGGCGGGTCATGGTCGTACGCCGCCACGGGGTAGGTGTAGCCGTACTGCTTGTCGTCGGGCGGCAACGGGTACAACCGGTCGCACGGATCGCTCGCCGCGCGGTCGAAGACGAACGCGCCTTCCCGCTCGCTCCATCCGAAGTTCGCGCCGGGTCTGACCTCGTAGATGGCCTCGATGGCGTGCTCGCCGATGTGCCCCAGGAACATCCGATGGCCGGGCCCCGTGTCCCAGCTGAACCGGTGCGGGTCACGCACTCCGATCGCGTAGATCTCGCCGAGCACACCTGGCTTTCCCACGAACGGGTTCGTCGCCGGGATGCCGTACTGCCCGTTCTCACTGTTGTGGCCCAGCGGGTCGATGCGCAGGATCTTGCCCTGCGGCATGGTGAGATTCTGCGGGTCCGTGCCTCCCGCACCACGGCCACCGTCGCCAACCGCGAGGTACAGAAGGCCATAGTCCTCGTCCTTCGGCTTCGCGGTCGGGTTGAAGTCGATCTGCTGGATGCCGTGGACACCCGAGCCGAAACCGATGCGCAGCACCTCGCGTCGTGTGCCTGAGAACGTGTCGGCCTTCGGATCGGTCGCGGTCCACTCGGTTACCACGCCGTGGAAGACCGTGTTCGGCTGAGGGGTCAGGTCAGGTTCCGACGTCGCCAGCCCGGCATCTTCGGTATGAACGGTGTAGAACTTTCCGTTCTTTTCAAAGTCCGGATGGAACGCCACGAAGCCGAAGCCCTGCCCCAAGCCGGAACGCGAGTAGAACGCCGGCGCGAACACCGCTTGGACGTCGAGGTACACGTGCGGCGTGCGGTCCTGTTTCGTCAAGAAGTACAGCTTGCCGTTGAGGTCCGGCACGTAGAGCCGTCCAGAGCCGTCGGGGACCTCCCCCAGGTAGTTGATCCGGGCGTGCCGCATGAGCCGCACGTCCGTCGGCGGCGACGGATACGTCTCCGACCGCGGGAACGACGCGAACTCTTCCAGCACCAGGCCCAGACCGGATTGGATGGGCTGCTCGGGTATCGGATCGTAGATGGGTTCCTCAGTTTGCGCCAAGGCCGGCGGCCCCAAACACAGTGCCAGAGTCACGAGCAGCGCCTGCGCAGCCAGCCATCCTTTACGCACGTTGTCCACCCCATTCGCTTCAGCGTGAACCAGTGACAAAGCGGTAATGTGCCCGGATCTCGGACGAAGAGAGCACACGGTCGAGGAACATGAGCTCGTCCATTCGGCAGGTGCAGGGGTTGGCCTCCCGCGTGTTCTGCGGGAAGCTGCCGCCGATCTTGATACCGCGTGGGTCGGTAGGCGATGTCACGTGCCGCCCAGGCCCACCGACGTCCCACGGATCGTCGGTCCGGGTATAGAAGCCGTCCAGCTTGCGACCGTTCCGGTAGAGGGCCATGGTGCCTCGATGGAAGTCGAACGTCGCAGCAAGGAAGACCCATTCGTTCTCCGGCAGCAAGGTGCGCCAGTCCTCTCGTGCTGCGAAGGTCTGCGACAGGCCACCGTCGATGCGCCGACCGAGTGCTACCAAACGAAGTTCCCCATCGACCTCGATCAGCTCCAGCAGGGCACGGACGGCGTGGCCGTCGGAGTCACCGCTCAGCACGCCCGCCAGGCCGATCGCGTTGTAGAAGTCGTTCGGATCGGCCGTGTTGGAGTTGAGTCCCGGGTTTCCGTCGGCCACTTTGAACCAGCCCATCACGGTGATACCCCGAACCGCGTTGAAGTCGTGCAAGGTGCTGACCCCGTTCGAGGAATACACACCTGCCTTCCAGTCGTCGTTTCCGGCCACGGTCGGGTCCACCTGCCGGGTCTGCAGTGCAGCGCCGGCGCCTGGATACGCCGCGTCGGCGACACGCATCGCCTCGGCATCACCTACAAGGTCGATGTCGGTGTCGGAAAAGCCCTGGTCTTGCTCCTTCGCGACGTCCTGCGGGTCCGGATGCTCGAAGTCGTAGTACGCCACGAGGTGTGGCCTAAGACCCGGCCAGACCTTGTGGTGCCGAGCGTCAGCCGGGCGATCAGCCGCGCTGACCGGCGAGACAAGCAGGCCCTCGATTACCAACGAAGCAACGAGCAGAAGACAGGAGGACCTCAACCTGGCCTTGGAGCTGGACTTTGGCCTGGCCTTGGACATCGCGCCAACCTCGTGTGGTGTTGCGTCCACCGAACCGAAACATCCAGAAAGCGCTTTCCCCGTGAAAGTACGTGGACACTTTGGGAGCGTCAAGGGACGAGTCCGCAATCAGTACGCACACGTCCGCAATCAGTCCACGGCTGATTTCGCCCACGACACAGTCGATTCGGTCGACGAGCCTTGGCCTAGCCGTCCGATGCGTTGGACGTGCGTTCTCCCGGTCGACCACCGAGGTACAGCTCCCCCAACCTACGGTCCGCCAAGAGCTCGTGCGCAGGACCGGACACATAGACTGTCCCGAGGTCCAAGACGCAGCCGTAGTCGGCAGTCTGCAACGCGCGTCTGGCGTTCTGCTCCACCAGAAGCACCGCCGTTCCGGCATCGCGCATGCGTACCACCTGCTCGAAGACCGTGGCGGTGGACTTGGGATCGAGTCCCATCGACGGTTCGTCGAGCAGCACGACCTTCGGCCGCATCATGAGCGAGCGCGCGAACTCGACCTGCTTCTGCTGACCGCCGGACAGCAGCCCGGCGAGCGTTCCCCACCGTTCGGCCACGACTGGGAACAGCTCCCTGACGAACTCCGCACGTGCGGCCACTTCTTTCTTGTCCCGCATGATGTAGCCGCCGAGCAAGACGTTCTCGGCCACGGTCATCTCCGGAAACACGCTGTGGCCTTGCAACACGTGCGCGAGCCCGGACGCGAGCAGCTGTTGCGGACTGCAGCCCGTGACATCCACACCGTCGAGGATGACCTGCCCCGAGCGAGGTTTGAGCAGTCCGCTCGCGACCTTGAGCACGGTGGACTTGCCTGCACCGTTGGGCCCGACGACGCAGACGATGGCGCCAGCTGGCACGGTGAGCGTGAGGCCCCGCAGCACCAGCGCCGCCCGACCGTAGCCCGCCCGGATGTCGCGCAGCTCGAGGACGAACTCAGACTCCAAGGTATGCCCCCAGGACTCGTTCATCGGAGCGGATGACATCGGGCGGGCCCTCGGCGATCGGCCGGCCGCGGTCGAACACGACTACGTGGTCGCTGAGGCTCATGACGAGATCCATGTTGTGCTCGACGATGATGAAGGTCTTGCCCTCCGCGTTCAGCTCCCGCACGAGATCGGCGATTCGCTCGATCAGCGCCGGGTTCACGCCGCCGGCCGGCTCGTCGAGCAACACGGTCTCCGGGTCACTCATCAACACACCTGCGAGCTCGAGGAGCTTCTGCTGACCGTACGACAGGTTGCGCGCCTCGACCTGCTCCACGTGATCGATGCCGACACGACGCAGCCACTGGCGGGCTCGCTCCACGTCCGGCCGACCCCGGGCAGCGGCGAGCACGTTGTCGAGCACCGTCATCCGCCCGAAGACGCGGCACAACTGGAACGTCCGGCCAAGACCCGCGCGTGCGATCCGGTGGGGCGGTCGGCCCGTGATGTCCCGTCCGCGGTAGGTGACTCGGCCCGAGTCCGGCTTGATCATCCCGGTGATGCAGTTGAAGTACGTCGTCTTGCCCGAGCCGTTCGGCCCGATCAGCGCGTTCACCTTGCCCGGACGGAAGCTCACGGTGGCGTGGTCGAGCGCCAGCACACCACCGAAAGCCTTCGTGAGGTCCACCGTCTCCACGCTGCGGACCGGACGTGCGTGACTCATCGACGCGCCTCCTCCAGCTCGGCCGCACTGACCTCGCGGATCGATGCCTCTGGGGGGTGCAAGAACCGCCTTGCGAGCCCTGCGACCGTAGGAATTACTCCGTCCGGCATGAACATCACGACAACGCCGAGCAGCAGTCCGCTGGCCACCAGGTGCAGCGGCGTGTCGCCGTACGCGACCTTGAAGTACTCCAGGGCGACGCCCACCACAACAGCCCCGAGCAGTGGGCCGAAGAGATGCCGGACCCCGCCGAGCAGCGACATCAACACCACGTACGAGCCACTGAGAATCGAGAACTGGAAGACCGGGTCGAGGTCGCCGAACCACAACGCATAGAGCCCTCCAGCAAGTGCGGTGAACAGCGCCGACACGACGAAGACCACGAGCTTGTACGCGAACGTCGGAATGCCGAGCGACTCCGCCTTGTCCTCGTCCTCGCGGATCGCCTTCAAGCCGAGGCCGAACCGGGACCGGTCGACGAGCCACCAGCTCAGCAGGACGAGGCCGAGCAGCGCAGCGAACAGGAAGTAGAACACCTCGTGGTGCTCCGGCCGCAGCAAGTCCGGGAACGGTCGGGGCACGACCAGTCCCCGGGAGCCACCGGTGAGCGACGCCCAGCCCTGGAAGACCAGGAGCAGGATCAGGACGAGCGCGATCGAGACGATCACGAACGATGCACCGCGGGCGCGAAGGGCGGCGAACCCGAGCGGAACTGCGAGCGCCGCGACCACGAGCGCGGCCGTCGCCAGCGCGACGAAGCTGGAGAACCCGGCCTTCGTGATGAGCAACCCGGTGGCATATCCACCGAGCCCGGCCAGTGCTCCGTGTCCAAGCGAGATGTAGCCCGTGAACCCTCCGACGAAGTTCCACGATGTTGCGAGCACGGCGTAGTTCAGGACCATCACGGCAGCGGACAGGATGTAGGGATTCGGTGCCGCGGCGGGAAACCACAGGATGACGAAGGCAAGAGCCAGAAGCCCCACAGCCCTCGCCACTCGTGCGACAAGCAGACGACGCGTTGTCGTCCGACCCATCGGGTCCGCCGTCGCGCGAGGAGTGACCCCACTAGAAGCGCTGCGCAAGCCGACCTCCGAAGAAGCCCTGGGGCCGGAACGCCAACGTGGCGAACAAGACGATGTAGAACACGGTCTGCGCCCACGTCGTGCCGAAGGGGATCTGCAGCATGCTCTCAGCAAGACCGAGCAGCATGGCCGCGACCGCTGCACCGGGTATGCTGCCGAGCCCGCCGACTACGATGATCGCCATCAGCGGGCCGATCCAATGCCAGTGCAACGAGGGGTAGATGGTCGAGTCGAGGGCCAGCGCCGTGCCGCCAACGGCAGCGGTGGCGAGGCCGATGCCGAATCCGTACGCTGCCACCTTGTCGGTCTCGATGCCGACCAATCTGGCCGCCTCAGCATGCTGCATCGTGGCACGCAGCGCCCAGCCGAAGCGGGTCTTGGCGAGCAGCAGGTACAACGCACCTAGTGCCGCAGCGGCGAGACCGAACGCAATGAGCTTCACGACCGCGATCCGAGCGCCGAAGAGCTCCAAGCTGGCAGCACCGTACGCCAGGTTGATTCGGCGCTGGGTCCCGGTGAAGAGGTAGCTCAGCAGACCTTCGATCAACAGCGCGATGGCGAAGGTCACCAGGACCGACATCATCGTGCGCGTCTCGGGTCGCAACCGGGCGAGCAGCAGCCGCTGCATCGCCACACCGGCTATGAAGAACAACGGAACGGTGAGGACGAGGGAGAGCATCGGGTCGATCCCCGCCTGCACGTGGAGGTACCACGCCAGGTACGCGGCCAGGATGAGGAACGCCGAGTGGGCGATCATTACGACCCGCATGATCCCGAAGTAGAGGGTGAGCCCGGCGGCCAGAAGGGCGTAGAGACCCCCGAGGAGCACACCGAGCACGATGCTCTGGAGCAGAAGCCCTGACGACATCGTCACCACGCCGGCTTCGGGTAGGTGAACTCCGTTTCCGCCGCCTCGTCCGGGAGCACGATCTGGATCTTCCCGTCGACCCACTGCTGGATCATATGGGCGCCCTGCGGCCGGCCTGCCTCGTCCCAGCTCAGGGGGCCTACGACGGTCTCGACCTCGTGCTCGCGCAACCAGTCGACGAGCTTCTGCTGACATTCACCCTGCTCGGCGCAGCCGACCGCCTCGACCGCAGCAGCCACCACCTGACCTGTCGTGTAGGCGTTGGCCTCGTCTTCCTCAGGCTCGGTGCCGTACTGTTCGCGGTACTTCTCGACGAACTCCTTGTTGCTCGGGTACGGCGCGGTCTGGGTGTACCCGGTGGGCGCGACGATCCCCTCGGTCTTCCCGCCGAGCGCCTTGGCGAACTCCGGGTTGGTCGGGGCGGTGGAGAACGCCGCGAGCTTCGGCTGGTAGTCCAGCTGCTGCAACGCGACGATGAGGTTCACGCCGTCCTGGTACTGCGTGCCCCCCACCACGATGTCGGCCTTGGAGGCGGCGATCTTCGCCGCGATGCTGGAGAAGTTGGTGGTGTTCGGCGGATACACCTCGTCCACGACGGTCTTGATGCCGCCTTGCTCCAGCTTCTCCTTCAGCCCATACGCCGTGCCCTGGGCGAACGGGTCGTCCATCGCCGCGTACGCCGCAGTCTTCGGACGCTCGTCCTCCGGAAGGGACAGGATGTAGTCCGCAAGATGGTTGTAGTGGTCGTCGGCGACCGCCGGAGCGGCGTAGAAGAGGTTCTTGAAGCCCTGCTCGAAGACCTCCGGCGCGGCACCAGCCGGCTCGACGAACAACATGCCGTACTCTTCCGCGACCCGGGCGGCTGGGATGACCAGCCGGCTGGAGAACGGTCCGAACACCAGGTCGACACCGTCGCGCCCGATCAGCTGCTCGTAGTCGGAGACCACCCGGTCAGCGCTGGACTGGTCGTCCAGGATCTTCAGCTCGACCTTGCGACCGAGCAGGCCGCCCTTCTCGTTGACGATCTTCGCCCAGGCGCGATAGCCGCGCTCAACTCCTTTACCGGGCTCGGCGAAGTCTCCGGTGAGCGGGAGCGAGATACCGATCACGATCGGGTCGTCGGCCGACCCAGACGAGCCGTCCCCACCGTCACCGTCCGGACCACATCCGCCGACGACGAGCGCGACGCTTAGCGCGAGCGCAGTCCCTGCCCACCGGAGTCGTCTCGTTCGACCCATGGCGTTGCTCCTCACCCGGCACGTCAGGATCACTCGGACGTCAGGATCACCGCACCTGGAAAGCGCTTTCGCACAATACGTGCGGCTTGCGCACCTGACAAGGGCTCGCGCCGCTGTTGCCCAGGTGTACGACGACCGGGTTCCTGACACGTCGACGCCACTTGTCAGGCTGCACCTGCCTCGACTTGTCTTTGAGTGGTCAGCGCGGTCAGCCTGAGGCTTGCCAGAGCACATCGGATGGGACACGCACGAACCGTGGGTAGTACAGCTCCGGGTCGTCCATGAGGCCGGTCGGGCTCTCCGAGTTGTTGTTGTAGGTCAGGAGCAGCTCATCGCCTGGTGGGCGCAACTCTGGATGCGCCTTGGCGGCGTATGTGAAGCCGTGCGGCTTGTCGCCTTCGGGTGGATGGAAGACCGGCACGAAACGAGACCACGGACCCTCGGGACGAGAACCCGTGCGAACCAGGATGTCGGCGTGGTACAAGCGGCTCGTCTGGACCCACACGAGCTGGTTCCGCGTCCGGTCGCGATGCACGGTGAACTCGCTTTGGGGTTGGTCCACCGTGAGCGCAGGCCGACCGACGACGTCTTGCTCCGCCCGCCAACCGGCGTCCTCGCCGCACCACCACTGCGCGTCCTGCAGATGGCCGTCGGCAGCATCGGAGGCATGCCACCGCGCAAGGTGCTGCCCTTGCTCAACGCTCCGCGCGTCGGTATGCGCGTACACGTAGTCGCCGTCGAGCCACACAGCACCGAAACCCACGATCTTGGCGTGCTGGAACTCGACGGGCGGAAGATATCGGATCTGCCAGTCTTCGGGCTCGTCGTAAGGGTTCGACACCAGAACCGCGGCCCAGCCGTACCCCTCGAAGTTCCACACCGGCAAGGTCTCTGCCGCCTCCTCAGGTGACAGGGTCCGCGGCCTGACCCGTGCCAAGAACGCGAGGAGCCGGTCGCCCAGAAGCACCGCGTTTCCCGGCCAGAAGTACCCCTCCCCCTCGTCTGCAAAGAACGACGCCGGCCGACCCTCCGGGCTCGTCCGCCAACAGAACCGCATCGACGCAGTCGTGGGGTCGAGTCCGGTCTGGACACCCAGGGAGTTGTTGATCATCACTGCGTCACCAGCCTGTCGACGTCCAAGTCCGGCCAGGGAGATGAACGTATCGGCAAAGATCCAGATCACGCGGTCGTCGCCGACCTGGATGGAGTAGGCACCGTCGCCGCCCACCCAGTGCGGGTCGCCACGAAACAGCTGATCGCCCTCTGGCCAGGACCGGCCAGGCAGCTCCGATGATGTCGTGTGAGCTGCCGAGGTCTGACGCGACTCCACCATGTCCGAGATCCTCTCCTCAACCAAACAATGACCAGGTGTGGACGGTCTTTGCAGGCCTCACAGTGCGGGGACGCGCTGCGATGCTCCAGAAGGCTTCGCAGTGCGGCGACACAAGGTGCGACTCCCTCGCTTTGTGTCCCCTACTCTCGCCGGTTTCGAAAAGAAATCCAAACGCTTGCAATGCTAGTATGCAAGCTCGGATGTTCGCGCTGGAGCTTGCTCACGCTCGTGCAAGCGGCTGGCTCGTCGAGTTCAGGTGTGCGGGAGTCGAGATGTCGGACGTACGCGAACGCAAGGCGACCAGACGAGCCCGGCTCGGTCGTACGGACGTCGAGGTCACGAGGCTCGCGCTCGGCACGGCACCGCTCGGCGGCTGGCCCGCCGCCACCACCCCGACGACCGCCCACGAGACGATCCAGGCGGCGTGGGACGCCGGGCTACGGTTCTTCGACACCGCGCCGCTCTACGGTCACGGTCTGTCGGAGTCCTGGCTCGGCGACGTGCTGGCGACCAAGCCGCGCGCCGAGTTCACCCTGGCCACGAAGGTCGGTCGGCTCCTTCGGCCTGTGCCACCGACCGAGCCCATGCTCTTTTCCGGCACGCCGCCCGTCAACCCGGTCTTCGACTTCAGCTACGACGGCACGATGCGGTCGTTCGAGGAGAGCCTGCAGCGGCTCCGGCTGCCACGGGTGGACGTCGTCCACATCCATGACCCCGACGACCACTACGACGAGGCGATCCGGGGCGCCTACCGCGCGCTGTACTCGCTGCGACGAGACGGCGTCGTGCGGGCGATCGGCGCTGGCATGAACCAGTCGCAGATGCTGACCAGGTTCGCCGTCGAGGGCGAGTTCGACTGCTTCCTGCTCGCCGGCCGTTACACGCTGCTGGAGCAGGGCGCCCTTGACGACCTGCTGCCGACCTGTCTGGAACGCGGCATCTCGGTGATCGCCGGCGGCGTCTTCAACAGCGGTGTCCTCATCAACCCGGTCCCAGGCGCGCACTACAACTACGCGCCGGCAGATCCGGAGATCGTGGAGCGCTGTCGGCAGATCGTCGAGGTCTGCACGCGGCATGGTGTGCCGGTCAAGGCGGCGGCGCTGCAGTTCCCACTCGCTCACCCTGCCGTCGCGTGCGTCCTCACCGGAGTGCGCTCGCCGTCGGAGCTCATGGAGAACCTCGAGGCGTTCGAGTTCCCCATCCCTTCCGACTTGTGGACCGAGCTCAAGCACCGAGGGCTTCTCGCGGAGAACGCTCCGGTTCCCTCCGAGGCACAGGACGGCCCATGAGCCGGCCAAACCTGCGCACCAGGCTTGCCGAGCCGGCTCACCCGGTGGTCGCGACCTTCGTCCTGCTCCCCCGAGTCGAGATCGTGGAAAGCCTCACGTACGCAGGATTCGACGGCGTCGTCCTCGACCTGGAGCACGGCCCGATCGAGCCGTCGGACCTGCCAGCCCTCGTCGCGGCCGGGCACGGAGCGGGAGGCTTCGTGCTGGCACGGCTGGGCGATGCCTCCCCGACCACGGTGGGCAAGGTTCTGGACACCGGCGTCGATGGCATCGTCGTCCCGCACGTAGGCGGTGCTGACGATGCCCGAAACGTCGCGAACGCCGGACGCTTCCCACCGCTCGGCGAACGCAGCCTCAATCCGTACGTCCGGGCCGCGGCGTACGACGCGGGACCAGGCTTCACCAGCGACGCGAACGACACCGTGGCGATCCTGGTCATGGTCGAAGGGCGCGACGGACTCGCGAACCTGGACGACATCCTCCAGGTGCCTGGTATCGACGCGGTCTTCGTCGGCCCGGTCGACCTGTCCGCGGCTTTAGACCGGCCCGGAGAGCCGGAACATCCGGAGGTCGTCCGCGCCGTGGAGCAGATCCTCCGCCGGGTGGCCAGTCGCGGCCTCGCCGGGGCCGTCTACTGCCCCACACCCGAAGCCGCCAACCGCTGGCTGCTGTGCGGAGCCCGGCTCGTCGTCGTGTCGGCCGATCTCGCGATGGCGGTCAGTGGGTTCCGGCGGTGCCTTCGCGGCGTGACCATCCATCGACGAAAGGATCAGGCGACATGAAGATCGTCGAGGTCGAGTCGTTCGTCGTGCACGCACCGCTTCCGAGATTCGTCACCGACTCGTTCAACCGAGCCGACGCCTGGGGCCTGCCCGGCGTGCTGATCCGTACCGACACCGGTCTCGTCGGCACCGGCTACACGAGCACGCTCACGCACGGCGACTTCGCCATCAAGGACATCATCGACCGCATCTACACCCCGTTGCTCATCGGCGAGGAAGCGCTCGACATCCAGCGACATTGGGAGCGCCTCTACTGGTCGGACGCACACTGGGTCGGCCGGCTGGGTATCACCCAGATGGCGCTCGCCGCCGTCGACATCGCTCTCTGGGACCTCAAGGCGAAGGCGTGTGGGCTGCCCTTGTGGCGGCTGCTCGGTGGGCACAAGCCAGGCGCTGTCCCGTCGTACAACACCGACGGTGGCTGGCTGAACTTCGACGTTCCGCGGCTGATCGACGAGATGCAGGCCATCCTCGCCAAGGGATGGACCGGCGTGAAGATGAAGGTCGGCAAGGAGAACCCGCGCGAGGACCTCGCCCGGGTCGCGGCCGTACGGGAAGCCATCGGGCCGGATGTCGACCTGATGATCGACGTCAACCAGCGCTGGGACCGCACCCGCGCGCTGACCTGGGCCGAACGCTTCGCCGAGTACGACATCACGTGGCTGGAAGAGCCCTTGGATCCGGACGACATCGAAGGGCACGAGCGGCTTGCCCGTGCGACCAGCATCCCGATCGCCGTGGGCGAACACATCTACTCACGTACGGCGTTCCGCGACTTCATCGCGCGCGGCATCGTGGGCTACGTCCAGGTCGACGTGACCCGGGTGGGTGGTGTCACCGAGTGGCTCGCCGTCGCCGAGATGGCCACGAGCTACCACGTGCCGGTCGTGCCCCACCATGCCGACATGATGCGGGTCCACCAGCATCTCGGCGCTGCCCATCCGGGTGTGCCGATGATCGAGTGCATTCCCTGGCTGCAGGAGTTGTTCCGCGAGCCAGCTGACATCCGAGGCGGCGTCTTCCACGTACCCGACACACCCGGCGCCTCGACCGACTTCGATCCCGCGGCGTTCGAGCGGTACCGGGTGGCGTGATGAGCGCCGGGACGATGGATGCGACCACCATCGCTGCGCTCGGTCGCGAGATCTACGAGGCGGAACGCGCCGCGGCCCCGGTCCAGCCACTGAGCGCACGACATCCCGAGCTGGATCCCGCAGCAGCGTATGCGGTGCAGGAAGCGTACGCACGATTGCGTGTCGCGTCCGGAGCACGGCTCATCGGACGCAAGATCGGCTGCACGAGTGCCGCGATCCAGACGCTGTTCGGCATCGACACGCCCGACTACGGTCAGCTCTTCGACGACATGCTGATCGCCGACGGTGGTGAGGTGAGCTCGGACGCTCTCGTCGCGCCGATGGTGGAACCCGAGCTGACCTTCCTGCTGCATGCCGACCTCGTGGGACCCGGCGTCACCGTCGACGACGTCCTTGCCGCGACCCGGTCCGTCCTGCCATCGCTGGAAGTCATCGACAGCCGGATCGAGGAATGGCGGATCCAGTTCGTCGACACCGTGGCAGACAACGGCAGCAGTGCCCGCTGCGTGTTCGGTCAGGCGATACCGATCGATGAGCTCGAAGCGCGTGGCATCGACCTTGCCACCGAACGGGTAAGGCTGTACTGCGATGGCACGGAACTCTTCACTGGAACAGGCTCTGACGTGCTCGGCCATCCGTGTGCGGCGGTCGCCTGGCTCGCGAACGCACTCGCGGCGTACGGACGGCGACTGCGTGCGGGCGACTTCGTCATGTCGGGGTCGATGACCAGTGCGGCCCCTGCGCGGCGCGGTCAGACGTACGAGGCGCGTTTCGCCAACTTCGGCACGGTGTCCTGCCGATTCGGCTAGCGCGAGAGGGAAGGAGCACATGTGGTGCAGCTCACCCACGAACACATGGAGCAGCTGATCCGCCGGTACTTCGACGGCTGCAACGAAGCCGACGTGGAGAAGATGACGTCCTGTTTCGTACCCGATGCGGTGCACTACTTCCCGCCCGGGATGTACGGCGGCCCGTTCGTCGGTGCCACCACGATCGCTGACCGGTGGGTGTCGGCCGTCCAGACACTCGGGTCCGTCTGGACGATCGACCAGCTCATCACCGATCCACCCAGCGCGCGAGCGGTGATCGAGTGGACCCACTTCAAGACGTACGCAGGGACGGTGCTGCGCGGCGACGAGTGGTACGTGTTCGACCGAGACAGCGGGCTCATCCGCGAGATTCGCGCGTACTACGCCTCACCCCAGGCACCAGACCTGCACCGCCTGGAGCTCGGTGGCTTCGACTACGCCGGACGCGGTTACCCGTGCGATCCCCCGTTCGTACGCCAGAAGGACGTAACGTCGACGACTGATCGCACCAGTCACGTTGAAAGCTGACGCGATGCCTCGCGTGAATGCAAGAAGCCGTCTCGTGACAAGGACCTCATCATGACCTTCCTCCTCACTCGCCGACAGTCGGTTGTCTTCGCCGGTGACAGCATCACGGACGCAGGACGCACGCTTGGCCGTGGAGTTGTAGGCGGCCGGACCCTCGGTGAGGGTTACGTACGGGATGTCGTCGGCCTCGTCGACGCGCGCTATCCGGGCAACCAGCTGACGTTCCACAACACCGGGATCGGCGGCATCACGACCGCCAACCTGGTGGAGATCTGGAACGACCAGGTGCTGGTGCACGAGCCGGACTGGGTCACCATCCTCATCGGCATCAACGACTGCAACCTCACCGTCGCGGGTGATACGCGAGCCGTCCCGCCCACGGCGTACGAGCGGAACTACCGCACCATCCTCGAACGCACGCGATCCACTGGCGCGCGGATCGTCCTCCTCGACCCGTTCTACATGTGGCCCGAAGACCAGCCTGGAGACCTGCAGCAACGGACCCTCTCCTTGCTCGCGGAGTATCGCCAGATCGTGCGCGACCTGGTGAAGGAGTTCGACACGCTGCACGTCCGTACCCATGAGATCTTCCAGGAGCAGCTGCGTTGGCGGCCGCTGGAAGAGATCGGTGTCGAGCCCGTGCATCCGACACCGTCCGGTCACCTGGTCATCGCGCACGCACTCCTCGAGGTCCTCGGCTGGTAGCCCAGGCAGGACGGCACGGCGAGCGCACGGCCAGGAGCATCGCGGCGCCAGTACCTTGCGAGTCCACGGCGCCGCGTTGCCCACGACCGCAGGCCGGCGACGGAACCTCCAGCGGACGTGTGACTTTTCCACCGGAGGCCTCCGTCGGACGTGCCGCAGGTGCCTACCTAGCCGGCGGCAGCTCGTCGGGGCTTCGCCAACGTCGCCCGCACCAGGTGGATCTGTGCGGGAACGCTGAAGCCCACCGAGTCAGCACAGAAGTAGCTCAGCACGATGTTCTTGCCGTTCGCTGTCGCAAGCGAGGGGTGCTCCCAGCCGGAGTAGAGATTCAGCGTGCCGTTGTCCGGGCAGCTCTGAGCGGTGTCGAAGACCTCGACCGGCTCCGACCACGGACCTACGAAGGTTGACGCGGTACGAAGCTTCAGCTTGCGGTCCCAGTCGAGGTAAACGGCGATGTACGACTCGAGGAACGTGTTCCACGAGATCGAGTGGTGACCACCCCACGCTTCGTCGAAGTCGGCCATCGGCGCCGCCTGGCTCACATCCGGCACCCACGACGCAGGGTCCTTGCCCGGCCCACCATTCCAGTACCGGAAGAGCGCCTTGATGCGGGCAGCAGTCTCGGTGTCAGCGGGGCCGTCGTGGTGGGTCAAGAGATGATCCAGCCGCGAGAAGTCCGCTCGGGCCGCGTAGATGGGTCGGCTGAAGGGCGGGACCGAAGCCGCGTGCGTCAGGTAGAGGTAACCGTCCTCGACGAGCGCGCTCGCATTGAACGCGTGAGGATCCACCTCGACGGTGAACAGGCAGGTCGGGTTGCAGGCCACCGGGTTGTCGCGCGTGACGTACGGGTAGTCATGATCCTCGTCGGGTGCATGGATTCGCGCGATCCCCGTGCTGGTCCACCACGGATGGGAGTCGAAGTCCCAGGGAATCTGGATCTTGTGGAAGAACAGCCAGGCGTCGCCACTGCCGTCGGCCGTGGGGACAATCCGGTTGCCGGCCCACAACGCGAATCGGTCACCCTCGGGCGGAGTCTGCTCCTCGGGCGTCATGGGGATGAAGGGCACCGGGTCGCCGTCGGCGTCGGTCTGTTCGTCGGTCTTGGTGAGGTCGGTCGCAGGTGACACCGGAAGCCTGGGACCGACGGCTGCCGAGTTGTCCACGAGACCAAAGTTCGGACTGATCGCGTCACCGAACATCCACAGCAGCCGGCCGCCGACAGGTCCGCTCATGCCGCCGTCCCGGATGAACGACGGGTGGCCACGGTCGGGTTGCTCGAGGGTGCCGAGCTCGACGACGGAGCGTGGACTGATGACGGCGGCAGCAGGCGGAGCGGACGTGGCGTCACCAGGGGCCGCCGACGCCGGGCTGGACGGTGCTCCGGCAGCTGCGACGAGAGCACCAGCGAGACAACCTGTGACCAGGGCATGTCGAAGTCTGCAGACGATGCCTCTTCCAGACCCTCTCCTGGACGCCATGGCAGTACTCCCCTCGTAGACTCGCCCGTCAGCTCTCGGACTCTGCCTCGGGTTCTTTCGTGGGCTTCTGCGGTTTCACCCACAGCTCTCGCAACGCAGGCTCGCCCAGATGGTCCAGCTTGAACGTACGGGCGGAGGCGATCCGATCGGCGCGAATCAGCCAATGTGAACGAACGAAGGTCAACGGGATGGCGGGCATGAGCTTGCAGATCTGCTGCTCGGCACGCCGCTGCGCTACCACCTGCTCTTCCTCGGTGAGGAGGCCTGCGCCGGCCCGACCGCCGTAGGCCGCCACGTCCACCTCGAGATACCTGTCGAGGGCGGGATCACTGAAGTTCCCGATGTTGCCGGGCTCGCCAGTGCCAACCAACGCCCGAAGGTACGACTCGGGTGAGACGATCCGACCACCGTCCCACCCCATGAGGAACGGTCCGTCGAAGCCCTGTTCGGCTCGACTCAGGAAGTCCTCCTCCGACAACGGGTTCGGCTTGACGGTCAGACCGAACGCGCGCTTCCACGACTCGGCGATCGAGCCGACGATGGCCGCGTTGGCATAGCCGTCGTAGAAGTAGAAGGGAACGGTCTTGCCGCGCAGGGCGACCCTGCTCGCGGCAAGCGTCGCGCGCGCACGGGGGACATCGGCACGAGGCGGTGCCTCGCGGGCACACGCCGCGCGTCGGTAGGCAGGTCCGACGATCGGTGGGAGGAATCCCGAGGCGATGACGGTGCTTCCTCCGTACACGTCGGTCACGATCGCTCGCCGGTCCAGAGCCTGGCTGAGCGCGACCCGCACAGCCTCGTCCTCGAAGAGACCACCCGGCTGCCACGGCAGACCCACGTAGACGACGTGGTGGCTGTTCCCATCGACGTAGCTGTCGGCTTGGTCCTTCTTCGCCGCAGCGCGCTCGGGAACCGGGACGCTGACCACGTCGATCCGCTCGTTGACGTACGCCTCGTAGGCCTCTTCCGGGGTCTCGAAGACGTAGAAGAGGATCTCCTTGGCGTATCCCGCGCCGTTTCGGGTGAGCGCCCAGGGCGACCCGTGGTAGTGCGGGTTACGGACCAACCGGATGATCGGGTCGCCGGGGTTCCACGACGCCGCCAACCGGTACGGCCCTGCGCAGACGGGCTTGCGTGCGAACGCGAGCGGGTCGCGCCGGCCCGCCTCGTCATCCACGATCGCGGTCGCGGGGTGGGCGAGCCGTCGTGGCCAGCTCGCGTTCTCCCCCTCGATGACCAGCTCGATGCCGAACGGGTCGGACACTCGAGCGCCGATGAGGTACTCCCGACTCCGCTCCGGCGGCTCTTCGGTCCGGCCGCGGATGTGTTCGTACCCCTGGACGTCCTCGAGCAGGGATGCCATCGATCCTGCGGTCTCCTCCCGCGCCACGCGGGACAGCGAGTTCACCACGGCCCGGGCGTCGACCTGGCGTCCGTCGGGAAAGTACACGTCCTTGCGAATGCTGGCCAGGATCCGTGTGGTGCCGGACTCCGTGCTGGTCGACCACTTCTCCACGATGCTCGGCACGAGCGCGCCGGTCTCGGGATCGGTACGCAACAAGGTGTCGCACATCGTGCGGACGACGAGCTGGCTGCTCGGATCGGACGCGTCCGCGGGGTCCAGCGTGGCGGGGCGCAGGATTCCGACCTTGATGGTTCCGCCGACGCGTGGTTTGCCACCTGCCGTCGACGGTGTCGGAACCTCGGCTTCCACCCCCGGCAGGGCGAAACACGCGGTCGTCGAGACCGCGAGCACGGTGAGGAGGCCGGCGATCCGGACCAGAATGCTGCTGCTTCGCCGTCTGCTCATGGTGTCGGCACCTTCGGCTTGCTGGCCATCGTGTAGACGAGGTTCTGCTGGAACTCGTCCTCCCTGTCCACGCTGCTGACGGTCGATCGGGAGGACATGATGAGCCCACCGAGCCCCGGTGCGATCGTGAACGCATAGCTCACCTTGACGTGTCCGGCGTCATGCAACAGGTCGGTGTAGGGCCGGAGCAAGACGAGCCCGGAGCGTGGTCCCTCCTTCGGACCTGGCGGCGCGGGCGGAGCCGTGGGCTTGGGTGTCTCCGTCGGCAACGGCGGCTCGGTCGGTGGAAGCAGCCGCGTGTCGACGTACTGGTACGGCGTCGGCTTGGGGCCGGGAACCGTGCCCGGCTCGATCCGCACATCCACGCGCCACGACTCGGCGCGAACACCACACGCCGTCGCGACCTCGTTCGGCAGGACGTCGATGGACGCGACCACCGGCGTGCGGCCGTCGTTACCGGTCATGGTGTAGCTCTCGTCGTCGGGCGCCGGTTGGACCGGGAACGGCACGAGCAGGATGCCGGCACCGTCGTTGTAGGTCACCTGCTCGCCGTCGGGATACCGCACCGAGACGAGGTACATCCCGGGCGAGCCTGCCGTCGGCTTCGCCGGTGGTGGCTCGGCAGAGTCGTCGGCCAGCGGGATCACGCGGTAGCGAGTGGTCGTGATCGAACCACCCAGGTTGTCTCTCGTCTCGTACGTGAACGACCGGCGGTCTGCTTCCCACGAGACGTTCTGGATCGTGCGGATCAGTGTCGTGGGGAGCTTGCCGGCGTCGGGTTGAATGCCGCTCACGCGATAGGTGCTGACCGTGTAGTCGACAGGTGGCGTGCGCAGGCGATAGCTGCCTTCGACTGGTGGGGTGTCGATGCCTGGCCCAGCCGGCAACACGGGTGCTCCGGCCGCAGCCTGGGCGCAGGCGGGCGTGGGTGGTTGCGGCGCGGCCGGTCGTGGTGCCCCTTTGATCCGCGCGGTGACGGTCTCGGTCACCGACGAGGACGCGTCACTGCCGACGGTGGTCGTCCGGGAGTCCGCGATGACCAATCCGCCGAACTGCGTGGCGATGTGGTACGTCGCGTCGAACGTCGCGGGCGCCTGGTAACGCGCCGACGTCACCGTCCCGGAGAGGCGAACCGCGCGTGCGTCGAGCAGCTCGCCACACGCTTCCACTTGCCCCTTGTCGAGCACCGTCGAGGTGTAGGCAAGGTGCATGTCGCCGACCGTGGCCTGCGCCTGCACCGTGTCGCCCGGCATCGCTGGCCACCGCACCATCAGCATGCCGGCACCGCCGTTGAACTCCATGGGCGGGCCGTCATCGGCCTGGATCGACAGCACGTACATCCCCGGCTGGGCTGGCGTCCCGACCCTGACCGTGCCGACGATCGGCGGCTCGGTCGAGGGTGCGAGGAACGGCGGTGGCGGCTCGCGCACGTTGACCGGCCGGGGTACGTCAGGCCGGGCTACCTCCGGGTCGTCGAGCACGACGCGGTAGCGGGTGGTGGTCCTCCCCTGCGGCGCCTCCACGGTCATCGAGAAGTCGAAGTAGGTCTTGCCTGGTCCCCAGACCACGTCGTGCACCTCGCGATGCGTCGTGGCCGGCATGACGGCATTGCGGCCGCCATCTTCGGAGACCGCTTCGTAGAGTCCTTGCGAGAAGTACGCATAGCGCGCCGGCGCAGGTGGTGCGACGGGCGCGTCGAGCGCCGCGACGACGTTCTGCCGTGGATCGGTGAACGGGCACTCCCGCGAGCCGGTCGGCGAGGGCAGCGGCGTCTGCGCCAGCTTGGGGTTGACCACCCAACCCGGGGGCGAGTCGCCGCTTCGGCCTCCGGCTCCGACGTACGGCGGGATCGGGACCGCGTGCGCCATCTGCTGCGCCGCGCTGAGCGGGAGCCTCGCGAGCTGGCTTCGTACGTCGACGTCGAGGTCTTGTCGCGGTCCGGTGCATGCGGTCAGGACGAGTGTCGCTGCGACCGACACCGCGAGCAGTGTCAAGGCCGGCTTGCGTCTCGGCCGAGGTCCGAGCATCACCCTCCCCTTTCCCAACACCCACGCACGGGGCATGCGCCATCCTCGCGAGGTGCCGGTCCCTCCTACGGGTGCGGCACACCCGCGCCGCGCGGTCATGTGAGAGGTCATCCGGCGCTCCCCAGAAGCGGGTTCGGCTGGCCCGGCGCATCGGGCACGTTGACGATCTGATGGCGGTCGTTCCGCTGGAACGCCAGCAGGCCTTTGACGATCCGTTCGAGGTCCTCCAGCGGGAAGCCCTTTCGGCCCACGAAGAGCTGGTAGTACTCGTCGCCGGGCGCGAACCACATGACGAACGTGGCGTCGGGCAACCGCTTGACGTAGGCGCGTTCCTCTCCGATCCGGGAGAACCGGAACTCACCTGTCTCGATCGCGGCGAGTATCTGCCGCTTCGCCTCCACCCGGTCGTCGATGCCCTCCTTCAACCACGCGATCTGCAGCAGACCTTGTCGGGTGGATCCCTGGTAGATCTCGTAGACCCGACCATCGGTCACCAGCGACTCGCGGGCAAGCTCACGGAACGCCGCTTCGGAGGCCGGGCTGCGCAGCAGAACGAACTCCTGGATCTTCTCCGGCACCGGTGGTGTGATCGCCCGTTCCGGATCGGGAGCGCCACTGCGCACCAGGACGCTCGAGCATCCGGCGATGACGAGAAGCAGGATGACGAGCGTCGACAGCGCGCCCGTGGCTCCTGCAGCGGCAGCACGCCGGGAGACCGCCCGTCTCGAGCCTCGCCGACCGAGCGAGCGCAGCCAGCGCAGCGGGTGCCGGCGACGCCACCACAGGTTGGGGATCTCGCGGGTGTACGGGTCCTTCAACGACGCCCGGGAGATCCCGGCGACGATTCGCAGGAGCGGGGTCTGGGCCTTCGCCAGGCGCTTGCGCACCGACCGGGCGAGGTCCTCGGCCGCCTCGACATCGGAGATCCGCAGGTCACGCGACAGGTCTCCCCAGAGCGCGCGGGTGACGAGCCAGGCGAGTTCCCGGTGTTCGGGGTCGGGTTGCACGGCGTCGAGGAACTCGATCGGTGTCTGGGTCGGATGCCCGATGCCGAAGTCATGGGCGACGTCACGGAGGTCCGCGTACGCCACCGCGATCCGCTCCCGGTAGCCGCGGGCGAGCGCCCAGCGACGTCTCCGGCCCCGTCGCAGCACCTTGAGGACGGCCGGATACCACATCCACACGAGCAACGCCCCGACCACCCAGGGCAGCGTGACGAGCAGCCAGTATCCGACGACCTCGTAGGCGAGACGGACGGTCTGGACCTGGACCGGCACGTAGACAAGGAGCGCCGGATCCTCGCTCGCCGTGACGCCTGGACGCTCGGCCCTGGGCGCTTCCTCGACCGGCGGTGGGGCTTGCCGCGGAGTCTTCAGCAGAGGCACCCACCCAATGCCTTCGTAATGGACCTCCAACCAGGTCGCGCCGTCCTCCGGACGAACCTCGACCTCGCGGGCCTCGCCCGAGTCGTCCTCCCCTTCTGCTGCCGTGTAGTAGCCGTACCCGATCCGCGAGGGCAGACCGACCCATCGGGCGAGCAGTGCGTCGGCGGCGGTGATCTCGTACGGCGTCGCCTTGGTGCCCTTCACGGCGATGATCTGCTCTGCCCGCTCGGGCGAGACGTCGACCGGGCGACCGACGCCGTGGGCCACGACGTTCTCGTACATCTGGGTACGCGCGTACTCCAGACGGGCGTGCAACCCGCGCACGTCGGGCGGTGTCGTGACGAGAAGCTGCTGGACCAGCGGCGGCACAGGCGGTGCTTCGAGGTACTCCTCCATCTCGGCGGACGGTGGTGGTGCCTGCTCCAGCCGCGCCGAGTCGACAGTGGTGGAGGTCACCGTGTAGCGGGTGCCCTCGGCCAGCCGGCCTGCCGCACGGAAGGTCTGGGTCCGTGGGTCGAACTCGGCTGGCGTGCCGGTCAAGCTGACCACGTTCCCCGTGACCGGCAGGTCCCGACCCCCGACCTCGCCGACCGTGACGGTTGCGCGGATGGTCTCACCCGCGACGTCGCCCGCCGCCGGCACACGCCCCGAGGTCGGAAGACCGACGTAGCGATCGGGGTCGTACGGAGGAGTGAGCCATGCGTTCTCCTCCTGGCCGTACACGTCGAGCACTCCGGTGCGCCAGACATGGCTCGATCCGGCCGGCTCCTCGATGGTGAAGAGCACCGTCGACTCGCGGGCTGGTGCGATACCGGGCCGCCGTGGCGGAATCACCTGGTCGCCTGTGGTCTGCGGGAAGAGGAACCCGACCTGACTGAGCCAGGCCAGGCCCACCGTGAGGACGGCGACGAGCGCACCGGCCCGGGCCAGACGCCGAGCCTCGAACCGCCCACCGCTGGCCTCGAGCCGGTCAGAGTCGCCGCCCTGTCGGCCATCCGGCCGCGCCTCTCCGGACTGTGGGCCCAGTTGGTCGCTGTACGACACACCAAGCCCGGCAAGCACGAGGACCAACGCGACCAGCGTGGTGGCGACCTCACCTCGCGCGGGCTGCGCGAGGAGCCCGCTCACCACGACGACGAGCGGGATGACCACCGCGAGCCTCGGCCTTGCAAAGCTGGTGGCGAGCGAGGCCGAGCACGCCGCGAGCGCGGCCGCCAGGACGACCACGATGATCCGCCAGCCCGGATCGAACGGCACCGGCGGCGTGGAAAGGCCGCCTTCGCGAAGCGCCTCGACGACGAAGCCGGGAAGCTCACCGAGGTCGCCACCGGCGTCCCCGACCACGAGCAGGGCGCCGATCACGAGCGCCACCGGGACGACCAGCACCTGCATCGCAACGGTGTACCGGGTGCGGTACGACAGCCAGACCAGCAGCGCGCCGACGAACGCACCGGTCAGAGCGGTGAGGCGGGCGAACCCGCTCGCGAACACACCGCCCACGACCCAACCCGCTCCCGAGGTGGCGAGGAACGCCGCGACGGTCGTGACAAGGGGGTGCACCAGGAGTCGCGAACCTTCAGCTTGCGACGAGTCGACTGCTACGACCGGCGCACTGGGTTGCGGGGAGGCATCCGGTGAGCTCCCCGGCGCAGACGGGGAGCTCACCGGAGCCGTGGGGCGGCCAGGCCTCGAGTGAGGACCTGTCTCGGGAGTAAGCGTCGGTGTGGTCATCGGCGAGCCCCCACGACATGCCGGAACACCTGGTCGACTGCCATGCCCTGCTGGATCTGGACGACGTTGCATCCGAGCAAGCCCGCTCGGTGCAGCGTCGCCGGCTCGGTGTCCTCCCACATCGTGAGCACCAGCAGCACGGCGATTCCGCGTTCACGGAGCAACCGGATTCGGCGCGCGGACTCGGGATCGACTTCCGGTGTGATGATGACGTTGTGTCCGTGTCGGGCAGGGTCGATGACGAGCCGGTCCAGCACGTCACTCAGCCGGGTGCGGTCCCGTTGGACCACGGCGAGCTTGTCCAGCAAGGGCACGACTTCACCGCGTCCACGCAACGGCCCGGCCAACCTGCCCCCTTCGGCAAAGACATTGACCGCAAAGCCGTTCTCGAGATGCTGGACCGCAAGCGAGGCGGCGACGCTCACCGCGAGCTCGAAGGTCTCGCTCAGCTCGCCCGGACTGTGATGCCGCTCGTCGGTGTCGAGGATCACCGAGACCCGGTCCGTGATGCCCTGCTCCGACTCGCGGACGAGGTACTTGTCGTACCGACTCACGGCCCGCCAGACGATCCGACGGGGATCGTCGCCCTCGACGTAGTCGCGCAGCCCGTAGAACTCGAACCCCGTGGGCCACGGTTTGAGCACCGGCGGCCGGATAGGCGGGTCCTCCCACTGTCGGACCGTGATCCGGTCGGTCACCCGCTCCACGCGAGGATGGACGATGATCCGCACCGGATCCACAAGGGTCACACGGCGCCTCGTCAGTCCGAACGGGTCGCTCCACACCGCCGTCAGCGGGCCTGCCTGGTAGACGCCCCGGGTTCGCGGGGTGAAGGCGTACGAGTACGTCAACGTGCGGCCGCCGGCGAGCAGGGGAACCGGAAGCCAGCTCGTCGTCCCCAGGCGTTCGTCCAGCTCGTCGCCCACGACGATCGTGCTGACCCGGCGGCGTGCAGTGAGCGAGACCGTGACGTCCACGCGGCGACCGGGCCGGACTCGGGGCGGCAGCTCGGCGCGGACAGCCTCGAGGGCAGGCCGGCGGCGGGCGAGCAACCAGCAGGCGACCAGCACAGCAAACCCGCCGTACGCCAGCAGGAGGATTCCCCTGCTGCCCACCAGTCGACCCAGCACGAGACCACAAGCGGAGAGGCCGGCGACGCCGACACCGGCGGCCGTCAACCCGACCTTGCGCTCGAACCACGTGAACACGACGTGCGGCTCCCTTCCCGACCCGAGTCGTACCTCGCGGCGTCAGCCAGCGGTGCTGGCCGACGACCCGGAGGACGACCCCGACGCACTGGCAAGCGCCGGCTCGGCGGTAGCCGACGAGGAGGCCTCCTTGCGGAGTCCTTGCGGCACCTTGACCCGGTGCAGAATGCGGTCGATCACCGCACCGACCTGCTCCTCCCGCAGCTGGGCGTCAGGCGTGAGCAGCAGCCGGTGGTTCAGCACCGCGTGCGCGAGCAACTTGACGTCGTCCGGCACGACGTCGTCGCGGCCCTGTGACGCCGCCATCACGCGCGACGCTCGCATGAGCGACTCGGCCGCCCGGGTGCTTGCACCCATGAGCAGTGCCGGGTCGTTTCGCGTCGCCTGCACGAGGTCGGCGATGTAGTAGAGGATCGAGTCGGAGATGCTGACTCCCTTGGCCCACTCGATCATCTCCACGACCTCGGCGATCGTGACGGCTGGCTCGAGCCGGTTGATGGCGGCCTGCTCCTGGTTGGCGCGGAGCACCTCGACCTCGGCGTCCCGGTCGGCATAACCCACGACCAGCTTGAACTGGAACCGGTCGAGCTGGGCCTCAGGAAGCGGGAACGTACCCGCCAGCTCGATCGGGTTCATCGTGGCGAGGACGAAGAACGGCACCGGCAGGTCGTAGGTCACGCCGTCGAACGTCACCCGCTTCTCTGCCATCGCCTCCAGCAGGGCCGCCTGCGTCTTCGGCGTGGCACGGTTGAGCTCGTCGGCCAGCAGCACGTTGGCGAAGACCGGCCCGGGCCGGAACCGGAACTCGCCGGTCTGCCGATCCAGCACGGTCGACCCGGTGACGTCCGCAGGCAAGAGGTCGGGCGTGCACTGGATCCGGGAGTTCTCACCTGAGATGGTCTGCCCGATCGCCCGTGCCAGCACGGTCTTCCCGGTGCCAGGCATGTCCTCGAACAGCACGTGGCCTTCGGAGAGCATCGCCACCAAGGCCAGGCGGATCACGTCGTCCTTGCCTTTGACGACCTTGCCGATGTTGGCGACCATCGCGTCGAAACGTTCCGCGAAGGCTCGACCTGACGTGATAGCCGCCGGTGTGCTGGCGCCCGAACCGACGTCTGGCGAGCCGACGCCTGTCGCTGTGTGCGTGGGCTGGTTGTCCACCTGCTCACTTCCTTTCCGTGGAATCCTTCGGGCGCGTGCCCGCCGTGGCATCGAAGACAGAGCCAGTCGACGCTCCCGCCGCAGCGAGCGCCGCAACGATGCCGGTGTCCGCTCCCGAGCGCTGCAGAGTGTCGACCGATGCCGAGAGGTACGACTCGATCACGCGCGGATTTGCAAGAACCTCGTCCGCTGGACCCGACGCGACGACCTGTCCGAGGTCCATCGCCACCAAACGGTCGGCCACAGACACGAGCAGCGGCAGGTCGTGCTCGATGAGCACCAGGCCACAGCCGGTGTCGTGGACGATCCGGGTGAGCGCAGGGCCGAGCTGCTCGGTCTCGGCCTGGGCGAGGCCGGACGACGGCTCGTCCAGCAGCAGCACCTTGGGCTCGGCCGCCATCACGCAGGCGATCTCGACCGCCCGCCGGGTACCTGTCGAAAGCTCACGGATGAACTTGTCGGCGTACGCGCCGAGGCCCAACAGATCGATGAGACCGTCGACCCGCTCCCGGATCCGGCGTTCTCGCCGCCGTACGTTGGGCGCCCAGACGCTGCCCAGCAGGACGCTCTTCACCGCACGCCGCTCGTACGCCACCGCGATGGTCTCCCTCACGGTGAGCGCGGGATACAGCAACGCCTGTTGGAAGGAGCGCCCTAGGCCCAGCCGGGCTCGCGCGTCGGGCGAGAGCCGTGTGATGTCGCGTACCCGGCCGCGATCGCCCGGATCACTGAGGTCAGTTCCGTCGTCGAGCGCGCCGACGCCGAGGACCACCCGACCGCTGTCCGGCCGCACGTACCCGGACAGCACGTCGAACAACGTGGTCTTGCCGGCACCGTTCGGGCCGAGGACACCGACCACCTCTCCCGCCGACACCTCGAGTGACACGTCGCGCAACGCCTGGACGCCGCCGAAGCTCGCGGAAAGTCCTTCGGCACGCAGCACCGGCCGGCGCTCGGGCGGGCGACGACGGGGCCTCGCCGAGCCCACGCTCGCCGCCCCCATGAAGACCGCTCGCACCAGGTCGGGCCGGCTGAGGAGCTCCCGGGTCGGACCGTCGAAGCGGATTTCGCCCTTCTCCATGAAGATCGCACGCTCCGCCACCGTGAGGGCCACGTTGACCGACTGTTCGACGAGGATCACCGTCGTACCGCTGGCCGCGATCTCGCGCACGATGTCCAGCAGCCGGTCGACGACGGCGGGGGCGAGACCGAGGGAGAGCTCGTCGATCATCAACAGCCGGGGACGCATGAGCAGTGCCTGTCCCATGGCCACCATCTGCTGCTCGCCGCCGGACAGGGTTCCCGCCTTCTGGTGCAGGCGTTCTCGCAAGACCGGGAAGAACTCGTACACCCGCTCGAGGTCCGCCTCGACGGCTCCGCTCGTACTCCGAGTCTGGCTCTCGCTGCGGCGCCGCCACTCTGCCGTCCGGGATGTCCACGCTGCCGCCACGCGCAGGTTGTCAGCGACGCTGAGATCGGGGAAGACCGCCTGGCCGCCCGGCATGAGCACGATTCCCCGCTGGGCGAGCTCGTACGCGGGAGCGTGCGTGACCTCGCGACCGTCGAGGTAGATCGCGCCGTTCGAGGCCTCGTGCAGCCCGCACAACGCGCGGAGCAAGGTGGACTTGCCTGCGCCGTTCGTACCCAGCAGCGCGATGGTCTCGCCCTCTTCGACGTCGAGATCCACGCCGAACAGCACCTGCACGCCGTTGTACTCGACCTCGACGCCGCGGCAGACCACCATCTTGGTCCGACCGGCTTCCTTGGCCGCCTGTACCGCCTGGTCGGCGATGTTGGCGAGGTCAGCAGCACGGATGTCACGGGCCACGCTCGAGGCGGAGCTCGCGAACATCAAGGCGGCGAGGACGAAGAACGGCGAGAACACCACGAGCGCGCCGCGGGTGCCCCACTCCCCTTCCGCGTAGCTTGTGAGGATCGGGGCGAGGATCAGCCCGACGACGGCGAACGGTGCGAAGACCTGCATGCCGAGCCCACGGAACTGCGCGGGCACCAGCCGGGAGTAGAGCACTGCCATGGCCGGCGCCACCGTGGCACCTGCGAAGCCGAGGACGATCTGGAGCGCGACGAAGTAGGTCACGCTTGGCGCGTACACCATCACGATGAGGCTCAGCGCACCCACCAGCATGATGCCGGCCTGGATGAGCACGAGTGAGCTGGGTTTGCGCTCCATCAGCCGGTCGGCGACCGGACCAGCGAGGAGCAGCGCGGGCGCGGTCACGAGCGCTTCCAGCCACAGGATCCAGGCTCGCTCGGCCGGTGAGAGCAGGAACCGGTCCGCAAGGAAGATGCCGGTGATGACGAACACCGGGCCGGCGGCGATGCCACTGACCAGGCCGGCAAAGGCCTGCCGTCGCAGGGACCTGATGCTCCACGCTCCGCGCAGGGAGGCCGACCAGCTGAGCGGTGGTGGCTCCTGCTTGGCCGCCTCGCCGGCGAGTCCGGCGTGCGCGCGATCGACCTCGCCGCGGGTCGGTTCACGCAGGAAGAACGCCAGGAAAGCGAAGAGGAACCCGGGGATCGCGAGGGCGAGGACCGCCTGCCGCCACCCGTACGCGGTGACTAGCCAGCCCACGACCGGAATGCTGAGCAGCGTTCCCACCCGACCACAGGCGGCGAGAAACGCGAACACCTTGCCGCGTACCTGCGGAGCGAAGTAGTCGGCGGTCAACGGCCCGCTTGCCGGCCCGGCGAGGGTGTTGCCGACGAACCCGACGAGCCGGGAGCCAAGCAGTCCTGGGAAGAAGCTCGTCGCAAACGCCTGCATGACGACGCTGACCTGGCCGAGGATGCCGCCGATGCGGACCAACCAGACCCGCTTGACGTGGTCGACCACGTAGCCCATGGGAAGCGCAGCGACCGCACCGACGATGCCGAGGATGGATCCCAGCGTGACGAGCGCGGCGATACTCACGCCGAACTCGGTCCGGATCTCTGGTCCGACAAGACCGAGCACCTGCGCGTCCCAGCCGGCGAAGATGGCCGACAGGCCGAACACCAGCAGCGGCATCTTCGGCACGTTCGCACCGCGGACGTCCAGGCTCCGGCCGTAGGTGACGAGACCGTGCCGAATCGCGCCGGTGATTTCTCTGGCCCGGCTCGTGGTGGACGCGGAAGACGTCGTGGTCTCGGCTGCCGCACCCTTTTGGTCGACCAGAGCGGAGCCGGCCTTCGAAGCCACGCGCTCCTGGTACGACCGCTCGCGCTCGGTCGGAACGAGGGAACGCGGTTGCGGTCCCGGTGCGAGCTCCTCGAGCCCGACCGGCCTCGCTCCCTCGAGGTTGGTCGCCTTCGGACGGACGCCTGTGTCAGCCACCAGCAGGCTCCTTCATTCGTACGGACCCTCCGACGCCGTCGACCGCGGAGGACTCACCGTCCTCACGGCCGAAGCGCTGCAACGCCCATTGCTCGGGCAGCTCGAACCGCTGCGGGACGGCGGCCTTACGACGACGTCGCTGCTCCAGCGGGGCCCGGTCGACTGCGGCGAGTGAGGGTGCAGATCCCAGGAGGCCGCCGGACGAGCTCGGCATCGCCCGGTCGGCGAACAGACTCGGCACGACGATCCGGTGCCGGGCCGCCACCCGACGCAGCATCGCGTCGCGCGTGTCGTAGATGCCTTGTGCCAGCCCGCCAGGGAGCGCGGCGAGAACGAGCAGCCCGACGAATCCAGAGCCCAGCGCATGCACGAGCGGATTGGCTCCCAACACGGCGAGCACGGCGAGATAGACCATGCCGACGACGGGACCGAGGACGCCACCCAGCCCGCCGATCACCGTGAAGGCGAAGATCGTGAGGCTCATCTCCGGCGCGAAGACCGGCGGTGTCACAGCGCCGTACGCATAGGCGAGGAGCGCACCAGCCGCGGCGGCGAGGAAACCGGAGAACGCGAACGCCGCAAGCCGCAGCCGGAGCAGGTTCACGCCGTACGACTGGACGGTCGCTGGGTTGTCCCGGGCCGCGATGAGCGCTCGGCCGGTGCGGCTGCGCCGAAGCCCGATGACGGCGAGCACGGAAAGCCCGACCAGCACGAGCGACACGTAGTAGAAGGTTCGCGGTGCGCCGAGGTCCACACCGAGCACCTCGGCGCGTGGCATCGTCGGAGGCAGGAATCGCCCGAGATAGTCCCCGGTGATGAAGAGGGTCGTCGCACTTACCGCGAACGCGAGAGTGGTGATGGCGAGGTTCAGCCCACGCAGACGTAGCGCAGGAAGTCCCACCAGGACAGCCGCGATGGCACCGGCGATACCCGCGAGCGGCAGCGCGACGAGCAACGGCAATCCGGAGACACCTGCGACGAACCCGCCGAGCGCAGCGAACCCGAACTGTCCCAGGCTCACCTGACCGGCCCATCCCGTGAGTACCAGGAGCGACACCGCCACCATCACGTAGGCGACGTGGACGCTCGCGAGGTTGGTCTGGCTGGGTGACAGCACCCACGGCAGACCGAGCAAGACGAGCACGACGAGAGCGATAATCGTCCGGACCCAGGCTCGGACCACGGGAACGCCCCGCAGCTCGCCGGGAATCGGGCGCACCTCCTGGTTGGCGCGCCAGCCGGTGGACTCGCCGGATGCATCCGGTCGAGGACCGCGGCCGGCAGTCTGCAACAGCAACAGGCCGGCGACGACCACGACGAATGCCGCCTCGAGCGGAGCGGTCGACGACCACGACCAGACCGCCGCCTGCTCGAGGATGCCGAAGCACAGTGCGGCGAGCGCCGCCATGACGAGGCTCGTGAAGCGGGCGACCACGGCGACCGCGAGCACCAGCACCAGAACGCGTACGGGCAGGACCGCGACATCATCGCCACTCCCGCCGGCCGAACCGGACGAGCCGCTGCCGAACGCCGTGAGGATTCCCGCTGCACCCGAGAGCAGACCCACCACGAGCCAGATGCGGGCGGTCACACTGGCCGGGCTGATCCCCAGCGTTCGTGCCCGGTCCGTGCTCTCGGCGACGGCGCGAATGGCAAGACCGGTGGGACTGAACCGCAGGTATGCCGCCATACCCGCCACCGCAACGACGGCGGCCGCGATGATGAGCAGCCCGTCGAGTCGAAGCGGTGCCGGGTCGAGGGCAATCTCGAACTGCCATGGCGGGGGCGACGGAGCGAACGGGTTGACCCGTTCCACCTCGCGCTGGTCCTCGGTGGTGAGCAGCACGCCGATCTGGCTCTGGAACCCGAGCAGGACCTGCGCGACGAACACCGTCGCGATGGTGAGCACCATCCTGGGCTGGTTCGCAAACCGCTGCACGACGAGCAGGTACACCGCGACAGAGGTGACCACCGCCGCCGCAAGGCCCAGGACCACGGCCGCCAGGAAGTTCAGGACTTCCCACCCGTGGGAAGGATCTGGCCCGATACACCCGCCACACACCGAGTCGGCCGCACGCAGCAGCACGCGGCCCTGCACCAGCGCGGTGAAGAAGGCGGCGCCGATCAGGCCGATCTGGACCTGTGCGAAGTTGATGAACCGTCCGGTCCGGTAGACCAGGATCAGCCCGATCGCGTGCAGGAGCACCCCGCAGCCACTCACCACGCCGATCGCGGTGACGCCCAGAGGAAGCGAGTCCCCAGCGAGGAACGCCACAGCCAGCAGAGCGACCAGTGCGATCAGCTCGTTGCGGTAGGCGAGGACTCGCCTGCGCGATCCGAGGCCACTCCGGGTGTTATCGACACGGGACATCGGGTGGCCTGCCTTTTCCGTAGAACTTCGTGTCGGTGTTGGACGGCCAGTTGCCGAGCGTGTATCGGCGGCCGCGGTTGACGTAGCAGAACGTGCCCAGCTGCGGGTCGTCGTACGGTCGAACCGTCGGATCCCAGTACGTGAGGGTCGCGTCCTTGACGAACGAATGCTCGCCGGCTTCGAGCCAGATTCGCGGTTGGTAGTAAGGCGGTCCACCTGCTCCGGGGTTGGAGAACTCCGCCCGGCGCAGCGCGGCGGCGAACGTCTCCGGTGTGAGGTTGGGCCCCGCGCCCTGGATGCCAGTCGCGAAGATGAGCAGGCTCTCGTACATCGTCTCGAGCGTCGCGCCCCAGTTGCTGTGCTGGTTCCGCATGTACTCGGCCGTGATGGTCGGGTCTCCCTCGCGCGCTGCCATGAACCACGCCTCGTTCGGGAACGGGTTCACCTTGGGCTCTGCCGAGACACCGAAGAAGTGCTGCATCTGGTTGGGCGGCCAGAAGGCGGCGAGGTTGCTGTCGGATCCTTGGAACCCGGTCCCGGTGGAGACCCACTCCGGTTCCCACCCGATCTCCTCCGCCGCAATCATCACGCGTCCCATGGTCTGGTTGGCGCAGACGCACAGGACCGATGTCACCTGCTGCGAGCGGAGCTTGGCCAGCACGGTCTTGGCATCCGGCACCGGCGGGTCCGCGTTCCAGATGAAGGTGAGCCGCTCGGTGGGTACGAGAGGCGCGTCGCACGCTCGCAGCCCGGCCTCCAGCACCGAGGCGTCCATCGACGCACCCACAGGATTGCGTTGCACGATGATGCCGAAGAGGCGCGTCGTGTTCTCCAACTCGGGCCCCGCGTGGATCGCCGGCCCTCCGACGAGGTTCTTGCAGACGAATTCGGTCACGTGCTGCTGCAGCTTGTCGTCGGTCATGGAGAACGACCATTGGTAGTCGCCGCCCCGGCTCAGTTGCTCCTCGGTGCGAAACGCCGCGCCCACGTCCACGCTCACGATGCCGCGCTCGGCGAGCATGTCGTACATCGTGCCCACGCTGCCGTCCACGATCCCTGCCGTGATGACGCCGAACGCATCCATCTCGGTGTCGATCTGCTCGACGTATGCGGCGTAGTGCGCCGGGTTGAGCAGGCTGACGAACTCCTGCGTGGTCAAGAACTTCAGGTTGATTTTCCGGCCGTAGAACTCGTAGCGCGTGTTGAAGTGGTTGACGATCCCGCCGATTCCTTTGCCAAGCTGCGCAAGACCACCAGGTACGACGATGTTGATCTGAGTCTTCGTCACACCCTTGGACGTCGCACCGCCGTTGTCCTCGCCATCCCAGTACGCGACGCACGGGGGCGACATGGGATCCTCGGTCTGCCTGGGCGGATTCCCCACGCACCGTCGTACCCGCGACCGATCGATGCCCGCGTATGGGTTCTCCGGCCCGGTGGCCTCTGGAGTCGGTGTCGGCTCGTCTGGCTCTTCGGTCGCCTGGCGGGACGAGGGCGCCAGTTGCGCCACTGTCGGTGGCGACGGAGGTGGCGCAGCCAGCGCAAGCGCAGCCGTTGCCACCAACACCACCACGACGACGGCGGCATGAGCCAACGCCACGCCTCGCGTACCACGCTTCTGTTGCATGCCACCACCATCCGTTTGGCCGGGGTGCTCGGTCGACGAAGCGAACCGTCACCACATCAGGCGGCATTTTTGTCCACTAGTATGGTAGTCAGCAGGACCATAGTCCTTCGGCGGCTTGTTGACCACGCTCGTTACGTCGATCAGACGTCCGATTCAGGACAGTCGGTCCCGGCGGCACGCAGCTGCGGCATGGGATGCTTCGTCTGCCAGCCCCATCAGATGGACCGGAACCGTCGCCGTCTCCTGGAACTGTTCCGGATGCGCCCTCGGACGCCTCCTACGGAGGGAGTCCCGGAAGGCGGAAGTCTCATTCGCTGAGCTCGAGCGACGTCAGGATGTCGCTGCGGCAGTCCAGTGTGCTCGGTGGAGGGCTGTTCCTGTGGCTAAGTGATCGGAAGATTCGACGTGCCGAAGAAGACCCGAAGAGCCTCGTTACGAGGATGAACCGTCCATGTGCTCGAGCAGACGGCATTCGCCGGTCCTGCGCGCAGCCGGTGCGACGCCGACTCGAGACCGGCACCGAGTCACGCTCCAGGTGCACGGCGAGGCGGCGTTCTCTGGCAGTGCCACCGCCTCGCCGACCGCCACCTGGACCGGCTGACCAGCGGTTACTCGCTCGCCGAGCCCGACCCCGAGCCGGAGCCCGAACCCGAGCCCGAACCGGAGCCCGAACCCGAGCCGGTCCCCGCGCCATCGTCGTTGCAGCCCGCTAGCCCCAGACTGCCCGCGAGTGCCAGCGTGGCGAGCAATCCGGCGAGCCGCCGAGTCGTGCGCTGCCGCACCATCATCACCTCCTGTCGTTGTCGAGTCGGCTTTCTCGGTCGGTCAGGTCTTCGTGGACTGTCTGAAGCCTTCGCGTCATGGACCGCCACCCGAAGACCGCAAGCAGGCAGAGCACTGCGCTCCATGCCAGGTGGCCGGGCCAGAACTGCGACCAGCCCGCGCGATAGTCCGGCAGCAGGAGCCGTCGCAGGTGGTACGTCGGATCGTCGACGCCTTCGAAGTGGACCACCCAGGTAATCTCCCCGCTCCACCCGTCGACGAGCAGGCAGCCAAGTGCGAACACTCCAAGGACGCCCAGGATCACTGCGGCGACATGGAGACCTCGTGACGCACGCTGCAGCCACCACAGGACGACCAGGAGCGCGAGCGGCAGCACCACGACGACTTGTCGTCCCGGCCACCAGAAACCGTTCATGGTCAATGCGACGAACGTCGCCACCAACCAGCCGATCAGCAGCGGAAGTGCGAGACCTGACCATCCAACGGGCCGCGCGGCCAGAAGAGCCGCCAGAGCAGGTACGGCGAGCAGCCACGCTGGCTGCCAGGCGGCGATCCCGAATGCCTGGTCCACCATGAGCCCCACGAGACGCACGCTGCGACCCACGTAGTCGGGTGAGACTCCGACCACACTGAACTCGCCCGTGGTCACGAAGTGGTCCCCGCTCGCGTAGACGGTCCAGCCGCCCCAGATCAGACGGTGCAGCAGGAGATAGACGGCACCGAGCGCCGCGAAGCTTGCCAGCGTGCCGACCAGGACCTTGCCTCGTCTGGCAAACCAGAGCCGGAGCAGACAGATCACGACGAGCGCACCGGCCACCGGCACGTACTTCACCCCAAGCCAGGGCAGTGCGGACACCGCCGCGACGAAGCCGGCTACCCCTACTCTCGTCCGCCGGCCGGTCAGGATGGCGAACGCGACACAGACGGCGAGCGCCGCCGGCAACTCCGGGTAGACCTGCTGCGCGTACACCGCGAGCGGCGGAGAAGCAAAGCCGATGCCCGTCCCGACCGTGGCAAGTGGTAACGACACACCGAGTCGGCGGACGGCGATCCACAGCGTCAACGCCGCTGTCACGCCGGCCAACAACGCCAATGTGGCCTTGGCCGCGAGGAAGCCGCCCAGACCCATCGGGAGAGCGATCAGGACCGGCAGGAGCGGATCGTGTGGGCTGACCTGCCGACCGTCCTCCAGGACTTGGGTCTGCTGCGGCAGCTCCTCGTCGAAGAAGGCTCGCCAGCGTTCCTGCGCGAGCTCGTCGGCGATGTCGAGATCGCCGTCCTCGGCCAGGGAGAGAGCCGTGAGGAGGTACTGCGGCTCGTCCACGGCGGCGTGCCCGCCATGCGTCGCGCGAACGCCAATGCCCAAGAGGCCTGCCGTCGTCGCGATGGCGAAGACGACCATCATGCCGACCCACAACCGTCCGCGATGGACAGCCGGCACACGGCCAGCACGGTCAGAGGAGGTCTCAGACGCACTCACTGGCTGATCCCTCCGAGCGCGGAGCACGCGTGGTGCATTCACCTCACTGCCGCCAGACCAGAGACGGGCGACGTGCCGGGTTCGGGCTCTGCTGGCTGCGGGGTCGCAGCGACCTGACGGCGTACCAGCTCGTCGAGATCGGTCGTGGGGACGAAACCGATCGCGGCACGCAGCCTGCGCACGTCGGCCAGTGTGTCGGACACCTCGTCCGGATGCGCGGGAACGATCGACGTGAACACGGGACGCCCAACTGCGGCTGCGGTCGCGTCGATCAGCTCGCGAAGCGGATGACCGACGCCGGTTCCCACGTTGATCGGGCCGCAGATGCCTCGCTCGACCAGAGCGATCAGCGCCCGAGCAGCCTGGCGCACGTCGGTGATGTCACGGGTCCGATCCAGCGACCCGTAGACCTGCAGCGGGCGACCGGCGCGAGCCGCTTCGATCCATCGGGCTAGGGCCATGTCCGGTCGTTGGCCCTCCCCCGCGACCGTGAACAGACGCGCCATCGCCACGATGCCGCCGTGGAGCAACCGCTCGTGGCACAGGGTCTCGGCGTGCAGCTTGCTCGTGGCGTACCCGCCTTTCGGCCGGAGCTCGTCGGTCTCCGCACTAGGTCGTCCGCCGACCGAACCTCCGTACACCGACGAGGAGGAGGCGACGACGAGCGGTGTCTGGGCTGGGACCAGGTCCAGGACCGATGCGGTAGCGGCCACGTTGTCCCGGTGCCGACGCCATGTGATGTCTGCTCCGGTGTCGCGAACGCCGGGGCAGCCAGCCAGATGGATGACTGCGTCGGCCGCGCGGAGCGCCGCAGCCACCGCGGGCTCCCCGGACAGAAGATCGGCCGTGAGGTGGGTGTACGACGCAGCGGTCACACCGGGACCGCGACGGTCGATGCCGATCACGTCGTAGCCTGCGCCCAGCAGTACCTCTACCGTCGTACGGCCAATGAAGCCGGCCGCTCCGGTCACCACGACGGCCATCGGGCCTCCGTTGCTCGCATGATGTCCTTACTCGTCAGACGACCCGGCCGTCAGACGATTTTAGGGAAGGTTAGCCTAACCTCAGATCAACCACTAGTAGCGGGCCGGAGGAGGCGCCGTGGTCCGTGTCACAGGTCGAACGGCAAGGCGGTGGATCGGTCTTGTCGTCCTTCTCGTCGCCTGCGGCTACCTCGTATCCGTGGTCGACGTGACCAGCCTGACCCGGGTCGTGTCGGCCGTCTCGGACGATCCGATAGGTCTCGCCGTCGCACTCGGCTGCTACGCCCTGGCGTTCGACCTTCGGGCCCGCGCCTGGCGCCGGATGCTGCCTGGCCTGAGCTACGGCCATTCGTGGGCAGCGCTGCACGTGAGCCTGCTCGGCAACCATGTCCTGCCGTTCCGGCTGGGTGAGGTCCTGCGCGTGACGAGCGTGGTCCGGCGTACTCCCCTGCCGCCGGCTCCCGTAACCGCCACCACCTTGACGCTTCGGTCGGCCGACCTGCTCGCGGTGATGCTCCTCGCGCTCGTGGCGGTCCCCGGATTGCTGCTGACCTTGGTGCCGGGCTGGCTCATGGCATTGGTCGCGGCTGTCCTCGCCGGGGTCGGCGCATCCGGCGTGTACTGGCTGCATCGGCAGCGGTCCGCTTCGGGTGCCCAGACCAACGCTGCCGGCCGGGTTCGCATGCCGGGCTTCCTGGTGCTCCTGGCGGCCGTGGCCGCCTGGATCCTCGAGTCGGCCGTCGTGTGGCAGATCGCGCGAGCTGCGGGCGCCGACCTGTCACCCGCCGGAGCGATCGCGGTCACTGCGGTGACGATCGCCACGCAGGCCGTCGCCGTGACGCCGGGTGGTTTCGGCTCGTACGAAGCGGCTGCTACGGCTGCGCTGGCTGGGCTCGGCGTCGCCGCCTCTCAGGGCTTCGCGATCGCTCTCACCACACATGCCATCAAGACGGCGTACGCGCTCCTCGTCGGTGCGGTGGCGCTCGTCGTCCCGGCACCGACCTACTGGGGTCGCCTCCGGCTCCCGAAGGACCTGCAGGAACGCCGACCCGAACCCTGGCCGGTCGGCGAGGACTCACCGGTCGTCGCGATCATGCCGGTGCACAACGAAGCGGAGACCGTTGGTGCCGTCGTACGCCGGCTCCCAGCCAGCGTGGCGGGCAGGCCGGTCGTCTGCATCGTGGTGGACGATGGCTCGACCGACGGCAGCGGACAACGGGCGGCCGAGGCAGGCGCCCGCGTGGTCCGACACCCGCACAACCTCGGCCTGGGTGCTGCCGTGCGTCGCGGGCTTGCCGAGGCGTCGCAGCTGCACCCCGCAGCCGTTGTGTATCTCGACGCCGACGGGGAGTACCAACCGGAAGAGCTGGAGCGGCTCGCCAAGCCGATCCTGGACGGCTCGGCCGACTACGTCGTGGGCTCACGGTTCGCCGGCGACATCCGTCGAATGTACGCGCATCGACGTATCGGCAACCTGGTGCTGACGTGGTGGGTGCGCTGGCTCACCAGGCGCCGCGATCTAACCGATGGTCAGTCCGGATACCGCGCGTTCTCAGCCCGCGCGGCAGCCGAAGCCGAGATCATCCACGACTACAACTACGCCCAGGTGCTGACGCTCGACCTGCTGGCCAAGGGTTTCCGCTATGCCGAGGTTCCGATCACCTACGCGTTCCGGGAAAGCGGCCAGTCGTTCGTACGCCTGGGCCGCTATCTGCGGCGGGTCGTGCCAGCCGTCTATCGGGAGCTCAACACACCGTGAGTCTTGTTTCTACTGGTCGCCCGGTTAGTGTTCGGATTGCTCTCGAGGCTCAATCCTCGACGACGTGGGTTGCGTGCCGCTGACGTGCCTTTGACCACGCGAGGTCGTCGAATCCGTTTGTGGTCAAGGCATCGACGGCGTCATAAGCCATGACCATGGCGTGATGCGTGTTGTCATGCGCGAAGGTGCCGAGCCGCCCGAACGTCGTCACACGTGGAAGGGCCAGCGCCCACTCCTCCAGGGCAGCCAGGTGATGTTCGAAGCCAACGTCGTAGATGGGATAGACGTGCGGCAACCGTCGTACGACCACATGGTCGCGGTTGACCGCCGGCAGGCCTGTGCGGGCAAGGGCCTCGTCCACGAGCTCGGCAAGCCCGGAGTCTGAAGCTCTCCACGTCGCGTCGCCAACGGCACAAGGGATCTCGACACACAAGACACTGTGGTCGGTCGGGTCGTCGGCAGACTCGCGGTAGTTGGCGGGCTCAGAGATCCGGGTCACCGGCGTTTCCATCCCGGGCAGATAGTGGGCGTCGTACGAGGAGTAACGCCCCCCACTGTGCACGACGTACACGAGCACCATGGCGCGGAACCGCAGTCTCCTCGCGGCCTCGAGGGCGGCCGGCGGGCATCCCCCGATCTGCCCGAGCACGGGCAGCGGAATGGTCGAGAAGACCTGAGCCGCCTCGAGGGTCTCGCGGGAGGTCGTGAGCCGGACGTGCTCAGACGATGCGACGAGCCGTTCGGCCGCCACACCGAGCCGGATCGACGCCCCGGCGCTCACCGCGGCGTCGGCGAGGGCTTCCACGATCTGACCGAAGCCTCGGCGTGGGTAGTAGAAGATCCGACCCTGCCCTCGTGCGGCACGCCGCGGCCGCAGCATGCGCGCCGCAATCTTCCACGGCGTGTCCGCCGTCACCCGCCGTCGTGCCTGCTCCCCGGAGATCTCCTCCCCCGAGACTCCCCAGAGCTTGCGTGCGTACGGCTCGTAGAGGGCGTTGTACAGCGCCGGCCCGAGACCTGCCCGCAGCACGTCGGCGTACGTGTCAGATCCGGGACGGCGTACGGGTGACGTCAGTGCGTCCGCCGCGATGCGTAGCGTCAGCCGCATAGGGAGCGCTCGAGCCAGCTCGGCTGGTCGTAGCGGGAATCCCACCCATGAGCCAGCCACGCGAAGCCGCCCGTTCCGCGGTCGGACCTGTAGATCCGATCCGAGAAGTGAGCGTAGGTCGGCGAGCAGCGTCGGCGGCGTGGCTGGGTGTAGTCGGTGACTCCCATGATCGACCCGTACCCCGGCAACCTCGAAGCTTCCGGCCATGCCGCCCACCCGGTCGGCGCGTTCCACCACCGTCACCTGCCAGCCTCGACGGGCCGCCTGCCACGCAGCGGCCAGCCCTGCCGGCCCCGCGCCCAGGACGACAAGATCCGCTGACGTACTCGGGAGGTCGGTCACGGAGCCTTCCTATCGTCCCCGGAGCTTGAGATCGATACCGGGTGGTCGCTGCAGCGCCACCCTCAGACGTGGGCCTAGGAGGAACGCGCGGATGGCGGTAGCTGCGACGTCCCTGCAACCGGCGTATCTCAGGCTCGGTGCTGACGAGATCGCGCGACGGGCCGACGAAGCCCGCAGACTCCTCGGCACCGACCGCTGCCGGGTCTGCCCTCGGTTCTGCAAGGTCGACCGCCTGAGCGACGTCGCAGGTCTGTGCAAGATCGGACGCCGTGCGATTGTCGCCTCGCATTTCCCACACTTCGGCGAGGAGAACTGCCTGCGCGGCCGCACAGGCTCGGGCACCATCTTCTTCTCGGGCTGCAACCTACGCTGCGTGTTCTGCCAGAACCACGACATCTCCTGGATCGTCCAGGGCGAGCGGGTCACGCCGCAGCGGCTGGCCGAGATGGCGTTGGAGCTGCAGGCACGCGGCTGCCACAACATCAACTTCGTCACGCACGAGCACGTCGTGCCGCAGATCCTCGAGGCCCTCCCTCACGCCATTGCCGGTGGCTTGTCCATTCCGATCGTCTACAACACGAGTTCATACGAAGGCCCGGACAGCATCGACCTGCTGGACGGGATCGTGGACGTCTACCTACCGGACTTCAAAGTCTGGACACGAGACGCCGCGCGTCGCTACCTACGGATGCCGGACTACCCCCGCGTGGCTAGGACGGCGATCAAGAAGATGTGCGACCAGGTGGGCCAGCTCGTCGTCGACGAGGCGGGATTGGCTCGGCGTGGCCTGCTGGTGAGACACCTGGTCATGCCCGGGATGTACGACGAGACCGCGCAGATCCTGCGCTGGATCGCCGAGAAGCTCGGGCCGGATACATACGTCAACCTCATGGCGCAGTACTTCCCGCCGGCCTCGTGGGCCGCGATACGGTCCGCGACTCCTATGACGAGATCAATCGACGTGTGACGCGGGACGAGTACCTGCGGGCGGTCGCATTGGCTGACGATCTAGGTCTTCGTCGTCTGGACGAACGCAGCAGGAGGTCAGGAGAAGCGCTTGCAGTGTGACCTCAGGTCACGACCAGATTGCAAAGGTCGCTTTCTGTTCAATCGGTGCGCGATCACCGCGACGACGACTCTGTGGCACGGGTGAAGAACGTAACCTCAGGACCGTAAGAAGAGTCATCGTCGTGGACCTCGACCTGGAACGGTCGGTCGCGGAACCGAGTCGCGAGCAGCCCCTTCCAGCACTGCGCGATACTGCGAGCGAGCTCTGAAAGGTCGCCGCAGTAGGGCGTAAGGTCGGAGTTCGAGAACACATCCCACAAGCTGAGCAGATTCGCCTTGGCCTCGATTTGTGAGATGTCACCATCGAAGTGATCGAACCAGCCATCAATGGCCTTCTTCTGCGCATCAGCCAAGACGCCACGCGGATCGCAAATTCGGATGACGCATCCGCGGTACTCCACAAACCTCGGACAGAACAACCACTGAGCTGTGAGGACAAATGGCACTCCATTGTTGAAGTCCACGTAGTCGAGAGGCTCTAAATCCTCACCGCCCTCAAAGTCCTGCCTCCACTCCACGAAGAAGCGTGGCAGAACCGGGCGCCGGGGGTCATCTCGGTCCGCAGTCACAAGACCTCCTCGCTGCCGCAGACAACTCTCATAGCTCACGTGTTGCTCGGCGAGTGACTACCTGGCTCGACCTGCCGAATGCTAGCAAGCTGAGCTTCGGCGCTGAGTCACCGACTTCCCACAGCCGCGCGTTCCTTGGAACCGCGCCATCGGCCATGTCGTGGTCGGCGACGAGCCTCTCGGTTCGGACCTTTGTCGAGATCAATATGCTCACAGAGTTCACGCGATCGATATTCGCCCGTACACCGCTTCCGACCGCTGCCCAGAACGGCTTGGAGTCCCCTAGGTGCTCACTGGCGGTGTGCCACTCCAAGCCGGGGTATTCGCTCCTGAGGGCCCGCAGAGCTGCTGACGCCAGGCCATGCCGCTGGTACTCCTCCCGTGTATACGGCTTGTCAACCCACGCAATTCCACAGGACCAACAAATCACATACTCGACGGCAAATGCGAACTCACCGTTCAGTGTGGCACTACGACACCGCCAGCCAAAATACCGACCCGACACGGTATCCTGCCGCGGCGTAGGTAGACGTGGAAGCTTATCGATTGTGTATCGGGGACGTTTATCGATCCGGCCTCTACTGATCCAATAAAACCAGAACGTATTGGCGTTCGCCCGGATCGCCGACCCACACCTGTGCTCGCCTGGTCGACGAGCCCTCTAATCGCGTCCACATCGACGGCCACGTCCACGTCCACGATGGTAGTCCTCACATGGGATGCGGATTCCACGATGACGGGTTCCGCCATGCTTCCCAAGCTCTGTCCGTCCTCTGCAGCCTGAGCTCCTCGAGTCGACGCTTCACGATCGCGCCCCCTCGCCTGTGAACAGCCCGGCGAACCGGGCTCTGTGACGACCGTCTCGACCGTGAGGTCCAGCCGTCACGTCCCAAGAGAGCGGAGAAACCGCGCCAGGGCTGGGCCTGTTGTCGGCTACCAAGCTGTCGGCCCTACCCCTTCGGGTCGAGAGAAAGTCCTGCGCTCGCAATCTCCTGGGCGAGCAGCACACCATGCCAGTCACTGCTCGGCCGCGACGAACGCCACGGCCACTTTCGGAGGTGCTCAAAACCGGACTCAAGCATTGACGGTGTCCGCTCGCCGTCCTATCGTCGGTGCCGCTAAATCGTTTGCGCTAAGGCTCGATGCCTTTCGGTCGAAGACCCCGGTGCGCCGTGTCTGGTCCGCACCAGGAGGTGATGCACGGCGCTTCCCGAGAGGAGGGCCCATGTCTGGTCCCAGAGCATCCGATTCCAGAGCCTTACGCCGTGGCATGAGTCGGCGCGACTTCCTAGTCCGTGCTGGCGTTCTCGGCCTGGGCGGTGCCAGCGCCGCGGGGGCTCTGGCGTCGTGTACCGGAGGGCGACGTCGGCCACAGACAGCGGAAGGTAGGGCCGCAGAACAAGGCGGCAATCGGATCGGCACGATCTACACCGACGAGGCGGCCGAAGAGCTCAACGCGAGTCTCACCTGGCCAGAGTCGATCAACGAGCCGTCCTCTCCTGTGACTATCACGGTCTCGCACGCGTGGGACGCGTCCTTTTGGCCGAGGCAGCAGCAGTTCGACAGGTTCTTCCAGGAGCGGCACCCCAATATCAGAGTGCGCTCGGAGAACACACCGTTCGACGACTATCTGCAGAAGTACTTGACGCAAGCGGCGGGTGGGACGCCTCCAGACGTGATGTACAACCAGTACGCCTGGTCGCAGAACCTCATCCAGCAAGGCCTTTTCATCCCGTTGGATGAATACATCGACCGGCAGCAGGACTTCGATCTCGAGGACTTTACCGAACCGTCGATGGGCTACTACGTGCGTGATGGGGAGCGGTACGGCATCGCGTACGACTGTGGCCCGATCATGTTGTTCTACAACAAAGACCTGTTCGACAAGGCCGGTGTCGAGTATCCGACCTCGAGTTGGACGATGGACGACCTGCGTGAAGCCGTCATCGCGACGACGAGTGGCAGCGGTCGCGACAAGGTGTTCGGGTTGTCCACGATCCCGTATCCCGGAGGAAATTTCGGCCCGACCAGGTTGGCACCCTTCGGGGGCCGGTTCCTGAACGAGGACGAGACTGAGTGCTTGCTCGATGAGCCGGAGTCGGTTGCGGCGGCGGAGTGGTGGCTGGAGCTCTACCTGGAGCACGGCGCGATGCCGTCGCCGACCGACGAGCAGGCGATGACCCAGACGGACGCTTTCACCTTGGGGCGGGCGGCGATGGCTGCCAATGGTTCGTGGGCCAGCCCCGCGTTGTTGGAGCAGGCAGACTTCGAGTGGGCGATCGCCGATTGGCCCGAAGGGCCGGAGGGTCGGATCACCTCAGCGGAGGGCAGTGCGTACTCGATCACCGCGAAGAGCCCGAACAAGGACGCGGCGTGGATCTATCTGAACGAGTACCTCTCGACTGCTGGGCAGATCTTCATGTGGGCGAGCACCGGGCGAGGTAGCCCCGCCCGCAACTCAGCTTGGCAGGCCTACCTGAACTCCGAGTTCGCTGCCGAGGGCACCGAGCTCGTGCAGAAGGCGCTCAATACCTACGCGACCAACGACGGAGTGCTGTTCCAACCGACGACACCCGAGGTCGTCAACACCGCCACGCCGATCTGGGACCGGGTCGTCAACCGCGACATCAGCGTTGCCGACGGCTGCCGACAGGTCACCGCCGCCCTCGAGCCGATCCTGGCCGAGAACGCCTGACTGGGGTCAACGATGACCCACGCAGCAGGTAATACCGCCACCGGGACTGCGCGACGGCCAGCTGTGGCTGGAAGAAGCGGCGGGGCCCGGTCCGCTCGCCGTCGAAGTCCGCTCGCACGCGCCGAGGCCAGGAGGTTCTACTGGTTCGCCTCACCATGGATCATCGGTTTCCTCCTCTTCGGTGGCGGCCCGGTGGTCGCGTCGGCGTTGATCAGCTTCACCGACTGGTCTCTGTTGTCCAGCCCGCACTGGGTCGGGCTGGACAACTACCGGCAGCTGATACGTGACCCGGTGTTCTACGTGTCCCTGCGTAACACGCTGTACTTCGGAGTCGGCTCGGTCCTGCTGGGTGTGGTGACGAGCTTCCTCATCGCCATCTTGTTGAACCAGAACGTGCGAGGGCTGGCCTTCTTTCGCACGGTGTTCTACCTGCCGTCAGTGGTCGCGGGCATCGCGACCGCCCTGCTGTGGGTCAACATCCTCCACCCCGACTTCGGGCTGATCAACTATCTGCTCGGCCTCATCGGCATCCAGGGACCTGGCTGGCTGGCGTCGGAGGCATGGGCGATCCCGGCGCTGATTCTGATGAGCGTATGGGGGGCGGGAAACACCATCGTGATCTACCTCGCCGGACTCCAAGGCATTCCCACCACCTTGTATGAGGCGGCAACCATCGACGGCGCCGGCTGGTGGAGACGGTTCTGGCACGTCACCGTTCCGATGATGTCACCGGTGATCTTCTTCAACCTCATCACCGGCTTCATTGCGAGCCTGCAGGCCTACGTGCTGGTGCTGGTGATGACCAACGGCGGACCCGCCAACGCCACGCTGTTGTTCGGTCTCTACATCTACCGACAGGCGTTCGAGTACTTCAACATGGGCTACGCCGCCGCCCTGTCCTGGATCCTCTTCGTGGTCATCATCGCCGTCATTGGCGCACAGTTCTGGCTCGCCCGCCGCTGGGTCTACTACGAATCACGATGAGGTGGGAGACCATGGCGACCACAGGAGCAGCCCTCAGCCGGACCGGCCGGCCGATGGACATCCACACGGTCCGCAAGCTGCAACGGGCCTTCGTCTACGTGCTCCTCGCCGCCGGCACGGTGATCTTCATCCTGCCATTCCTGTGGATGCTCACCACCTCCCTCAAGACCTCCCGCGGCGTACTCACCTTTCCTCCTCAGTTCTTCCCCACCAGCTTCGAATGGCGCAACTACCCTGAGGGGTGGAGTGCCCTACCGTTCAACCGATTCCTCCTCAACACCCTCCTCGTCACGACCCTTGCCGTGGTCGGCAACCTCATCTCCTGCACCCTCCCCGCCTACGCCTTTGCCCGGCTCCGAGCCCGCGGCCGACCCATCATGTTCGCCGCCATGCTCGCCACCATGGCCATCCCGGCGGAGGTGACGCTCGTTCCACAATTCATCTTGTTCACCGAGCTCCACATGGTGAACACCTATTGGCCGCTGTTCCTTCCCGCGTGGTTCGGCTACGCCTATTTCATCTTCCTTCTCCGGCAGTTCTTCATGACCATTCCTCGCGAGCTCGATGAAGCGGCTCGCATCGACGGTGCTGGCGACCTGCGTATCCTGTGGTCGATCATCCTGCCGCTTTCCAAACCGGCCATCGCCGCCGTCACCGTCTTTGCCTTCATCGGCAACTGGAACAACCTGATTGCCCCACTCATCTACCTGCGCAGCCAGGAGAAATACACCCTCGCCCTCGGACTCAAGCTCTTCCAAGGCCAGTTCATCACCCAGTACAACCAGATGATGGCCGTGTCGATCATCACACTGCTCCCGATCGTGGTCCTTTTCTTCATCGCCCAAAAGGCGTTCGTCAGAGGCATCACTCTCACCGGAATGGGAGGACGCTGACGACAGCACGACGACGTGAGCCGCTCATGCCGCGCGACGACGCGAGGCCGAGACCGCCGCACAGCGGAGAAGGAGTACCCGATGCCGGGAATGACGAAGCCGGTCTTCGTGGACCGCAGACTCCAGGCGTTGACGGGCAAGCCGTGGCGGAAGATCCACCTCGACTTCCACAACAGCCAGCACGTGAAGAGTGTCGGAGAGGCGTTCGACCCCGAGGAGTTCGTCTCAACGCTGCGGCGCGGTCACGTGAACGCGGTCGTCGTGTTCGCCAAGGACATGCACGGCTACTTCTACTACCCGAGCGCCTACGGTCCGGTGCATCCCGGACTTCACCGCGACCTCCTGGGTGAGCAGGTTGCGGCGTGCCGCGAGGCGGGGATCACCGTCTCGGCGTACTACTGTGTCACGTGGGACAACTACCTCGCCGAGCGACATCCTGAGTGGCTCGTGTTCAAGCGGGACCGCACGACCTATCTGCCGAAGTTCGACGAGGTGCCGAGATGGACCGCGCTCTGTCTCGCTCACGAGGACTTCGTGGCGCTCGTCCTCGACCACTCGAAGGAACTGCTCACGCGGTACGACCTCGACGGCATCTGGTACGACATGCCGCTGCCGATCGACGGTGAGTGCTTCTGCGCCCGGTGCCTCGAGCTCATCCGAGCAAACGGTGAAGATCCATTCGACGTAGCCGTACAGCGTGCGCACAAGCAGCGGTTGCTCACGGAATTCCTGCAGCGAAGCCACGAGCTCGCCCACGAGATACGGCCCGATATCCAGGTCGACCAGAACAACCAGACCCGCTTCGGGCTCGGCGAACGTGCCCCGTACCTCGACAACATCGACATCGAGGCGCTGCCGACCGGTGGCTGGGGCTACTTCTACTACCCCGTCGACGTGCGGTACGCACGGAACTTCGGGACGACCGTGTACGGGCAGACCGGCCGTTTCCACCGCAGCTGGGGCGACTTCGGTGGCCTCAAGCACCCCCACCAGCTTCGCGTCGAGCTCGCGTCGATCGTCGCGCAGGGCGCACGCTGCTGCGTCGGCGACCAGGCGCCGCCCTCGGGGAAGCTCGACGCCGCCGTCTACGACACGATCGGCCAGGCCTACGCCCAAATCGAAGCTCTCGAGCCCTACCTCGACGGTGCGGCACCGGCGGTCGAGGCGGCCGTCGTGGTCGACGGGCTGCCCTTGACCGACCCGGGCGCGGGATCGCGTTCCGGTGGCGAACCGGGTCTGGACAGCGTGGTCGGGTGGGTCAAGGTGCTCAGCGAGCTCCACGTGCAGGTCGACGTCGTGGAGCCGAACGTCGATTTCGACCGCTACCGCATGCTCGTAGTCCCCGAGTCGCTCCGAGTCGGACCCGACCTCGCCGAACGTCTAATCGCCTTCGTCAGAGGCGGAGGCAGCCTTCTCGCCTCCCACGACGCGTTGCGGGTGACGGGCGGAGGGACGCAGCCGCTCCTCGATGCGCTGGGACTCGAGGACGAGGGCGAGTCGCCATTCACGCCGGCGTACCTCGTCCCAGAGGCCGGGTGTCTCGACACCTTGGCGTCGTTCGAGTACGCGCTGTACGAAGGTGCAGCGCGGTGGTCGGTCCGTGAGGACGCGACGCACGTGCTCGCCCGCCTGGGCGAGCCGGCGTTCCAGCGCGGACCCGACCACTACACGAGCCACGCGCAGACACCGGTCGACCACGTGACCGACCACGCCGTCGTCATCCAGCGCGGGCGATTCGGCGCGGTGGCGTTCCCGCTCGGAACGAGCTACTTCCGGCACGGGTACTGGGTCTACCGGGAAGTCGTGCGGCACCTGGTCGATGCCGTTCTTCCAGAGCGCCTCGTACGGACGTCAGCGCCCATCAGCGCCGACGTCGCCGTGACTCACCAGGCGAAGACTGCCGAACGCCCCGAACGCTGGCTCGTCCACGTCGTCAACTACTCGGCCAACCGTCGGGCGCCCGACCATGTCGAGAACTACGAGGACCCGGTTCCGCTTACCGACGTCGTGATCGAGCTCGGGGTCGACGCGGACGTCGACCGGGCCTACCTTGCCCCGCGCTCGCCGGAAGTCGCGCCCACGACACTCGCAGTGGAGCGCCAGTCCGACTGCTGGCGCGTGTGCGTACCCCGAGTCGAGACCAGTGCGATCGTCGTCCTCGAGTGCCAAGTGCCGGCGAGCCCTGAGGTGGCGCCCGTGACATCCCAGGCCGTTTCGGCAACACCCGCACCTGGCACATCGTCTGCCGGCTCGGTGGCGTCCGGATGACGTGGAAGTCGAGACAACGGAAAGGAGGACGACGGCGTGCGGATGGTGCCCAGGTACTTCGAGGACTACACAGTAGGCGAGGAACGTCGGACGACCGGGCGTACCATCACCGAGGCCGACATCGTGCTGCATGCCGGCCAGACCGGCGACTGGTTCCCGCATCACGTCGACGCGGAGTGGTGCGCGACGCAGGACTTCGGACAGCGAATCGCCCACGGCACGCTGATCCTCTCGGTTGCGGTCGGCATGACTGCAGGCGACATCAATCCACTGGCGTTCAGTTATGGCTACGACCGGGTCCGTTTCGTCCGCCCGGTCTTCATCGGTGACACGATCACTGCCACCGCGACGATCACGGGCCTGCGTGACCATCCCCGGCGGCCCGGGCAGGGCTTGGTCGACGAGCAGGTGACAGTGACCAACCAGCGTGGCGAGACCGTGCTCTCGCTCGTCCACGTCTACCTCGCCACACGCCGCACACCGGTCGAGGAACCCACGGGGGATTGACATTGCCAGCACACGGGCGCGACCGACAGGCAGCGAACGACCCGGGGACGCCGCACCGCAAGGTAGCTCCACCCGCCACCACCCCAGAAACGGGCATCCGCCGTGAGCGGACCCCAAGCCTCGCCGACGTCGCCGCACGGGCAGGCGTCTCGGTCTCTCTCGTGTCCCGTGTGCTGCGAGGGGACACGAGCATCCGGATTCGTGAAGAGACCCGCCGCAGGGTGCACGCCGTCGCAGAGGAGCTCGGGTACGTACCGCACCAGCTCGCCCGCAACCTGCGGACGTCCAAGGCGGGTGCCATAGGGCTCGTCGTCCACGACGTGACGAACCCCATCTACGCCGAGATCATCCGGGGCGCGCAGAAGGCAGTCAACCGGAGGGGAAGCGTCCTCCTGCTCATCGATGCCGAGGCCGTCACCGACGAGGCCACCCTGCTCCAGATCGCGGCCGGAGGCCGAGTCGACGGGCTGCTATGGCAGATGGCTGGACATGCCGAGCTGAACTCGCGGGTGAAAGTAGCTGCCCGACACGTTCCAGTGGTCCTCGTCAACTCCCGTCCCGAGGCCGGGTTGCCCGGTGTCTACCTCGACGACGACCGGGCAGCCCGCGTCGCCGTGCGACATCTGCTCGACCTTTGCCACGAACGCATCGGGTTCATCGGAGGGCTGCGCGGTTCCGACGTATCCGAACGCCGCCGCGCCGCCTACCGGGCCAGCCTCACCGAAGCCGGCATCCAGCGCTGCGCCAGCTGGGAGGTCGACGGCGGATGGGACGCCACGAGCGGTCACGACGCCGCCGCACGGCTGCTCAAGGCAAATCGCTCCCAGGTCACAGCCGTCCTCGTCACGAACGCACTCGTGGCGACGGGCGTGGTGACCGCCGCGTACGAGATGGGACTGCGGGTCCCCGAGGACCTGTCGGTGGTGGCGATCCACGACCTGTGGTTCGCCGCACGCCTCACCCCGCCCCTCACCGTCGTCCGCCTGCCGCTCATGGACATGGGCGAGCGCGCCGTGGAGTTGCTCCACGACGTCGCGTTCGCCACGGGTCATGCCGCGGCAGCCGCGTCCACCGGATCGTCGCCTCGCCCGGACGGTCCTCCCGACGTCGCGATCGTGGCGCCGGCTCCGCACCTCGTCACGCGCGGCTCGACGGCACCGCCTCCGGCACTACCCGCCCGGTGAGGCGCAGCACATAACCAACCGGAACGAGACGAGACGAGGAGTCGAGGTGCGGGCGATGGTCCAGTTGCGAGGGATCACCTGGAACCACACCCGGGGGTTCGCCCCCTTGGCGGCGACGGCGCAGGCCTTCGCCGACCAGCACCCCGGTGTCGACATCACGTGGGACCGACGCTCGCTGTGGGCGTTCGGCGAGCAACCGCTTGAAACGCTTGTCAGCGCATACGACCTGCTCGTCATCGACCATCCCATGATCGGGTGGGCGGCTACGACCGGTGCGCTCGTGGCGTTCGACGACCAGCCTCCCCACGACGTCACCGGACGGCTGCAGCACCAGTATGTAGGCGCATCGGCGGAGTCCTACCAGTACGACGGGCACGAGTTCGCGTTCGCGCTCGACGCCGCATGCCAGGTGGCCGCCGCACGGATGGACCTCCTCGAGCGCGCAGGTGAACCACCCCCACGCACATGGGAAGCCGTGCTCGACCTCGCGCGACGAACCCGCCGGGTAGCGCTTCCCCTCAACCCGATCGACGCCCTGAGCGCCCTCCTCACTCTGTGCGCCCACCTCGGGGCGCCGGCAGGCCAGCACGGCGACGGCTTCCTCCACGAGGAGGTGACTGCAGAGGCGATCCGCCTGCTGCGCGACCTCGCCTGCCTCGTGGACGAGCGCTGTCACGACGCCAACCCGATCGCGGTTCTCAACCGCATGTCCCGTACCGACGAGATCCTCTACTGCCCTCTCGTCTTCGGCTACACCAACTACAGCAGGGCCGGGTACGCCCCACGGGCGCTCACGTTCACCGACATCCCCTGCCAGGGTGGCGACGTCCCTGCCGGATCCTGCCTCGGCGGTGCCGGGCTCGCGGTATCGGCGTCCTCACCGCACATCGACATCGCCGTCGCCTACGCGCGGTGGGTGACCGATCCGGAGACGCAACGCACGGAGTACGTCCGAGCCGGCGGCCAGCCCGCGGCCACCGCCGCGTGGGAGGACCCCACGGCCAACGAGCTCACGAGGCACTTCTTCACCGACACCCGGGCCACCATCGAGGCGGCCTACCTGCGACCCCGCCATCCGGGTTTTCCGGCGTTCCAGACAGACGTCGCTCCCCTCGTCCGCCAGGCCGTTCTCGGCAGCCTGTCACCGGTGGAGCTGATCGAGACGGTCAACCAACGCTATGCGGAGAGTCTCGCGTGGCGGCCTGGCCCGCTGTCAGGACCACCGGCCGCGCACACGCCGACCCCTGACGTGCGGCCGACGCCGCCACACCACAACGACAGCAGCGGCAGAACCACCCGGGAGGAACCGTGACCAGGACCCGGCTCCGGCTCGCCTACCGCGAGTTCGTCGGATTCGAACGCGCGCTCAGTCGACAGATCGCCGCCTTCAGGGAGGCGTTCCCTCACGTTGACGTCGAGATGGTCGCCTACGACGTGCCCGAGCTCTATCACCGCATGGTCGAAAGCGACGGCTGCCGGTCAGGGCAGTGGGATCTCTTCCTCTGTGTCACCGACTGGCTGCCCCGCCTGATGGCCGAGGAAGACCTGCTCGCTTTGGACCCGTTCCTCCGCGACTGCCCGCCTCCGGACTGGCCAACCGGTTGGAGCCCTTCGCTCCTCAGCCTGCAGACCGCCGCAGACGGGCGGATCCACGGTCTCCCCTACCACGACGGGCCCGAGATGTTCATGTACCGCGGCGACCTCTTCGACGACGAGAGTGAGCAGGAACGCTTCGCCGCGACGTACGGCTATCCGCTACGACCACCGGAGACGTGGTCGCAGTTTCTGGACGTCGCGCGGTTCTTCACCCGACCGCACGACGACCTCTACGGGTGCGTGCTCGCCGCCATGCCGGACGGGCACAACAGCGTCTACGACTTCCTCCTTCAGCTGTGGAGCCGGGGAGGCACGGTGCTCGCCGACGGGCGGGCAGCGTTCGCCGGTCCCGAGGGCCGGGAAGCGCTGACGTTCCTTCACGACCTCATCCGGGTCCACAAGGTGACCCAGCCAGACCCACGTGCGTACGAGAGTGTGCGGTCTGGCGACTACTACGCGAGCGGGCGTGCGGCGATGATGTGGAACTGGTGTGGCTTTGCCGTCGTCGCCGACATGCCTGACTCGGCGATTCGTGGCCGCAACCGACTCGGACTCATCCCCCGCGGCGACGGGCCCCGTGGCCGACATGTGTCCCTCTCCGTCTATTGGGTGCTCACGATCCCGCGCGGCTGCACCGATCCCGAGCTCGCCTGGGAGTTCCTCCGCCACGTCGCGGCACCGGAGATGGACCTCGTGACCGCGCGTGAGGGGGCAATCGGATGCCGGCTCTCGACATGGCGAGACCCCGCGATCCAGCAGGAGTTCGCAAGCTACCGGCTGATCGAGCAGACCCACGAGGGCGTCGAGACCATGCCGGCGATTCCGGCGTACCCAGAGATCAACGAGGTCCTCAACGAGGAGATCGACGCGGTCTATCGCGGCGAGAAGTCCGTCGAGGTAGCGCTCAACGACGCCGCACACCGCACCGACGAGATCCTCGCCCGAACGCCAGACGTGCGGCCGACAACCCTGGAAGGACGGTGAACACCCGATGAACGCCCTCCACGATGCGGGTTCCGACCCGAGCCAGGTTTCCGAGAGGAACGGTCCTCGCGGCGGGCAGGACCTCCTCGAGCTGGTGCTGCGCCACGATCCACGCCCGGCGGTCCCTACGGGCGGGGGGCGTCCGATCGGTGTCGTCGGCGCCGGCGCCATCGTGCGGGCCGGGCACCTACCGGCCTACCGCAAGGCTGGCTTGCGGGTGGTCGCCGTTGCGGACGTGAACGCCGACACAGCGCGTGCCGTAGCGAACGAGTTCGGCATCGAGACGGCGTACGGATCGGCAGACCAGCTCCTCGCCGACCCCCGGGTCGAGGTCGTGGACATCGCGGTCACCCCCGAGGCCCAAGCGGAGATCGCGCTGGCGGCGATCGCCGCCGGGAAGCATGTCCTGTGCCAGAAGCCGTTCGCCGAGGATCTCGCGACGGCGGGCGCGCTGGTCGATGCAGCAGAACGCGCAGGCGTCGCACTCGCGGTCAACCAGCAGATGCGCTGGGACCAGGTGATCGCGTGCATGAAAGGCCTCGTCGACGCCGGGTGGTACGGCGCGCTCACGTCCGGCCTGTTCGACGTCGACGTGATGACCGACTGGCGCTCCTGGCCATGGATGCTTGACAAGCCACGGCTTGAGTACTACTACCACTCGATCCACTACGTCGACGCGATCCGGTACGTCTTCGGCGAGCCCGTGAGTGTCGTCGCGAGTGTCGGCCGCTATCCCGGCCAGGCAGCGCGCGGCGAAACGCGGACGACGACTGTGTACGAGTACTCCGGCGAGCTGTCAGTCGTCGTTCTTGCCAACCACAACAACTGGTCCGCGCGTCCTCGCGCGGTGGTGCGCTGTCAGGGCACGGCCGGCCAGTCCGAGGGGACGCTCGGCGTGCTGTACGACTACCCCGTGGGCCGGCCGGACACCTTCACCTACTGGTCCCGCGACACGCATCCGGACCACGTGTTCAGCCGGACCTTCGAGGAACGCTGGATCCCGGACGCGTTCGTCGGCCCGATGGCCGATCTGCAAGCCGCGATCGACGAACGACGGGCTCCGCTCACGAGCGGCCGTGACAACCTGCGGACGTTGCGCGTCGTCGAGGCGGCGTACCGCGCCGCGGAACAGGGCCGCCGGGTTCGCGTGCACGAGGTACCGCTCCCGGGCGCCAGCGTATCCGCCACACAGACAGGTGGTTGAAACGATGCTTCCTCTAGAAGGGCTTCTCGTCCTCGACCTCGCGCAGTATCTCGCCGGCCCGTCGGCGACGTTGCGCCTCGCTGACCTCGGCGCTCGTGTCGTCAAGGTCGAACGTCCCGGCGTGGGCGACGGCTCCCGGCAACTGGTCCTTGCCGACCTCGTCGTCCCGGACGACGGTGACGACGCCGAGCCCGCCCGCCCAACGTCGGCACGGGAGCGTACCGGTGAGAGCCTTCTGTTCCACACGCTCAACCGGGGCAAGGAGAGCCTCGCCGTCGACCTCGCTAACGACACCGACCGCGCCCGGCTCCTCTCCCTTCTCCGGCACACGGACGTCGTGGTCCACAGCTTTCGCCCGGACGCCCTCGAACGCTACGGCCTCGGCTACGACGATGTACGCGAGATCAACCCGCGACTGGTTTACGCCCACGTTACAGGGTATGGCGAGGAGGGACCCTGGCGGATGCTGCCAGGCCAGGACCTCCTCGTGCAGGCCCGAACCGGCCTCGCCTGGTTGGGCGGCACGGCGTCCGACCCTCCGGAGCCGATTGGGCTCTCGGTGGTCGACCAGCTCGCCGGTGCCTACCTCGTTCAAGGTGTGCTCGCCTGTCTCGTCCGCCGGAACGTGACCGGACGGGGTGGTCTCGTCCAGGTGAGCCTGCTCGAGGCGGCCATGGACCTGCAGGTCGAGGTGTTCACGGCGTACCTGAACGGCGGAGGAACGCCAGTGCGCAGCGCCGTCTCCGCAGCGCATCCATTCCTCGGCGCGCCATACGGCATCTACCAGACCCGCGACGGCTGGCTCGCCCTCGCCATGGGGCCTCTCCCTCGCCTCGCCGAGCTGGTCGGCGTCCCCGACCTCCTGGACGTGACGGCGCAGGATGGGGATGCGGATCCGGCCGGTGCGCGGAACGAGCCCTGGTCGACCCGGGACGCAGTCAAGCGCCGGCTTGCCACCGTCCTGAGCACGCGCACCACCGGGGAGTGGCTCTCGATCCTCGAACCCGCCGGCTACTGGTGTGCAGAAGTCAGGGACTGGCCTGCGCTCGAAGAGTCCGGAGCGCTCGACGCACTTCGACTCGTGGCGGAGTGCCGCTCGGACGGACGCACCTTCCGAACGACGCGGTGCCCGATCCGGATCGACGGGCAACCGCTCCAGGTCGGAGGTGTCGGGCCACGGCTCGGCCAGCACAGTGCGCTCCCGGACGAACCCGTCAGCACGGGCCAGCGCGACACGTCCGGTGCTACGCAAGACTGACCCCGAGACACCTGTTTGTTCGTAAAGCCAGTCAGACGTAACGACGCAAGGTGGGATCATCGCGCCGACCAAGTCGGCCGCGCTCCAAGTCGCAGCCGAGAACATCAGCATCAACGCCATCGCCTCGTGCGGCTTCGACGCTCCCAACAACATGTTCCGCCGCTTGCTCGAGAACCACAAGATCAGCCGCGAGGAGGCGACTGGCTGGCTCCCGATCCGTCGACTTGGCCGCCCTGAGGAGATCGCCGCGGCGACGCTCTACCTGGCCTCCGACGAGGCCCGCTTCGTGGTCGGCGAGGTCCTGGTGATCGACGGCGGCTTCACGGCACAGTGAGTCGAAGGCGAGGCACCGGCCGGCCCCGGTCGACCGAGTAGGTTGTCGTGGGGGTGTCGCGATATCGGCAGTTCTGTCGTCCTCACGATGGTTCCAGCCGTCGGCCGAACACCTGAGATGAAACACCGATCGGAGAGTTGTGGATCTTGGTGACATGGTGGCCGCAGACGACCTGACGGACGACGAGAACTGGACGGGCGGCTTCTACGAGCTGTGTCTGGACCTTGGCCCAGCCGACGACGAGCGGCTCGACCGGGCCATACGATCCCTGTGGCGCGCTGCAGGTGTCCAGGAGTGCCGGATCGGTTCAGACCTGGTGGAGGTCGAGCCCAGCGCAGCTGCGCTGCATCAGCATGGACATCTACGTGGATGGCTGACCCTGCCTTCCGGCGACCGGGTCGTCTGTGGCGCGTTTGTGTTCCGGTACGAGGGCATCGACAAGCTGGAGCTGTACCTACCGCTCGAGGCGCTGGCCCGGGTCGATGACAGGATCGGCGCCTTTCCGTTTGATGAGCACAGCGGTGTGGAGTCACTGATCTGGCGAGCTCCACTCGACCGCTGGCTTGCCGACGTGGCCACCGCCGTGTATGCGGACGTCCCGTTTCAACGTGCCCTGATCGGCTTCGAGATCGACGAGGACGTCGACCTACCTTCTGATCAGGGGTGCGCCGTTCTCGCGCCCGGTGTGGACGGCCTGGACTACCGTCCGGCAACCAGGTAGTCGAGCGCAATCGTCGGTACTGCTTGCGCGTGGGCACCTCCGAACGCCGGTAATGTTCCCGCTATGCGTGATGTGAACGCGGTCCTCGCGGCTCCTCGCGGGCGACGGTTCTGCTGGGAGGTCGCCTCGGTCTCCGACGAGGACATCACAAGCGTCATGTTCGACGCCTCGGCGCAGCCGGACGACGAGCGGGCGATCTCCTCGTTGGCCGCTGCGCTTCGACGTGTCGATCCACAATCGACCGGTGCCCTACCAGAGCAGACGGTGACAGAGTGCTTGGCCGATGCGGTCGCCCTAGCGTGGTACTGGCGGGAGCCTCACCCCGAAGACGTGCTCCTTGCTCACCCAGAGGTCGTCGCCGCACTCGCGCCGCTCGCCGAAAGCCTGCTCGCATCTGACGCCACACGCTGGTGGGACGAGCCGGTCGACCTTGCCGACCAGCGCTTCGTGCAATGGCTCGGCGAGTACGCGACCAGTCCACCTGAGCTGTCCGGCAGCCGTGCCCGCCTGGAGCGATCGCGCACCGAGGCGGTTGCGGCGGAGCAGGAGGCGAGCAGGAAGCTTCCCACCGATCCGAGGGCGAACATCTCCGGCGTGTGGTGGTCGACGCCACCCTCCGACGGACTGGCGCACACGTCTCGGGCACGCCCCTGGCTCGGCGCGATGCAGCTGCTTCTGACCGAGGACGACGCGGGGTGGGAACACGCGCGGGTCTGGCCACTTCGCCCGACCCGCGACGTCCGTGTCTTCGAGATCACCGGGCCTGATTCTTGGGCCGCCCTCGTCGAGGCGTACCCGCTGCGCCTCACCGCCTCCAGACGGCACGACTGGTGGCGTACGACGAGCGCCGACACCGAGTGGTTCATCCCGGACTGGGCCGCGGTCGCCAACGACTACGACGCTGTGCACCTCACGATGGTCGGCTACCTGACGACGCCCGGGACGGCGGTCCCTGTCAACGGTGGCGCGACCGTCCTCGCCGGGTGGAACCCTGACGAGACCTACTGGCTTTCGGACGTGCTGGAGCCCGCCGGCGAGCCTGTCGAGTGGGAGCGCCGCGACACCGGTCGCTCCCACGACGAATGGAGGCCCGTCCCACCCGGATCACAACGCCCCACCCGCTCGTCGACGGCACGCGCACCAGAGGACGGCCGTATGCCGTCGACGTACCGGGACCCACAACCATAGGCCCGACTTCCCACGCCGCGACCTTCGTGCGACAAGCCGGCGACTACGCTGCTTGGGCGAGCATTTCGAGGAAGTTCCGTGCCACCAGGAGTCTTGAGTGGTCTTCCACCCGCGACCCGACCTGTGGTCCCTTGACCCAAACGTCCTGCATCTCAACCACGGCTCCTATGGCGCAGTCCCGCGACGCACCCAGGAGGTCGCCGCGAAGCTGCGGGCGGAGATGGAGGCGAACCCGATGGCCTGGTTTCGCCGGTTGCCCGATCGGTTGGCGGCCAGCCGGAGAGAGCTCGCAGCGTACCTCGGCGCCGATCCAGACGGCTTCGCGCTGGTGCCGAACGCCAGTGCCGGTGTGACAGTGGCGCTGTCCACCGTCCCGATCGCTTCCGGCGAGCGGATTGTCATCACCGACCATGCCTACGGCGCGATTCGGTACGCCGCCGAGCGGGCGAGCCGCCTGCGAGGCGCGGAACTGATCACGGCTCGGATTCCGCTCGAGGCGGACGATGACGAGCTCGTGGCGGTGGTTGCGGACGCCCTCGACGAACGCACGGCCGCGGTGGTGGTCGACCAGATCAGCTCGGCGACCGCGCGGGTGTTCCCTGTCGACCGCCTGGTACGCCTGTGTCGGGAGGCCGGCATTCCGGTGATCGTCGACGGCGCCCACGCGCCCGGCCTGCTCGATCACCCTGTAGCGGATGACGCCGACTTCTGGACGGGCAACTTTCACAAGTGGCCGTGTGCTCCGCGTGGCACCGCCGGGCTCGTCGTTACCGAGCGGTGGCGGGACAGGACAAGGCCGTTGATCACGTCCTGGGGCGAGTACGACGACATGCCAGCGCGGTTCGACCAGCAAGGCACGAACGACTACGTGCCGTGGTTGGCCGCGCCCACGTCGCTGGAGGTGCTCGAGAGAGACCTCGACTGGCCACGCCGCCGTTCGTGGTTGTCGGCGATGCTGACGGACGCCTGTGGGACCGTGGCGAATGCGCTCGGGACCACCCTCCCCGACGTGACCAGCCCTGCGCCCACGATGCGGCTGGTCGAGCTGCCCGCCTGCCTCAGCGCCACGAACGTCACAGAGCGCATCGCCTTGAGGAACCGCGCCGCCGAGCAGATCGGTGCCGAACTGGCCGTCACGTCTTTCGGTGACCGGTCGTTCCTGCGGTTGTCCGCGCACGCGTACAACTCGCCTCGCGACTACGAGCTGCTGGCTGACCATCTTCGAACACTGATGCGGGAACGCTAGGACACTCGCGCGATCATGCGAACCAGCTCACGTGGTGTGCAGCTGCTTCACCGACGAGCTGAGCCATTGCTCAAGACTTGCGATCCTCCGAGAAGACTCGCAGCGCATTCCGAGCTGCCGCGATCACAGCCTGCCATTCAGGCATCGCGATGACAGTCGCATCATCCGTATCTGGCGGCAAGGAGTCGTACAAAGGGCCGAGCACCCGGTTGAGCTCCTCGATGGCGCGCGCCTCGTCCTCATTTCGAAGTGCAAAGCCGATGTTCTTGTGCGGCTCCTCGGCGATGTCAGTGTCGTCATAGAGCAGGTGGACGTTGGTATCGAGGTCGTCGTAATAACCAGGATGCGGGTACTCTCGCTCCACCCATACCCGCCGCTGGTAATCCGGATCGGAGAGGGCGCGCAACACGTCGAGCAGGTTGGCCCGCATCTCCGGGTGCTGGATCATCTCGCGCTCCACAGTCACGACATGGCGACGACTCGGCTTCAGGCTAGCCGAAGCCTTCGGAGTACCGATGACGTTGCCTGACCGAGGGAAGCATGCTCCTGCATGTTGTCCGGTTAGTGCGCGAAACAGGACCAGCGGGGTTGCAACGTTGATCCTCAGTCGGCTAAGACTCTCGACCCTCATGATCAGATGTGGAGCACGACCGAACCGACACGGGAGCGATGCCAGGGTTGGCCACCTTCGTCATTCGTCCTCGATCGTCGGAACGGTCGGGGAGAAGAAGGGATCGTCTCACACTTCGACCTGACCTCGAGTAAGAACCCTCACCATGAATGCTTGTGGGCCTGGCCACTCTGTCGCCTCATCGTCCCAGTCGTGGAGGACACCGAATGATCTCGGAGCCGTTCTACATATGCGCTCTAGTAGGCGGTCGACCTCTTCGGCCTCGACACCCTTGTGGTTTGTCAGCCCGGTGATGGTGACAAGGGTCTCGCCGTCGATTGTCTTCATCTCGACGAACCCGGAGAGCCAGCTGAGCTCGTCAGAGATGAACTTCCCCACCTCACGTACGACCTCATCCTGTCGCTGTGGATCAGTCTCCCCAGGCGAATCCCGGAGGACAAACCATCCAGTGAACTGGTGCAACGCTCGCTCCCCAAGTAGCTCAAGCGGTCAAAACCGGTAGCGAAGTATCCATCCGCTGTTCTTCCAGGACGGAACCATTCTGATCGCGGCGCACAGCATTCTGTAGTAAAGGGGTGCGTGCTTCAGCAAGGGCGCGGCAACTTGGATCTGTCCGTCAACGAAGTGGAGACGGTCGTCGAAGTCTTCGACTCCCCGAGGATCGTCAAGTGTCCATTTCTCGACGACCCCGTACTTCTGGAAGAGCGGAACCGGTCGCCTCTCCCGTTGCTTGCGCACCAGCGAGGAGACGATGTTGAAGGCGATCTCCCCGTGAGGGAAGTAGTCGACGATCCGGCGGAATACCCGTCGCACTTCGGCTTCATCGAGGAACCCGAACAGCCCGTCGGCGACGACGATCACCGGCCTGTCGTTCGGTATCCGCGCCACCCAGTCCGGATCGAGAACGGACGCACCGATCCTCGTGTGCTCAGCGCGCTCGGGATAGAGCAGGTCGGCGAGTTGCACGATGTCCGGGAAATCCACGTCGTACCAGAAGTGGCCTGCCGGCGGGTCCACCCGGAAAACCCGGCTGTCGAATCCACTCCCCAGATCCACGACGATCGCGTCCGGATTCTTCGACAGGCATTCCGTAACCCACTCATCCATCACGCGGGAACGGACGCCGACAGCGAACCGCCCAATCGCCAGGCTCTTGAACTCCGTGAAATCGAAGTCCAGACGCTGCATCACATCGCTCGCCCATTTGTCGCCAAGAATCGGATGGCTTCCTTCCGCGTCGAGCGATCGGAGATACAGCTCGAGTAAGGCCGTAACCCGGACGCCGGTGAACTCAGTTGCAACCTTGTGCATGTCTTCTCCTGGTTGGGAAACGGCTGATCAGCCGGATCCGTGATGACGGCGGTCATGACCGAGCGCGAAGTCCGGTCTGTCGGACAACGGCGAGGAGAAACTCCTCGACTTCCTCCTTGGTGCAGGTGTCGGGATGGGCAGCGAGATGGTACGAGACCGCACCGCTGAGAATCTTCTGAACGATCTCGAGGTCGGTCTCCGGCGGGAACCGCCCTTCCCGGTACGCCTGCTCCAACGTGCTTCGTACGAGCTGCTCGCGATGCTTGATGCTGGCGTTCCAGTACGCCTCACGAAGCGCGGGATAGTCGTGTAGCGAGCTCATGAGACGCCGAGTCAAGCGGCGCAGCCGTGGCTTGCTGAGCGCCTCCGCCCACCAGGCCAGCATCTCTTCGACATCGACCGGCTCCGAGGGCAGCTCCTCGGTTCCGTGCTCCCTGTGGATCGCCGCGATGAGCAACTGGATCTTGTCCGGGAACCGCCGGTAGACGGTTGCCCGGGTGACGCCGGCGCGCCCCGCCACCTGCTCGATGCTCGTCTCCCCGACACCGCGGTCGATCAGCAGGTCCAGCGCAGCGTCGAGGATTGCCGCATCAAGCTCAGCACTCCTGGGGCGGCCCGGTCTACGAGGCACATCAAATACAGTACAGCTCTGTATTTATTTGTTCGAGCGAGTAGGCCGTGAGGTGCCTCACGTCGCCAACGGGTCGGTATGCGAATTTTGTCCGGCCTATGCGCGGTCGACCTGGCGTCGGCGACGCGGGTGGCCGTTACCGCCTGCCTGATGCCCCGAAAGCCTGGACGTCACGATCGCGGAACCTCGGCTCTCGAACGTCTCGGCGGCCCGCGCTGCGGCGTGGGGCGGTGGTTCGACGGCAGGAGTCGTCGTCGATTCAGCCATCGCAATCGCGGTCGCATCATCCCGTGCGCATCGCCCATACGCCGACCGTGAGGCCGACACCGGCGACCACTGCTGCGGCTGCTGCACCAGTCCCGACTACCGACATGTCGAAGACGCCGTTGAACAGCGCCCGATCGGCGTTCACGACGTACGTCAGAGGGTTGAACTGCGACATCGTCTGAAGCCAGCCTGGGCCGTTCTCGATCGGAAGCATCACCCCGGCTAGGAGCAGGAGCGGGAACAGTAGCGTCTGCTGGATACCCCAGAACAGAAGCCGTCGATTCCTCAACGCGAGCGCAAGGGGGTAGGAGAACGCTCCCAGACCGACGCCAAGAAACGGCTAGAAGCGCTATCCCAAGAAACGTGCCCACGAGGTCGGCCTCGAAGCCGAAGGGAAGGGTGACCAAAACGATGATCCCCGTCTGGACGAACGTCGGCACGATCTCCTTGAGCGCCCGTCCTATGATCAAGGTAGGCCGGCGGAGCGGGGAAACGAGAAGACGCTCATGTGCACCGGTCACCATCTCGAAGAAAGGTTGGATCCCGTCGCTGACGTGCTGAACAGGCACGTCATGACGGCGATACCTGGAACGAACCACTGCAGCGCACTCCGGCCGCCAATCTCCCGCGGGAGCAAGGGAGTGAAAAGGGCCAGAAAGAACAGCGGTTGGACCATCGTGAAGAGCACCGAGAATGGGTCGCCTAGAACGGGTCGAAGCTCGCGGTTGAAGACTGTGATCGTGTCGGTAGCCCACGTCGTGCTGGCCATCCTGCCGGTTCCCCGCCAATCATGTGCTTGAGTCGTCACGAAGACTTCGTCCGGTCAAGTTCAAGAAGACGTCGTCGAGCGTTGGCTGAGCAATCTCGACACTCACCACAGGTATGCCGCGCTCACCGAGTAGTCGCACCAGCTTCGGTGTAAGCGAAGCAGCACGTCGGCGACAAGAACGATAGTCCTTTCGTGTCGCGTGACGTGCGGGGGCTCGATTCCGAACCCGTAGCTCATCGCAAGCCGTGCGTCGTCCTCGTCGGCAAACGTGAGGGTGATCCTGTCACCTGAATGCTCTGCCTTGAGCCGAGCAGGCGTCTCGTCGGCGATGACCCGACCGTGATCAATGACTATGACACGCTCCGCAAGGCGATCGGCCTCGTCGAGATAATGAGTTGTGAACAGAATCGTCGTGCCGTACCGATCGCGCAAGCCACGGATGTGATCGTGCACGTTGGCTCGACTCTGCGGATCAAGCCCAATTGGCGGCTCGTCGAGGAACAAGAGCTTCGGGGTGTGAACCAGACCCATGGCGATGTCCAGCCGTCGTCGCTGGCCACCAGAAGCGACGACACCACACGGTCTGCGACGCTGTCGAGCTCGAGCGAGGTGCACAGCTCGTCGACCCGTGCTTTTGCTGCCCTCCGGGGCATCCCGTACGCCCGAGCCTGGGTGTAGAGCTCGTCGCGGGCCCGGTGATTGTGACCGGCGGCATTGCCTTGACCGACGTAGCCGATTCGACTCCGTACACCACGCGGGTCCTTCCTGACATCGAGTCCAACCACCTGAGCAGTTCCGGCCGTGGGTCGGAGCAACGTGGTGAGCATACGGAGCGTCGTCGATTTGCCCGCGCCGTTCGGACCAAGCAACGCCACGAGCTCACCGGCCTCGACGTGCATGTCGAGCGAGGTGACCGCCTCGACGATGTGATTCTTTACTTTGAAATGCTTCGTGAGCCCGGACGCCTGAATCATCGTCGTGCACATGATCTCATGGGTAGTGACCGTGGCGTCAGCGAAGCAGTTGGTTTTTCGCACGACCCGCTTGCTGCGCCGAACGCGAGCCAGCTCATGCGTTCGTGCGCTTCACCGACTCCGATGTGACGTCATCGCCGCCGGTGTCAAGGACTCCACTCCCCTTGCCGTCCGGGTGTGCTGGCTCGAGAGTTTCGGCATCGCCGGCCTGCGGCAACGAGGCGCGTGGGGCCACCGCCCTGGTATGCCGACCTCGTCGTTCATCCATCAGACTGTGGAAAGTCGCGCTGAACGCTGCACCTATCAAGATTGACATCACGATCACGTACAACCACAACAGCACGACGATCGGGGCAGCCAGCGGACCGTAGATCGACGTGCCGCCGATCGCGTGCCCCAGCGTCCACCGCAGCGCATAGCTCCCCGCAAGCCACAGCACCATGGCGAGCAACGCGCCGCTCATGTCGTGCCTCCAGGGTGTGCGGGCCGGAACCGCGAGGTGGTACAGCGTCGTGAGGAAGACGCTCGACAGCACGACGACAGCCGGCCAGTACGCGACGACCACGACCTCCAGGCTCGAGGGCAGCAACGCGTCGACCAGTGCCGGTCCGGCCAGCACCAGCGGCAGAACCACGACGCCGATCGCAAGGCCCACGACGTAGAGGGAGAACGACAGGACGCGAGTCTTCACGATCCCCCGTCGTCCGCCTTGCCCATACATGATCGAGATCGTGTCGATCAGGACGTTGAGGGCACGAGAGCCCGACCACAACGCAAGGAGGAACCCGACCGATATCACATCGGGTCTGCCCTGCTCGAGGACCGCGTCGAGCGTGGGCACGATGACTCGCTGGACGCTTTCCTCCGTGAGGGCGCGGCGCGCGATCCCCACGAGCTCCGCTTTCACCATGGTGACGGTGTCGCTGCCGAAGCCACCGACGACGTAACCGATCGAGCCCGCGAGGCCGAACACGAGCGGAGGCAACGACAGGATCGCGAAGAACGCGCCCTCGGCGGACAGTCCGGTGACCCGGTAGCGAAGACACGCCTTCACGGTCCCGGCCACCAATTGCCACAGAAGCGACCCACGGATGACACCAGCTCTCCGATTCGTGGTGCCCACGCGCGGCTTGCCCTCGCTCATGCGCATACGGTAGCCACGTGAACGGACGCGACTCTGCGAGTCAGGCAACCGGCTCGACCAGGCCACGGCACGAGATCGGCGAGACGCATGCCGTGACCAACCAGCCACCCGAACTCACGTACGACGCCTTCGTCGCAGACCCTGCGTTGTCCGACGCGCTGGAGCGCTGGGCGTCGGTCAGCTCGCCGGAGCAAGCGGCAGCACGTGAGAAGCTTGCCTCCATCGGTGCGCTTGCCGGGTCCGCGCAAGCCCGAGCCTGGGCATTCGACGCGCACCGCTATCCGCCACGGCTCGTGACACACGACCGCTACGGTCACCGAGTGGACGAGGTGGAGTTCCACCCGTCTTGGCACCAGTTGCTGGAACGGGCGATCTCGTGGGGCCTGCATGCCGCGCCATGGACCTCACGTGAGTCACATCCTCACCTCGTACGCGCCGCCGGCTTCTACATGTGGAGTCAAGCCGAGGCCGGCCACGGCTGCCCGACGTCCATGACCTACGCCGCCGTTCCGGCGTTGCGCACCGACCCGGCACTGGCCGACGAGTGGGTCCCGCGGCTTGCGTCGTCGACGTACGACCCTGGACTGCGACCTCCCGCCGAGAAGCAGGGCTGCCTCGCCGGCATGGCCATGACCGAGAAGCAGGGAGGCTCTGACGTACGAGCCAACACGACCCGCGCCGAGCCCATCGGATCCGACGGGGACTACCTGCTCACCGGGCACAAGTGGTTCTGCTCGGCTCCGATGAACGACGTCTTCCTCGTCCTTGCCCAGGCGCCCGGCGGTCTCACGTGCTTTGTCGTGCCTCGCGTGCTGCCTGACGGCGCCCGGAACGTCTTCCGTTTGGTACGACTGAAAGACAAGCTCGGGAACCGTTCCAACGCCTCCGCCGAGCTCGAGCTCGCGTCCACCTGGGCGCGACGCCTTGGTGAGGAGGGCCGGGGCGTCGCCACGATCATCTCCATGGTGGCGGCGACGCGCCTGGACTGCGTCCTGGGCTCTGCCGCTCTCATGCGGCGCGCCGTCGTCGACGCCGTCTGGCATGCGCACCATCGCCAAGCCTTCGGCAAGCACCTGGTGGACCACGCAGCCATGCGGAACGTCCTTGCCGACCTCGTCGTCGAGCAGGAGGCCGCGACGACTCTGGCCTTGCGGCTGGCGCACGCCGTCGATGCGCAGGAGCAGGCGTTCCTACGACTTGCGCTGCCTGCCGCCAAGTACTTCGTGTGCAAGCGGACGCCCCACCTCGTGGCGGAGGCGTTGGAGTGCCTCGGCGGGAACGGATACGTCGAGGAATCCGGTCTGCCCATGCTCTATCGCGAGGCACCACTGAACTCGATCTGGGAGGGATCTGGGTCGATCCAGGCACTGGACGTGTTGCGGGCGTTGCAACGCGAGCCGAGCTCGATGGACGCCTGGTTGAGCGAGATCGCACCGGCCCGCGGCGTCGACCCCCGGCTTGACCGGGCAATCGAAGACACGCTCACGTCGCTGTCGGATCTCGACCAGCCCGAGTTTCGCGCGCGGCGACTTGCCGAGATGCTCGCGACCGTGCTGCAGGGCGCATTGCTGATGCGATATGCGCCGGCCGCGGTCGCCGATGCATTCTGCGCGTCACGCCTCGCCGAGGGCGGCCGCTCCACCTTCGGCACTCTCCCCCGAGGCGTGGACACCGATACCATCCTCACCCGGGCATTGCCCGACTCGTGAGATGACCGCTCGGCCCCCGGACCCTAGGTGTGGGAAGGCCTCGAAGGACCCTCCTCACAACACGCGCGATCACAAGCACGCCGAATATGATCATGGCTTCGACACCTTGATCAGCTGAGCCGACCATGCGGGCAGCTGGGTCGCCCGGTCGACGGGCGACAGTCCCTCGACCTCCGACAGGTGCCGCAGCCTCCGTGCTCTCCAGCAGAGCCTGCACTAGGCTCGGAACCACCGCGACTGGCGCAGACAAGGTGGAGTCAACCACCGGGGAGCGGCCGAGCACGGGCACCGCGCGCCTGGGTGCCTGGGTCATCACGAGCGTGTCCAAGCCGACCCAGGAGGAGACATGACGCCAACCAGCGGCCCACAAGCTAGCAAGCTCGACCTCGTCGCCAGCCTGGCTGACGCCGATCCAGAGATCGCTCGACTGATCGAGGCCGAGGGACGCCGGCAGTTTGAGAAGATTCGCCTGATTCCCAGCGAGAACTACGTGTCACGCGCCGTTCTCGAGGCGGCCGGCACGATCCTCACGAACAAGTACTCCGAAGGCTATCCACGCAAGCGCTACTACGAGGGTCAGCAGGTCATCGACGAGGTGGAGGAAGTGGCCATCGCGCGGGCCAAGGCGCTTTTCGGGGTCGAGCACGCCAATGTCCAGCCGTACTCCGGATCTCCCGCCAACCTCGCGATCTACCTGGCGTTCATGCAACCGGGCGACACGTTCCTGTCGATCGAGCTCGCGCATGGCGGACACCTCACGCACGGCTCGCCGGTGTCTGCGACCGGCATCTGGTTCCGGCCGGTCCACTACCACGTCGCACGCGAGACGGGTCGCATCGACCTCGACGAGGTACGAGAGCTCGCCAAGCGGGAGCGGCCGAAGCTGATCTTCTGCGGCGGAACCGCCATCCCGAGGATCATCGACTTCCCGGCCTTCGCTGAGATCGCCCAAGAGGTCGACGCACTACTCGTGGCGGACATCGCCCACATCGCCGGCCTGATCGCCGGCGGTGTCCACCCGAGCCCGGTCGGATACGCCGACGTGATCTCGACGACCACCCACAAGACCCTGCGCGGGCCGCGCGGTGCGATGCTCATGTCGACCGCAGAGCACGCCAAGGCGATCGACAAGGCTGTCTTCCCCGGTCTTCAGGGTGGGCCGCACAACCACACCACTGCCGCGATCGCTGTCGCGCTGAAGGAGGCCGCCACCGAGGAGTTCAAGGCGTACGCCCGCCAGATCGTGGCCAATGCCGCCGCGCTCGCTGACGCCCTCAACGAACGCGGTTTCGACCTGGTCTCCGGCGGTACGGACAATCACCTGATCCTGATCGACCTCACCAACAAGGGAATCGGTGGCAAGCCGGCAGCGAAGGCGCTCGACCGGGCGGGTATCGAGCTCAACTTCAACACGGTGCCCTTCGACCCGCGTAAGCCGTGGTCGCCGTCGGGGATCCGGATCGGAACACCTGCGATCACGACACGGGGAATGACGACCGAGCACATGCCTCAGATCGCGGCCTGGATGGACGCGGCCATCGAGGCGGCGAAGTCGGAGGACGAGGCGACGCTGGACCGGATCGCAGCGGAGGTCCGGGAGTTCACCAAGGACTTCCCGATCCCCGGATGGCCCACGCCGTGACGTGTGCGGCCGGCCACGAGCCGGCCGCAGTCACACCCATCACGCGAGCACCCGTCGGCAGAAGTCGAGCTGCAGCTGCATCTGCTTGACCTGCTCGTCGACGACAACGCTGAAGTGCCCTGCCTCGAACCGGTACACCTCGTACGCGGTACCGAGCTCGTCGAGCCGGGCCAGGTAGTTGTCGACCGAGCGGATCGGGCAGCGCGGGTCGTTCCGGCTGGCGATCACGAGCAGCGGCGCCTTCACCCGATCGACGTACGTGATCGGTGACGAGCGTGCCCACTTCTCCGGTAGCTCCTCTGGCGTGCCGCCGAAGAGCGACCGGTCGTGCTCCCTCACCGGCTCCATCTCGTCCTCGTAGAGCGCCACGAGGTCGCCGATCGGGACGTCCGCGATGCCCGCGGCCCACCGCTCCGGCTGGACCCCCAGGGCGAGCAGCGTGAGGTAACCGCCCCACGACTTGCCCGTGATCAGACAGCGCTCGGCATCGGCGAGCCCGGAGTCGATCGCCCAGTCCTGCACGGCGGCGACGTCCTCGAGCTCGACGAGGCCAGGCCGTGGCTGCAGCGCATCCCGCCACGCCGCGCCGTAGCCAGCGGATCCGCGGTAGTTGACGTGAACGACCGCGTAGCCCGCGTCCACGAACGCCGAGCGGATGGCGAAGAACGAGTCCACCATCTCGCCACCCGGGCCTCCGTGCAGCCAGAACACCGTCGGTAACCGCCCGGATGCCGACGGTGGTCGTGCGACGAGCGCGTGGATCGGTCCTCCAGGTCCCTCGACCCAGGCATCCTCGAGCGGCACCGAGGGCGGCGCGGGCTTGGGTGAGGTGAGCACCTGGTGTCCGGCGCCGCTCGTCGGTGCCGCCATGACGAGGGATGGCCGCGCGCCCGAGGACGTCGCGTACTCCACCGTCCCGTCACGGCGTACGGCACAACCGTGCACCACACCCGTCGGTGTCTCGATCCGGCGCAGCTCTCGCGAGGCAAGATCAAAGCGATACAGCTCGTCTCGTGCCCGCCAGTGGCGGCGAACCAGCAGCGCGCGCCCATCCGGGTACCACGACGCCGTCAGCTCGCCGTCGAGGTCGATGCGTACCCGCGTCGTATCCCCGCTTGCCAGGTCCCAGATGAGTGGCTCGGAGCGACCCTGCCGCTCGTGATGGACCAGAAGGCGAGCATCGCGAGGGCATGGTGGGAAACCGCCCACGGTCAGTCCGAGCCCCGGCCCATCCCAGCACTCGCCGACGATCTCGACGCCACCGTTTCGGTCTCCTCCGAGCCGAAAGACACGGATCGCCGGGTGGAAGGCGTCACCGTGCTCGGAGTGCTCGATCGCGAGCAGGCTTTCGTCGTACGACAGCGCCTGCACCGTCGCGTACCGGGGCGAGGAGTACACCAGGGCCGGAGGATTCTCGCCCTCCCGTTGGACGTACATCCGTACGCCAGATCGGTCCGACAAGCCGACCACGGCGCACGTCCGGCCGAGTGCGAGGCCGACCGGATAGCCGTCCGGCAGCGCCGGCGTGGCCGGCTCGGCGACCTCAGGCGAATCGAACCGCTGGCGTACCCAGTGACCACATTCGTCGCCTGCACTGTCGTCGAACCACCACACCCATTCGCCGTCCGGGCTGATCATGCCGTCCCGGACACCCTCCGGCCTTCGCGTGAGCTGGGTGTGCCGGTCCTTTTGCCGGTCCCAGGCGTACAGCTGAGTGGTGCCGCTGGCGTTGGAGAAGTACACGCACCTGTGCGGCGCGTCGCGGGCCGATTGCGGAAAGCTAACGTGCGTCGCTCGGAACCGCTGCTCCCAGACTGGCATCTCGTGACCCACCCACATGATCTTGTCAGATCTGGTGAAACCGAGCAGCGACACGACCTCCCATCTTGGCCAAGTTTCCGCCTGCCAGGGGTTGCCGAGCGGAAACAATCCCTATTAGGCCGATTGGATTGCGAGATGGCCGTCTCGGAATCCGGACGATCCAGTTGCTTCTCGTCTCGCGTTCACGCAGTCTGATGACCATGACGACGCCGGTGACTCCCCTCCTGGTGGGCCGGCGTCATCTCGACTTCGGTCGCATGCGCAGCATGCTCTGTCTCATGGCGCGCTGAGTCCGACCGCGCAGTTGTCGCTTGCGCAGCAGAGGCTCAGTCGCGCCGATCCTCCCTGACTCGAGTTCTCCCGTGTGATTCGCCGTGAGTGCAGCATGCTGCCAAGTCCGTCCGACCTGACCAGAGCCCGATCAGCTTCAAGGACCTGACTCGATGAGCGTTCAAACGTCCACAGCGCCCGTGTCTGACGTACGTCCACGTACGCCTGTCGCCCGGCAGCCTCGCCGCAAGCGTGGAGAAGGACAGTGGGCGCTGGGCTACCGCGAGCCGCTCAACAAGACCGAACAGACGAAGAAGGACGACGACCCACTCAATGTGCGGTCCCGGATCGAGAACATCTATGCCCGTCATGGCTTCGACTCCATCGATCCGTCCGACCTGCGCAGCCGGTTCCGGTGGTGGGGCCTCTACACCCAGCGCAAGCCCGGCATGAGCGGCGAGCACACCTCGATCCTCGACACCGAGGAGCTCGAGGACCGCTACTTCATGCTCAGGGTTCGGATCGACGGTGGCCAGCTCACCGTCAACCAGCTGCGCACGATCGCCGACATCTCCACGACGTACGCCCGCGACACCGCCGACATCACCGACCGGCAGAACATCCAGCTGCACTGGGTGCGGATCGAGGACGTCCCCGAGATCTGGAAGCGGCTCGAGGCCGTTGGCCTGCAGACCCAGGAGGCGTGCGGTGACTGCCCGCGCGTGATCATCGGAAGTCCGGTGGCCGGCATCGCCGCCGACGAGATCATCGATCCGACGCCGGCGATCCGGGAGATCGCGCGCCGCTACATCGGCAGCAAGGAGTTCTCCAACCTGCCGCGGAAGTACAAGACCGCGCTTACCGGGCACCCGAGCTTCGACGTGGCGCCGGAAGTCAACGACGTCGCCTTCGTCGGCGTGGTCCACCCCGAGCACGGGCCCGGCTTCGACCTGTGGGTCGGTGGCGGCCTGTCGACCAACCCGATGCTCGCCCAGCGGCTCGGCGCGTGGGTTCCGCTCGAGGAGGTAGCCGAGGCGTGGTGGGGTGTCACGAGCATCTTCCGCGACTACGGTTACCGACGGCTGCGGCACCGGGCCAGGCTGAAGTTCCTGGTGGCCGACTGGGGTACGGAGCGGTTCCGCGAGGTCCTCGAGACCGAATACCTCAAGCGCAAGCTGATCGACGGTCCTGCCCCCGAAGCTCCGGCGGTGCCGGGCGACCACGTGGGCGTCCACCGGCAGAAGGACGGCCGCTACTACGTGGGTCTGGCACCGGTCGCCGGGCGAGTGACCGGCACCCAGCTCGGCAAGTTCGCCGACATCGCGGCCGAGCACGGGTCGAATCGGATCCGTACGACTCCATTCCAGAAGCTGCTCGTGCTCGACGTCGAGGAGAGTCGCGTCGAGCCGCTGATCTCAGCACTCGCCGACATCGGCTTGCTGGCTCGGCCATCGCCGTGGCGGCAACACACGATGGCCTGCACCGGCATCGAGTACTGCAAGCTCGCCATCGTGGAGACGAAGGCGCGGGCGGCCTGGCTGGTCGAGGAGCTGGAGCGCCGCGTGCCGGAGCTCGACGTCCCCATCACGGTCAACATCAACGGTTGTCCGAACTCCTGCGCCCGGATCCAGGTCGCCGACATCGGTCTTAAGGGTCAGACCGTGCTGAACGCAGACGGCGAGCAGGTCGAGGGCTACCAGGTCCACCTTGGCGGCGGGATCGGCCTCGACGCCGGCTTCGGTCGGAAGCTACGCCGTCACAAGGTCACAGCTGACGAGCTGCCGGACTACGTGGAGCGCGTCGTACGTCACTACCTCGAGCAGCGCCAGCCGGGCGAGCGGTTCGCCCAGTGGGCGGCCCGGGCACCTGAGGAGGCGCTGACGTGACCGGCCCCAACCTGACACGCCAGGGCAGCAGTCAGACGACGCCCGTCACAACCGACGTGGAGTCCGTCCTGACGTCCCAGCATCAGGACCGAAAGGCGTCGCAATGACCGAGCGCGCGACACCGTTCTACTGCCCCTACTGCGGCGAGGAAGACCTCCGACCCATGGAAGAGCCACACGGCGCATGGGAATGTCGCGGCTGCACTCGCGCTTTCTCCCTGAAGTTCGTCGGATTGGTGATGCGTAGATGAGTCTTGCGATAGCCCCACCATCTCGGCCCGGCAAGCAGTCCGGGCCGACTCGCACCCCCGCCGAGCTCGAGCGGCTGGCCACGAAGGCAGGGCGAGAGCTGGAGGACGCCCCTGCGGCCGAGATCGTGAGATGGGCGGTGGAGACCTTTGGCGACCGCTTCTGCGTCACCTCGTCGATGCAGGACCTCACACTGTCGCATCTCGCCTCCACTGTCCGACCCGGTATCGACGTGGTCTTCCTGGACACCGGGTACCACTTCGCCGAGACGCTGGGCACCGCCGACGCCGCCACCGTCACCATCCCGATCAACTTGGTGACCGTCCGCCCCCGCCAGACGGTTGCCGAGCAAGACGCCACGCTCGGACCTGAGCTCTTCCGCCGCAATCCCGACTTGTGCTGCCAGCTGCGGAAGGTGGCACCGCTGGAGCGGGCACTCCAGGCGTACGACGCCTGGGCGACCGGCATCCGACGAGACGAGGCTCCTGAACGCGCCAACACGCCCGTCGTGGGGTGGGACGCGCGGCGAGGCAAGGTGAAGGTCGCCCCGCTCGCCCGGTGGACCCAGGAGGATGTCGACCGCTACATCGAGGACAACGGAGTCTTGACCAATCCCCTGCTCTATGACGGCTACCCCTCGATCGGCTGCTGGCCGTGCACCCGCCGCGTCGCACCCGGCGAGGATCCACGAAGTGGGCGCTGGGCGGGGTTCGCCAAGACCGAGTGCGGCATCCACACCTAGCCTGGACAGCCATGCCTCCTCGTTACCCGCTGCTGCTGGATCTGGCCGGTCGCCGCACCGTCGTGGTCGGCGGCGGTCCGGTCGCTGCCCGGCGAGTACGAGGGCTGCTGGATGCCGACGCAGAAGTGGTCGTGATCGCACCGGAGCTCTGCGAAGATCTGGCCGTCTTGGTGCCTGACCGTCGCGTCACCTGGGTCCCCCGCGAGTACCAGCCTGGTGATCTTCAGGGCGCGTGGTTGGTGCAGACGGCGACCGGAGATCGGACGACCGACAGCCAGGTCGCATCCGAGGCCGAGGACGCTGGAATCTGGTGTGTCCGCGCCTCTGTCGCGACGCACTCGGCTGCCTGGACGCCGGCCGTGACCCGCGTCGACGACGTGACCGTCGCCGTGTCGGCTGGACGAGATCCGAGGCGGGCTCGGGCGATCAAGGACCGCATCGCGACCCAGCTGCAGACTGGCGAGCTATCGGTACGGCGGCAGCGGCGGCCGCGTCGCGGCCACGTGGCACTCGTTGGTGGCGGACCGGGAGATCCCGGGCTCATCACGACGTATGGCCGTCGGTTGCTCGCCGACGCCGACGTCGTGGTGGTCGATCGGCTCGCTCCACGAGCGCTCCTGGACGAGCTGGATCCGTCCGTCGAGGTGATCGAGGCGGGCAAAGGGCCCGACGCCCACAGCCTGACGCAGCTCGAGATCAACCAGCTGCTGATCGATCGTGCGAAGGCCGGGCAGCAGGTCGTACGCCTGAAAGGCGGCGACCCGTTCGTCTTCGGGCGGGGGGCAGAGGAGGCCATAGCCTGCGCTGAGGCCGGTGTGCCGTGCACGGTGGTTCCGGGAGTGACGAGCGCGGTGTCGGTGCCCGCTGCCGCCGGCATCCCGGTGACGCATCGCAACATGTCACGGCAGTTCACGGTGATCTCCGCCCACACCGCGCGAAACAGCGGCGAGCACCCCGACTGGGAGAGCCTCGCCCGGCTCGAGGGCACCCTGGTGTTCCTGATGGGTGTCGGCCAGCTGGGGGACATCGTCGACGGGCTACTTGGCCACGGCCGCTCTCCCGACACACCCGTGGCCATCGTCGAGCGCGGGACGCTTCCGGACCAGCGGCTCACCACCGGTACTCTCGCGACCATCCGACAGGTAGCGGCCTCCCGGGACATCCGCTCCCCTGCCGTGATCGTGGTCGGCGAAGTGGTCACCCTGTCCGAGCACGTCGTCAGGGCTCTCGCTGGGTCACGATGAGTCACGGCCTGCTGCTTGTCGCGCACGGGAGTCGGGATCCGCGAGCGAGCCTGGTCGCCCATCGGGTGGCAGAGGCCGCAGGTGCTCACGTCAGTGGGCTGACCAGCGTCGCCGCATTCCTCGAGCTTGCCGAGCCTGCTCCGGAACCGGCCTTGGACCAGCTCGGCGAGCGCGGGGTCGCCGACCTCGTGATCCAGCCGTTCCTGCTGAGCAACGCGTACCACTCGACGGTCGACCTGCCGGAAGTCGCTCGGCTGGCCCGCGACCGAGGCTGGCGGGTACGGCTCGGGGACGTGCTCGGGCCCGACGACCTGCTGCTCGACGCGCTCGCCGCTCGCCTCGCCGAGACCCGCTCCCCCTACGACGCGGTCGTGCTCGCGGCCGCTGGCTCACGCCGTCCCGAGGCCAACGCCACCGTCGTGGATCTCGGCAGCGCCTTGGGCGCCCGCCTCGGCGTCCCAGTGGTCACGGGTTTCGCCTCCGCGGCCGAACCGGACGTAGGTGACGCCGTACGACTGGCGCGCGCAATGGTCGATCGGACCGAGCTCGCGCACACTCATCGTGAACAGCCGGCTACACCGACGTCAGGCGCCGGGCGGGTCGCGGTCGCCACGTACCTCCTCGCCCCGGGGTTCTTCGCCGGCCAGATTCGTCTGCAGGCTCTCCGGGCGGGTGCGACCGCCGTCAGCGAGCCTCTCGGCGCACGCCCCGAGATCGTGGAGCTGGTGCTGCGCCGTGCCGGGCTGATGTGAACGTTTCCGCACGTATCCGGCCAACTTCCCGGACTCGCCGCGCCGCCCGAACCTCGGGCTGGGAGGATTCTCCCGTGAGACGAACCTGGTGGGCGTGCCACGTCCGCTGGAGTGGGTAGCGGACCCACGGGATCGCGGCCTGCCGCCATCGACGTCGCGAGGGAGGGAATGGGATTGGTCGAAGTCTGGCCCGGCACGCCCTATCCGCTCGGCGCGACCTTCGACGGTGCGGGCACCAACTTCGCGCTTTTCAGCGAGGTGGCCGAGGCCGTCGAGCTGTGCCTGTTCGACGCCGACGGGCAGGAGACTCGCGTTCCGCTCACCGAGCGTGAGGCGTCGGTGTGGCATGGCTACCTCCCGAGAGTCGGGCCAGGTCAGCGGTACGGATTCCGTGTGTACGGACCGTACGATCCGGCGAACGGCCACCGGTGCAACCCGGCCAAGCTGCTACTCGACCCGTACGCGAAGGCGATCGAGGGCGCGGTGGACTGGCACGAGTCGCTGTTCTCGTACCGCTTCGACGATCCCGAGGCACTCAACACGCTCGACTCCGCGCCGCACACCATGAAGTCGATCGTGGTCAATCCCTACTTCGACTGGCAGGACGACCGGCTGCCGCGACATCCGTACCACGAGACCGTGATCTACGAAGCCCATGTGAAGGGTCTCACGATCAACCACCCGGACATCCCCGAGGTGATCCGCGGAACGTACGCCGGTCTCGCCTCGCCACCGATGATCGACCACCTGCAGTCGCTCGGCGTGACGGCGGTCGAGCTCATGCCGGTGCATCAGTTCGTTCATGACAGCGTGCTCGTCCAGCGCGGCTTGTCGAACTACTGGGGCTACAACACGATCGGGTTCTTCGCGCCCCACAACGCGTACGCGGCGTCTGGCCAGCGTGGCGAGCAGGTGCAGGAGTTCAAGGCCATGGTGCGCGCCCTGCACCGCGCCGGCATCGAGGTGATCCTCGACGTCGTCTACAACCACACCGCTGAAGGCGACCACCGAGGACCGACATTGGCGTTCCGCGGCATCGACAACGCCGCCTACTACCGCTTGGTCGACCACGACCGGCGCTACTACATGGACACCACCGGCACGGGCAACAGCCTGTTGATGCGAAGCCCTCACGTGCTGCAGCTCATCATGGACTCGCTGCGGTACTGGGTGACCGAGATGCACGTCGACGGCTTCCGCTTCGACCTCGCGGCCACTCTCGCCCGCCAGTTCCACGAGGTCGACCGACTGTCGGCATTCTTCGACCTGGTGCAGCAGGACCCGATCGTGTCACAGGTGAAGCTCATCGCCGAGCCGTGGGACGTCGGGCCGGGTGGATATCAGGTGGGCAACTTCCCGCCGGTGTGGACCGAATGGAATGGGAAGTATCGCGACTGCGTACGCGACTTCTGGCGCGGACAGCCTGCGACACTCGGCGAGTTCGCGATGCGGCTCACCGGGTCGTCCGATCTTTACGAGAAGGACGGCCGTAAGCCGTACGCATCGATCAACTTCATCACCGCCCACGACGGCTTCACGTTGCATGATCTCGTGTCGTACAACCACAAACACAACGAAGCCAACGGCGAACAGAACCGCGACGGCACGTCAGACAACCGTTCGTGGAACTGCGGTGTCGAAGGGCCGACCGACGACCCGAGCGTCATCGCGCTGCGAAATCGACAGCGTCGCAACCTCCTCGCCACGCTGTTCCTTTCGCAGGGCGTGCCGATGATCCTGCACGGCGACGAGCTGGGTCGCACGCAACGCGGGAACAACAACGCTTACGCGCAAGACAACGAGATCTCGTGGGTGGACTGGGCCAACGCCGACTCCGATCTCCTGGCGTTCACCCGGACTGTCAGCCAACTGCGCGCGGAGCATCCGGTGTTTCGGCGCCGGCGGTTCTTCGACGGCCTGGGAAGCGGCCACGAGCTGGGTGACGTCGCGTGGCTCAAGCCGGACGGCACCCACATGACCGGGCGCGACTGGACCGCGGGCTTTGCCAAGTCGCTTGCCGTCTTCCTCAACGGAGAGGCGATTCGCGAACCAGGCCCGCAAGGCGAGCGGATAGTCGACGACTCGTTCCTGCTGCTCTTCAACGCGTCCGAGGACGACCTGGAGTTCACGCTTCCCGGTGAGCAGTACGGCTCAGCCTGGGAGCCGGTGCTCGACACCGCCGACGACGATCTGCGAGATCGCGTGGTGGTGTTGGCGAACGAGCGGACGAAAGTCGCGTCACGTTCGCTCGTCGTCCTCAAGCGGGTCTGACGATGACGACGTACGGCAGGCGCACAGGCTTGCCGTACGTCGTCACGTCACGGGCGACCCTTCCAAGAGGTCTTGTAATCGTGCAATGGCTCTTTCAGCGGGCAGCGTCGAGCTTTGCCCGCTGCTGGGCTGTGAGCTTGAGGTCCACAGCGGCGAGGTTCTCGTTCAGCTGCGACAGAGAGGACGCACCGACCAACGGAATGACAGGAATCTCGTGCCCCATGAGCCAGGACAGGACGACCTGGTTGACGGTCGCACCCGTCTCGGCTGCGACCTCGCGTAGTGCCCGCAGTCGCCGCGCCGTGCCGGCATGGTCGTACTCCGGCCCGAGCGGCTTGTCTTGTCGTACGTAGGCGCCGTTGAGCAACGGCGAGTACGCCACGAGCGTGAGGTCGTCGTGCTCGCGAAGGTAGCTCAACAGGTCTCCGCTCACCACACCCTGGTTGCCGTCCTGTGACAGCTCGCCCGGAATGTCGGTACGCGGTCGCAGGTAGGAATAGCTGTACTGCAGCACCTCGTATCCAGGCAGGCCGGCAGCCGCAGCCAGCTGACGCGCACGCTCGACGCGCCACGCCCAATGGTTGCTCACACCCAGCAGGCCGACGACGCCTTCGGCGACCAGCTCGGCAAACGCCTCGACCGTCTCCTGCAAAGGCGTCCTCGGATCCTCGATGTGCGCATAGAGCAGATCGAGCTTCTCCACGCCGAGGCGTTCGCAACTGCGCTCCGCCGACTCTTTGACGACTTTCGCTGACAGCCCTTCGGCATTGTCGACGTAGCTCGTACCGGGCGCCAGTGGTCGAGCTCCCAGTTTGGTGGCAATGACCACCTCGTTGGTTATGCCGCGGCTGCGCAACCAACGGCCGAGCAAGGTCTCGCTCTCGCCACCTTGGGTACCGCTGTGCCAGAACGCGTAGTTGTTCGACGTGTCGATGAACGTACCGCCCGCCTCGACGTAGCGGTCGAGGATGGCGTACGACGTCGCCTCGTCGATCGCCGTTCCGAACATCATGGCTCCGAGGCTGAGTACGCTCACCTTTTGTCGTGTCGCCGGGTTTGTGCCAATGGTGCGATACTCCATGAAGGCTCCGAAGTTGACGATTGTCGAGGACGGGTACGCCAAGCGTAGATCCACGTCACAGCCGCGCTCCCGTACCAATTGGTGGGCTAAGTCCCGGACCAATCCCCCAGTCCACACGACACGTGCGACTTGCCTGCCTGCTTCTGACACGAGCGGACGCGTTCCGAGGCACCGTCCGAAGACACCTACCGTGCACGGTCGAACCACGAGTCCGGTGCCCGCATGCGCGGGCCAATTCCACGTCTGGTGAGATCGTCCCGTGCGTGCACTGTTTCCTCAGCCAGGTGGTGACGGCTGCGATCTCGACGACGCCGACCTCGTGCGCATCTACGACTACCCCCGCGGCCGACCGTGGGTGCGGGCCAACTTCGTGTCGACCGTCGACGGCGCGGCTCAAGGACCAGACCATCGCTCCGGGTCGATCTCCGGCACCGCCGACCGGCGCATGCTCGCGTTGCTCAGAGCATTGGCCGACGTCGTTCTGGTCGGCGCAGAAACTGCTCGGGTCGAGCGCTACGGTCCGGCCGACATCCGCCCGGAGTACGCCCAGATCCGCGCCGACCTGGGCCTTCCACCCACCCCACCGATCGCCCTTGTCACCGCGTCTCTCGACGTACCCGAGCGCCTGCTGAGCGATTCCCGGACGCTGGTCATCACCTCCGAGATGTCGCCACCCGATCGCCGTGCCTACCTCGCCGACCGAGTCGACGTCGCCGTGGTCGGGGATCGTGAGGTGACGGCACACGGGGTGATCGACGCGCTCACGAGCCGTGGGTACGGTCGCATCCACTGCGAAGGCGGCCCGCGCCTGTTCGGTCTCCTCGTCCACGCGGGGCTGATCGACGAGCTCTGTCTCACAGTGTCGCCACAGCTACTTGCAGGACCGGGCCTTCGCATCCTGGCAGGACCGCAACTGCCAGAGCCGATGCCGCTTCGCCTCGCCACGGTGCTCGAATCTGACGACTTCCTCTTCCTGCGGTGGCTTGTGAGAAATTCCTAACCTGCGAACCCGCAGATCCGCGAGGTCTCCTGCACATCCGCATGTGGATGCCCAGCATGTCGCCCCTCTCGATCTCCCCCTGACGCGTACTGTCGGCGTGGGAGGGGAACAAAAGGAGCGTCATGGATATCCGAGAGCTCGACCGGCGGGTCGTGGACACCACCATCAGGCTCGTCGACGCGGTCACCGCCGACCAGCTCACTCGCCCAACTCCGTGCGCTGGCTGGACGCTTCGCCACCTGATCGAGCACATGATCGGCCAGCACAACGGGTTCGCACTCGCCGCGACGGGAGAACCATCCGACCTCGCAGCCTGGCGACCTCGGCCCGTCGGCGACGATCCATCACGTGCGTACGCCGAGGCTGCCCGGCTGGTGCTTGCAGCGTTCGCCGAGGAGGGTGTGCTGGAACGGGACTTCTGGCTACCCGAGATCCGAATCAGCGCCCCTTTTCCGGCACGGGCTGCCATCGGGTTCCACTTTCTCGACAACCTGGTCCACGGGTGGGACATCGCACGGTCCGTCGACAGCACGGTCGAGTACGACGATGACGTCCTGGCCGTCGGCGCTGCGCTGGCAGCGAAGGTGCCTGACACGCCCGCCACACGCGGCCCGCGCAGTCAGTTCCAGCCGAGCGTGCCGGTGCCGGAGAACGCGCCGCTCCTCGACCGGATCGTCGGCATGCTGGGCCGCCGGCCGGACTGGCAGCCCTGAGCCGTACCGTGGAGGCATGCAGCTCCCGGTCATGCCCCCGGTCGCTCCGATGCTGGCCAAGCCCGTGAAGCACATCCCCCAAGGCTCGTACAGCTTCGAGCCGAAGTGGGACGGCTTCCGATCGATCGTCTTCCGCGACCACGACGAGGTGGAGATCGGCAGCCGCAACGAGCGGCCGATGACCCGCTACTTCCCCGAGCTCGTGGAGGCCGTCACGGCAAACCTTCCACCTCGGTGCGTGATCGACGGCGAGATCGTGATCGAAGACCAGGAAGGTGTCCGCCTCGACTTCGTGGCGCTCCAGCTGCGGATCCATCCGGCGGCGAGCCGAATCAAACTGCTCGCCGAGCAGACGCCGGCCCGGTTCGTGGCCTTCGACATCCTGGCTCTCGACGACGAGGACCTCACCGGTCGGCCGTTCTCCGAACGTCGTGCCCTGCTGGTCGACGCGCTGGCTGGCACCCGGCCGCCCATCCACGTCACGCCTGCCACGACCGACCGGAGGCTTGCCGAGCGGTGGTTCCACCAGTTCGAAGGTGCCGGTCTGGATGGGCTCATCGCCAAGCCGCTCGATGGCACGTACGAGCCTGACAGACGCGTGATGTTCAAAGTGAAGCACGAGCGCACCGCGGACTGCGTCGTCGCCGGCTACCGTCTGCACAAGAGCGGTCCCGACGCGATCGGCTCCCTGTTGCTCGGCCTCTACACCGACACCGGTGAGCTTGCCAACGTCGGCGTGATCGGTGCATTCCCACTGGCCACGCGACGCGAGCTCTTCACCGAGCTGCAGCCGCTGGTCACGACGTTCGACGACCACCCGTGGTCGTGGGCCAAGCAGCAGGCTGGGACCCGCACTCCGCGCAACGCCGAGCAGAGCCGATGGAGTGCCGGCAAAGATCTGTCGTTCGTCCCGCTCCGGCCCGAGCGTGTGGTCGAGGTGCGCTACGACCACATGGAAGGCCCGCGGTTCCGGCATACGGCGCAGTTCGTCCGGTGGCGTCCGGACCGCGACCCGCGCTCGTGCACGTATGCGCAGCTCGAGGAGCCTGTCCGGTTTGATCTCGCTGAGGTGTTGGGCACCGAATCCGGCGCCATTGGCCGCGGGGCGTGATGGGTCGTTTGTGACGGTTTGCGCCTACGGCACGTCACAATGTCACGAGATCGCCAACGTCCTTTGCAACCTGGCGCAGACCGCGCGACGATAATCGCGGAGGCGAGGAGGTGCCCCATGTATCAGGTCGTACTCCTCATCGAAAAGCCGCTGTCCCACTACGACGCCCACCAAATCGCCGAACTCTACGCCGTCTCGGCGGAGCCGACACACGTCCACGTCATCCTTCCGGTCGAGGACGCTTCGGCTCGTGTCGAGTCAGCACTCGGCTCCATCGCAGCGAGTGAGGTGCTCGCCACCTCGGCGCTGAACTTCCCGGATGTCGACCTCGCGAAGATCCAACGGGAGATCGTCGAACGAAGCCAAGCTGCGCTCGACCAGAGCATCGAGGCCCTCGAGCAGTGCGGCTGCTCGGCCGACGGCGAGCTGACCACGGCGGATCCGGTCGATGCGCTCGCCTCCGCTGTCAAGGAACGTCAGGCTTCCGAGGTCGTCGTCCTCACCCGACCACACATCGTCGCCGAGTTCTTCCACCTGGACTGGACGTCGAAGGCTCGGCGGAGGCTCGGTGTGCCGTGTCTGCACCTCATCGAGCACAGCGATCCCGTGCCCGCCGACGCCGCAGGGACAACCGACAACAACGGCAGCGCCTGAGCCACTCCTTCATGAGCTCGCTCACGCCTTGTTCCGGGCCCGGCTCGGCTGGACCCGCATGGGCTCGCCCGGCATCTTCGGGTAATCCGGAGGGTACGGAAGATCACCCAGGCCATGGTCGCGTTGGTCTCGCTCTGCCCACTCGAGCAGGATGTCGATGGGGTACGCATGCTCGCGCAGCCCGGCATGGGGATCGCCGATCTCCGCGAAGCGCCGCGGCATCGTCGCGATATCGAAATCTTCCGGTTCGACGCTTTCGAGCTCGTCCCATCGCAACGGCGCAGATACCGGCGCCCGCGGCTTGGGGCGGACGGAGTAGGCCGAGGCGATCGTGCGGTCACGTGCCGCCTGGTTGTAGTCGAGAAAGACCCGCTGTCCCCGTTCTTCCTTCCACCACGAGATGGTCAGTTGGTCAGGGAGCCGACGTTCCAACTCCCGTCCGAACGCGATGACCGCCCTGCGTACGTCGACGAAGCTCCACCGTGGCTGGATCGGCACGTAGATATGCAGACCCCGTCCACCTGAGGTCTTGGGCCAGCCCTCCATGCCGATCTCATGCAGCAAGGCGCGAACATGCCCCGCAATGCGTACCGCGTCGGCGAAGTCGGTGCCCGGTTGAGGGTCGAGGTCGAGTCGGATCTGGTCGGGGCGGTCGACGTCATGTCGCGTCACCGGCCACGGATGGAACGTCAACGTGCCCAAGTTGGCAGCCCACACGATCACAGCCGGCTCGGTTGGGCACACCTCGTCGGCGAAACGCCCGCTGGGGAACGTGATCCGGGCGGTCTCGACCCAATCCGGCGCGTTCTTGGGTGCTCGCTTCTGGTAGAACGCATCACCCCGGTGATCGGCTCGGGTCGAGAGTCGAGCGCCCTCGAACACGCCTGACGGCCAGCGTTCCAGCGTCGTCGGGCGTTCGTACAAGGCGTTGAGGATGCCGTCACCCACTGACATGAAGTAGGTGATGACATCCCTCTTGGTGAATCCGCGCTCCGGAAAGTAGACCTTGTCGGGGTTGGAGATCCGCACCTCGCGCCCGCCGACCTCGACATGCTCGTACGCCGTCGCCATGCCTGCACGGTAGCGCCCGGCTCCCTCTCGAGCTGCCACAGGCCGTGTCGGGTCGCCTGGCGGCCCATAGCCGACATAGTGTGGCAACTGAGCCGCCGCCCGAGGCGAGGCCACCGCTGCAACGACGTCGCCGGCGCGCCACCGTGGCGCGCATGGCGTAGCGAGCGTCCGCGGTACCGCTGGTGCTGCGAGAGGCCGCCGTCCAATCCAAGGGAGACCGGTGACTGAAGAAGACAAGCCCACCAACGGTCCTGACCAAGAAGAGGCACCAGATGCTGGGCCGCACAGACAACCTCCACCGGACCGCCCTGCGCCGCACGCCCTCACGGCACCGGATGGGCCCGCACCGCCTGGGTACCGGAACCATCCACCCGGGAGTCCACCTGGATCGCAGCCGCCGATGCCATTCCCGGCACCACAAGGATCACCCGGGTCCGGGCCTTTCGGGCCAACGTCGCACCCCCCGAACGTCGTGCCTCCACACGGTCACGGCCCGCCCCTGCCTCCCCCTGACCAGGGGTTGAGGCCTCCACCCCCGCCCGCACCCAGGCAGGGCCCCGTGCCGTGGGGCCAGCCCCAACCGCCAAGGAAGTCGAAGAAGGTTCCTGCCTGGCTGATCGTTGTCCTCCTGGTGGTCGGGCTCATCGTCGTTGCCGGCGTGATCTATCTCGCCGTCCAATTCCTCTCCTCCGGCGGAGAAGGTCCGCGCTATCCGCCGCCGCAGGGAACGTCGATCGTCGAGTATCGCGAGGTGACCGCTGCTTCCTCGCAGCGGTGACTACCGCAGGCTCGACGACGATGGCCCAGCCCTCAGCGGTGCCGAAATGAAAGTGGGCGAAGGAAACGCCCTTCGCCCACTTCCCACAGTCTCGACAGGACCGTTTGAGACCTGAGATCACCCTCCGATGACCGGCGGGGGAGCGTCACCGTCTGCGCCCCACACGTCCTCGTCTTCTTCCAGCCAGGTGTTGCGTTGCTGCTCCTTGCCTTCCCCAGCACCGTGGGCACCGGCGCCCGCCATGGGCATCATGCCGCCGAAACCGCCGCGGAAGCCCGTGCCGGCGGCACCGGCACCAGCCGGCACCATGCCGACACCGAGCGGTCCGCCCATACCGGTGCCAGCGCCGGCGGCTGGGCCACCGCCGTGGATGGGAACTCCGCCAGGCAGGCCGGCACCGGCGGCACCGAGGCCTCCACCACCTAGGCCACCAGAGCCAATACCGCCTGGGAGACCGCCACCGAACCCACCAGCACGCGCTGCCTGGGTTCCGGTGTCGATGTCGCCGATCCCACCGCTGCCGCCGCCACTGCTCCCGCCGCCGCGGGTCGGGTCGTACGGGAACGGGTCCTGGCTGTCGGGTATACCGTCGCCATCGCTGTCCGGGAGGTCAGGCAGGTCACTACCGCCCCCGCCTCCTCCGCCGCCGGGGATGTCGGGAAGGTCGCTGCCGCCACCTCCGCCACCGGGGATGTCAGGCAGACCGCTGCCACCACCGGCACCGCCGCCGATGTCAGGCAGACCGCCACCGCCACCAGCACCACCGGTGGAGAACGGCCCCCCACCGCCGGCGCCGCCGCCTCCTCCGCCACCGGCACCGCCGGTCGAGGTGATCTGCGGTGCTTGTGCAGGCTGCGGGAACTTGCCGCCGATCTCGCCGTACTTCTGGACGAGGTCACTCGCGGTCCGCTTGGACCGCTCCTCCTGCTCCTGGTTGAGCTTCAGGTACCAGTAGAGCCTGTTGTGATCGTCCTGCCCAGCAGGCAGGTGAGCGGTAACCAGCCCGTCTCGGCTTTCCACCGTTTGGACCCCGGCATCGGCGTAGATGCGCTCCATCTGGTCTCGACCGGGGTCGTTCGGGACGCCTTCTCGTGGGATGTCGACGACCTCACCGTCTTCTCCACCACGACGGATCTCGTAGTGGACGGTGCTGTTCATCGGGATCCCACGGGTCCACCACTTCATCCAGTGGGACTCTTTCCACCAGGGCGGCGGTGGCAGCTTCTCGTCGACGTTGTTCTCGATGCCCTCGACGTGACCAGCAAGGCTCTCGAACAGCTGCCGGAATCCTTGGGACTCCGACCCGTCGTCGGTCACCTGGAAGGCAGGACGGTCACCACCCTCCTGTGGCGGCGGTGGCGGCTTCGGGTTCGTCTTGTCACACCGATGGGCGACCTCCTTGGCGAACCAGATCACCTGCTCCAGCTTGTTCCGGAACGCATCGGCGGCCTCGCCATGCCAGCCACCGCTCCGACCGCCGGAGAAGAGCTCGTCACGAGCCCGCTCGAGCTGCTCGGCGATCGCCGCGGCGTTCGTGCCCGATTGCTGCCACAGCCTCGCCGTTTCCTTGAGGTAGCCAGACGACGGCGGCTCCGGCCAGCTCCCCTGCGGGTCGTAGGGGTCCTCCATTCCGCGCAGGCGGTAAATGATCTCACGATGACCAGCTTGGGCGATAGATCCAGACATCGTTCAACTCCCGTCAAGCTTGCTGCGAAGGACCTTGGGGACGCGTCTGGCCGGGGTTCGGCTGAGTCGCCATCTCCTCGCCGAGGATCCGGTCGATCTGAGCCATGCTGGCTTGGTTCAGCGCTTCGGTCGAGCGGTACTGCTCGGCGATCTTCGCGCTCGCGTCACCCAACCCCTGCAGCAGGTTGTGCAGGTCGTTGAAGTTCTGCGCCATGCCCTGGCGCGCCTGCTGATACTGCTGACGAAGGGTGTCGGCCTCTTCGAACTGCCCGAGCTTCGGAAAGCCCCACTGATCGTTGTCGACTCGGAGGACTTTTTGCTGTGCGCTGTCTTGCGCGGCCCAGTCTTCGGCGAGCATTCTCACGCGGCGGGCGAAGTCGTCGAGGTCCCCCGGATCGACTCTCGTCTCCCTGCCGGTTCGGATTCCGTCGGGCTGGCTCGGATCGTGCGCAGTCCCGCCGGAGCCGTCTTCGCGATACGTCACTTCAAACCTCTCCCCGCACTCTGTGGGTGGCCCCAGAAGCTTGGTGGCCGCCAGCTACGACTAAGTCCGGTACGAGCCGTGGTGTCGTCTGACCACACTCGTGGCCACACCACTGCGTCTCCCGACATTTCGGGCGACAACGTAACGTTACGCGATCTGATCACGAAGATGCACGCACCCCTGGCCGTCTGTGGATAACGCCGGGGACCTCGAGACCACATCGCTGCCGCCAGCCCTTCAGCCAGGTGTACGCAGGCTGTCGACGTAGGGTTCGAATCACGACAACGCATGCTCGGCGGGCACGAGCGCCGGGCATGCACAGGACCGGACCGACGAGGGGGTGGACGGCATGGACGAGACACCGGACAGGGTGGTCAAGACCGAGGCCGAGTGGCGGGCGCAGCTCACTCCCGAGGAGTACCACGTGCTCCGTGAGGGGGGAACCGAGCCGCCGGGTACCGGCGAGTACGTCCACACCACGACCACGGGTGTCTACCGCTGCCGGGCCTGCGGCGCCGAGCTCTTCCGCAGCGACACGAAGTTCGAGAGCCACTGCGGTTGGCCGTCGTTCTGGTCGCCGCTTGCTGAGGACCGGGTACGCCTGCTCGAGGACCGCTCACTCGGCATGGTGCGGACGGAAGTCCGCTGCGCACGCTGCGACTCGCACCTCGGACACGTCTTCGAGGGCGAGGGGTATCAGACGCCGACCGACCAGCGCTGGTGCATCAACTCGATCTCCCTGACGCTGGAGCCATCTGACACCTAGCGCTGGCGACGAAATCGTTGCCGGAACGAGATCGAACTGTTGCGGGAGCGTCGCCGTCAGCTCGCTGCCTCGGGCCGTTCGCTGGGCAAGACGACCTGGAGCTTTTCCGCCTTCTCCACCAACTCTTTCTGCAACGGCTCGATCTCGCGCAGATCGTGAGGTAGCTCACCGCCGAACACGGGTCGGATCTCGAAGGCCAGGTCCACCAGCTGCTCCCTGGTGAAGGTGCCGGCACGCAGCTTGTACGACTCGCCCGAAAGACGCCGGTACTCCGCTATGCGTTCCCGCCACGCCGGATTGTCTCGACGCTGTTCGTTGGCCTTCATCACCTCGACCAGCTGGTCGAGAGTGCGCTCGAGATCCTGCAGCTGCTCCTTGCGGGCCTCGACGTCAAGCACGACGGGCGCGGCCGGTGCCAAGTCGTCGCCACCACCGAACAGTCTGCGTAGCCAGCCCATGTCCAGACCTTCCGATGTACGAACTATGGAAGCGCGTCGACGATCTCCCGGATCGGCGCGCGACGACCAGCGAAGAACGGCACCTCCAGCCGAGTGTGCAACCGGGCCCGCGCGCCCCGCAGGTGGCGCATCAGATCGGTGATGCGGTGCAGCTCGTCAGCCTCGAAGGCGAGCATCCACTCGTAGTCGCCCAAGGCGAAGGACGCAACGGTGTTCGACCGCACGTCGGGGTACTCGCGAGCCATCCGGCCGTGCTCGGCGAGCATCGCCCGGCGCTCCTCTGCAGGCAGGACATACCACTCGTACGACCGTACGAACGGGTAGACACTCACGTACCGCTTCGGGCTCTCCCCCGCCAGGAATGCCGGTATGTGACTCTTGTTGAACTCGGCCGGACGGTGCAGCGCGAGCTGGGACCAGACCGGCTCGAAGTGGTGGCCGAGTGCGGTTCGCCGGAACCTGTTGTAGGCCTCCTGCAGATCATCGGCGGTCGGGGCATGCCACCAGATCATGACGTCGGCATCGGCACGCAGACCGGACACGTCGTAGGTGCCCCGGACCACGACGTCCTTGTCGGCCAACTGCCGGAAGAGCTCGTCGACCTCACTCCACAGCTGACGACGATCGCCCGGGCCGAGGCGTTCCCGAAGCCGGAACACCGACCACATGGTGTAGCGGATCACGTGGTTGAGCTCCCGCGGCTTCGGCTTCTCCGCGCCGGGGGACGCAGCCGGTGTCGAGCTCGTCGCCGACTGGTTTGCTCCGGAGGTCTCTTCGTGGGTTCCGTCGTGCGTCATGGTGCCATTGTCTCCGGACCGGAAACCGTCGCGAGGAGCTGGGTCACGGCAGCCTGAGCGCTCGCGATACAGGCCGGAATGCCGACGCCGTCGTAGGCCGCACCAGCCACCGCCAGGCCTGGCTGTCTCGCGATCTCGGCGCGAATTGCGGCGACTCGAGCGGTATGCCCGACCTCGTACTGCGGGAGTCCACCACCCCAGCGTTGGACGTACGCATCGACCAGCGGAGCGTCGAGCCCGATCAGGTCCCGCAGGTCGGCGAGGGAACCGGAGACCAGCTCATCGTCGCTGCGTTGCAGGTCGGACACCTCCCCGAGCCGGCCGACCGAGCAGCGGACGATTGCCAGATCGGGCTGGTGCTCACCGAGCCACGCCCACTTGGAGGAGGAGTACGTCGCCGCCTTGATCAGCCTCTTCTCAGCCGGTGGTACCAGAAAGCCTGAGCCGGTCAGTCGATCCACGACCTGTGCCGCCGGAAAGGCCAGGGCGACCGTCGCCATGCTTGCGTACTCGATGCCGGCGAGCAGTCGAGCAGCGCCGGGAGCGACTCCCGCGAGCAACCGACTGGCTGGCGTCGCCGGACAGGCGATGACCACCGCGTCTGCACTGATCACTTCCGGGTCACGTGCCGACCCCACGACGAGCTGCCAGCCGGAACCGCTTCGCCGCAGCTCGCGCACGGTTGCGTTGGTACGGACCCGCGCGCTCGAGGCCTTCGCGACCGCCGGCACCAGCTGGCCAACCCCACCCTCCAGACCAGCGAACTGGGGGCCGCTTGATCCTGCCGCTGCCGACCGTACCTTCGCCGCGGCCCGGACCAGCGAGGGATCCTGTCGCAGGTGTGGAACGAGGACAGGCACGGTCGCCTGCAACGACAGCTGTTCGGACCGCCCGGCGTAGACGCCACCGAGCAGCGGTTCCACCAGTCGCTCGACCAGCTCGGTGCCGCATCGACGGGCGACATACTCCCCGACGGCGACGTCCTCCTCCAAGGGCGGTCCAGGCAACTCCGGTTCGGCTTCGAGTAGCGCACAGGCTTCCGTCGACAGGACACCGCTCCCCCGGAGGGTGGACGGATCACCTGGGATTCCCATCACGGTGCCCGCAGGGATCGGACGCATCGCCCCGCGACTCCACAGGCTGGCTGAGGCCGTGGTGGCATAGCGAAGCCTGGCCTGCAGGCCCGCTGCCCGAACGAGGTCCAGACCTTCAGACCGGCGGGTGAGAATCGCCTCGGCACCGGTGTCGACAGGTAGTCCGGCGACCTCCACCGTCCTGAGCTTGCCGCCGATGTGCGGCGACGCCTCGAAGATCGTGATGTCGATCTCGGGTCCACACTGCTGCCGGAGGAACCACGCCGCTGCCACGCCCGCGATCCCCCCACCCACGACAACCACGTCACGCATGGACTCCACCCTTGCAGACCGGCCATGGTCGTGCGTCCGGTGGACTCCGTTGCCGGGCAACCCCCTAGACACGTCCCGCGTCCAGTGCGGCATACGGGGGCGCGTGGTCACCCGAGATGCCCGGTCACCAACGCCATGGAGGGTCGCATGTCCCGCCGCCCACATGCCCGGATCCCTACCGGTCCGGTGCTCGCCTTCGCCAGCCTCGCCACGCTCTTCGCCCTCACGGCATGTTCGGACAACTCGGGCGTGTCGGCCGGTGGCGCAGGGATCGACACCGCTGTCCAGCAGCGCGCGCCAGCCCTTTCGGACGCCGGTGCCGCCGAGCGCCGCGCCGCGGCGCACAAGGCCGAACCGCCAGCGCGCAGGAGCCGTGCGAACCTGCGGCTTCGCTCCATCATTCGTACCGCCGAGCTCGTCGTTCGCACGCGCGACGTCACACGTGCCGCCAGGCGCGCGACTCAGCTCGTCGCCGGGACCGATGGCTACGTCGCCAGCCAGCAGACCTCTGGGCAGCGCGATGGGTCGCCGGCCAGCGTCCATCTCGTGCTCCGTGTCCCCGTCGACGACTTCGAGCGGATCGCCGACCAGCTCACGACCTACGGGAAGGTCCAATCCGACGAGCGGAACGCCACGGACGTCACCGAAGAAGTCGTCGACGTCGAGAGCCGAATCGCGACACAGAAGCGGAGCATCGCCCGGCTCCGCACGTTGCTCGGCAAGGCCAAGACCGTTGGCGAGGTGGTCCAGGTCGAATCCGAGCTCGCTGCTCGGGAGGCGGATCTGGAGTCGTTGCAGAGCCGGTACGCCGTCCTCACCTCCCAGACCACGCTCTCCACGATCGACGTCACCTTCGTCGCCCAACCCGCGGATGACCACGACGACAGCGGGTTCTTCGCTGGACTGCGGAGTGGCTGGCGCGCGTTCGTCGCCTTCATTCAGTTCCTGTTGACCGCGGTGGGCGCCGCGATCCCGTTCGCGGTGACACTCGCCGTCCTGGGTGTGCCGGTGTGGCTCGCTGTCCGTACGAGACGGCGCAAGGCCCACTCTCGGGAGGCGCCAGCGCGGCCTGAACCCACCGCCGAGCCACCGCCGGCTCCGACGAGCTGACGCGAGGTCGACGCCCGGAACGTTCCTCGAGTGGACGCAGCAGCAGGTCGGAAACGACCTCGCCACTCAACCTCGGCCGGCCCTAGCGAGGCAGGTCACGCCGTGACTCGGTGTGGACGAACTCCACGAGTCGTTCCAACACGGTCGGATCGGTTTGTGGCAAGACACCGTGGCCGAGATTGAAGATGTGCCCGGGCGCCTCACGGCCAGCAGCGAGAATGTCCCGCACCTTGTCCCTGAGAACGTGCCACGGCCCGAGGACCACCGCCGGGTCAAGGTTGCCTTGCACCACGCGATTGCCGACCCGCTCGATCGCTGACCGCAACGGCACCCGCCAATCCACGCCAACGACGTCCGCGCCCGCGTCGGCCATCTGGGCGAGGATCTCACCCGTGCCGACGCCGAAATGGATCCGCGGCACGCCGAGTCGGCCGACGTCGGCGAGCACCCGCTCGGTGTGGGGACGGACGAACGTTTCGTAGTCGTCAGGAGACAAGGCGCCGGCCCACGAGTCGAACAGCTGGACCGCGCGTGCGCCGGCTTCGACCTGGATGCGCAGAAATGCGGCCGCGATGTCGGCCAGCCGTTCCAGCAGACCATGCCAGACCGCGGGCGATTCGTACATGAGCGCTTTGGTCACGGCATGATCACGACTCGGCTTACCTTCGACGAGGTAGGACGCCATCGTGAAGGGCGCGCCGGCGAAGCCGATCAGCGGCGTCGATCCGAGCTTGCCGACGAGCTCGCGGACCGCCGCGGTCACGTACGGCACGTCGTCCGGCTCCAGCGGGCGCAGCTGTCTGAGGTCGTCGGCGGACCGGACCGGCGAGGCGATGACCGGGCCTACCCCCGACACGATGTCGAGGTCGACGCCGACCGCCTTGAGCGGCACCATGATGTCCGAGTACAAGATCGCGGCGTCCACACCGTAGCGATGGACCGGCTGCAGCGTGATCTCGGTGACCAGCTCGGGTCTCGTGCACGACTCGAGCATGGGAATGCCTTTGCGCAGCGCGCGGTACTCCGGCAGGGAGCGGCCAGCTTGTCGCATGAACCACACCGGAGTGTGCGGAACCGGTTGACCTCGGCAGGCCCTCAGGAAGACCGAATCACCCACAAGGCCGCCAGCCTAGACTGTGGCGTACGCGACGATCCCCGAAGTCGACGCAGTGTGCCCCACTTTCGATGCCGTGAAACCCCAAGTCGTCGAGACCGCCGGCCAGAATCAGCGGAAATGTCCCGATCTGCGGAAAAGCGGCCGGCTGGGACGGCCTCGTCGGCGCGTCGTGTGCCGACTCCAGGGGGTATCCAGACGTATCCTCTCGGGCGTGGCCGCGTGCACGGATATCAATGACCCGCCCGAGATCTTCCGGCGGGCCGCAAACGAACTCCGCAGCGCGGAGCTTCGGCCTGAAGTGGTACGCGAAGAGATCCCGGCGCCGCAGCGGGTAGCGCCGTACTCCACCGCCGTCAGCGCAGACGTCATAGTCGACGAGCGTGAGCTGGCCACCGGCCGACTCGTGCTGCTCCATGATCCGGCAGGCCACGAGGCCTGGCAGGGTACGTTCCGATTCGTGACGTATGTGCGAGCTGAGATCGATGCGGACATGGCCAGCGACCCGCTACTCGGCGCCGTCGGGTGGTCATGGCTCATCGAGGCGCTGGAGGCGGAGAAGGCGCTGATGAAAGCACCCAGTGGGACGGTGACCCGGGTCGTCTCTGAGAGTTTTGGAGGCATGAGCGACGAGCCGGCGCGGGCCGAGATCGAGATTCGTGCCTCGTGGACCCCTGCTGACCAGGCTTTTCGCGCACACGTGCAGGCATGGGGCCAGCTGCTTTGTACGGCGGCCGGCCTTCCCCCTCTGCCGGCTGGTGTGACGGCCATCCCGAACCGGCGGGTGACTCGCCCGTGACGGATCGTGCGACTCTCGCTCACCCGCCCGCGGATGGGCCGTCGCCCATCTTGCTGCTCCAGCCGCGGGAAGGCCTGCCACCCGTCGTCGACTCGCCGGAGGCTCTCGCCAGGACGATCGAGGCTTTCGCCAGAAGCTCGGGTCCGGTGGCAATCGACGCCGAGCGCGCCTCGGGCTATCGCTACTCGCACCGGGCCTACCTCGTCCAGCTGCGCCGCGCCGGCGCGGGTACGGCGTTGATCGATCCGGTCCGCTGCCCTGACCTGAGCGAGCTCAACGCGGCCCTTGCCGACGCCGAATGGGTGCTGCACGCCGCACCGCAGGACCTGCCATGCCTGGCCGAGCTCGGCCTGCAACCACGCAAACTGTTCGACACCGAGCTGGCTGGACGCCTCCTCTCCTACCCCCGGGTCGGTCTGGGTTCGCTGATCGAGGAGCTCCTTGGCTACCAGCTGGAGAAGGGACACTCGGCCGTCGACTGGTCGACCCGGCCGCTGCCCGAACCTTGGCTGAACTACGCAGCGCTCGACGTGGAGCTGCTGATCGAGCTGCGCGACGCCTTGGCAGAGCAGCTCGAGCGGGCTGGCAAGCTGTCGTGGGCAGAGCAGGAGTTCGAGGCGTTGCGCACGCAGCCGCCACGCGACTCCCGCCGCGACCCGTGGCGACGAACGTCCGGCATGCACCGGATCCGCAAGCGTCGCGAGCTTGCCTATGTCCGGGAGCTCTGGCTCGCCCGCGACCGCGTCGCCGAGAGCCGCGACATCTCACCCGGGCGGGTTCTGAGCGATCAAGCGATCATCAGCGCCGCGTTGGCGGCTCCCACGAGCCGGCGGGAGCTCGCCTCCCTCCCTGCCTACGACGGCAAGACCACACGACGGGATCTCGACATCTGGTGGCAAGCCATCGAGCGAGCGCGGAGCGTGCCGGACGACGAGCTGCCCGAGCTCACGTTGCCGTACGACGGTCCACCACCGGCTCGAGCATGGGCAGATCGCGATCCGGACGCTGCAGCCCGACTGACCGCGTGTCGCGCGTGTCTGCAGGAGCTGGCCGAAGCTCACCGCCTGCCGGTGGAGAACCTGTTGACACCCGACGTCGTGCGAAGACTGGCCTGGGACCCGCCGGCAGAACCAACCCCGGAGCTCGTGGCCGAGGCGCTTCGGGCCCGTGGAGCACGCGCCTGGCAGATCGAGCTCACGGCAGAACGCCTCGCGGCCGCACTCGCCGACCATCACCCGGGCCCGATCTGACCGACCGGGACGCAGCCCGAACGCTGTGACCGCTGTCGGCCCCGGCGATACCTCGCGCTAGATGGTTCCCAGGTCGGAGGACAGCCAGTGCTCCGGACGCATGTGGACGACCACCTGCTCGCCGTGCTCGGCCAATGCCATCTCCATGTATCCGTCCACCTTCTCTGGCGGCAGGTAGCGGGTGCTGACCTTGCGGAGATGGTCGACAGTACCTGGAACGATCGAGGTCACCGGCCCCTCGACGGCGACATAGCGAATCGTCGGCGAGACCCGCTCGACCATGATGGTGAACCTGCCTGCGCGTCGGATGAGCTCGATCTTTCGTGAGGTGGCACCGGTAAGCACCCACAGCTCGCCGCCAGGCGTGTAGTCGTACCACACCGGCACTGTCAGCGGGCCACGACCTGGACCGGCCGCGACCGACAGCGCGGCGACGTGTGGCTCGGCGAGAAACGCTTCCCGTTCAGCGGTGGTCAACGGCATGTCGGCTCCTCGTTGTCGATGCCTTCGGCGGGAAGCCTATGGACGACCTCCGACATGCGGCCTGGAGGGCATGGACGCCGAGCTGGTCGTCCCCTGAGGGTTCCTGGAAGGCTCGACTAGGCTTCGCGCGTGGCGACAGTCCAGGCGTACCAACCACTGATCGACGCCGTTCGCAAGCGCCTGGCCGAGGCCGGTGACCCCGCGAAGGCCGGCCCGATGCAGGCGTACATGAAGTCCACGATGCCCTTTCGGGGAGTCCAGTCTCCTGGCGTCAAGCAGATCTGCCGCGAGCTCTTCGAGGCCCACCCGATCGCCGATCGCCCGACCTGGGAGGCGACCGTTCGTGAGCTCTGGGATGAGGCGAGCTATCGCGAGGAACGCTATGTCGCCATCGGACTGACCGGCCATCGCAGCTACCGCCGCTGGCAGGATCCTGCGACTCTCGCCCTCTACGACCACCTCACCGTGACCGGAGCGTGGTGGGACTTCGTCGACGAGATCGCGAACCGCCGGGTCGGCCCGATCCTGCGGGCACATCACGATGTGGTCGCGAACGTGCTTCGGCGGTGGGCGGTCGACGACAACCTGTGGCGCCGACGTGTGGCGATCCTCGCGCAGCTCGGCTCGAAGGCCCAGACCGACACCACCTTGCTCGCCGACTGCATCAGGCCGAGCCTGGGCAGGCCAGAGTTCTTCCTCCGGAAGGGCATCGGCTGGGCGCTTCGGGAGTACGCCAAAACGGATCCGGCCTGGGTTCGCCGATACGTCGAGGCCCACGCGAGCGAGCTCTCACCGCTCTCCCGCCGCGAAGCTCTCAAGCACATCGACGACATGCCAGGCTGACGTACGGCCCAATCCTGCGGCGTGGTCGAGCTTTTGGCAGCCGCGGACGGGTGTGCAGGACCGCCCTACGGAGGCCCCGAGCCGTGACGTGCGGCCGACGACATGGCTGTGGCCTGGTTGTGTGACGTTCCCCGCAAAACACACTTTTGCCGAACGGTCGCGCCGCTAGTTACTAGCGAGTAGCATCGGGGTAGAAGCGGTGAGACACGCAGTCCTGCCAGGCGCTGCACGGCACTGCCTGGCGCGTTTCGAGGAGGCCCTACCGTGCCCCGAGAACTCCGAGATGTGGTCTTCGTCGACGGTGTTCGGACGCCCTTCGGCAAGGCCGGCGGAATGTACGCCGAGACCAGAGCAGACGACCTGGTGGTCAAATGCATCCGCGAGCTGTTGCGCCGCAACCCGACGCTTCCTGCCGACCGGATCGATGACGTGGCCATCGCCGCCACCACCCAGACCGGCGATCAAGGACTGACCCTCGGCCGCACGGCCGCACTCCTCGCCGGCCTCCCCCGGACGGTGCCCGGCTATGCGATCGACCGCATGTGTGCCGGCGCAATGACGGCTGTCACAACCACCGCCTCCGGCATCGCGTTCGGTGCCTACGACGTGGCGATCGCGGGCGGTGTGGAGCACATGGGACGCCACCCGATGGGCGAGGGCGTCGATCCCAACCCTCGGTTCGTCGCCGAGAAGCTGGTCGACGCGTCGGCACTGGTCATGGGCCAGACAGCGGAGAACCTGCACGACCGGTACCCCAACCTGACCAAGGAACGCGCCGACGCCTACGCCGCAGCCAGCCAGCACAAGCTTGCCAAGGCGTACGCGGATGGAGTGATCCAGCGCGACCTCGTCCCTGTCGCCATCCGCAGCACCGAGTCCGGCTGGGGCCTTGCGACTGCAGACGAGCCACCGCGTCCCGACACCACCGTCGAGGTGCTCGCCACACTTCGCACTCCGTTCCGCCCGCACGGCCGGGTCACAGCCGGGAACGCTGCCGGGCTCAACGACGGAGCCACCGCCTGCCTGCTTGCGGCCGAGGACGTTGCCCAGGAGCTCGGCCTGCAGGTCAAGATGCGACTCGTCACCTACGCGTTCGCCGGTGTCGAGCCGGAGTTCATGGGTGAGGGGCCGATCCCGGCGACCGAGAAAGCACTGCAGAAGGCCGACCTGAAGATCGACGACATCGGCGTGATCGAGATCAACGAGGCGTTCGCCGTACAGGTGCTGGCTTTCTGCGACCACTTCGGCATCGCCGACGACGACCCGCGCCTGAACCCGTACGGCGGCGCGATCGCCGTGGGCCACCCACTCGCCTCGAGCGGTGTGCGCCTCATGATGCAGCTTGCGCGAGCCTTCGAGGAGCGCCCCCAGGTTCGCTACGGCTTGACCACCCTTTGCGTGGGTATCGGCATGGGCGGCGCCGTGATTTGGGAGAACCCACACTGGGAGGGTCCGTGAGTGAGGCGAGCGAGGCTGCCCACCGCTACGGGTCCAGCCTCACTGCACTTTCGCCGAGCGAGCCGAACGAATCATCCAACACTGCGAGCGAGGCGAGCGAGGCTGCTCACCGGCACGGACCCAGCCACGCCGTACGTTCGCCGAGCGAGCCGAACGAATCCACCAGCAAACCACCGAGCCAGCCCGGACCCTCGCGGAACGAGCCGAACAACAGGGAGGCACCGTGACGAAGCTGAGCGACGCCAACTTCGACCCCAAAGCGATCTTCCCTGACGAGGTTGTGACTCACGCACACGTGCGCGACGTCGAGCTTCCCTACGGTGCCGGCACGATGGCGCTGATCACGCTCGACAACGGACTCGACCACAACCGCCCGAACTCCTTCGGCCCACAAGGACTCGCCGAACTCGACGCCGCGCTCGACGCCATCCTGCAGCGTGACGACGTGGCGGCGATCGGGCTCACGGGAAAGCCGTTCATCCTCGCGGCCGGCGCCGACATCACCGGCATGCCCCGCATCACGACCCGCGAGCAGGCGCTCGCCATCGCGCGGTACGGGCACTACGTCTTCGGCAAGCTCGATGCCGGCCAGAACGGCGGCAAGCCCTCCTTCGGGTTCATCAACGGCCTCGCGCTCGGCGGTGGACTCGAAGTCGTCCTGCACTGCTCCTACCGCACCGTCATCACGAGCGCTCCGGCGGTCGCGTTCCCGGAATGCTTCCTCGGCATCCTGCCAGCCTGGGGCGGAACCTGGCTGCTCCCCAACCTGATCGGACCCGACCGCGCGGTGAAGGTCATCATCGAGAACGCCCTGAACAACAACCGCATGCTGCGCGGTCCTGAGGTCGCAGAGCTCGGCATCGCCGACGCGAGCTTCGACGGCGCCGACTTCCTGGAGCGTTCCATCGACTGGGCGGCCCAGGTCATCACGGGTCGGATCGAGGTCACTCGGCCACCGATCGACCGTGGTGACGCGTGGGATGCGGCAGTCGCGAGGGGACGCGCATTCGTCGAGAACAAGCTGCACGGCGCCGCACCTGCGCCACTTCGAGCACTGGACATCATCGCCGCCGCCAAGACGTGCTCGAAGGCCGAGGGTTTCGCGATGGAGGACGAGGCCCTCGCCGACCTCATGATGAGCGAGGAGTTCCGCTCCGGTCTGTACGCGTTCGACCTGGTGCAGCGGCGAGCCAAGAAGCCAGTAGGAGCCCCAGACACCGCGCTGGCTCGGCCGGTCACCAAGGTCGGCATCGTGGGTGCCGGACTGATGGCAAGTCAGCTGGCCTTGCTCTTCGCACGCCGACTGCTGGTACCGGTGGTCATGACGGACCTGGACGACGAGCGGGTCGAGAAGGGCCTTTCGTACGTACGAAACGAAGTCGACAAGCTCGCCGCCAGAGGGCGGATCAACGCCGACATGGCCAACCGGCTGAAGGCACTGGTCACTGGCTCCACCGACAAGAGCATCTACAGCGACTGTTCGCTCGTCCTCGAGGCCGTCTTCGAGGAGATGAAGGTCAAGCAGCAGGTCTTCGAGGAGCTCGAGGGCATCGTGAGCCCTGAGTGCGTGCTTGCCACCAACACGTCCTCGTTGTCTGTGAACGGCATGGCCTCGAAGCTTCGTCATCCCGAGCGAGTGGTCGGTCTGCACTTCTTCAACCCTGTAGCCGTCCTGCCGCTCGTTGAGGTCATTCGTGGTGAGCGGACCGACGAGTCCAGCCTGGCCACCGCGTTCGCGGTCGCCAAGCAGCTCAAGAAGAACGCGATCCTCGTCAAGGACGCTCCGGCGTTCGTCGTCAATCGCGTCTTGACGCGGTTCATGGGCGAGGTGACGAAGTGCGTCGACGAGGGTACGCCGGCCGAGGTGGCGGACCGGGCCCTGCTGTCTCTCGGACTGCCCATGTCGCCGTTCGTGCTCCTGCAGCTCGTCGGCCCTGCCGTGGCTCTGCACGTCGCAGAGACCCTGCACGAGGCGTTCCCCGACCGGTTCTACGTCTCGCCCAACCTGCAGCGACTTGTCGCTGCCGGAAAGCCCGGCTTGTGGTCGTGGGACGACAAGGGACAGCCCTACATCGACGAGGACACTCGCGCCCTGCTCGAGGTCGGTTCGCAGGCGTCCACCGAGGAGGAAGTGCGTGACCGTGCCTTGATGGCGATTGCCGACGAGGTCCGGCGGATACTGGACGACGGAGTGGTCGCAGAGCCACAAGACGTCGACCTCGCGCTCATCCTCGGCGCGGGCTGGCCGTTCCATCTGGGCGGCATCACGCCGTACCTCGACCGTACCGGCATCGCCGAACGCGCCACCGGCCGCCGGTTCCTCCCGCGAGGCGTTGCCAGCGTCCCAGCGAGCTCAGGCTGACCCCACCGGTGAAATGACCACGTTACGTGCGCCTGCACCGCCATACCGCGGCATGTAGGCGTTCCGAAGGTACGAATCGCCGCGGTGAGTTCAAGCTGACCCCGAGGTCACGATGCCGACGGCTGCTTCTCCAGTCGTGAGTGCCGGCGGCCGTACCCGAAGTAGACCACGAATCCGACCAGCATCCAGACAAGGAAGCGGATCCAGGTTTCGATCGCGAGATTGAGCATGAGGTAGAGGCACACGAGCGTCGACAGCGCCGGGATCAACGGGACGAACGGCGTGCGAAAGGCGCGCCGCAGGTCCGGCCGGGTCTTCCTCAGGATCGGGACCGCCACGCTCACGAGCACGAACGCCAGCAGAGTGCCGATGTTCACAAGCTCGGCGAGAACGGTGATCGACGTGAACGACGCCAGCACCGCGGCCAGGGTGCCGACGACCAGTGTGACGACGTACGGCGTGCGGTACCGGGGATGTACCTTCGCGAAGAACCGCGGCAACAGACCATCGCGCGCCATCGCGAAGCCCACCCGCGTCTGCCCCAGGAGCAGGATCATCACGACCGCGACGATGCCGAGTGCCGCGGCGACCGCGATCACCCTGCCCAGCGCAGGCAGACCGTTGTCGACGAGCGCCGTAGCGAGTGGGGCGGCATCGTTCGGGTCGATCTGCCGGTAGTTCTGGACGCCGGTCAGGACGAGGCTCACCGCGACGTAGAGCGCCGTACAGATGGCGAGTGAGCCGATGATGCCGACCGGCAGATCACGTTGTGGCCTGCGCGCTTCTTCCGCCGTCGTCGCCACGATGTCGAAGCCGATGAACGCAAAGAAGACCACGGCAGCCCCGCTCGCTACTCCCGCCCATCCGAACGTGGCCGGCTCGACGCCGAACGCGGCCTGGATCAGCGGCTGGGAGAGACCACTCGCTCCCTCGCTTCGTGCACGCGGTGGTACGAAAGGCACGAGATTGCTGGCCTTCAGCGAGAACAACCCGACCACGACGAACAGCAGTGCCGCACCTACCTTGATCACGACGGCGATCTGGTTGATCCTGCTGGACAGCTTGATCCCAGCCGCCAGGACCCCGGTCAAGGCGAGGATCAGCAGTCCCGCAGGCAGGTTCATGACCCCGTCAGTCGTGTTCGCCACGACCGACGGGATCTGCAACGGGGTCCCGTCAAGCGCGGTCGCGAGGTAGCCCGACCAGCCGCCGGCGACAGCCGCCGCGGCGACGAAGAACTCCAGGATCAGGTCCCACCCGATCATCCAGGCGATGAGCTCACCGAGGGTGGCGTACGAGAAGGTGTACGCAGAACCCGCCACTGGCAGCGTCGAGGCGAGCTCGGCATAGCAGAGGGCCGCCAAGCCGCAGGCGATGCCTGCGATGACGAACGACAACGCAACCGCCGGCCCGGCGTACGACGCCGCTGCCACACCAGTGAGGACGAAGAGGCCACCGCCGATCGTCACGCCGACGCCGAAGACGGTGAGATCAAGAGCTCCGAGGCTCCGCTTCAGACGGTGTTCCGGTTCCAGTGTGTCCGAAATCGCCGTTTCGACCGGCTTGGTGCGTAGCAGGTTCATGGCGCGCCATTGCCCCGTGATCGGCATACCCAAACGAACACCGCCCGCGACCGGTCCGTGATCGCGTCAGACGTGCCCTCACGAGCGAGATGAGACCTACCCTACGGCGCGCCCATGCCGTGGTCGGCGACCGAGGAGCCGGGTTGTGCCGAATCCGGCGCGACCTGCGGGTCATGTTCTGCATCGACCGGCGTGGTGGGATCAAGCTGCGTGGAGTCGAGGCGAGCCACCCGCTCCACGATCGCCCGGGCGAGGTCCTGAGCGCCCAGGCCCATCTCGGCAAGCAGAGCAGGCCGCTTGTCGTGCTCCAGGAAACGCTGCTGGATGCCCATGACCTGGAGCGGCGTGCTGATCTCGGCGTCAGCCAACGCGAGCCCCAACGCCGCACCGCAGCCACCGACCCTGCCGCTGTCCTCCACCGACACGACCAGGCGATGCTCGGCGGCAAGCTCGAGGAGGACCGGCTGGATCGGCTTGACCCAGCGAGGATCGACCACCGTCACACCGATGCCCTGTTCGGTCAACCGCTGCGCGACGTCGACGCAGGTCGCCCCCATCGCACCGATCGCGACGAGGAGCACGTCGCGTTCGCCCTGACGGACGAGCACGTCACAGTCGCCGGCCTTGGACACGGCAGGAATGTCAGGTCCGGTCTTTCCCTTGGGGAACCGCACCACCGTCGGGCCATCAATCGCCACAGCCTCGCGCAGAAGCTCACGCAGCCGGGCGCCGTCCCGCGGGGCGGCAATCCGCAATCCTGGAACGACCTGCAGGATCGACAGGTCCCACATGCCGTTGTGGCTCGGGCCGTCGTCTCCTGTGATCCCCGCGCGGTCGAGGACGAACGTAGCCGCGCACCCGTGCAGGGCGACGTCGAGCAGCATCTGGTCGAACGCCCGGTTGAAGAAGGTCGAGTAGATCGCGACCACCGGGTGCATTCCACCCATCGCAAGGCCAGCTGCCGAGGTCACGGCGTGCTGCTCGGCGATGCCCACGTCGAAGAACCGCTCCGGGAACTCCTGGGCGAAGGCATCGAGCCCAGTCGAATACTGCATCGCTGCCGTGATCGCCACGATGTCTGGTCGCTCGCGGCCCAGGGCAAGCAGCTCCTCGCGGAACACGTTGGTCCACGTGCCGGTCGGGTCGCTCCGAATCTGGTGCAAGCAGTCCTGTTCGTCTTGCTCGGCGAGTGCGTACCCGTAACCCTTCCGCGTCAGGCAGTGCACGATGACCGGTCCGCCGAATCCCTTGGCCTGTTCCAGCGCTTGCTCGATGGCCACACGGTCGTGCCCGTCGATCGGTCCAAGGTATTTCAGGCCCAGGTCCTCGAAGAGCCCTTGCGGCGCCAGCACGTCCTTCAGCCCTCGTTTGATTCCGTGCAAGACGTCGTACACCGGCGCTCCCACAAGGGGCGTACGGTTCAGCGAGCGCTTCACCAAGTCGAGGACTTGCTCGTAGCGAGGGTTCGTACGCAAAGCGTTGAGATGCTGGGCGAGCCCACCAGCCGTCGGCTCGTACGACCGACCGTTGTCGTTCACCACGATGATGAGCGGGCGGTCCTTGGCCGCGGCGATGTTGTTGAGCGCCTCCCACGCCATGCCGCCGGTCAGTGCGCCGTCGCCGACGATCGCCACGACGTGACGCTTCTCACCTCGCAGCTGGTACGCCTTGGCCAAACCATCGGCGTACGACAACGCAGCCGACGCGTGGGAGTTCTCCATCACGTCGTGCGGCGACTCCGCTCGGTTCGGGTAGCCCGACACTCCGCCCTTCTCACGAAGCAGATCGAAACCCGCCTGGCGGCCTGTGATGATCTTGTGGACGTACGCCTGGTGGCCGACGTCGAACACGATCCGGTCTCGAGGCGAGTTGAACACCCGGTGGACGGCAAGAGTCAGCTCCACGATGCCGAGGTTGGGCCCGAGGTGACCCGATCGCACTTTCGTGACCAGGAAGTCCCGGATCTCACGTGCCAGGTCGGTGAGCTGCTGGTCGGAAAGCTCGGCCAGGTCGGCAGGTTCCTGCACCTTCTCGAGTACGCCCATCGGCTTGATCCCTCCTCGGAGCGAACCTACGACTCACTCGCCGTCCCTTCCGCCCGAGTGTAAGCGGCGGTCCTGTGCGATGGTCGGATCTGACGCATCAGACTCGACGCTTGGGCGGGCCGGACTGTCACGGGATGGACGTTCAGCGGCCAGCTCGAGTTGCTCGGCTGCGAGCACCAGCGCACCGAGCACCTCCGCTCGCTGCCCTGACTCGGCTGCCATCACAGGAGTCGCCGCAGCCGAACACACCGCGTAACGAGACATTGCTGAGCGCAACGGCTCGAGGAACACCTCACCGGCCGCCGCGAGCTCGCCGCCGACCACGACGCGCTCGGGGTTGACCACATTGCACAGGTTCGCCGCAACGAATCCGACGTGACGGGCCGCATCCGACACCACTCGCCGGCAGCCTGCGTCACCTTCCACCGCCCGCGAGACCAGCGCCTCCAACGAGCGGACGTCAGGGTGGCTGTGCCTGACCAGCTCCAACAGATAGGGAGCCCCGACCAACGTCTCCAGGCATCCGCGGTTACCGCACGAGCAGACCGGCCCGGTCTCGTCGATCGTAAGGTGACCAATCTCACCTGCCGAACCGCTGAACCCTCGGTAGACGCGTCCGTCGATCACCAAGCCTGCGCCCAGGCCGGTGGCGGCCTTGATGTACGCAAGGCTCGACGCGCCTCGGCCTGCCCCGAAGTGAAGCTCCCCCCGCGCGCCGAGGTTCGCGTCGTTGTCGACGAAGACCGGCGCGTGGAACCGGTTGGACAGCTCGCGTACGGGGTCGACAGATCCCCAGCCACGCAGGATGGGCCAGGAGCCCACCGGACCTCCCGTGGGCGGTAGCGGCGCGGGCAGACCGACCCCCACGGCTTTGATCTTGCTGCGTTCCTCCCCCATCTCGCCCAGAAGCTCTGCGAGCAGCTTCTCGGCAGCAGCGCAGGCGGCGAGCGCCGAAGCGCCCACATCGCACTCGTGTCGCCGCCCGGACCGCACGGTGAAATGCGGGTCGGCAACTGCCACCCGGATGTGGCGATGACCGAAGTCCACCCCGACGACCAGCGCATCGTTGCCAGCCATGCGGACTTCGCGGGCCCTACGACCACCACGGACGCCCGTCCGCACCTCCACCGTGCCAGCTTCGTCAAGCTCGTGCACGATGTTGGAAACCGAGGCTGGCGAGAGACCGGTGAGCCGGGCAATCTCGGCTTGACTCAGCACGCCGTGTGCTCGCAGCGCGTTCAGCACCCGGCGGATGTTCGCCGCCCGTAGCGACGCCTGGGATCCGGGCCTCAGCGTCACGCTTCAGCAGAGTCCTCCGGCACAAACCTGACCGTCAAGGGTGCGATGGTGCCGGATTCGGCACGTCGTGGCGGCTCCCGTGACCGGACTACGGTGAGGCGACTCGCCCCATCCAGCACGTCGTACGCTCAGGCGCATGAGTTCGGCCAGCTCTCGGAACGGTTGTACCTTCTGCGCCATCGTCGAGGGTGCGCCAGCGCACCGCGTGCTCGACGAGCCGGCGTTCCTCGGGTTCCTCGACACTCGGCCGGTGTTCAAGGGCCACGTCCTGCTGGTGCCGCGAGAGCACGTCGAAACCTTGCTCGACCTTCCGGATTCGCTGCGCGAACCCTTCCTCGACGCGCTCCAGCGTCTGGCCCGCGCGATGGAGACCGGGCTCGGCGCGCAGGGGTCGTTCGTGGCAGTCAACAATCGCGTGAGTCAGAGCGTGCCGCATCTGCACGCACATGTGATCCCCAGGACCAGAGGGGATGGCCTGCGCGGATTCTTCTGGCCGCGGCGGAAGTACACCGATGCGGCGGAGGCGGAATCGTACGCCGAGCGGGTACGCGCGGCACTGCGTCGGCCGACCACATGAGACGCTCGGCACGTATCCGAAGGCCCGCTCCACGTCATCGTGTGCAGAAGGCAAACCTCACCGACCAGGAGACTGACCAAAGGCGAACCTGGATCGCCGGAGAACACCACAGAAAGTGGAACAGCTTCAGGTGCAAAAGCTTCGGTCGACACGTTGGTCCCAAGCGTCCGCTCTCGATGACCCGTCACGTGGGCATCTCTGGTAGCCGCTGTCGTGTCATGTCCAGATGGTTGGCCGACGTGTGGCGAACACCGTGCAGCCACGCGACGTCGACGCTGCCACGCAGGCTGTGTGCTGGAACTCCCAGTCACCACAGCGGCAAACCGGGCTGAAGCGAGGAGCTCCAGTCACACTCCATGACAGGGATGGATTCCCACCTAGCGAGGCGGAGCTCGTCGGCGGCCAAGCCGTCAACCGGATCGAGATGGTCCGCTTGGAGCAGGACACTGGGTCGTCGAAACGGCGAGTCGTCGCTCATGTCTGCACGGCCTGTACCGCTCGCATGGTCTCCGATCGACGACGTGGATGACGCGTGTGACGTCGTGGTGGTGATTCTCCGCCAACGGAGAGACACTGGTTGTGACGGTCGACGATGCGCCGAGACCGGAAACCACCGGAGGTTGGCTGTTCCCACCAGGATCGTAGGAGCGGCATACTGGCCGACGCACATGGTCGGGTCGATCGCCGTGGATCCCGCGGTGCGTCTCGGCCGCCACGGGGCCAGTCGTCATCGGTACAGGAGGATCCGTTATGACAGACATCCGCCCTCGGGCAGCCGTCCTGGCGACGCTCGGCGCCATCGCCGTAGCCGCCAGCGCGTACTTTGACTGGCTGGCCGGTCGCTCGCCGCGTGACATCCCGGTGCAGCAACTGCTCCTGCAAGGCGGTAGCACGGACACCGTCATGGACTACTGGCAGTCCATGGCCACGCCGCTCGTCGTGATCAGCGCGATCGGAGTGCTGGGCGCGCTGTTCTTGTCCCGTTTCCTGCTCTGGCTCGCGTTCCTGTTCGACCTGGCTGCGTTGGGCCTGTGGGTCGCGAGCGTGGTCCTGGAGGCCTCCCCCGGTGAGGTGGTCGTCGGCGACCTCCAGGCCGGCGCGTGGATCGCACTCGGTTCTGTGATCCTGCTGCTCATCGGTGCGGCCGCCCTCCGCCGTCGCCCGAACGAGGTCGAAGAAGAGGACGAGTTCGAGACGCCGCCGCTCACTCGCCAGATGGCAGTCGACGACGGCCCGTGAGCAGGCAGGGCCTGGCAGGCACTGCAGGCGGGCGCTCCCCGCGACACCCGTTGATGGCCGCGGGCAGCACCCGCCTGGCGTGCTGCTAGCTCGCCAGCAACGATCGCAAGACGTACTGCATGATTCCGCCGTGGCGGTAGTACTCGGCCTCACCTGGCGTGTCGATGCGTACGATCGCGCGGAACTCCTTGCCGTCGGCACGCACCGTGACCTCGCGCGGCGTCGTGCCGTTGTTCATCGCCTCGATTCCCACGATGTCGAAGGTCTCCTCGCCCGTGAGACCGAGCGACTCGGCTGACTCGCCCGGCAGGTACTGCAACGGCAGCACGCCCATGCCGATCAGGTTGGATCGGTGGATGCGTTCGAACGACTCAGCCAGCACCGCCTTGACCCCCAGCAGCGCGGTACCCTTGGCCGCCCAGTCTCGAGACGAGCCGGAGCCGTACTCCTTCCCCGCAAGGACGATCAGGGGAACCCCTGCCGCCTGGTAGTGCATCGCGGCGTCGTAGATGGTCGTCACCTCACCACCGGCCGTGAAGTCCCGGGTGAAGCCGCCCTCGGTCCCGGGCGCCAGCTGGTTGCGCAGTCGGATGTTGGCGAACGTTCCGCGGATCATCACCTCGTGGTTCCCGCGTCGTGAACCGTACGAGTTGAAGTCACGCGGCTGCACCCCGTGGGCCATGAGGTACGCACCGGCTGGACTGTCCCGCTTGATCGCACCGGCCGGCGAGATGTGGTCCGTCGTGACCGAGTCGCCGAGCCTGGCGAGGACCCGAGCGCCCCTGATGTCCGACACCGGAGCCGGTGTGGCCGTCATGCCATCGAAGTACGGCGGCTTGCGGACGTACGTCGACTCCGGATCCCACGCGAACAGCTCCCCCTCCGGTGTCGGCAACCCACGCCAGCGCTCGTCGCCTGCGAAGACGTCGGAGTAGTCACGGGTGAACAGCTCGGCCGCGAGCGCGTTCGTCACGACCTCCTCGATCTCCCGCTCCGACGGCCAGATGTCGGCGAGGTAGACGTCGTTGCCCTGCTGGTCCTTGCCGAGCGGCTCGTTCACCAGGTCGACGTCCATGCTGCCGGCCAATGCGTACGCCACGACGAGGGGTGGCGAGGCCAGGTAGTTCATCTTGACCTCGGGGTTGATCCGGCCCTCGAAGTTGCGGTTGCCCGACAGCACCGACACCACCGCGAGATCCGCCTCGTTCACCGCCTGGCTCACCTCGGGAATGAGAGGACCAGAGTTGCCGATGCACGTGGTGCAGCCGTAACCCACCAAATTGAAGCCGAGCTTCTCGAGGTACGGCAGGAGGCCGGCGCGCTGGTAGTAGTCCATGACGACCTTCGAGCCCGGAGCCAGCGTCGTCTTCACCCACGGTTTGCGCGAAAGCCCTTTCTCCACAGCCTTCTTCGCCAACAGCGCGGCACCGACCATCACCTGAGGGTTGGAGGTGTTGGTGCACGACGTGATGGCGGCGATGACGACAGCTCCGTGGTCGATCTCGCACTCGGTGCCATCGGCGAGCTTGATCCGTTGCGGTGAGCTCGGTCGGCCGCCCTCAGTCGCTGCCGCCGAGGCGAAGATCTGCGGTGCCTCTGAGTGGTTCTCGCCGCTGTACGACGGGGCGTCGCTTGCCGGGAACGACTCCGCGGCGGCCTCGTCGTACCCCTTTTCCTGCGGCGGCTCGACCTCGTTCACGTAGTCGGGCAGCACCGTACGGAACGCCTGCTTGGCTGCCTTGAGGCTCACCCGGTCCTGTGGACGCTTCGGACCCGCAATCGACGGTTCGACGGTCGACAGGTCGAGCTCGAGGTACTCGGAGTAGACGGGCTCCTGGTAGCCCGGCGCCTCGGGGTCGTGCCAGAGGCCTTGCTCCTTGGCGTACGCCTCGACCAACGCCACCTGCTCGGGTGAACGTCCGGTCAAACGCAGGTAGCGGATGGTCTCCTGGTCGATCGGGAAGATCGCGATGGTGGAGCCGTACTCCGGCGACATGTTGCCGATCGTCGCGCGGTTGGCGAGCGGCACGGCCGCCACACCTGGCCCGTAGAACTCCACGAACTTCCCCACCACACCGTGCTTGCGCAGCATCTCGGTGATGGTGAGCACCAGGTCGGTCGCCGTCGAGCCTTCCGGCAAGGCACCGGAGAGCTTGAAGCCGACAACCCGTGGGATCAGCATGCTGATCGGCTGGCCGAGCATGGCGGCCTCCGCCTCGATTCCGCCGACGCCCCAACCCACGACGCCGAGCCCGTTGACCATGGTGGTGTGGGAGTCCGTGCCGACGCAGGTGTCCGGATATGCCTGCACCCGGCCATCCACCTCGCGTGCGAACACCACACGTGCGAGGTGCTCGATGTTGACCTGGTGCACGATGCCCGTGCCCGGCGGGACGACCCGAAAGTCTGCGAACGCACGCTGTCCCCACCGCAGGAACTGGTAGCGCTCGCGGTTGCGTACGTACTCGAGCTCGACGTTGCGCTGGAAGGAGTCCGGGCGGCCGAACACGTCCGCGATGACGGAGTGGTCGATGACCAGCTCAGCAGGCGACAGCGGGTTGATCCGTGCCGGGTCGCCACCGAGGTCGCGCATGGCCTCACGCATCGTGGCCAGGTCGACGATCGCCGGAACTCCGGTGAAGTCCTGCATGATCACCCGCGCCGGCGTGAACTGGATCTCCTTGCTGGGTTCTGCGTCGGCATCCCAGTTCGCAAGCGCGCGGATGTCGTCGGCCGTGATGTTGGCGCCGTCCTCGGTTCGCAGCAGATTTTCCAGCAGGATCTTCAGGCTGTACGGCAGCCGCTCGACACCCTCGACCGCGGAGAGCCGGAAGATGTCGTACGACGTCTCGCCGACCTCGAGCTGTCCGTGCGCTCCAAAGCTGTTGACACTCGCCATCGTCCGCTCCTCATCGCTAGTCGCTCATCGGGCGCCTGCTCACACATCGCCTGCCATCCTGCCCGGGGCCAACCAGGACAGAACCGACCAGGCTCGCTGACCCGATCCCAAAGTATCTCGATGTCAAGATATAGTCTACCGCTCAGCCTTCACCATGGGGGGTGCCGGTAGGACCTCTCGCGCCTGCGTACTCCCCATGCGCGCACTGCGATCGTTCCGCAGCCGACATCAGCCTCTGCGCCAGCGCGCGGCAGCGGTCCGTGAGCTCTGGCGGGTCGAGGACGTCGAAGTCGTACCCCAGCAGCACCATGTGCATCAGGATGAAGTCGAGGTTCCAACCGCCACTGCGCACCTCGCAGAGGTCACTGCCTCTCGGAATGACGACTGCCGCCGAGGGCGGAAGCTGCGCGCGCACGGAGTCAGCCGACGCGTGCAGGAGGAACCGCGCTTGGTACTTGTAGACCCCACTCGCCACACGCTCCTGCACGTAGGCCGCCGCGTCGGGCGCCGCACGGGGCCGGAAGTGCCAGGTCCGAGCAGAAACCTCGCTCATCCGGTCGACGCGGAAGCTGCGCCAGTCGTCACGATCGAGGTCGTAGGCGAGGAGATACCAACGCCGGTCGGAGGCGACGAGGCGATACGGCTCGACCCGGCGCCGCCGCATCTCGTTCCCGGACGGGTAGTCGAAGCTCACCTCGACCTCATCGCGGCAGGCTCTGGCCAGCGTCATCAGCGCCTTGGCATCCACGAGGGTCCGGCCGCCGCCGAACGACTCCACCGTGGCGGAAAGCGCCCGTACCTCGTGCCGCAGCCGGGCCGGCAGGACCTGGTCGAGCTTGGACAACGCTCGAAGTGCCGCGTCACCGGCCCCGGCGACCGCACCACCTGCGCCGGCGAGGAGGGAGACCGCGACAGCGATGGCCTCCTCGTCGTCGAGCAGCAGCGGCGGGAGGTCCTGCCCAGCGCCGAGGTGGTATCCGCCACCGACACCCTGGCTCGCATGCACGAGATAGCCGAGCGCGCGCAGTCGCTCGACGTCACGCCGCACCGTGCGCGGCGTGACCCCGAGGCGCTCGGCAAGCTCAGGCCCGGTCCAGACCCGGCGCTGCTGCAGCAGTCCGAGCAGGGCGAGCACGCGTTCGGTCGTACCTCGCTCGTCGGCATGGGCTCCGGTCATGTCACGGCTCATGTCACCTGCCACCAAGCCTGCACGAAATAGCGGACCGAAACTGTCCGCTACCCGTGCCAGGGTAGCCCTCATGGATGTGAAACAACTCGACTGGAATCAGGAGCTACGCGACCAGTGGGAGTGGCACTGGAACCACCAGGTCCGCGCCCGGCTCGAGGGTCTCACCGACGACGAGTACTTCTGGTCTCCGGTGCCGAACGCCTGGAGCGTGCGGCCACGAGGCACGTCGACCGCCCCGATACAGGCCGGTGCTGGCGACTTCACGATCGACTACGCCTTCCCCCAGCCGGATCCTGCTCCCTTCACCACGATCGCCTGGAGGTTAGGTCACGTCATCGTCGGCGTCCTCGCCATGCGCAACGCGGCCCACTTCGGCGCACCGCCCGCGTCGTACCAGACCTGGGAGTACGCCGGCACCGCTGCCGAGGCGCTCGACCAGCTCGACACCCAGCTCGAGATCTGGCTGGCCGGCGTACGTCGCCTCGGTGAGGAGGGACTCCGGGTTCCGGTCGGCGACAAGGAGCCGTACCCCGAGTCGCCCATGGCTGGTCTCGTGCTGCACATCCACCGCGAGCTCATCCACCACCTGTCCGAAGTGTGCCTGCTGCGCGACCTCTACCTGTACACGAGGGGAGGAAACGGATGAGTCGCGAGGTGCAGGTCACCTTCGACGCTCACGATCCAGTGGCGCTGTCGGCGTTCTGGCGCGAGGTCCTGGGCTATGTCTATCCCGCCCCACCCGGCGTCGACCTGCCGGAGGGCGCCGACCCGTTGGCCGCATGGGACGAGTTCCTGACGCGCATGGGTGTACCGGAGGAGCGGCGCGGCGGGGCGTCGGCCCTCGAGGACCCGGAAGGGCGTGGTCCGCGGTTGTACTTCCAGAAGGTGCCAGAGGGCAAGGTCGCCAAGAATCGCCTGCACCTCGACGTCCGGGCGGCGCCAGGGCTGGAGGGTGAGGAGCGGATGGCGGCGCTCGAGGCCGAATGCGATCGGCTCGTGGCGCTGGGGGCGACGCGATTGCGTCGTCAGGAGCCCGATCCCCCGATGACGGGCGGTTTCATCGTGATGGCCGATCCCGAAGGCAACGAGTTCTGCCTGGACTGACGGACCTGGCGACCGCCGCTCAGCGTGGGTGGGGGTGCTGCTGGCGGCGGTCGCGGGCCGCAAGCTGGGCGAGCCACGCGTTGTAGGCGGACAGCTCCTCGTCCGTGCCGGCTTCGACTCGGCGGTCGAAGCGACGTGCCTCCCGGGCATCGGAGCGCAGCCACTGGATGAAGATCACGCCGAGCACGAGCAGCGTGGGGATCTCCGCGGTCGCCCAGGCGATGCCGCCGCCGACATTCTGGTCGGCGAGTGGGTCCACCCAACCGAGCCGAAGCGCGGAGTACCACTCCGCGCCGATCAGGGTGGTGCTCGTCATCACGATGACGCCGAAGAACGCGTGGAACGGAAGCGATGCGAAGAGCAGCAGCAAGCGCCCGACGGCAGGGAGCTTGCGCGGCAGCGGGTCCAGACCCATCACCACGACGAAGTAGAGGGCGCCGGCAGCCAGGAAATGCACGACCATGGCGAGGTGGCCGAGGTGTGACTGCATGGCCCACACGAACGTCGGCGAGAAGTAGAACGCATACAAGCTGACGACATAGACACCGAGCGCCACCGGCGGAAACGTGAGAACTCTGACCGGCCGACTGTGCAGCACGGCGAGGAGCCATTCGCGCAGCCCTCGGTCGCCCCAGTCCGTCTCGGGGTCGGCACCGGATCCGCTGGCGGCTCGCGGTCGCGCTGGTAGCGCACGGAGCGCGAGCGTCACGGGCGCGGCCATCGCGAGCAGGATCGGTGCCAGCATGCCGAGCACCATGTGCTGCACCATGTGCACGCTGAACAGCGCGGGCGCGTAGGTCGCGATGCCGCTGCAGAGCACGATCACCGTCACGGCGACGCCGGCGATCCAGGAGATCGTCCGGCCGACCGGCCAGCCGATCCCGCGGGTCCGCAGGCGCCACACTCCACGCAGGTAGCCGACGATCGCCATCCCTGCGAGGACCACCACGAGAACATCCACGCGAACCAACGTGACCAGGTTGCCCGGTGAGATCGGAGGCACGGCGTACCCGATGATCGCCTCCGCTGTCGACTTCGGTCGAAGCTCCTCGCCTGCTGGTGGCGCCGTGCGAGACAGCGCAACCGCCAACGCCACGGTGGCGACCATGATGCCGGCTTCGACGAAGCCGAACCTGCGGAACGCGCCAGGCGTTCCGCGTTGGATGCCGGGCAGGGTCGCCCGCCGGTGCCACCATCCGAACCCGCCCAACAGCACGAGAGCGATCACCTTGCCGATCACAAGTCGCCCGTAGGCGGTCGTGATCAGCTGCTCGAGGCTCGTCAACCGAGTCCAGGCATTGGCCACGCCGGAGATGGCGACGGCGACGAAGCACCACAGCGCCGCCGTGCTGAACTTCGGGACCGCCGACCGGAGCACCGCATCGTGCCGTCGGCTGAACACGAGGAGCGCCCCCAGACCGCCTATCCAGATGCTGACCGCCACGACATGCACGATCAGGCTCGAGGTGGCGATGTCGTGGTTGGCGGCACTGGACGAGTGGCCAGCGAGTGCCGGAGGCAGCGTGGCCGCGATGCCGAGGATCAAGAGCAGGGCCGTCGCGTTCGGCGTCCGCACGTTGTGCGCGGTCGCGGCGAGGATCACGGCAAGGACCACCACGACTGCCAGGGCACGGCCTTGCACGGTGTCGGCGATGAAGCTCGCCAGCATGCCCTGGTAGTCGACCTGAGTTGGAGGTACGCCGAGGAAGTCCGACAGCGTGAGTCCGAGGCTGACCGCTGCGGCAGCAGCCCAGACCCACGCCCCCGTGCGTGCCGCCTTGACCGCGCGCTCCCCGCTGGGGTGAAGCGTGGTGCCACGCGATGGTGCGATGACGGCGAAGACCAAGGAGCCGACCACAGCCACCGCCGCGAGGTCGAGCACCAGCTTGGCGATCGGGAGGCCCCAAGCCGTGACAGGGCCGGGATCGGGAAGCCCTGCCGGGATGGGTGCGGGGTTGCCCCCGATCACCAGGGCGACGAGGAGCACGGCGACGGCACCCGCCGCGACGCCGACCCAGAGCAGGGGCCTCGGCACCACTCGTACGAGGCGCGCCGAATCACCGTGCTCAGCCATGACGCCACTCCTGTCCCACTTCGTCCTGTTCGGTTCGCCGCACGGTCATCTGTCGGGCCCACCTGCTCGGCGTCGACGTGCCCAGACAGCCGCCCCGACGACGGCACCGACCACACCGACTCCGCCGACAAGGCCGACCCACGGCCATGCGGACTGCTGTCCGCCCGACTGGTCGCTCGCAACCTGGCGGGCATCCGTGTCCTGCGTACGGCTGCTCTCTGATGCCGTGCCAGGAGGTTCCGATTCCGGTGTCTCGGACTGCCCGGACGATCCCTGCCTCACTCGGAAACTGAACTCGCCCGAGATCGGATGGCCGTCGGCCGACACGACTCGCCAGGCCACGCGATAGCGCCCGGCTGGCCCCGACCCCTGCAACGGCTGCGTCGCTGTCGAACCCGAGACCTGAAGTGACCCACGCTGGTAGGTCTTGCCGTCGGGGCCGGTGACGACGACCACGCCGAAGCGTTGACCCACCGGCTCGTCGAACGTCAACGTGACCGCGTCCGGTGGGCGGTCCACCGTCGACCCCGCCGCCGGGGTCGTCGACTCGAGCGAGTTGTGCGCCGACGCAGGACGGGCAGCCCATGTCCAGGCGTACGTACACGCCACCAGCATGACCGTGAGGACGAACAGTCGTGCGAGCGGGGTGGCGCCACGATGCCTGCGCCACCTGTCCGAAGCCGTCACGATCCCGCCACCCTTCGGCGTACCACGACCAACGTCGCCATCGCGGTCACGAGGCAGACAACGCCGACCACCAGCGCCGCCGCGCTGAGAGCTCGGGCTGTCCCGTCGACGGTACGCGACGATGCCGCGGCAGCACGCGACTGATCAGCACCCCCACGAGCCGTCTGGTCGGAGTCGGACTGGTCCGCCTTCGTCCCGCTGTCGGACGCGGCCGAGATCGCCGGTCGGTTCGACTCCGGGACCAGGGTGAGCACCGGTGCGGGATGCTCAGGCTCCGGCTGGCCGGCACGAACCGGATCGTCCCACGCGACCACTGTGCCATCGTCGTACGTCTGGACCGCTGGGAAGGCGATCGTCTCGGTGCGCGGCAGCGGACCCACCGCGACCTCGAACTCCTCGAACTCGTCGGGCCCGACTTTCACGCCCGGCTTCGCAGTCCAGGTGATCGAGGTGACCGCCTCGTCGACTTCGAAGTCTCCGACATCCACCGGCTTCGGCAGCTTCGCCCTGACGACCCGGGCTGTCCATCCGGGATGGGGTCTCGTCCGGACGGAGGCGAACGGCGTGTCTTGCGGGAACCGGACCGTGAGCTTGACCGTCGATGCGCTGTCGGACTCGTTGGGGACGCGGAAGGCGAGCTTGGTGTAGCCGCCCTGGACCTCCTCGCTCGGATTGACGGTGACATGGGCCAAGGCCGGCACAGCCGAGCACAGGACGACACCTGCCGTGACGGCCCCCGTCACTGCGGCACGAGTAACCAAAGAGCGAGCAAACACGAGCAAATTCCTTTCAAGGTACGCGGGCGGCGTCATGCGGGCGCCGCCGACCAGTAGTCCTTGCGGGTTTTCGGGCGCGCAAGCTCGAGGGCGCGCCAGACCACGAGGCGGGCTGTTCCGCCAATGCGCCAGGGACGATCTGCACAGCCGATTGCGACCGCGCTGAATCGCAGTCGCTGAATCGCAGTCGCTGCCCGGCTGGGAGCCCGCGGAATCGACAGAAAGCTCGCGAGCCACTCCCTGGTTCTTGGCCTGAGCCCCTCAGGATGTGGACTTCTCGCGTGGAGGACCGCGCCGCGGATGGACTCGTCTGGTCAGGAGGTCAGGCACAGGTACGGCCTGGATCTGTGCGGCCGCGAGAGATGGCGGCGTCGGTGGAGGGACGACCGCCAGGGTTGGTATGCGTACGAAACGGAAGAGGTCGGCCAGCGCCCACAGCACGGCCTCACCACGCGACGCCAGCCATGCGGTCGCGACGGCAGCGGCCAGGTGTCCGACCGTCATCGAGACACCTGGGCCCGTCGATCCCGTGGCGTGGTGCGCCACGCCTGCCGGCTCGACCAGAGAAAACGCCACGTGGAACGCCACTTGGGCGAGCAACGTCACGGCCAGGATGTTGCGAAACGACCGCTCGCGATCTGCCAGCACCGCGAAGCCGGCGGCACACAGGATCGCCACGCCAGCCCATGCCGAGACAGGAGGTATCCCCGCGCCGCCGAGCACATGCCCACCGAGCGCCAGCATGGCGCAGCACACCGCGAGCACGATCCCGCGGCTGATGCGCAGCAGCCCGCTCCCTGGATGGCTCACGACGCGTCCCTTCTCTCCGGCATGCTGTCGCCAGCCTACGAGTGCCTGGCTGCGGGTCAGGTGGTGGCCGCTCCGTTGGTCGTGCCAGGTCATGGTCACCGCGTGGATGCCGTCACGACGCCGGCGAGCAGCATGACGACTCGACCACAGATGCACCGCCGGTAGGCCAGCCAGCCCGAGGACGTGACATGCGACGAGAGGCGCTGGACACCCTCGGCATCTAAAGACCAGCCACATGAAGGACATGTCGGACCTGTCCGGGCAGGTTGGTCGGGCAGGTGAACGTCAGAAGGTATGGGGTTGTCGCACACGTCTTCACGATGCTGTCATGGCTTTGTGCATTTCAACCATTACGGCGGATCCGCGGCACAGCTCGCCACGGCGCTGGTCAACTACTGCAACGCGGAAGCGAGCGACGACCCGGGTCCCATGCGCGCGCTGCTGGTCGCACACGACGTCGACGTCGACGGGCTGACTCCGGCGCAGGTTCGCGAGCTGCGCGCGTGGGCAGACGCTCTGCGCAAGGCGTACGGCCACACCTCTCTCGACGAGCAAGTCGCCGTGGTCAACGCGCTGCTCGAGGCAGGAGCCAGCAAACCGTTCGTCAGCCGGCATGGCGGTCGCACCCCGCACCTGCACTACTTCCCTGAAGCCTCGAACGTCGACGTCGTGATCCGGGTCAAGGCACAGACGGCAGCCGGCCTGGCCCATGCGCTGTGCGACGCCGGAGGCGAGCGACTCGGTCGCTGCGCTCGCGACGACTGCGAAACGGTCTTCCTCGACACCTCACGTAACGGAAGGCGGCGGTTCTGCTCGTTGCGCTGCGCGAACCGAGTCCGCGTGGCAAGCCACCGCCGGCGGCGCGCCACCGCCGACCGTTAGCCACAGGCAGACTGTCCCTTGCGCAACGACCTGGCTCAGACCGCGCCCTGGCTCGGGAGGCACGCCGCTCCCTGCATACGTTCTGGCCCGCGCGGCTATCTGCGCCGTGCCGGAGGCTGGCCGCCCGCTGGAGGACGGCCCGGACCACCTCGTCGTACCCAGCCCGGCACGCTGACCACACGCTCGGCCCGCCGTTCGGCGATCTCCGACGACCGCAGCTGATACGGCACGCTCGTCACCATCACACCGGGTGTGAACAGCAGGCGCCCCTTCAACCGCAACGCACTCTGGTTGTGCAACAGGTGCTCCCACCAGTGGCCCACGACGTACTCGGGGATGTAGACCGTGACCACGTCGCGTGGGCTCGTTCGCCTGATGTTGCGGATGTAGTCCACGATCGGTCGGGTGATCTCGCGGTACGGCGAGGCGAGCACCTTGAGCGGCACTGGGATGTCGCGACGGTCCCACTCGTCCACGAGCTTGCTGGTCTCAGCCGGGTCCACGTCGACCGTCAGAGCCTCCAGCACGTCGGGCCGCGTCGCCCGGGCGAATGCCAAGGCGCGCAACGCCGGCTTGTGCAGCTTCGAGACCAGCACGACAGCATGGACCTTCGACGGCAGCGTGAGATCCTCGCCGACGTCCAGTGCGAGCTCCGACGCCACACCGTCGTAGTGCTTGCGGATGCCCCGCATCAGGAGGAAGAGCGAAGCCATGGCGAGGATCGAGATCCACGCGCCTTGGGTGAACTTCGTCACCAGCACGACGAGCAGGACGATCCCGGTCACGGTCAGACCGAAACCGTTGATCAACCGGCTCCGATGCATGCGCCGACGCACGGCCGGGTTCTGCTCCGTCTGGAGCAAACGCGTCCAGTGGCGCACCATCCCGGTCTGGCTGATCGTGAACGAGACGAAGACACCGACGATGTAGAGCTGGATCAGCGCGGTGACCGCGGCGTCGAACGCCACGATGAGCAGGATCGCGAAGCCTGCCAGCAGGATGATGCCGTTGCTGTAAGCCAGGCGGTCACCTCGTGTGTACAGCTGGCGCGGCATGTATCCATCCCGTGCCAGGATCGAGCCCAGCACAGGGAAGCCGTTGAAGGACGTGTTCGCGGCGAGCACGAGGATGATTCCGGTGGTTGCCGCCACGAAGTAGAAGCCCGGAACGAAGCCGTCGAACACCGCGGCCGCGATCTGCGTGATCACCGGATCCTGGTGATAGTTCGGGCCTACCGGTTGACCGTTGGGCCGGATCAGCTGGGTTGCGGGCTCGGCTGCCACGCGTACGTGTGTCAGGTTGGCCAGGATCACCACGCTCAACGCCATGGTCACCGCGATCGCACCGAGCACAGCGAGCGTGGTCGCAGCGTTGCGCCCTTTCGGTTTGCGAAACGCCGGAACTCCATTGCTGATCGACTCGATACCGGTCAGCGTCGCGCAACCCGACGCGAACGCCCGCAAGAGCAGGAACGCGATCGCAAGACCCGCGAGGCCTTCCTCGAATCCAGGCTGGGGTACGAGGTGGAACGTCGCCGTCCTGGCAGGCGGGAGCTCGCCGGCGACGTAGCGGACGAACCCCACCAACGCCATGCCCAAGATGGCAACCATGAACGAGTACGCGAGGCTTGCGAAGATCCTGCCCGACTCGCGCACACCCCGCAGGTTCATCACCATCAAAAAGAGCGTCGCCCCGATCGCCACGGGCACCTGACGACCCTGCAGCGCCGGGATGGCGGTCGCCGCGTATTGGGCGGCCGACGAGATCGACACCGCCACGGTCAGCACGTAGTCGACCATGAGCGCGCTGGCCACGGTCAGCGCGGCGGTGGTCCCTAGGTTCGTGGTGGCGACCTCGTAGTCACCGCCGCCCGACTGGTAGGCCTGCACGTTCTGCCGGTACGACGCGATCACGGCCAGCATGACGACAGCGATCAGGATCGCGATCTTCCAGGAGAACGCGTAGGCCGCCACGCCAGCGATCGAGAGCATGAGGAAGATCTCGTCCGGCGAGTACGCCACACTCGACAAGGGGTCGCTCGCAAACACCGGCAAGGCGGTGCGCTTCGGTAGCAGCGTCTGCGGGAGCTGGGTGCTGCGTAGCTTGCGTCCGACCAGCAGACGCTTGGCGAAGTCGCCGATATCCACGGCATGGATGCTAGAGGTACGGCACGACGCTGGCCCGGTTGCCTCGACGAGGCGTGATCACATCACTCCTCGCTGAATGACCAGGCGCGGCGGGTAGGCGCTCGCCCTGGTACGTGCCAGCGCCCAGCGCGGCGAGCACAGTACCGCGTTCGGCTGGCCTCCCCAGCGCGGCTCCCAGCCGTACCACCGGATGTTCCTGCGGTGTAGCGTCTGAATATGGGCGGTCGGATGCGACGCCACGGCTGATTTCGGTCGTACACCTCACGTAACGAAATCACGGGAAGATCGAAAACCGAAGCGCACGACGCGGATCTGCCAAAGGTACGGATGCTGGAAGAAGGACACCGTGCACATCGTGATCATGGGGTGCGGGCGCGTCGGCTCGACCCTCGCACACAGTCTTGAGGACCGCGGGCACTCGGTTGCCGTCGTCGACAAGGAGCCGGCCGCGTTCCGCCGGCTGGGGCCGAGCTTTGCCGGTCGGACCGTGACCGGGATGGGCTTCGACCGGGACGTCCTGATCGAAGCCGGCATCGAGGAGGCCGGTGCGTTCGCGGCGGTTTCGAGCGGTGACAACTCGAACGTGCTCTCGGCGCGCATCGCGCGTGAGATCTTCCGGGTGGAGAACGTCGTCGCCCGCATCTACGACCCGGGCCGAGCGGAGGTCTACCAGCGCCTCGGCATTCCGACCGTTGCCACCATCCCGTGGACCACACACCAGATCATCCGGCGACTGCTCCCCGAGGGGTCAGAGCCGGAGTGGCGGGACCCGACCGGCACGGTGCGTCTGGCCGAGATTCACATCGACCGCTCCTGGGTCGGCCATCGGGTCAGCGAGCTGGAACGCACGTCTGGTGCCCGGGTAGCCTTCCTCACCCGCCTCGGCGAGGGTCTGCTGCCGGCACCCGACACCGTCGTACAGGACGGTGACCTGGTCCATGTGATCATGCGGGAAGGCACTGTCGACAAGGTAGAGGCCGCGTTCGCCGCCGGGCCGCCGGAGGAGCTCTAGATGCGTGTCGTCATCGCGGGGGCCGGGAACGTTGGCCGGTCCATCGCCAGCGAGCTGGTCGAGAACGACCACGACGTTCTTCTGATCGATCGGGATCCGGACGCGTTGAAGGTGGAGACGGTCCCGGACGCCGAATGGCTGCTCGCGGATGCATGTGAGCTGGCCACTCTGGACGAGGCCGCACTGCACCGCTGTGACGTCGTGATCGCCGCCTCGGGCGATGACAAGGTGAACCTCGTCGTTTCCCTGCTCGCCAAGACCGAGTTCGGCGTGCCACGCGTCGTCGCACGGGTCAATCACCCGAAGAACGAGTGGATGTTCAACGAGTCCTGGGGTGTCGACGTCGCCGTCTCGACGCCGCGGATCATGGCGGCGCTGGTCGAGGAAGCCGTGACGGTCGGCGACCTGGTGCGCCTGTTCACGTTCCGACAGGGCGAGGCGAACCTCGTCGAGTTGACCCTGCCCGAAAACTCCACGGCCATCGGTCGTCGGGTCCAGGACGTCTCGTGGCCACCGGACACGACGCTGGTCACCATCGTGCGCTCCGGGCGTGTGCTCGTACCGACTGGTGAGACTCCGCTCGAGGGGCACGACGAGCTGGTCTTCGTTGCGGTACCCGAGCGCGAGAAGGAGCTTCAGGAGCTCCTCGCCCCGCATGCGGGCCTTCACCACTCCGAAGACCGGCAAGGCTAAAGGGGCCAGGCAGTCCAGGTCTGGTCACGGACAGCTGCGGCGACCTGCGGCAGCTACCAGGAGCCCTGGCCGGCGTCTCTCTAGCCGCCGTCCCTCTCGCCGACGTCTTACGATCGACCCCGAGCTTGGGCCAGCTTGTCGGCCGCCTTCTTGACCTCCGACCAGTGGGCGCGCGGCACCGATCCTTTGACGACCACGTAGGTGAGCCACAGCACGAGCAGCCACAACGGCCAACCCAGGGCCACCCGTGCCACCCCGAGTGCGACCACCTCGCCCATGAGGTAGAGGGGTGTCTGCACAGCCAGCTTGACTGCGAAGAAGCCGACCCACAGCCAGCCGGCACGCATGAAGGCCCGCAGCAGCAACGGATCCTGTCGCCACGACGTACCCCACCCTGCGGCCAGCCCGACCACGAGGCCGATCAGCGGCCAGCGCAGGACCTGGCCGGCCAGGTAGGCCACCAGATAGCCCGCATTGATGAAGAGCCCGGGGAGGTAGAAGTTCTCGGCCTTGCCAGTGGCGTTCGCGATCATCGCCGCGATCGCCACTCCGATGAAGCCGCCCACGACGTTCTGCAGCGGGTCTCGGCGAACCAGTCGGACGAGTGCGAACAGCCCACCGAGCGTGAGGGCGACAACCAGGGCCAGCCTGAGGTTGTGCCCGAAAGCCGTGTAGACGATGACGAATCCGAGCCCCGGCAGCCCGGCATCGAGGAGGCCACCCCACCCACCGAACGCACGCACCAACGAGAAGCCGGCACCGTCGTCGGCAGGCGGATCTGCATGATTCGTCGCTTCCGTCACGTTCGGCGACTCGGCTTGCTCATCGGTCACGAGGGTTCTCCATCGGGCGAAGTTCGTACCTGGGGTTGTACATCACCTTGTGGCCGTTGTGGGTGGCGATGCGGCCATGCGCCACGAGGCTTCGGCCGGGCTCGATGCCCGCGATACGGCGTCGCCCGAGCCAGACCAGCATGACCGATCCCGAACCGTCGTACAGCTCAGCAACCAGGGAAGGCGTGCCTCCCTTGGGCCGCAACGTGACCGTTCGGAGGGTCCCACAGATCTCCACCTGCTCGCGGTCTGCGCACCGGCTGATCGGTGTGTACCCAGATTGCAGGACGTCTTCCTGCAGCTCGGCCGCCTCGATGGCATCCTGGCTGCTGGTCAACCGCGACAGTGCTCGACGTAACAGTCCGGCTGGCGAACGTTTCGCGTTACCACGCTCGCCGGTTCCCATCATGTTCACCCGCCCACCAGGCTTTGGTCATGCGTCGCAGCGTACCGCCGCTTCCCGACTCCGACAGATCCGGCAGGCATGCGCCCGACCACAGTGCGCTTTCACCCACATATGAGGCCTGGCGACCGTTTTCCGGCGATGATCGGATGTGCTCAGCCCGCCGCCACGCGTCGTGCCGACTCCGGCAGCTTGAGCGGGATCATGTCGCGCGGCGCCATCGGACCCCTCCCGCGCACGACAACCACGTCGGACAGCACTGCCTGCAACGGCCCGGCCGACCGTGGGTCGAGTGCGGCCCGCCCGATGAACGTCCCGCGCAGGAACCAGCGCGGACCGTCGATCCCCACGATGCGGGAGGCCTGGGTGCCCGCCTGCCCGTCCGGCGTCTGGCTCGGAACCACGACCGTTATCTCCGGACCGTGCGGTCCGGTCCGCTCGGTCACCACCCCGCCTCGACGCGTGGTCTCCTGCGCGATCTCGCGTCGGATCTCGTCCCAGAGCCCACTGCTGCGAGGTGCCGCGAACGCCCGCAGCTCGAGCGCCGAGTCGTTGTGGACGAGCAGGGCGGCCACGACGGTCCGCGACGCCTCGTCGACCTGCAGCCGCAGCTCCACCCCCGGTTGAGGTCGGACGCGAAGCCCACCCAGGTCGATCCAGCCGCCGGCAGAGAGATCACCTTCGATCTCGTCAAGATCGTAGGGGCCAGGTCGGTTCGGAAGACGCAGCGGCGCAGGAGACGCTTCCCCGGGCAACCCGGCCGGCGGCTCCCCCTCGATCTCCTCGGGCGAGCGTCCTCGTCTCCTCCGGTCGTACCCATCGAGCTCGGACAGAGGTGGCTTCGTGGCACGTGCCTTACGGAAGATCACGTCAGCTTCCTCCCCCGGTGTCGACGCTGAGGTCACCGGCTTGGCCGAATCCACCGGTCGAGCCGTAGCCGGCAGCTCCTCGACTGGAGCCGGGCAGGCTTTCGACCTCGATGAAGCGCGCACGCTCGACGCGCTGGATCACCAGCTGGGCGATCCGGTCGCCCCGGCGTAGCTGCACCGGGTTTTCCGGGTCGTGATTCACCAAGACCACACACACCTCGCCGCGATAGCCGGCATCGACCGTGCCCGGAGCGTTGACGATCGACACCCCGCATCGAGCTGCGAGCCCTGACCTCGGATGGATGAACGCCGCATAACCGTCCGGCAGGGCGATGGCGATTCCGGTCGGGACCACCGCGCGCTCGCCCGGGCGGAGAGTGACGTCCACTCGGGTGACAAGGTCGGCGCCCGCGTCACCTGGATGAGCATATGACGGAATGGTGACGTCGGGGTCGAGACGCCGGATGAGAACCGGTACGTCATCGCTGCTGGTCACGGTGGCTGACCTTACCCGCCGGCAGCCCGCCCAGTCGCCACGAGGTCCCGCACCGCCTGGTCGCGAGCAGGCGGACTGGTCTCGCGGGAAATGCGTGGGGTCAATTCCCATGCCTCCGGCGGGTCGGCGTGGAACACTCGAAGCGGACGAATCCGATCGGCCGGGCAACCGCGCCGAACATCAAGAGCCGGAGGTCGGGCACGTTGGACGGGTCGAAAGTGGGCTGGCTGATCGTCCGCAGTGCGAGCACACTCGTCGCGGTCGCCGCGACCAAGAAGGTGATCGACGTGGGATGGCGCTTCGTCACCGGCGAGGACCCACCCAAGGAGCCTGAGGATCCGGATCTCACCTGGAAGCAGGCGGTCTCGTGGACGCTCGCCAGCGGCATCGGAATAGCGGTAGCTCGCCTCCTGGCAGGTCGACAAGCGGCCCGGATGTGGCGAAAGTGGACCGGACAGCTACCGCCCGGAATTCGTGCAGACGACTAGGTCACGTAGGAAGAGGATCGACGCAACGGCTTTTCGACAGCGCGACAACCCGTCCGGTGCCGTGCGCCACGCCCAACGCACAGCACCGGACGTTTGTCGAGCTTTCCGGCTGGATGTTCGCGAGCCAGCAATCAGCGCTCATGCCGCACAGTCGCGGCAGATCGGCTGGCCCTTCTTCTCGAACGCAAGCTGGCTCCGGTGGTGCACCAAGAAGCAGCTCGAGCACGTGAACTCGTCCGCCTGGCGGGGCAGCACCCGCACAGAAAGCTCTTCGTTGGACAGGTCAGCCCCCGGAAGCTCGAAAGTCTCGGCCACTTCGGCCTCGTCGAGGTCGACCTTCCCGGAGTTCTTGTCCAAGCGCCGCGCCTTGAGCTCCTCGATACTGTCCTCTGAGAGCTCTTCGTCAGTCTTGCGTGGCGCGTCGTAGTCGGTGGCCATCGTCCCTCTTTCCCCCTGGCTTGGCGGGTGTTGCGGTACGCACGTCCTTGTGCGCAAAGGCGGTGCCCCACGGTTCGGCCTGGACCGATCTCGGCACCCCTCTACACCTTCGTCGAGCACGTAACGCTTCACGGGCCCAAGTTGTGCCCGATCGCGGGCGGAGATTCTGCCCTACTCCGGCTCCTCGCGCTCGTACCCTTCGTCCGCGTGTCGCGGCGACCGATCAGCTCCCTGGACAACCTCCTGGCCAGGGCCGCTCAGTACGTCCTCGACCGCGCCCCGCCTGCCTTGCTGGCAGGTGAGAGGAGTGGTCGTCGATCCGCCCTCAGTTGCGCCATGACTCCGTGGAGTCACCGGCTTCTCGCCGCGTGCGCCCGGATCCTACCCCGACTGAAACCGAATCGTTCGGCGAGGATTGCCGGTTAGTCGGGTGAATCTGGCGGTACTTACCCTTGCTCTGTGCTGGAGCTACGTGGCGTCACAAAAAGGTATGGGGACCGAGTCGCCGTCGACGACTTAAGCCTTACGGTCTCGCCCGGCAAGATGGTCGGCTTTGTCGGCACGAATGGTGCCGGCAAGACCACCACGATGCGGATCATCATGGGGGTTCTGCAACAGGATGTCGGCCAGGTCCTGTGGCGCGGTGCGCCGGCCGACGCTGACGCTCGGCGCACCTTCGGCTACATGCCCGAGGAGCGCGGCCTCTATCCCAAGATGCGGATCCGTGATCAACTGATCTACCTCGCCAAGCTACGTGGAACAGACCCGGCGCGCGCCACGAAAGCGGCGGATCAGCTCTTAGCTGAATTCGGCCTGGCCGAGCGGGCGGGCGATCGGGTCGAGCAACTCTCGCTCGGAAACCAGCAACGGGTCCAGCTGGCCGCAGCCTTGGTCCACGATCCGGAGTTCTTGATCTTGGATGAGCCGTTCTCCGGACTCGATCCGGTGGGGGTCGATGCGTTGGCCGACAGCCTGCACACCCGCGTGAGCAAGGGAGTCGGCGTCCTCTTCTCCAGCCACCAGCTGGAGCTCGTCGAACGCCTGTGTGACGAGGTGGTGATCATCCAGGCCGGCAAGATCGTTGCCGCCGGACCGGTCGCCGAGCTCCGGGAGAAGCACCAGAAACGACAGTTTCGGCTTGTCGTCGGTGCTCCCGCCGGCTGGAGCGCCGCCGTCACAGCCGGACGCACGATCTTCGAGGCCTCGGCAGGAGATGGCCTCACAGAAACCCTGGTGGAGCTCGCGGACGGAGCCGACAGTCAGGTGCTGCTCGATGCCGCCCGAGCCCGCGGACCGGTTCTGGAGTTCAGGCGACTGACCCCGACGCTCGCCGAGCTCTTCCGGGAGGCGGTCACCGACACAGATGACACCCCGTCGAGTCCCACCCGGACCAGCACGAGCTGGGCCGACTTCTCGCGCAACGCCGCCCAGACCCCGGAGGTTTCTGCATGAGCGCTCCCTTGTCCACCTGGCAGGCCGTCCGCACCGTAGCGGGCCGCGAGCTCCGGGAGCGGCTGCGCGATCGGTCGTTCTGGATGTCGACTCTGATCACCTTCTTGATCCTCGGTGCCGTGCTCTTCATGCCACGGGTCTTCGGCGACAACGGACGATTCAGCGTCGCCTTCGCAGGACCGAACGCCGACGCCGTAGCCTCCACCGCTGAGGCTCAGGCCAAGCATCTGAACCTCACGATCGAGCGCGCGGACTACTCGACCGAGGAGGCGGCGCGTGACGCGCTGAAAGCCGGTGAGCTCGACGCGTACGTCACCGACAACGCAATCGTGGTGCGTGACGAGCTCGACGATCAGCTGGGTCTCGTCCTCAACAACGCACACCGCGAGGTCGCTTCGGCCGAGCAGCTCCGGCAGGCTGGTCTGGATCCCGAGGCCGTTCGCGCCGCCCAGACCGTGGCACCACTCCAGGTCGACGCTCTGGACCCACCCGACCCGGCGGCCGAGCAGCGCGGTCAGATCGCGTTCATCGGGAGCATCATCCTCTACGGCCAGATCGTCGGCTACTGCATGTGGGTGGCGTTCGGCATCGTCGAGGAGAAGTCCAGCCGGGTCGTCGAGCTCATCCTGTCCGCGATCCCGACCAGGCCGCTGTTGGCCGGCAAGATCCTCGGGATCGGTCTGCTCGGACTCCTCCAGCTGATCGCGATCGGGGCCTTCGGGCTCGCACTAGGTCACCTGTCGAACATGGTGACGGTGACCGCCGACCTGCTCGTGCCGATCGGATACGTCCTCGCGTGGTTCGTCCTGGGCTACACCTTCTACAGCTCGGTCTTCGCCGCCAGCGCGGCGCGCGTCTCCCGGCAAGAGGAGCTGCAGAACGTCATCGGTCCGGCGAGCACGGTGCTGATGCTGTCGATCTTCGGTTCGGTCTACGTCAACCTCAACCCCGACACGCTCGCAGCCCGACTGCTCGGCACGATTCCGCCGTTCTCGGCGTTGTGTGCGCCGGTACGCATGGCACGCGAGGCAGCTCCCTGGTGGGAGACGTCCTTGGCACTGTGTCTCATGCTGGCTGCCATCGCCGTGCTTGTCGTGGTCGGTGCCCGGATCTACGAGGGAGCAATTCTTCGGATGGGGGCCAAGACCAGCCTGAAAGAGGCGTGGTTCGGGGCGAGAACCTCGGCCTGACATGAATCAACGGTGGGCGAATTCGGCCGCCACGCCTTTGGGACGGTCCGAATTCCCACCGTTGACCCAGCTAGTAGAGCTATCCGCTCAGGCCGGCAGAAGCTTGCCGGTGAGCAGAAGCAGCACGACGAAGTTGTCGGCGTACGGCGAGTTCCGAAGGATCGGGTCGTCGTCAGCAGGGAACTGCTTGACTCGTTCGCCTTCAAGGGCGGCGTTGTTCCCGTACCGCTCGAAGAGCGGGATGATCGGGAGTAGCTCGTTGAAGGCGATCGCCGCCGTCGCGACGTTCTTCTTCTGCGCCGCTTCGTCGAGTCCCTGCCCGGCCTCGGTCACGACCTTCTCCAGGTCGACGCGTCCGAACGCCTCGGTGTTCTGGACAAGCTCGAACGCGCTTCCCCTACCGCCTTGGTTCTTCGCGATCGGGATGTTGTGCGTGAACAAGTCGGCCACGAACGCGAAGTGCGGGTGCGGGTGGGACGAGCTTCCCCAACCCTGGATCGCGAACTCGAAGTTTCCTTTGTCGACGTCGATCGGTTCCTGGGTGTGGGTGACTCCCCGGCCCTTGGTCTGGATGCCGAACTCGGTGAGCTGCTTCGCAAGCTCCGAAGCGGCGGCTGACCAGTCGGCGAACTCCGCCGGGAAGATCAGCTCGTAGCTCGCCTGCTTACCCGACGGCGTGACCCAGTTGTTCCCCTGCTTCTTCCACCCCGCCTGGGTGAGCAACGACGCCGCCTTGTCCCGGTCGAACTCGTACGGGTTGAGCCGATCCTGCTCCTCCTGGCTCAGCCACTCCGGAACCTGGATGTCGGAGAAGCCAGCCATGAACTTGACACCCTTACCCGAGTCACCGAGTGCTGCGGCGCCGTTCTGATCCCGGTTGATCGCATGCGCGAGTGCGCGTCGAGCATTGGGATCCTTGAACTCCGGAAGCTTGTCGAGGTTGATGAAAAGCGCGGGACCGGAGTAGACCGGCGGCCGCAGAACACGGATCCCCTTGTTCTCGAACTCGCGCTCGGTCGCGACCGGGAATCCGTGCGTCGCGTAGTCGACCCGCTTGTTCAAGACCAACGGCGTGATGGTCGGCGTCTCGCCGTTGAACAACGTGACGGTGTCGAACTTCACCTGGTCAGCAAGGTAACCCTTGTCATTCTTGACCAGGGTGAGCTGTGCGTTCGTGATGCTGCGGTAGTCGAACGTGAACGGCCCGCTGACGATGAGTTCCTTCGGGCGCAGCTTCTGCAGGTCCTGGTTGAGCTTTTCTCCCTCTTCGCTGTCGAGGTCTTTGCCGCTGTTGAACAGGTCCTGCGCTCGCTGGGCGAACTCACCGTACGTCGCGGAGGAGAAGATCCCCTGCCGCAGCACGTATCGTTCCACAACCGTCGACGGGTTGTTCATCTGGAAGACGACGGTGTTTCCGTCAGCCTCGATACCGGAGAGGTAGTTCCACACCACGTTCCGCATGATGCGCAGGCACCAGAACGTGGTAAGGACGTCTTCCACCGTGATCGGCTTGCCGTCGCTCCACGTCAACCCGGAACGAAGTGTGTAGGAGAACGTCTGCGCTTCCTCGTCGGTTTCGTACGACTCGGCAAGGAGGAGTTCCCACTCCTTGGCGTCCCAGTAGTACATTCCGCCCGGCAGGATGAGCAGGTCCTGATACGCGCCGCCGCCAAGGATCGAGTCGGTGACACCGCTCATCAGGTTGAAGTGTCCCTTGGGCGGGACTTGATAAGGCCACGCACCAGCGAACTCCGCTGGTCCTCCACCGCCGCCGCCGGACCCAGTCCCGTCCTCTCGCTCGCCTCCGCACGCGGCGAGAGTGGCCGCCCCCGCAGCACTCAGCCCAAGAATCTCGAGCACTCGACGGCGCGAGAGCTCCCGTGCTGCCAGACTTGGCATGTCGTTCATACCTTCCTCCCACTCAGGGTTCGCTCCGCATGGTCCATGCGGAACGCCATGGGCCAGCCAGAGACTACCGTTTCATGCGTACAACTACGGCGATCACGGTCGCGAACACGATGCCGACCGCGAACATGAACGCCGTGATCACAAACTCTGCGGATCCGGGTCGGACGACGAACAACAGCATCCCCGACAGCACGACGATGAACGTCGCCCACCGGAACGCCGCCTGTCCGACGCTCGGTCCGATCATGACGTGTCTCCCCCGATCTGCGCGGCTTGACGCGCAGCGATCCTCGCGGCGCGCTTGCGTCTTGCCAGGTCCGGATCTGGCTCAGGAATCGCCTCCAAGAGCGCCTGCGTGTAGGAATCGCGCGGATTGGCGATGACGTCGAGCGTAGGGCCGAACTCGACGATCCGACCCACGTGCATCACTGCCATGTCACCGTCACTGCCGAAGTGCTTGGCCATCGCGAGGTCGTGGGTGATGAAGAGAAAGCCGACGCCAAGCTCCGTGCGCAGCTTGGTGAGCATGTTCAGCAGGCCGATACGAATGGAGACGTCGAGCATCGATGTGGCCTCATCGGCGATGATCAGCCGAGGGCCCAGCGTGAGCGCACGAGCGACCGCGACGCGTTGGCGCTGACCGCCAGACATCTGGTGCGGGAACTTCGGCAGGAACGTCTCCACTGGAGTCAGGCCTACCTGAGCCAGCAGCTCACAGACCCGTGCCCGCGCCTCGGCCCTCGTCTTGACCAGCCGATGTCGCCACAACGGCGCCGACAGTGTGGTCATGACGTCCTGGATCGGGTTCAGTGAGGCGTACGGGTCCTGGTGTACGTACTGCACCGCCCGGCGGAACTTCTTGAAGCGGCGCTTGTGATCCTTGCCCCGCGCGTAGATGTCCTCGCCTTCGAAACGCACCGCTCCCTGCGTGGGGCTCAACAGCCCAGAGGCGATCTTCGCGGTCGTGCTCTTCCCGGACCCACTCTGCCCGACAAGACACAACACCGAGCCTTCGGAAAGGGTGAGCGACACGTTGTCGACCGCGCGCACCTCGCCACGGCGAGTCTTGAACACCTGTGTGATGGAGTCGAGCTGCAACAGTTCAGCCATCGCTCTCACTCCCCGCTGGGCCCGACAGCACCGACGACTTCTCCGCCACCGTCGGCACCGCATTGATCAAACTCTTGGTGTAAGGGTGCTGCGGACGGTAGAAGATGTCGCGCACGTCGCCCATCTCGACAATCTCGCCGTCGTACATCGTGGCCACCCTGGTGGCGAGCTCGGCCGCAACCGCGAGATCGTGCGACACGAAGATCATCGCGAAGTCCAGTCGTTCGTGCAGGTCGTGGATCAGGTCGACGATCGCTCGCTGGGTCAGGATGTCAAGCGCCGTGGTGGGCTCGTCCAGGATCAGAACCTGCGGGTTGAGCAGCATGCTCATGGCGATCAGGACGCGCTGTCGCATGCCACCCGACAGCTCGTGGGGGTACGACTTCAGTACGCGTGCTGGGTCGAGCTCGACGTCCTCGAGTACCTGCGCGCTTCGCTCGTACGCCTGCCGCTTCGAGACCGACCTGTCATGCGCACGGATCGTCTCATACATCTGCTCCCAGATCCGCAACACCGGATTGAAGGAGTTCATCGCTCCCTGGAAGACCATGGAGCATTCACTCCACCGGAACCGACGCAGCTCGTCCGGGTTCATCCGCAGCACGTCCACCGTCGTCCCGTCGCGTCGCCGATAGAGCACCTCGCCGGCGGGAATGGATCCGAGCTTCGGAAGGAGACGAAGGATCGCCAAGCCGAGCGTGGTCTTTCCGCAGCCACTCTCGCCGATGAGCGCAATGCTCTCACCGGGATACAGGTCGAAGCTCACGTCACGTACGGCACGGTGCGCCGGGTCGTTCGGCCTCTGACCTGTCTTGTACTCCACGGAAAGGTTCCGGACCGACAGGATGGCCCCGCCGCCGGGCTCCTGCGACTCCGGCCCGGCGCTCGCCGCGTTCTGCGACATCTCCGGCTCCACTTTCGGTGTCTCCTTACGATCCCTAGTTGTGCCGCAGGCGTGGGTTGAGGATCTCCTCGAAGGACCGCGACATCGTGACGAGCGCCAGTTGCAGGATGCAGATGGCGAGCACCGGACCCATGATCCAGAAGAAGCTGGATTGGTAGAAGATCGCTCCCCTGGTCCAGGCAAAATTGATCATGATTCCCCAGTTGTCGCCTTCCATGGGCGCGAGTCCCAGCAGGTAGAGCCCGGCCAGGTTGTAGATGGCGTTCGTCATGCCGATGACGAAGTTCATCAAGATGAAGCTCGCCATGTTCGGCAGGATCTCGCGGATGACGATGCGGGTCGTGCCGAGGTCGAGCAGTCTTGCCGCCTCGACGTACTCGCGCTCCTTCAACGAGAACACCTGAGCGCGAACCGCACGTAACAGGCCCGGCCACCCCAGGACACCGAGGATGACCGCCAGTGCCCAGGAGCTGCCCACCCGGTAGAAGGCCGCAAGCACTGCGAGCAGGATGATGCCGGGAACGGTGAGCACGATGTCGGTCACCGTCACGATCAACGAGTCCACCCGCCCTCCGAGATACGCGGCGAGTGCACCGAACACCACGGCGATCACGGTCGAGATGAGGGCGGCCATGAAACCGACGAAGAGGACCGGCCGGCCTCCGTTGATGACCTGCATCAACACGTCACGGCCCTCGTTGTCGAAACCCAAGGGATGAGCAAGGCTCGGTGGTGCGAACTGCTTCGACACGTCGGTCGGCACGTTGTCGGGCGTGAAGAACGGTCCGATGAGACACACCAGCACGATGAAGAGCAGGACCAGGAACCCGACAAAGCCGGTGCGACTGCGCATCAGGGCCCGCAGCACCGTGCGGAACACTCCGACGCGGGGTTCGTCGGGCGGAGGTGGCGCCTTGAATTCCGTCGCGCTCGGATCGAGGATCTGGGTCACGAGCGACCTCCATTACCAGTAATCCGCACCCGGGGATCGATCCGGCTGTACAGCAGGTCGGCTGCCAGGTTGGCGACGATGACCGAGGTCGTCACGATCAGCAGAATCCCTTGCAGCACAGGGTAGTCGCGCCGGTTGACGGCCTCGAACAGCAAGAAGCCGATGCCCTGGTACTGCGTGACCTGCTCCACCAGGATCGACCCGCCGACGACGAATCCCAGCGACAAGACGAAGCTCGTGAACAACGGCAACATCGCATTGCGGCCGACGTACTGGAACTGGATTCGTCGGTCGGTCAGTCCACGTGCACGGGCGACCGTCACGTAGTCCTCGCCTAGCGTCTCGATCGTCGACGACTTCATCACCAGCATCCAGCCGCCGAGGGTCGTGAGGACGTAGACGAACATCGGCAACGACGCGTGATACAGCACGTCGGTGACGAACGCGATGCTGAACTCCGGCGTCACGCCCGGTGAGTAGGACCCGCGCATCTCGCCGATGGGCAGCAACTCCAGCTGCACGCCGAAGAAGACGATGATCATCATGGCGAGCAGGAAGTTCGGGACCGAGTGCGTCACCGAAGCGAAGAACGTCATCACGTGGTCGAAGACGCTGCCCCGGCGGTACGCCATCGCCATCCCGAGCCCGATGCCGAGCAGGAAGCTGACCACCAACGCCGTGCCGACGCTGAAGAGCGTCCACGGCAGATATGCACCGATCTGCGACAGCACCGAGGAGCCCGGCGACAAGAGGGACTCACCGAAGTCCCCACGCGCCATGCCGGCGAGATAGTTGAGGTACTGCACAGGCAATGGCTCGTCTGGGTTGAACGAGAACAGCCCAGCGGCTTGGTTCGCGGCGTCCTGGTAGCTCATGCCGTACTGCGCGATCTGCTGGTTGATGTAGACCTCGACAGGGTTGCCCGGCAGGAGCCGAAGGAGAAAGAAGGTAGCTGTCGCGACCACGTAGATCGTGAAGAACGCCTTCAAGATCCGCCCGACGACGTATCGCGTCGTCCCGCTGGCGGCGAACCGCAGCACCGCCGGTCGCTCCGAACGCTCACCAGGCGACTCGTGCTGCGCAGTCACCGGCGCGCCATGGCCACGGTCAGTCGCAGCCACCTTCACCTCCCAGCTAGGTGTGCAGGGTCAAGGCTCGGTCGAACGCCGACACACGGCGACCCGGCCGCGTCGCTCACGTTTGCCCGGAAGCTATACCGTCGACCGCCTCGGAGGGAACCACGTGAGTCAAGATGTAACCCGATTTTCTTGCGGGAAGCTGCGCACTCCGGTGCATTTCCGACCGAATTTGAGCAATCGATGTGGCGATTGTCACCAGGATGGGCCTCATTGCCCGGTTTTGGCCAGGTCGATCACGTCCCTCGCACGCCCTCGCGTTCCGCGTCGTCGCAACCCGGGACTGTTGATCCACTTGGTGCCTGCACCCTCCTCGTCCAGCTCCCGCGTCGCCTTGCACGGCATCTCCTGTCGCCAAGCTCCAGACTCGCCGAAAGGCGTCGGCGGCACCGTCGTCATCAACGACTGGGACGCCACGCGAACGAGCCTCATTGGGCGATTCAAGGCTTTGGCAGGTCGCGGTGACACTTGACCGGTCACCCTGGCTCGTGACGAGCCGTTCAGTCCCCACGCAGGGCCAGCCGGCGGGCATCCGCGTCGGTTTCCCCGTCCACGTCGGCGGTCGCAGCGCGAGCGAACCACTCCGCTGCCTCTTCGGTCCGTCCGAGGGCTTCCAACGTGTCGGCGTACGCATACCGCAGGCGGGCCGTAGTCGTTCCGCTCGGCCCGCTTCGCAGCTCCGGTACGTCGAGAACAGCAAGCGCAGCGGCCACCTGACCAAGGTCGCGCCTGGCCCCAGCCTCGACGATCAAGAGCTCTATCCTCGTCGCATCGTCGAGCTGCGATCGGTCCACGCTGCGGGCAAGCTCGATGGCTCGCGCCGGACGGTTCAGTCCCCGCTCACAGTCGGCCATCAAAGGCGTGTACTCCATGCGGCCGGTCAGGCGACGGGCGGCGCGAAACTCCGCCAATGCCTGCTCGTAGCGCTCTGCGGCGTACGCCGCCAATCCGCACGCCTCGCGCACCACACCCAGGCGATAGCCGTCCAATCGTGCGGCCATCGCGTGTTCCAACGCTGCCTCAGGGTCGTCGTCGATGAGGCGCCCGGCTGCAACCAGGTGGCGGGCGACCCGCTCGGCGACCTCCTTGGACAGACTGCCCAACTCACGCCGGACACCCGGATCGAGCTCCATGCCCGTGATGTCATCCGGGATGGGTGGCCGCTTGGGTCGCCGCTGCGCGCCAGCGTCCTTCGGCTGTGAGGTGTCAGGGCGTCTCGCCCGGTGGTGAACACCACCGTCTTTTCGGAGCGGCCTTCCGCGCCGTACGGCGCGCGCCTGTTTGTCCTCGGGCTCCCCTCGGCCTCCTCGCTTGCCTGGCTGGGCTCCTGAAGACGTTCTGCGGACACTCCTGCCACTGTGCCGTCGGTCGCCAGAACGCTTCCCGGCACGATGATCGTCCGAACCTTCCGCCACTGGAAACCTCACCAAGCTCGCGAGCGAACGACTGGCGCCGACCGTGTGTGAGAACCCAACATTCCTCAGAATGTAATCGAGGGCTGACCTATAAAAATAGCCGAGGGCCCGGGGGCCCTCGGTTGTGTGTTCCGGCGGTGTCCTACTCTCCCACACCCGTTGGGGTGCAGTACCATCGGCGCTGGCGGGCTTAACTTCCGGGTTCGGTATGGGTCCGGGTGTTTCCCCGCC
>DATCKU010000028.1:0-7080 GCA_036564245.1 Actinopolymorphaceae bacterium
CGGACACGCTCAACGGACGGACCGTGACCGCTGCCGAGGCGGCGAGCCAGGCGACGTACGAAGGCATGGGGTGGGACTTCGAGAAGGCCTGGAGGTTCGACTCCGAGCTGGGACGACCAATGCTGCGTGGTTTCGATCAAGGCTGAGACCCGCGGCGCGTTGCCGTGGTGGGTGTTAGCGTGACGCTCACGGTGGCCGACGCACGTGGCGCGAAGCGTGGGGGCGGGTTTCGCGACCTTTGCGGACTGGCCGACTCCAGTCGTCGACGGGGAGTGTCTAGCCAGAAGGGACCATCAGCGCGTGTGGTGGGAGATCCTCGTCGGAGTCATGGCGGCGGTCCTGGTCGCTTGGCTCCTTCTCGTCCTGGCTCTCGCGCTCAATCGGCCCAAAGGCCCGCTGCTGGGTGAGGCGCTTCGCCTCCTGCCCGATCTGCTCCGCTTGCTGCGTCGGCTCGCAGCCGACAGTTCGCTGCCGAAAGGCGTGCGGATCCAGCTCGGGCTTCTCGTGGTTTACCTGGCCGTCCCCATCGATGTGATCCCGGACTTCGTTCCCGTCCTCGGTTACGCCGACGACGCCATCATCGTCACCCTCGTGCTGCGTAGAGTCGTCCGCCGTGCGGGAATCGACGCCGTACGCCAACACTGGTCCGGCACACCCGACGGATTCAACGCCCTGTGCCGCCTCGCAGGTATCGAACGTAAGCGCAAGACGACTGCAGCAGACACGTAGGTAGTCGACGCCGATCCTGCGAGCCTGTCGCGGTCTCGCGCTCGCCCGGTTCGTCGGATGCAGGTGGCGAGCTTGGCTACCTTCTGCCACTTGAGGAATAGGCGTTCTCTCAGCGCCGCTGCCGATTCCCCCAGGAAATACGTACGAAGTCGCCGAGCCGCGCCTCGAGCGCACGCGCAACGTTCTCGTCAGCCTTGTTGAACGCAACGATGTAACGGCATGTTGCAGGGTCGAGATGGAATCCCATGCTGACCGTGGACGCGTCCGGATGCCAATCTCGGGCCCTGACGCGGCGATGACGGGCCTGGGTTGGCTGCTGGCGACCGGGGCGGGTTGGACGAGCTGAGGCCTGGTTTCGACAAGCTGTCGAGGCCGGCAAGGCCGCGGCGATGGCGAGCCTAGGTCGCCTGCTGTTGCAGCGAGGTAGCACGGAGGAGGCCGAGGTGTGGATCCGGCGGGCCGCCGACGCTGGAGAAGTGGGCTCGGACTAGCCCCGAGTTTGCTGCTGTGCTTCTGGTTGGGGCTCGTGAGTCGCCAGAGGCTTGGCGCGCGTCACCATGCGCCTCCCCAGTATCCAGCCCAGAAGTCCGAGAGCAGCTACGAGATACGGCAGAGCGAATCCAGCAAAGCTCATCGGGTGTCCTACGTGCGCCGCGGCGATTCCGTACCCAGCGAAGATCCCGATCTGGATGACCTCCTGACCAAGTCCTGCCATCGACGTGACCGTGGCTCGTGCAGAGCCGGAGATCGCGCGTTGCAGCCGCGCATCCGCGGCCACCGACGCCATCTGGAACGCCCCGAAGCCAAGAGCGAGTCCGATGAAACCGACCGGATGGGCGGCTAGCGCACTCACTGTCATGGCAAGCGCTCCACCGGCGATCAGCCCGGCGAGGCCCGCTGAGGTGAAGCGTGCGGCTGAACCGCCCAGCACACCACCAAGTGCCATCCCCAAAGACACCAGGAGAATCAGCAGGGGAACCGTGGTCTCGTCAACACCGGCGTCCGCAGCGAGCAGCGGAACGTACTCCTCCATGGCGCCATACATCGCGAGGAGGATGAGCAACGCGACCGCCCGCCGTACCGCGCGCGACGAACGCACGTGTCCCACACCGTCACCCACCATGGCGACGTACGTGCGGAATCCTTCGGGCTGTGTGTCGCGCGCCGCGTGGCTTGGTACTCGATGCTCGGGAAACGTGAGCGCGACAACGGAGCCAGCCAGGCAAGCCAGCACGCTCGCACTGCCGATCGCCGGATAGCCACCGACGGCCATGACGGGAGCGGCGATCGCGGTTGCCACCATCGAGGCGCCGGTTTTGAGCGCTCGGGCACCACCGATCAGGTGGGCGTAACGATCCGCTGCTTCCATGCGGTCGAGCTCTTCTAGATCAGCGCCTCCTGAGCACCATCTCGAAGAGCACCGCCCGTGCCCCAGAGGACGAAGCCGAGGGCGAAGGAGATGTACGACGGATGGATCGTCCACAGCGTGTAGCCCAGACCGGTGACCAGCGGTGCGATCACGAGCAGCAGGCGGCGCGATACGACGTCGGCGATGGCACCGGACGGAACCTGCACCAGGATGTCGGTGAGCGACCAGATCACGAAGCGACGAGATCTGCGCGGTCGAGAGCCCGGTGTCGGCAAAGAGCAGCGCGTAGAAGGGATAGAGAAGGATGAAGTCGTCGAGGAACGCGTACGCGTAAAGCTGAATGGCAAGCCTGCGAGCAGGCGAGAGTGAAGCAAGACGAATCATGTGGCCTGTCCTGTCGAGCTCGCTGGAACGGTGCGGAGACTGCACGCGCTCCGGCGGACCTCGAGCGGAGGCCGAGCGAGAAGATCAATGTCGCCACGTCATGGCTCGGCATTCTACACAGCCGGGCTTACCAGGCGACGCGAATTGGATCAACGATCGGTGGCGGATTGGGCCCCACTATGCTGCGTATCCACGCACACTGGTCCTGCGGAGGCCTAACCGGTGGAACACATGTCGGGTCGGCGGGGAGATTACGGTATCGACGCCCCGGGTGTCGTCCGCAACCTCTCGATACTTGGAGCCGGGTTTCTGCTGATCGCGGTCGTGGCTCTGCTCGTCTCTCCGGACCACATGCGGTGGCTGGGGGTCGGCGTCGCCGTCGTTTTCCTGCTCGCCTTCCTGACCGTGACCGCCGAGGCGCTGTACATGGTCTGGAGCAGCAAGGTCGGCAAGCTTCGGGAGCGGGAGAGGTTGCTCGACCTGGTCGCCCTGCGCGGCGACGAGAAGGTGCTCGACGTCGGATGCGGTCGGGGCCTCGTGCTGAACGCCGCGGCTCGACGGCTGACCACGGGACGGGCGCTCGGACTCGACATCTGGAGCACCCGTGACCAGTCGGGAAACAGCCCTGCCGCGACATGGGCGAACGCCCGGGCCGAAGGGGTGGCCGACCGGGTGGACGTCGTGGACGGGGACGCCCGGAGCCTGCCGTTCGACGACAACGACTTCGACGTCGTCGTGTCCAGCCTCGCCCTCCACAACATCCCCAGTGCCGCGGAGCGGAGTCAGGCCCTGCGCGAGATCCTCCGCGTCCTGCGGCCGGGCGGACGGTTCGCCATCCTCGACTTCCAGCACCTGCGGGAGTACGCCGACGCTCTGCTCCGGCTCGGCGCGTCGGAGGTCCGAATGGTGGGGCCGCACTGGCAGATGTTCCCGCCGGTCCGGATCGTGACGGGTCGAAAGCCTCTGGGAGACGGCGCGTCCGAGGCGGGATCCGCTGCGTAGATCTGCCGGTCGCGGTGGCTCGGCCGGTGCCTCACGCGGGCCCGGTCCGGCACCGAAACGAAACGGGAGGATTCACTGGCTGGCTGAGGTCCTGGGTCGCTCTGCCCTTGTGTTCTCTTCGGAGCCACACCTGGAGGACGACTGCGGAGACTGCATAGTGGGCTATCGAGGAGCGTGGGGGCATCGGCGATTCGATCTACTTCGTTGCCTTCCCCAGCGACCACGAGCCAAAGTGCGGTGATGCCAGCCCTGGGTGGTCGTGGACCCGCAGGTCGCGGGTGAACAACACGATGGTGGGTCGGTCTCTCATCGAGCTCTGGCGCCCTCACCAGCTCGTACGAGCTGGCGAAGCTTCCATTCCGACACAACGGCGCGGATGGGGCGGCTCAGCCACCACCAGATGTGACCGGACAGTCCACGCGGCCAGAACACGAGACGCTCCACCAGCCGGGGACAGGGGCCGGCCTCGTCGATGCGTAGCTCGAGCCAGGCCCGACCCGGCAGGCGCATCTCGGCTCGAAGCCTCAGCAGCCGACCGGGAATCCGCGCTTCGACCCGCCACCGATCCAGACGATCGACGAGGGACTCGATGGCCCACCAGAGGCGTTCCCGAGACGCCAGGACCGGGCGGCTGTGACGGTCGACGTAGAGGCTTCCGCCGGCCCAGCGAGGATCGGTTGGTTGCGGCTCGCTCGGCGCGGTGGTGAGCGTCGGTTGCGGATCGACCGACGACCACGCGCCCGCGACCTCCGCCTCTCTGACTCGCCGAGTGGCAAGCCGAACTGCCGTGTCGAAGTCCAGGCGACCCCCTGGTGGCTCTCCGATCATGTCGGCGAGGTCGTCCTCGTGACAGACCACCTCATGTCGCAACGACTCGACCAGCGGCTTGGCGATCCTGCTCGGCACCGGGCTGACCAAACCCACCCAGTAGCTGGAAAGTTTCGGCGACAACACCGGCACGGGCAGGATGAGCCGCTTCGGCAGATCCTCGATTGCAGCGAACCTGCACATCATCTCTTGGTACGTGAGGATCTGCGGCCCGCAGATCTCGAACGTGCGGTTGGTCTCGGGTGGCAACCTCAAGCACTCGGCGAGATACCACAACACGTCGCGGATCGCGATCGGTTGAATCCTGGTACGAACCCAGGTCGGTGTGGTCATCACCGGCAAACGTTCGGTGAGATAGCGCATCATCTCGAACGACACCGAGCCCGAACCCAGGATCACCGCCGCACGCAAGGCAATCGTCGGTGTGGCCGACGTGAGGAAGACGTGGCCAACCTCCATACGCGAGCGCAGATGCGGCGAGAGCCTTCCCGCGTGTTTGGGAATGATCCCGCCGAGATAGACGATCCGACCGAGACGAGCCTCCTCTGCAGCACGTGCGAATTTGGCGGCTGTGTCCCGGTCACGGCTCTCGAAGCCACCTCCGGCTCCCAAGGCATGGATGAGGTAGTAGGCGGTGTGGATGCCGGCAAGGGCTTTGGCGAGCGTGCTGGCATCGTTCGCGTCACCTTCCACCACGTCCACCGCGCCGAACCATGGGCGGTCGCGGATCCGGCCAATCGACCTGGTGAGGACTCGCACGGCAATGCCGCGGTTGAGGAGCTCAGGCACGAGCCGACCGCCCACGTAGCCGGTCGCTCCTGTGACCAGGACGTCGGACGTGTTGTCGGTCATGATGTGCCACTCCCATCCGCGACGCTCGCATCACTCGAGAGCGGTCACCATGTGGTGGAGGAGTATGAGCTGGGTGATCGCAAGCGACTCGCTGCGTTCGCCGTTGCCCATGTCTCCGAGCGACTTCACCGGATCCGCGCCGTTGAGGCCGAGCTTCGACCAGAGCTTCTTCTGCACCACGCGACTCTCCTCGGGAGGCACGTACCCGTGCACGTGCAGGACGTCGACCGGCAGCCCGTCGTCGTCCCTCGCCAGCCGCAGGTGGATGGCCCGTTGGCCGTTCTCGGCGAGAATCCGTCGCAAGTCAGGATGGCGGATCGTCGGCCGGAGCGTGACCTCGGCTGAAAGCGGTGTGCCTGGAGGATCGTCGCGCCCCTCTACCGGTGCGAAGCGGACGACCAGATCGGCAAACGACCGCTGGGGTCTGATGAACGCTGCCGACTCGGGCTCGCGACGTTCGAGCTCGGCGAGCACCTGCTCGACGCTGTAACCACGCTTCTGCGTGTCCCGCTTGATCTTCCATGCCCGCCGGATGTCCTCCGGGGGATCGAGGTAGACCGTGAGATCGAAGCAGGCCCGGGTGAGTCGAGAGTGCAAAGGCAGCAGACCCTCGACGATGACGAACTCTCGCGGCTCGACCAACTCGGGACGGATCAGCTGACCTGTGTTGTGATCGTAGACCGGCTTGAGGATCGGCTGTCCGGTGGCGAGCAGCTGCAGATGCTGCTCCATGATCTCGATGTAGTTGCAGTCCGGATGGAGCGCCGTGAACGGAAGCTGCTTGCGTTCCTCCCGGTCGTACCTGTGATAATCGTCGACGCAGATCCTGCTGACCCGTTCCGGACCTAACGGACTGGCTAGGCCCTTGCTGAGGGTGGTCTTGCCGGCCGCACTGTCGCCGGCAATCGCGATCATGACCGGTCGCTTCGACGATCGTGCCCGGTGACCGTCACGCTGCATCCGGATCAGCTTGTGCGGCATGTCGCCCTCACCCCCGAACGGCGCTTCTGCCGGCTTGGCAGCTTTTCGGGAAGTACCCGGAAAGCACAAGGTCCGGCCGGCTGTGCCACAGCTTGGGGTCGACATTAAGCCGCCGAGCGTCCGCGGCCATCCCCCACGCGGGGGTGGGTGTGGGGGTTGGCCTCAGGTCTTCCGGGCGAGGCGACGGCTGTCGACCTTTCTCGTTTGCACGGCGAGGGAGGCCATACCCCACCTAGGCTCAGGTCTCATGGGGACCTCCCCGCCTCGACCGACGGCTGATCCGCCGTTGCGCATCATCTTGGTAGACGACCACGAAATGGTGCTCGAAGGGCTCAAGGCCCTGCTTGCCCGATTCCGTGGCCGGGTCCGCATTGTCGCCCAGGCGGTGTGTGCCGAGGATGCCGAGAAGCTGGTGGCCTCGCTCGATCCGGACGTTGTGGTCTCCGATGTGCGCCTTCGTGGATCCACCAGCGGCCTCGATCTCTGCCGGCGGTTGGTGGAGGCAGATCCGGCTCGACGAGTCGTGCTGTTGAGTGCATACGACGACGAGCAGTACCTCTTCCAAGCGTTGCGTGCTGGTGCAGCCGGCTACCTGCTCAAGTCGATCGACCGCGAGGAGTTGGTACGCCAGATCGAGCGTGCCGCTGCCGGCGAGACCGTCGTCGACCCGAGCATGGCAGGACGGGCGGTTGCCGCCGCTGCACGGTTGTCCGCCGGCGAGTTCTGGCCTGGCGCGCATCTCAGCCTCACACAACGCGAGAGCGAGGTCCTGGGCTATCTGGTGGCTGGGCTCTCCAACCGCGCCATCGCCAGCAAGCTCGTGATCGGCGAAGAGACGGTGAAGTCCCACGTGCGTTCCATCTTCCGCAAGCTCGACGTGAACGACCGGGTCGGTGCGGTCGCGGTCGCTTTGCGCGAGGGGATATTCCGATGAC
>DATCKU010000029.1:0-13287 GCA_036564245.1 Actinopolymorphaceae bacterium
CGTACGGCGACGACCGCACCAAGGGACGTCCGGACAGTCGAGCCAGCTGCTCGGCCCGCCGTCTGGCGTCCGCCATCGCCAGCTCCCGTGCCTGGTCGACGGCTGACTGCCTGTCGACCAGCTCGAGCCACGAATGCTCGATCTCGACGTGGTTGCCGCCAGCGGCAAGCAGACGTCGAAGGGTGGAGCCTGCGGTGTCGACGTCACGTACCAGAAGACGCAGGTGCTGACTGGCGCGGTACTGCGGAGGTCTGCTCTCGTGCATGCGCCACGGTGTGAGGTGGATCGTCGTGGTCTGCCGAACAGCGGCAGGGAGACCGGTCTGCTCCGCAGCTTGGATCACCGCCTGCATCGTCGTACTGGCCTGACTCATCGCTGTGTCGGGAGTGTCCGCGACGGCGACGGCGGCGAGCAGGAAAATGGCACGGTCTGGGGCGGCGTTGACGACGCCATGCCCTACGACCGAGATGCCGGTGAAGTGGGTGGCGAGGGTCGGGCTCCAGGTCATCGGCGCCTCGCCACGACCAGTCGACGCCGGCGAGCTTCCGCTGAAGCCGGTTCAGAGACTTGCAAACTGTTGATCGCTCAGCCTGATGTTCGCAGCCGCCATGTTCTCCTCCAGGTGGGCGACTGATGAGGTCCCTGGAATCGGGAGTATGACAGGGGAGCGGTGCAAAAGCCAGGCCAGTGCGAGCTGAGCGGGTGTCGCTCCGGTCTGCGCGCTCAACGCGTCCAGCGGACCACCGGGTCGTGCGAGCCTTCCTGTTGCGATGGGGAACCACGGAATGAACCCGATCCCCTCGGCCTCGCAGTACTCGACGACCGGCTCGGACTGTCGGTTGGTCACGTTGTAGAGGTTCTGCACGGTGGCGATCTCAGCGTGCTGCCTTGCCTGTCGGATCTCGTCGACGGTCACCTCGGACAGCCCGATGTAGCGCACCTTGCCTTCCTTCTGGAGCTCGGTGAAGACACCCAGCTGGTCGGCGAGCGGCACGGTCGGATCGATCCGGTGCAACTGGAAGAGATCGATCGTGTCCACGCCGAGGCGGCGCAGGCTCATCTCAGCCTCCTGCCGCAGGTACTCCGGGCGTCCCAGGGGTACCCAGACGTTCGGCCCTGGCCGCACCAGGCCGGCCTTGGTGGCGATGACCAGATCGTCTGGGTACGGATGGAGCGCCTCCCGGATCAGCTCCTCCGAGACGTACGGGCCATAGGAGTCGGCGGTGTCGATGAGGTTCACGCCCAGCTCCACGGCGCGTCGCAGCACCCGGATCGCCTCCTCGTGGTCTCGTGGTGGCCCCCAGATGCCTGGACCCGTGAGCTGCATGGCGCCATAGCCCAGCCGGTTGACGGTGAGTTCACCGCCGATCGCGAATGTCGATGTCATGACGATCCTTCCTTCCAGGCAGCGGGCACTGGGAACGGGCTGCCACGTCCCGCGCATGGACAGCGTGGAGCGTTTGGTACCAACCAGACCATCGTGGGTGCTGCGCAGACGCGCAGTATCTGAACGGGCACCCCTTCCCAGGCTATGAAAACGCGGTCGGGCATCGCTGCCGTTGCCTGGAATACCCGCAGATCACAAGAGGACAGTACGCAAAGAGCGAGCGCGCTCCGGCCCATCCATCCTGGTCGGGTATAGTCGGTACCCGGGTGTGCCGGGAAGTCTGGTCGGCTCTGTCGTGACGACGTACGACCACGAAAGGCTTCCCATGGCGGATATCCGAGTTGTGGTGGTGTCCGGCCGATGAGCGGCTGGATACCGGTCGCCGTGTTTGTCGTGGCCTACCTTTTGATCGTCCACGACAAGCTGCCGCGGTTCGCCGTCGCTCTTGCAGGGGCGGCCATCGTCACAAGCGTTGGCGTAGTCGGGGCGCACGACATCTTCTATTCCGAGCACACGGGTATCGACTGGAACGTCATCTTCCTGTTGCTCGGCATGATGATCATCGTCGGTGTGCTGCGGCACACCGGAGTGTTCGAGTACCTCGCGATCTGGTGCGCCAAGCGGGCGCGAGGTGCGCCGTACCGGCTCATGGTCTTGCTCTGCCTCCTGACAGCTGTGGCGTCCGCCCTTCTGGACAACGTCACCACGGTCCTGCTGGTGGCACCGGTCACGATCCTGGTGTGCGAGCGGCTCGGACTGCGACCGGTGCCATTCCTGGTCGCAGAAGTCCTTGCCTCCAACATCGGCGGTACGGCGACCCTGGTGGGCGATCCGCCCAACATCATCATCGCCAGCCGAGCCGGCTTCGGCTTCAACGACTTCCTCATCCACCTGGCGCCACTGGCGGCCCTGTTGCTCGTGGTGTTCTTCGTACTGGCCCGTGTGTTGTTCGCCAAGGACTTCACCGTCGACCCAGAACGTGTCGCCGCGGTGATGGAGCTGAACGAGCGGGAAGCCATCTCAGACCTCAAGCTGCTTCGGCGCAGTCTGGTGGTGCTGGCTGCGGTCCTCGCCGGTTTCGTCTTGCACTCGGTCCTTCACGTCGAGCCCTCGATCGTCGCGCTGCTGGGAGCAGGTCTTCTTGTGCTGGTCACTCAGCTATCCGCGAGCGCGTACATGGAGGACGTCGAGTGGGAGACCTTGCTGTTCTTCGCCGGCCTGTTCATCATGGTGGGCGCACTCGTCAAGGTGGGCGTCATCGATACGTTGGCGCGCCAACTCACTGCCGCGACGGGTGGTGACGCGGGTCGTGGCGTCCTCCTCCTGCTGTTCGGATCGGCGGTCCTCTCCGCGCTGATCGACAACATCCCGTTCGTCACCACGATGAGCCCGGTCGTCGCACAGCTCGTCGACTCCGGACCGCTCGCGGGGGAGCAGGTCTTGTGGTGGGCGCTTGCGCTCGGGGCGGACCTCGGTGGTAACGCCACGGCCATCGGCGCAAGCGCCAACGTCGTCGTCCTCGGCATCGCCAAGCGCAATGGGCACCCCATCAGTTTCTGGGAGTTCACGAAGTACGGGCTGGTCGTCGCAGGGGTCACGGTCCTGCTCAGCCTTCCCTACCTCTGGTTGCGTTACCTGCTGTGAAACTGGGTCGGACGCCTGGCTACGAGCGCTTGGCGCTCGGTTGGCTGGGATCGGGAGTCAGCTCAGCGCGCTGCCTGCCTTCCACGCCTTCCAGGGGACGTTCCAGTCGCCGTAACCGTTGCCGGTGACGGGCATCTGGTCGCCGTCCGGGCTCTTCACCTCGACCGGGTCACCGACGGTCGAGTGCTTCCAGAGCCATTCGGTGTTCTCGAGGTTCATGCCGACGCAGCCGTGACTCACATTTGCATAGCCGTGGGATCCGACGGACCACGAGGCATCGTGGATGAACTCTCCGGTCCAGGTGAGGCGCAGACCCCATCGGGAGGTGAGCTCGTATTCCTCCGGCGCTCCGATCGCCTCGTTGGTGAACAGCAGGTACTCCTGCTTTTCCAGGACGACCTTCGTACCGTTGCGGGTCTCCCAGCCCGGCATGCCACCGGTGACCGGAATGGTCCGGGCGAGCTTGTTGTCGATGTAGACCCGAGCGTGGTGGTCGACGAGGTCGACCTTCGTGACCACGGAGCGGTCGACGATGCGGAAGTTGCGTACCAGGTCTTCGGTTCCCCAGACGCCCTTGCCGGCGTCGACACCACGAAGCTTGGCGCTAACAGTGACCTGCGTCTTGGGCGGCCAGTACGTGCGGGGCCGGTAGTGGATCTCGCTGTCGCCGACCCAGCTCCAGGCTCCCTCGATCGGCACAGACGTCTCGACGTCGAGTCGTTTCTCCACGTCCACCTTGTTGGTGACGGGCGAGTCGAAGGACAGGACGATCGGCATGCCGACGCCTACTCGACTGCCCTGCTCGGGTGTGATCTTCGTGGCAAGCACCCGCCGGGGCGCCATGGTGCTGAACGTTTGCGTGACATGACGCGGCGCACCGTCTGGGTTGGTGGCGTTCACGCTGACTCGGTAGACGGTGTCGGGAGACAACGCCTCGAGTGACGTCCATCCGGTCTTGGCCGAGTTCAGCTTCCCTTTGACGGTACGCCCGTCAGGTGTCGTGACGCGTACTCGGGTGAGCGTGCTTCCGTCCGAAACCGAAACCTTGACGGGCGAATCCAACCGGACCCCGACCCGGTTGTCTTCCGGCGTGATCGTCACCTTCGTATCCCGGTCCCGGCCAGTCGACAGGCAACCAGCAACGAGGAGCGAGATGGTCAGAAGGAAACCGATAGTGCGTGCCGACAGAATCCACTGCCCCCGAAGTGCCATGTCGACAACCCCCGTAAAGCCAGTCCGGAAGGCCTGCACAGGCCTGCGGCGACTAAGACCTCGAGAACGAAACGTTGTTCCGGTCCGCGTCGACCGGACATGTGCACCACCAAAAGGTTATCCGCCAAAGGAGGGACCTCGGGTCCAGCTGCCGGAAGTCGCGGGAAGGAGGAATCAGCGAGAACTCCGAGTCCGGCCGATCTGTCGGGAAACGTCGGCTGCGCCGCTCGAACTGACCATGTGCCCGTCGCCTTGCCCCGAGGGTATGACACGCACGGGCTGCACCTCGTGCAGCTCGTGGGAGCGTGCTGGCCAGGCGCAAGCGGGACCGATGGTTCTGGACAACCTGCACGCTAGGCCCCAAGGTGGAGGCGTGGCAGGGTCAGTTCGCGAGGTAGGCCGTCCGGTCGTGGTGAGTGCGGACGACTCCTCGGCCGCCCTGGAGGCGGTGAGATGGGCGGCCGCCGAGGCCATGCTCCACGATGTAGCGCTTCGGGTGATTCACCCGTATGTCTGGCCGATGGTGAAGCTGCCGCCGGTTTTTCGCGGCATGGGTCCGGAAGGTGGGTTGCGTGCCCATGCTCAGCAGGTGCTTGCGGAGGCGGTGAAGACAGCCCGGTCGGTCGCGCCTGATCTCGACATCCAGGCAGAGATCCTGCCCGGGCTACCCGTAGCCCTGCTTCGGACCGAGAGTCGGCATGCGCTTTATGTCGTAGTCGGGGCGTCCCAGCAGACGTTGATGGCCGACGTCGTGGCAGGCTCGCCAACCGTCGAGCTTCTGGGCCAGTCCCATGCGCCCGTTGCAGTAGTGCGTGACACGCTATCGCCGGATCGCGACGCCGGGCTGGTGGTCGTCGGCGTGGATGGATCGGCGGTGTCCGGTGCAGCGGTGAAGGTCGCCCTGTGGGAGGCGGCTGTACGAGGGGCGAGGCTTCTCGCTGTCACTGTGACGTCGGCCGACCGCGGCAGGCAGGCTCGCAAGCTCCTAGGCCAGCAGCGCGACACGATTGCCGACTTCGGCGTCATCAGGGACGCGTTGACCGAGTGGCGTCGAGCCTACCCCGACGTGGCGATCGAAGAGCGCGTCGTCGCCGGCCATCCCGCCAAGGTCCTCATCGACCTCTCCCACGAGGCTGCGCTCCTCGTGGTGGGGAGCCGTGGACGAGGCGGTTTCACCGGACTGCTGTTGGGTTCGGTCAGCCAAACCTTGCTCTACAACGCCCACTGCCCGGTTATCGTCGTACCCCCGAGAAGTGTGACGGGGCCTTGGGGCGCTGTCACGGGTCCGGCGCGGGAGACGCCGACATCGGAGTCGGATCCGCCGCTCTCGGACGACCATAGGTGACCACGACGACCGGCACGTTTGTCGTACCGACCAATGGCGTGAAGGCATCGGAGGAAGTCGAAAGCCCACCGAACGTGGTCATGTCGAGGTGACAGGTGAGGCGTAGTTGAGCGCCAGCCAGAACGCGTCGAAGTTCCGAAGCCGATGACCCTCGGGGACGGTCACCTTCCGGTTCACGATCATCGGGACCCGTTGCTCGGTCAGGCCGCCGTGTGAGCGCAGCGGCCGGTCGAGGGTGGACAGGTCGTGCCGGTCGGCAGACGTGCCGAGCACGACATGCTTGTCGGCGATCACAGCGAAGTCGCCGATCCGCTCGTACGGAAGCTCGAACCTGCGACACGCCTCGGACCGCTCGACGACTTCGGCGACCCCCGGGAGACCGGCTATCCGTGCGGCAATGCTGTCGCGAGTGGCGTCGTCGACGTCCGCATCGACGTGCAGGAAGGCGAACGACCCCAGTGCGCCGTGGTGAACCGTGTAGGGATCGGTGATCGGGAGGACCACCCGGGTGCGCCCCGGGCCCAGCCAGTCGTCAAGCTGCTCTTGCAGATAGACGATCTGCGGTTTGCCGTCAGGTGTCGTCTTGGCGTTCATGCCGTGATCGGCCGTGATGACCAGGATGGCGCCAGTGGCGTCGAGCTCGGCGAAGTAGCGGTCGAGCATCGCGTAGAAGGCATCGGCCTGCGTGGTGCCCGGAGCGTACTTGTGCTGGATGTAGTCGGTGAGCGAGAGATACACAAGACGAGGTCCTCGCTCGCGCAAGAGCCGAACCCCGGCCGCCAGCACGAGCTCGCTGAGCTCGGCACTGTAGACCGACGGCAACGGCATGCCGACAAGGTCCAGGACGTCCGTGATGCCGTTGTCCTCGACTGTGGTGGCGTCGGCGCGTTCGGCCGAGAAACAGATGCCCTTCTGCAGTCCCGCACCGAGGAGCCGGCGCAGCTTGTCCTTCGCGGTCACCACGGCGACTTCGACGCCGGCGTTCTCGAATGCGGCAAAGATGGTGGGCACCTGAAGGAACCGCGGGTCGTTCATCATGACCTCGGCGCCCTGCTCGGGGTCGTAGAAGTAGTTGCCGGGGATGCCGTGAGCCCTCGGGGGCACGCCGGTCGCAATCGACACGTTGTTGGGGTTGGTGAACGACGGCATCGCACACTCTGCGATGAGATGAGTGCCCTGCTCGTACAACGACGCGACGTATGGCATACGGCCAGCCGCCATGGCCTTTTCGTGATACGCAGGTTCGCTTCCGTCGATGCAGACGACGACGACAGGTTGGGTGGGAAAGGCGTACTCGCGTCCGTTGATCCGAAGCGGGCTCGTCATGGCACTCCTGAGTTGTTGGTCCTGCGTGAAGGCGGATCGTCAGTAGCTGATGCAGGCAGACCTCCACTCTGTGTAGAAGTCCCATACCTGGGGAGAGCACTCGGGAGGACCGTATTGTGACAGCTTGGTGCCGACATGCGGCAGGTGCGCGTAGGCACCGACACCCGGACGGTTCACATGCACCATGCCCGCCTCCAGGCGCTCGACCGCTTCCATCGCCCGGGAGAGGTCGCGCGTGAACACCGCCGCGGACATGCCGTACCGCACGGAGTTGGCGATCCGGACGGCATCATCGAAGCCGTCGGCGTCGACGACGGCGAGGACCGGGCCGAAGATCTCCTCCTGTGCGATCTCGCTGTCCCAGACGACATCGTGCAGCACGGTCGGCTGCAGGTAGTAGCCGCGTGGGACGCCGTCGACGACGCGTGATCCGCCGACCGCTACCTGCGCTCCGTCGCGCGTGGCCCGCTCGATCGCCGCGAGGCAGGCCGACATCCGCTCCTCGCTCACGACCGGGCACACGTCGGTGTCCGGATCGGTGCCCGGACCTACTCGCAGGGCCTTCACCCGCTGGACGATCCGCTCCAGCAAATCGTTCTTGACCGCGACGTCCACGACGACCCGACTGGTCGCGCTGCAGCGTTGGCCCGCCTGCCCGTACGCCCCGAAGACGATCGCCTCGGCCGCCCGGTCGAGGTCGGCGTCGGCGAGGACGACGACCGCGTTCTTGCCGCCGAGCTCCAGCTGGGTCCGCAACAGCCTGGACGCGCCGGCGGAGTGGATCGCCTGGCCGACCGCCAGCGATCCGGTGAACGAGATGCCAGCCACCCGAGGATCGGCGACCAGGGCCTCGCCGGCTTCGCGGTCGCCCTGCACGAGGTTGAGCACGCCGTCTGGCAGGCCAGCGTCGTGAAAGACCTGGACCAGCAAGGCAGCCGTGAGCGGTGTGAGAGGCGATGGCTTGAGCACGGCGGTACAGCCGGCGAGCAGGGCCGGTGCCACCTTCCACAGCGGGATGGCGAGCGGGAAGTTCCAGGGCGTGATCAAGCCGACCACGCCGATCGGCACGCGGCGGGTGAGCGCGAGCGTCCGTGGGTCCTCGGCGGGAGTGTTCACGCCGTTGAGCCTGCGGGCCTCACCCCGTGTGAAGTCGAGGATCGCGAGCGAGCGTTTGACCTCGCCCTGGGCCTCTGCGATCTGCTTGCCTTGCTCACGGGTGATGACCTGGGCGAACGCATCGGCTCGCTCGGCGAGGAGAGTCTGGGCGCGGGCGAGGAACTCGGCCCGCTCGATGGGCCCTCGTGCTCGCCAGCCAGGCGCCGCGTCATGGGCCGCCTCCGCCGCTGCGGCGACGTCCGCGGCGCCGGACTCGGCGAACTCTCCCAGTACGTCGGTGACATCCGCAGGGTTGACGTTGGGCCGGGTCGCACCCGAGCGCGCGGGTCGCCAGCTGCCCCCGACGAAGTTGCGCCGGAGATCGGGGTCGTCCATGCTCGCTATGCCGTCGTTCACGGTGTCACCTTCCCCGTCCTGGTCTTCCTGTGGTGGGAACGTCACTGCGCTGCCTCCGTGAGATCGGGCCGGATCAGAACCCGCGGGTACCGGCCCGTCTGCATCTGGCGAAATCCCTCGGCGGCGGCTGAGAGCGGCAGCGGGGGAGAGAGCAGCCGACCCAGGTTGAGGTCGCGGCCGTGAGCGAGCAGCCAGTCCACGCCGCGACGGAAGTCGTCGATCGTGTAGTTGTGTACGCCAGACACGGTGATCCGGCGGGTCACGAGCAACGCAGGGTCGATGGACGCCGTGGACTGACCCGGGCTGACCGAGCCAGCCGCCACCACGCGGCCACCGATGTCGGTGGCGTGCAGGGCCTCGACGAATGCCGTGGCACTTCCTGAGGCCTCGACCACCACCGGAAACGGCTCGGCGTCGGGGTGGGCGGCGGTCGCGCCGAACTCTTCCACGATCGCGAGCCGTTCGGCCGAGGGCTCTCGGACCTGGACGATGCAGCCCAGGCTGGTCAACATCGCCGCACAGTACGCCCCAACGGCTCCGGCGCCGAAGACGAGAACCCGGGTCCGGGGAGCAAGCGGGCCAGCCGCCGCGATGATGGCACCCGCTGTGGCGACCGCACATCCGGCTGAGACGACGACGGAGTCGCTCAGGCTGTCTGGGATGCGGACGACCGGAACGCCGGGGAGCAGCCTCACCCCGGTGGCCAGCGTGCCGGTCGCATGGGGCGGTTTCAACACCGATTCGTGGCCGTACTTCACGAGGGAGCGGCATTTCATGGGGAGCCCGGCAGTGCACCGGTCGCAGCTGCCACATGAGCTGAACAACGCGAACACCACACGGTCGCCAGGCCGCAGCGTGGCACCGCGGAGGTCGACCACGTCGGGATCGACGTCGGTTATCCGGCCGACCCCTTCGTGTCCGAGTGCCGTCCGCTCAGGCGTCTCGCGGTGGCCGAGCACCGTGTGCAGGTCCGAACCGCAGATGGCGGCCGACGTGATGGCCACATCGATCTCTCCTGGGCCGCGCGGGGGCAACTGGAGGCGCTCGATCGTGACGGCACCCTTGTCGTACACCGCGAGTGAGATGTCGACCTGTGTCTGCGCCGTACTCGCCCCCATTCGCTGCTCCTCTACTGCCAGGCAACAGGTGACCGCATGCCGGGTGGAAGGCGGTCACCGCAATCCGAGCCTTCCGTTGGGAGCACGACGTACGCAATGCGCAATCGCGAATAGCCCAATACTGGGCGACAACCGTAGGGCAAGGGGTCGGCGAACCCCTCGTGAACCGGACAGAGCCCGCGCCAGCGCACCTGTCAAGGATGTGCGCAAGGCTCATCACTCAACCTCGACCGGGAAGCGTTGGGACGGCTCAGTCTCGATCCTGATGGCGCGCGGAGCGGCGCAGATGCTCGATGAACGCCCGTGCAGCAGGCGTGAGGTAACGCTGCTGGGAGTAGAGAAGGTAGAACGAGTGGTAGAGGCGGTGGCCCTCGAGGTTGCACATGCGTACCGAGCCTGCCTCGAGCCACGCTCGCGCCGACCGCTCAGGGACCAACGAGACGCCGAGACCGGCTGCGACCGCCTCGTTGACCGCGGTTGTGCCGCCGAGTTGCGCCACGAAGTCCGTGCCGGACGACACGAGATCGAGGACCTCACGCATCTTCGCGAGGGTGAGCGAGCCGTCCTCGCGGGCGACCTTTGGCAGCTTCGCCAGGGTCTCGACGGGCAGCGGGTCGGGGAGATCGAGATGTGAAGGATAGATGACGATGAGGCGCTCACGGTAGAACGGCTCGGCGGTGAGGTTGCCGTTGTCGGGCTTGCGTGGGCTGATGCCGATCTCGACCTCGTCCAAGCTGAGCCACTCCAGCACGTCTTCGGTGTTGCCGACCCGGGCGTGCACAACGATTTCCGGCGAATGCTTGTTGAAGCTGGAGATCAGCTCGGGAAGGACGTGGTTTCCGGCGCTTTCGGTGGCGGCGAGCTGGATCGTCCCGCAGTGCAATCCTTTGAACTGCTGGGCGACCTGTTCCAGCTCCTCGAGATCGTCCAGGATCTTCTCGATCCGCTCGCGAAGCACTTCGCCGGCCTCAGTGAGCGCGATCCTGGGATGGGAGCGTACGAAGAGCGGGACGCCGTAGTGGTCCTCGAGCCTGCGGATCTGGTTGGAGACGTACGGCTGCGACGTGTAGAGCTCCCGAGCGGCGCGCGAAAACGACAGGTTGCGCACCACCGCTCGGAAAAACTCCAATTGCTGCAGCGTGACGCCCACATGAGGAAGTTTACGGGCGTGTCAAGCGTGAACTGACCGTCAAGAATGCCTGGGCTGTGCCTGGCCAGCTGGCCAAAGTCGCCGTATTCGGTGATCTCTTATGCATGCATTGCTAATCGCGTATTGATAGTCGATCACGCTGGCCCTAGCGTGTGGCCGCATTCTCACGACAGAGCTCGTATGGCGCTGGAGGCCCAGATGGCTGTATGGCGTGTCATGACCCGAACGGCTCTCGTCTGCTGCCTGTTGGTGGCCGTGGGGGTACAGCACTGTCGACGCCATCGGTTGCTCGCGAGAGATCACCGGGCCCGGACGTACGGATCAGCGAGATAGCCAACGGTGGACCCGGCGGTGGCGTCGACGAGTTCATCGAGATCGCCAACTTCGGTGACCAACCAGCCGACTTGGATGGCTGGGGCATCTACACCTGTGGTACCAGCGCCGGACGCAACGGTAACCCGGTCGTACCGCTCCTGAGCGGCGTGACCCTCGACCCGGGTGAGACCTACCTCGTCGCCCACCCCGACTCGACGCTCGCCGACGAGGTCGACGGACTGTTCCTCTCCGGGTTCGGTCTGCCAGACACGGGCGCCGGCGCCTACCTCGCAGACGATCAACGGCGGTTGGTCGATGCGATCGCGGTCTACGCCAAGCCGACCGTGAGCGACTGCGGTCTGGTGCAGGTCCCCAACACCTTGGACTACCGACGGGGTCAGAGCTACCAGCGCGTGGCGATAACCGGTGAGGCGAGCGACTTCATCACGGCTGCGCGTACCCCCAAGGCAGCCAACGCGACCCAGCCCGATCCGGGCATCCAGCCCAGCGACGTGCTGATCAGCGAGCTTGCGAACGGCGGACCGGGCGGTGACTCCGACGACTTCGTCGAGCTCGCCAACGCCGGCCACGCGCCTGTAGACGTGAGCGGATGGCGCGTCTACCGCTGCTCGGAAACCGGGCGACGGCTGACGAGCTACCTGCAGGGGACGTTCCCGGCTGGGACCGTGCTGCAGCCGGGCGAGGTCGCGGTGGCGGCGCACACGTCGGTGCAGCTGCCCTCAGACGTGCCCACCGTGCGTTACCAGACTGACCTCGACGAGCTCGGTTTCGGTGCCATGGTGGAGGACGCGAGCGGGCAGATCCGGGACGCGGTGGGCGTCTACGAGACCGACGGCTACCACCAGCAGCCGACGGACAGCCCGTGTACGCGGGGACGGGCGTTGCCGAACCGGCTGGACTACGGGTTCGGCGAAAGCTACCAGCGACACGACGACACGGGCGACAACGCTGCCGATTTCGTCCGCGCGCCACGTACGCCGGGCGAGCACACGCCACCTGACCCGGACGACTTCCCAGAGGACCTGTCCGAGCTTCCGGACGCCGACGTCGAGTCCGACCCCTTCCGGTTCGGGGCGGTGCGGATCAGCGAGTTCGCACACAGCGGTCCGGCCGGTCACATCGACACGTTCGTCGAGCTGGCCAACTACGGCGACGCTCCCGTGTCGCTCGACGGCTGGAGCATCCACCACTGCACCAACGACGGCCGGCGACACCCGCAGCCGATGATCGCCGACCTGGGGCCGCACACTCTCGATCCGGGCGAGACCTTCCTCGCGGTGCGTGAGGGCTCGCCGTTGCACCAGGCCGGCGAGTTCGACGCGACCTACACCGTGGACCTGGGTGGCAGCAGCCAGGGCACCGGACGGATCCAGACGGTGAACTTCGGGCTGATCGTGTACGACGCCCAGGGGAAGGCGGTCGACAGCGCGGGAGTCGACACGAGCGGGACGACAGCCGTGACGCCGTACAACGCGTGCGCCAAGGGGACCTTCCTGTCCAACCTGGCCGACACCGAGAAGGGCGACAGCTGGCAGCGGTTCCAGGCGACCGGCGTCGACGCGTTCGACTTCGTCCACGCCCCACGCACACCCGGGGAGGTTCCGGACGACCTGCGTCATCCCGCAGATCTGCCGGAGGAGGAGCTGCGACCCGTCACCGTCGACCCGAAGCCACGCGCCCTGCCACCCGCGGTGCTGTCTCCTGCGAACGGCTCGACCCAGCCGGGCAGCGAGGTGGCGCTGCGCGTCAAGGCGCGACACACCACGTCGGACGAGGTCTCGGTGACCTTCCGCGGTGCGGAGCGGCTCGTCATCGACCCGCATGCCACGAACGCATTCAGCGGGGCCACCGAGGCAGCGCCACCGGTGGAACGCCGTCCCAAGAAAGAGAAGCAGGTCCCGAGACCTCAGATACCGCTCGACGGCACCGAGAAGCCTCTGGTCACCACGTCGACGAAGAAGTTCCCGTACCAGAGGTACGAGCTCGCGGTCCGTGACCTGCCGACGACCGAGGAGATCGAGATCGTGTGGTCAGGTCGCTCCGTCGGACGCAACGAGCTGCAGCTCTACGTCTGGAACCACCTGACCAAGCGGTGGGAGCTTCTCGACGCGGCAGGAGGACTGGCCGGGGAGGCGATCACACTGGTCGGCCGGGCACAGGTGGATGCCGTGCTCCGCAACAAGACGATCGACGTGCTCGTCCAGGACGGGCCGGCGACGAAGGAGCGGTCACTCGACGCGGCATCCGAGCCCAACCT